>NZ_JBXAWH010000015.1:0-166176 GCF_057291635.1 Pseudomonas sp. 1L-C-7-B-C1 | reverse complement strand
TACTGACCGATCTGCGCCACCGCGACGCCATCGGCAAACAGCCCGACTTGCTGTAACACCACCCGCTCGCCGTAGGCCATGGCCTGTTGCAGGCAGTTGGAATCGTCCGGCTCGACGCCGATCACCTTGATCTCCGGGCGCAGGTATTTCACGTACGCAGCGATGCCGGCGATCAGCCCGCCGCCGCCGACCGGGACGAAGATCGCGTCCAGCGGCCCCTGATGCTGACGCAGGATTTCCATCGCCACCGTGCCTTGCCCGGCGATGGTGTCGGGATCGTCGTACGGATGAACGTAGACGTAGCCGTGTTCCTCAACCAGTTTCAGCGAATACGCCAGCGCTTCGGGAAACGAGTCGCCGTGGAGTACGACTTTTCCGCCCCGGGAGCGAACGCCCTCGACCTTGATCTCCGGCGTGGTCTTCGGCATGACGATGGTCGCCGACACACCCAAGGTCTTCGCCGCCAGCGCCAGGCCCTGGGCGTGATTGCCTGCCGACGCTGTCACCACGCCCCGCGCCAGTTCTTCCGGACTCAGCTGCGCCAACTTGTTGTACGCGCCGCGAATCTTGAAGGAGTACACCGGCTGCAAGTCTTCACGCTTGAGCAGGACGTGATTCTTCAGGCGCTGGGACAGTTGACGCGCGGCGTGCAGCGGGGTTTCCACAGCAACGTCGTACACGCGGGAGTTGAGGATCTTTTTGACGTAGTGATTGAGCAGGTCGCCCTGATCGAGCGCGTAGGCCGGTGGCTGACTCATCGTGAGGGCCTCGTCGGAAGGCTTGGGATGATCAGGCGGGCGGCGAAAAAGGCGAGGGAAGGGCGAATGATCATGTCTGGCTCCTGGTGTGGTTTTTGGCCCGAGAGACAGAGAGAAAAAACCCGCCTCTAGGGCGGGTTGGGTGCAAACGTCGGCTAACCCGCCATGACTGGAATGGCGGTAATAATTATCTGGCCGAAGAAATGCTGGGGTACGTTCATGGCGTCGAGACTATGGCGAACACGGCGCGATCGTCAAGTGGCCAACCCGTCATGCATAAAAGAACTCACAGCCCACACACCGAATGCGAGCTCAAAGCAGGTTTGGAGATGGGTCTGCACGTGATCGCGACCCTTGCCGTTTATCCGGGCGCGTCCAGTGTTCAACGGACCTTCATTTTTTGTTCATGAGGGCACTTTAGGGTTGGGCTCGTAGTCAGTGAATCTGCTGCTGAATGACTCAGCGTCGCTAGAACGATGTCGAGCACAAAAGCCACCTATCACAAGAACCGGCCACGAGGGCGCGAAAATGGACGAGTATCAGGAAGAACTGCTGGAATACCAGGCGTACGAGATGGACCCGCTGGAACCTGCCGAAGACGCCACTGAGTTGTAAGAAAACCCACGGCTGGAAGTCAGAACGACTGGCGCTGGCTGCGGCGAAACGCACCGGGCGTCTGTTCGGTCCAGCGTTTGAAGGCCCGCTGAAAAGCTTCGGCCGACGCAAATCCCAACAAGTAAGCGATTTCGCCGAAGGCCAGTTCGGTGTCCCGGATGTAGGTCATGGCGAGGTCGCGCCGGGTGTCATTGAGGATCGCGCGAAACTGCGTGCCCTCGTCCGCCAGCTTGCGTCGCAGCGTCCAGGTCGGCAGCTTCAGTCGGGCCGCCACTTCTTCCAGGTCCGGCTCCCGACCTCCATTCAACAACGGCCCCAGCAACTGGGTGATGCGCTCGCGCAGGCTGCGGGTGCGCGTGAGCTGTTCCAGTTCCCGTTCACACACCTGCAGCAGATGCCGCCAGGTACTCGGCACGTGGTCGGGGTTGCGCAGGCCAAGCTGATGCTGGTTGAGCCGCAGCTGATTGACGCCCGCCGCGAAACTCACAGGCTGCTCGCAGAGCACGGCGTATTCAGCGGCGTAGTCGGGGGCCTCGAACTCGATCTCCAGACGTTCGGCTTTTAGTGTCGTCCCGCTCAGCGTTGACAGCTGATGCAGCCAGCCGCTGAGAATAGAATCCACCACGAAGCGGTTGTAGTCGTTGTACGGGCTGATGGAGTAGAAGCGCAGCCAGGCGCCGTCACTGTCCTCGTGCAAGCTCGACTGGCCGCGATAATTCGAGCCGTACAGCGGTTCGAAACGAATCAGCGTTCGCGCCGCTTCGCGCACGGTCGGCGCCTGCCCGGCAGTGATACCCGCCAGACCGGCGTGGCTCAAACGACTGGCCTGGCCCATTCGCAAGCCCAGCGCAGTCATGCCGGTCAGCTCGATGGCGCCATGGCCCAGGCGCATGTAGCGCGGGATCGACAGCCGGGCACCGGCCTCGCCCAGTCGCGCGGCATCCAGGCCGTATTGCGCCAGCAGCGGTTGCGGGTCTTTCCCTTCTTTGCGAACGGCGTCGGTGAGGCTGTGGACGAAGCCCACGGACAGATCGCCCAGACGCACGCGAGGGGAGGCCATCGGTCACAACCACAGATTGATCAGGCGCGCGCCATGACCGGGGCGGACACCTTTCGGGGTGGCGCTGATGGATTGCTCGGCGATGCTTTGTCCGTCGCGACTGGCGAAACTGTGGCCGGCGCTGCCTTGATCCCAGAACTGCCCGCGCATGAATACGCCGATACCCGCCTTGGCGGTGCTGGCCGGGGTCAGGGCGAGTCGACGCCAGGCTTCGCCCTGGGTCATGGGTGTTGCGCCGAGGTTCAGATGGGCGGCCAGTGCCTCATGCTTGTCGCTGCGCCAGGGTTCCGCCCAGCCGCCAGTGCCGGCGACGTAAGCGGGCACTGCGATCAGCTCGACGCCGCTGGCATTGAGGCGCGCGTAGTTGTCGGGGTACCAGCTGTCACTGCCGATCAGCGTCGCCAGCCGCCCGGCCGGGGTGTCGATGACGTTGAGCGGCGCGTCTTTGCCGGGACGGATGTAACCCCGCTGATTCCAGCCCGGGAACAACTGACGCTGGGGCTGCCCCAGGGGCAGGCCGTCGGGGCCGAACACCAGGCTGCTGTTATAGAGCGCGCCACGGCCGATGCGCAGTTCGCCGTTTTCCACACGCGGGCTGGGCAGCACGATCGAGCCGGCGACCAGCGTCACGCCGAATTCCTTGGCCAGCCCGCCGAACACGTTCTGATAATCCTGCGCCATGCCAGGCGCCTTCATGCGTAAGTGTGCGTCCTCCAGGCGGCTGCTGCCCCGCGCATGAAACATGGCGTCGATGAACAGCAGCGGGTTGCTGAACGCCAGCCAGTTCATGGCTTCGTCGAGGGTGGTGGCCTGGTAGAACTGGGCCTTTTCATCGACGGCCAACAGCCAGGTGCCGATGTGCTCGGGCAGTACCACGATGGTTTTATCGTTGAGCAGCCCATGGTCGCGGGCCTGTACGAGATACGACGCGAGCTTGCGGTGCAGGCGTTTGACGCTCGAATAATCGGAGGGGAACAGCTCGGGCTGAATGCCCAGCAGGTTGCCGCGTGCGCCGGGTTGCCCGTCGTTGATCACCAGTTGAATGCGCAGGTCCGTCAGGTAATGCCCGACATGACGCTTGCCCGTCCACAGCCCGTAGCTGACGAGGAGGATCACCAGCACTGCAGCGGTAAGTGAACCGAGAACTTTGCGCATGAAGAAAGGAGAACTGCCTCTGGGAAGAAAGCGCGCAGGGCGCGATGACGTTGCCGGAAGGCTACGGCAAAACGGCCATTTGGAGAAGGTGTAGGGCCGCTTCGGGGGGAGAGAGATGTCGATGTTCTGCGTGTTGCATGATGGAAGTCAAAATGGGCTGACTGGATCTGGGTAGCGAGCAAGCTGCGCGATTTAATCATTAACTTGTCACTTAAGGTCATTGAGCAGGCGTCAAGGGCTGTTTACTGTCTGCGTTATGGACAGGCCGTCATTTGGCCCCTGAACTGATCAGACGCGCACCGCAGAGTGCTCGCATCCCGTGATGATGTTGATGGAGTTTTCTTAATGGCCGCCCCCCACTACCCGCACTTGCTTGCGCCCCTGGACCTGGGTTTCACCACGCTGCGCAACCGCACCCTGATGGGCTCGATGCACACCGGGCTCGAAGAAAAGCCGGGCGGGTTCGAGCGCATGGCGGTGTATTTCGCCGAGCGCGCACGGGGCGGGGTCGGCCTGATGGTCACCGGCGGTATCGCGCCGAACGCTGAAGGCGGGGTGTATTCGGGGGCGGCCAAGCTGTCGACGCCGGAAGAGGCGGCCAACCATCGCATCGTCACCCAAGCCGTGCACGAGGCCGGCGGCAAGATCTGCATGCAGATCCTCCACGCCGGACGTTATGCCTACAGTCCGAAGCAGGTGGCACCGAGCGCGATTCAGGCGCCGATCAACCCCTTCAAGCCCAAAGAGCTGGACGAAGAGGGCATCGAGAAGCAGATTCAGGATTTCGTTACCTGCGCGACCCTGGCGCAGACCGCCGAGTACGACGGCGTTGAAATCATGGGCTCCGAAGGCTATTTCATTAACCAGTTTCTCGTCGCTCACACCAACCATCGCAGCGACCGTTGGGGCGGCAGCTACGAAAACCGCATGCGTCTGCCGGTGGAGATTGTGCGTCGGGTGCGTGAAGCCGTCGGCCCGAATTTCATCATCATCTATCGTCTGTCGATGCTTGACCTCATCGAAGGCGGCAGCAGCTGGGAAGAAGTGGTGCAACTGGCCCAGGCCATCGAGCGTTCGGGCGCCACCTTGATCAACACCGGCATTGGCTGGCACGAAGCGCGCATTCCGACCATCGCCACCAAAGTACCGCGCGCTGCGTTCGCCAAAGTGACCGCGAAAATGCGCGGCTCGGTGTCGATCCCGCTGATCACCACCAACCGCATCAATACCCCCGAGGTCGCCGAACAGGTGCTGGCCGAAGGTGACGCCGACATGGTCTCCATGGCGCGCCCGTTTCTCGCCGACCCCGAATTCGTGAACAAGGCTGCGGCCGGTCGCAGCGACGAGATCAACACCTGCATCGGCTGCAACCAGGCGTGCCTCGACCACACCTTCGGCGGCAAGCTCACCAGCTGCCTGGTCAACCCGCGGGCCTGCCATGAAACCGAGCTCAATTACCTGCCGGTCACCCAGGTCCGGAAAATCGCCGTCATAGGTGCCGGTCCCGCTGGCCTAGCTGCCGCAACCGTCGCGGCCCAGCGCGGGCACGACGTAACGCTGTTCGACTCGGCCAGCGAAATCGGCGGGCAGTTCAACATCGCCAAGCGCATTCCGGGCAAGGAAGAGTTCTTCGAAACCCTGCGCTACTTCGGCCGCAAGCTGCAAACCACCGGCGTCGACCTGCGCCTGAACACCCGCGTTACGGCCGATGACCTGCTTGGCAAGGGCTATGACGAAGTGATCCTGGCCACCGGCATTGCGCCACGCACGCCCGCTATCCCTGGCGTCGACAACCCCAAGGTGCTCAGCTACCTCGACGTGATCCTTGGCCGCAAACCGGTGGGCAAGTCCGTCGCCGTGATTGGCGCGGGGGGCATCGGCTTCGATGTGTCGGAATTCCTCGTCCATCAGGGCGTGGCCACCAGCCTGGATCGCGATGCCTTCTGGGACGAGTGGGGCATCGATACCCAGCTGCAAGCGCGGGGCGGCGTGGCCGGGATCAAGCCTCATCCCCACGCGCCGGCGCGTCAGGTGTTCCTGCTCCAGCGCAAGGCCACGAAAGTCGGCGACGGCCTCGGCAAAACCACAGGCTGGATTCATCGCACCGGGCTTAAAAACAAACAGGTGCAGATGCTCAACAGCGTGGAGTATCTGAAGATCGATGATGCGGGTCTGCATATTCGTATCGGCGCGGAGGGCGAGGAGAAACTGTTGCCGGTGGACAACGTGGTGATCTGCGCCGGGCAGGATCCGCTGCGTGAACTGTATGACGGGTTACAGGCGGCGGGGCAGAGCGTGCATTTGATTGGCGGGGCGGATGTGGCGACTGAGCTGGATGCCAAACGGGCGATTGATCAGGGGTCGCGGTTGGCGGCGGGGTTGTAAGGGTTGGTTTCTGGCGGGTGATGTTGCGGTTGGGGTTAATGGGCTTGGATCGCGTTCCGCCAGGGTCTGTGGGGACTCTGGCGGGTGGGACGGTTACCAGCTGCCGTAGGGGATTCCGTGCTGGTTGATCCAGGCTTGAGCGGCTGGATTTGGGGCTCGGTAAAACAGCCCTTTTCCGTCTTGGTTGGGGCCTAACGGCTCTACTTTAGCTTGGTAACGGCCGACTTCTTTGAAGCCCAGGCACGATCCGCCTAACCACGCTTTTACAATTCCCCCAGGCGCCATTCCTAAGGTGATGGTGTCGCGAAAGTCTTCTTTCCACTCGCCAGCCCAGAGGCAAAATCCTTTCTCTGGTTTGACCATCTCATCGCGTACCCACTGCGGTATCCGGATGCTGATTTTGTAAGCCTGAGGCTCAACTAGCGACTGCCAGCGCAGAAGGAGTTGGTCTGGTAGGTCGACGTTGTTGATGGGTTTGCCACCAGATGTGCCCTTGTGCCAGCCCTCGGGCTTACGCGTGTAACCGGCGACCCCAGCATGCACATTGAAGAAAATGTATCCTCGCTGATCGAGCACGTCGACGCTTTCCACCCACACTTCCATGTGTTTGGGCGCGGCGAAGCCGATGTACCATGCCGGATAAGGCAGCTTGACAGGTGGGGGTACTGAGCCACCCGTTGCGCAGGCACTCAGGCTGATCAGCAATCCGACCGCAAAGACCAGACGCCTCATTCGGGAAACCCAGTCTGCAAATGGAAGCCTTGAACAAAGCCGCAAGTGCGCTAGCCGTCGCGTGCCGTGATGCCCCTTGTGAGCACTCATGGCCGAGTTACCAACTGCCATAGGGGATGCCGTGTTGGTCTATCCAGGCTTGCGCTGCTGGATTGGGTGCTCGGTAAAACAAGCCTCTTCCGTCCTGGTTGGGTCCGAGCGGCTCGACTTTGGCTTGGTAGCGGCCAACTTCTTTGAAGCCCAGGCATGGCCCGCCAACCCACACTTTGACGATACCTCCCGGCGCCATTCCCAACGTAATCGCGAATCGGTAGTCTTCTATCCACTCTTTTGAGCCGCGGCAGTAGACCCGCTCTGGCCGTACCATTTCATCGCGTACCCACTGAGGGATTTGTATCCTGGCCCTGTAAGCCTGAGGCTCTACCAGTGACTGCCAACGCAGGAAAATCTGGTCGGGTAGATCGACGTTATTTATAGGTTTTCCTCCCGACACCCCTTGGTGCCAGCCCTCCACTTTCCCGGTGTAACTCGCGACGCCGCCGTGCACCCTAAAGAATGCGAGTCCACGCGTGTCCAGTACGTCGACGGTTTCCACCCATACTTCCATGTGCTTGGGGGCGGCGAAACCTATGTACCAGGCCGGATACGGCAGCTTGGGGGCTGGGGGTAATCTTGGCCCACTTGCGCAAGCACTCAGACTAATAAGCAGCCCTATTCCGAAGATAAGGCGGTTCATTCTGGATAGCCTTCTTGCGGACGGTTGAAATGCACGTTGCGGCGTTTGAGCGGTGCCGGTTTGCTCAATAGAAAGGGACCCTCAGGGGTCCAGTGCGCGGACAGGTGGATGTAACGTGCTCGGAGCAATGCCTCTTGCGCAGGGTCAAGTCGTACAAGCCGGTCTGTCATTACCTGCTGCAAAATTCGCTTCGAGATTGGCACGAGTTCATCGGGCAACATGAATCGTTTATCCGTATCGGTGATGACGTCGAATGGAACGCCGTGACGTATCCCCAGCTCACGCATGACACGCAATGCAATCAGGCTCAGTTCACCATGCACCGGGCGTTCGAGCAGCACTGTTATCCAGTAGTCCTCGGTGACCGACGCAGCTTTGCCGCGAGGGTTAGTTGCTGCAGGCCAGGCCTTCACGGCAACGTAGCCATCGCGAGCCACGGCTGATTCGCGCAATACGTTGGCGTCCGCCTCTGCACGGGTCCACGCGGCATGGAATTCAACCTTTTGACCGGTCGGAACGCTGGCCTTGCAGGGCTGCGTCATCCACAACTTTTCTCGTGCTCGTGGCAGGTAACCTCCGCCGACATCGGAGTGGGCGCCGCACTGGGTTCTGAGATATTCATTTGTGCGGTGGCGTGATGGTCGCGAGTCCGCAGCAGCATTACCAACTGCCATAGGGAATACCGTGCTGGTCTATCCAGGCTTGCGCTTCTGGATTTGGTGGTCGGTAAAATAGTCCTTTTCCGTCTTGGTTCGGGCCACGCGGCTCGACTTTAGCTTGGTAGCGACCGACTTCTTTGAAGCCCAGGCATGGCCCGCCAACCCACACTTTGACGATACCTCCCGGCGCCATTCCCAGCGTAATAGCGAATCGGTAGTCTTCTATCCATTCTTTTGAGCCGCGGCAGTAGACCCGCTCTGGCCGTACCATTTCATCGCGTACCCACTGAGGGATTTGTATTCTTGCCCTGTAAGCCTGTGGCTCCGCCAGTGACTGCCAGCGCAGGAAAATTTGTTCAGGAAGATCGACGTTATTTATGGGTTTTGACTTGCCCCCTCCTTGATGCCAGCCCTCGGCCTTCCCGGTATAACTTGCGACGCCGCCATGCACTCGAAAAAATGCAAGGCCGCGCTGATCTAAAATATCCACAGACTCTACCCACACTTCCATGTGCTTTGGTGCGGCCAATCCTACGTACCACGCCGGATAAGGCAGCTTGTGGAGGGGCGGGACTCTGGACTCACTCGCACAACCGGCAAGGGTCAGCAGCAAGCCTGCCATATAAATTAGCCGTTTCATTCTGGATAACCATCTTGCGGGTAGTTGAGGTGTACGTTCCTACGATTAAGCCGTGCCGGTTTGCTTAACAGAAAGGGACCCTCAGGGGTCCAGTGCGCGGACAGATGGATGTAACGTGCTCGGAGTAGTGCTTGGTGCGCAGGTTCAAGTTGTACAAGCCGACCTGTCATTACCTGCTGCAAGATTCGCTTGGAGATAGGCAGGAGTTCATCCGGTAGCTTGAAGCGTTTATCCGTATCGGGGATGACGTCGAATGGAACGCCGTGGCGTATCCCCAGCTCACGCATGACACGCAATGCAATCAGGCTCAGTTCGCCATGCACGGGGCGTTCGAGCAGCACGGTTATCCAGTAGTCCTCCATGACCGACGCAGCTTTGCCTCGAGGGTTAGTTGCTGCAGGCCAGGCTTTCACCGCAATGTGGCCATCGCGAGCGACGCCTGCTTCGCGCAATGCTTTGGCGTCTGCCTCTGCACGCGCCCAGGCCGCGTGGGACTCAACCCTTTGGCCGGCCGGAACGCTGGCCTTGCAGGGTTGCGTCATCCACAACTTTTCTCTTGCTCTTGGGAGATAGCCCCCGCCGACATCGGAGTGAGCGCCCGGCAGGCCTATCTGAAGGTGCGTGTGGTGAACATTATTGAGAGAAAAGTCGGCGCGATATTCGTCGAGCGCTTGAAGGTGAATAACCTGCCGAGCGCAGTCGGGTGGTAGGTAGAGATTGACGCCACGATTGACGTCATCGCCTGGACTGAAGTCGCCATGCAGAGGGTCTGAGATGGCCGCAACGGTATCGAAAAGGCCAATCAGGTTAATGCATGCGTCTGTCGAAGCGTCAAACCCTTTCTTAAGACCGAAGTTTCCGGCCTTGAGCACTTCGGCGAATATGCCGCACTGCGGCTTGAGGAATTCATTTGCGCAGTGACGCGCTGCAGCTGCTCCGCGGCTGAATCCGAAAATATCGAGCTCAACTTTTTGAATCGAAGTTCCCGGATTGATTTCGCCGAAAAAGCTGAGCTGGTTCTTGATGGATATTGGTGCCTGTTTGACACGAGCCACCACCCCAGTTTCACCCTGCCCGAGGCCTTGACCAATCAGCCTGTCATCTTTGCCGCCACTACGTGTGCCGATGCCTTCCATGTAGACGGATAGGTAGGCGATCTTTTGGTCTGTATTAAGCGGCGTGGTGCTGTTATCCGGATACAAGTCATACAAATACGCCACGTTGCTCGGCGCATTCCCGTAACTGTTATTCGGCGCGCTGTTAAACGCACTACCGTCAAACTCTCCGAACCCATACTGCTTGCAAGTCGCCGCAATGCTCTCAAGCTCTTCACGACTGAAACTGTCCAAATCCGATTGTCGGCACTGTGCGGTCGCCGCCGCATTGCTCTGGTTATTCCCGGTACCATCAAAGAACAGTCCGATGCGCAAAGTGATGCCTTCGGTGATTTCCTCTTCCTCTTCTTCCTCCTCAGGTTCCGGTGTGGAACGCGGCTTCAGCCATTCTTCGGGCTCCGGAAAGTCGATCGCCACGCGTCCGGGCAACATCGTGTGGACGGGCATGGTTCTGCCGTCCGTGTCGGTCACGCCGTTGAATACTTCGCCGTCCTGGGTGGTGATCCGGTAACGGACGAAACGGGCAGCGGCCTGTTGCGCGTCGACCAGGGTGTACCCCGCCCCATAGCCATAAGGTATTGGCGTCACCGGGGTGGTCAGCGTGGTGGCACCGCCCTTTAGCACGTAACCGGCACGGTGATAGATGTTCCCCGGCGCGCCCAGCTCGATCTCGCCATCCTTGATACGGATGAATGCGCCACCGCAACTGAGGACGAGCTCCTTCGGGGCGCTGATTTCTATCCGGCCGGCCAGGCTTTCAATCTTGATGTCTTCTTGGGCGAGCGCGTGCAGTGCGGCGCTTTGGGCGTGAAGCTGGACGTCGCCCTGAACCGCTTTTACTTGCAGACCGTTGGTGACGGCGCACAGGCTGATCGCGCCTTCGGCGGTGCCGGTGATGTTGCGTCCGGCGCTGAGGTCGGTCGAGCGTGACGAGGTGATGGCGACGCTTTCACGACCGGAGGACACGCAGATGGCCTCGGGGCTGACGATGCCAATGCCGGCCGGCGCGTGCAGCAGAAGACCGGGCTCTGTGAGATTGGTGAGCGCATCGTTCAGTTGCGTTTGGCCGCTCGTATCGGCGGGAATGGCCCCTGCACTTCTCGCGGCCTGGGCCATGGTTCGGGCCAGGGACAGCGCGGTTTCGAGCTGGTCGATTGCAGCGTCCATGTCGAGCTGCTGACCGTGCGCCTGGGTCTGTTCATCCGCACTGATGAACAGCCCGCTTCCCGCCCGAATCGCGCCCCAGCCATCGGTGCGCAACTCAAACCCTTCGCCGCGCTTATCCTTCTCGTTGTCGACCAGATGCCCAAGGTTTAGCTGACTCTTGCCGCTGTGCTCGGTGCTGAGTTTGATGTGTTCCTTGCCGCGATCGTCTTCCATGCGCAGCTTGTTATTCGCCGGCGTGCGCAGGACGTTGCGTTTGTAATCGCTGCGCAGCAGCGTCACATGATCGGGATGTCTACTGTCATGAAGCGCATGGGCGATGTAGGGCCGGTCCGGGTCGCCTTGCTCGAAGGCAATTGCCACTTCGGTCCCGCAGATCAGCGGCAGGTGCAGGCCGTGGGTGTCGCCGGCATAAGGTCGGGCCAACCTCAACCACAGGCTTTCCTCACCCAGTTTCCAGCTGTCGCGATCAAACAGAAAGCTGACTTTGTAGCGGCCTTCGCTGTCGATGTGGCTGTAGGGATCGTTGGCCAGCGAACTGGTCACGCGCGCTGGCACAGTGCCCGCTATCTCAGGCTTTGCCAGCAACGGCGGCCGAAAGCACACGCTCTCCGAATACGGAATCGCTTCAAAGCTAAGCTCGAAACTTCGATTCCGAGCCGCCCGCAACCGCAATGCAGTGATCACCGCTCCCGGCTCAAACGCCTGCGGCGCACCACCGGAAGTCTGCAGCACCCGCGCCAATCCCAACGAAGCACTGCTGCTCACGCCACTTAAGCGAGTCTGATTGTTCAGATACCGCTCATGCCGCAATCGGGCATAGAAAAACCCGCTTTCACCTTCTAAATCTTCATCCTGATCCAGCTTGTCGCCGAGGACTCTGTAGGACTCGGCATAGTGATACGCCTCGCCATAAGTCGTGGAGTCTCCACGCGTCTGGTCCACATCGCCATCCAGCCATGCGTTCGCATCCCGATGGTGATAAGCCCGAAAGTGAACGTTTTTCTCCACCACTTCATGGCTAACCTGCAGCCCCCAAACCCCATCCGCGCCACTGCTGCCCAACCCCGACTGCGGCCGAAACGGCAAGCTCACCCGAGGCCGAACGTAATGCCGCTGATCATCATGAAACTCGACGACCGCAATCCCCAATCGCTCATCGTTAGTGAAGCGATACCAGATCCCCACCTCGGCCAACAACCGCGAAATAAACGCCAGATCGCTTTCGCCGTACTGCATCACCTGCTCGCGCTTCGGATACTCCCGCACCAGCGTGAACAGAAAATCCTGCCCCTCAAAGTCATGCCGCGTACGCAGGATGCTCTCGACAATCTGCGGCACCGACTGATGTTGATAGATCCGGAACTGCCGCCCGCGACCCAGCAACGCCAAGCGCGGTTCCAGCGTCACTTCATAGCGCGCCTCGTCAGCGGAACCGGACAGCCGCTTGAAGCCGGTGATGACCCCATGCAACGTCCGCAACGCTTCAACCCGAAGCACCGGCAACCCACGAATCGCAACAGGCAACGTATGTGCCGCAGCATGCAGGCTGAACTGCGCTGTCTTGCCCAGCATCCGCTCGGCGCCGATGTCCTGCTCGACCGAGGTAAATTCCACCCGGTAATGAAACGGCCGGCTCAGCCGTTCCTCGCCCTCGAAGGCCAAGACGTCGAGCGCAAATGGCAAACGATGAACAACAAGCTTATGGCGACTGTGATCAAAGAAAGGCGGCAATACGGTGAGCATGAATGAGCGTCCTTGGCAGGAGAATGCGCCCCCGACCGGTCCATAAAGAACCAGTCAACTCATCCATGACGGGGGCTGAAGCGGGCGAAGATGAGGCATTTCCAGGCGCCGTTCCATAGCGAAAACACGAACCGGACGCGTCCCAATGAAGAACAAGAATCGCCCTACACAGCCTTCTAAACCGAGCCCCCTGCGCAACGAGTGCTAGACTCGCGCACCGTCCATTGCCTGACCGATTTCATGTTTGCTCCCTCATCACCACTCCCTCATGCACCGCTGCAACCCCTCCGTTTCGACTGGCTCCAGGCAGCCGGCGTGGAGGCGGCAATCCTGCGACTGGACCTCGTCGACCCGCTGATCAGCGGCAATAAATGGTTCAAGCTCAAGCACCATCTGGCGGCGGCTGAACAGGCCGGCGCACGGGGCGTCATCAGCCTGGGCGGCGCGCATTCCAATCACTTGCATGCGCTGGCGGCGGCGGGCAAGCGCTTTGGTTTTGCCACGGTCGGGCTGGTGCGGGGGCATGCGGTCGAGACGCCAACGGTGCTGGATCTGCAGGCGTTCGGGATGGAGCTGCACTGGCTGGGTTACGCCGGGTATCGCGCGCGGCATGAAGCGGATTTCTGGGTACCGTGGCGCGAGCGTTATCCGCATCTGTTTCCGGTGCCTGAAGGCGGCGGGGGGCTTGCCGGCGGGGTGGGCTGCGGTGAAATCGTCGAACAGGCGCGCAGCCAGCTTAGCGATTTGGGGTGGGAAGATTACGACGGCTGGTGGTTGGCCTGTGGCACCGGCACAACGTTGGCGGGATTGGTTCTGGCAGAGGCGGGCGGGCATGAGGTGATTGGCGCGATGGCGGTGCCCGAAGGTCATGGGGTTGAGGGCAATGTGGAGGGCATTCTTGAGGCCTTCGCGAGCAAGCTCGCTCCCACAGGGGCTGCGTCGTTGTCGAAACCAGCGACCTTGGCCGAACGTGATCAACAGCCGCTTAACGCCGCTTTGCCTGCCAGCTGTAAACCTCAGGGTTACCGCTTGCTGGACGCCAGCCGTGGCGGCTTCGCGAAAACCGATCCCGCGTTACTCGACTTCATCGCGCACCATGAGGCTGAAACCGGTATCCCCCTCGAACCGCTGTACACCGGCAAGGCATTGCTGGCGCTGCACGGAGAAGTGATCTCGGGCCGGATCGCCAAGGGCACGCGGCTGATCTTCCTGCACACCGGGGGATTGCAGGGCAAGCGAACCTTCGATTCTGCGCCCGCACATCGCTGACGCCGGAGCGAGCATCCGGGCACTGGCACGAATCCTGCGGCCCACACCCTCCGATAGGTCGGTCCTGAGTACGTCGGCGACATTTCTGGAGTCGGGCGGGCAGGGCGCTGTACCGATAATCGGATCTTTCCCACGCGCGCCGAGGTTTCCATGACCACTCCCGTCCTTGAGCAGGTTGATCCTGCCACCCTGAGAAAAGTCATCGTGGCGGCCGCCATCGGCAATTTCGTCGAATGGTTCGACTTCGCGGTGTATGGCTTTCTGGCCACGACCATTGCCCAGCAGTTCTTCCCCAGCGGCGACGCCAGCGCCGCACTCTTGAAAACCTTCGCGGTGTTCGCCGTGGCCTTCGCGTTTCGACCCCTCGGCGGGGTGTTCTTCGGCATGCTGGGCGACCGCATCGGCCGCAAGCGCACGCTGGCGTTCACCATTCTGTTAATGGCCGGGGCGACGACCATCATCGGTCTGCTGCCGACTTACGCGGCAATCGGCGTCATGGCGCCCGTCTTGCTCACCCTCATCCGCTGCGCCCAGGGCTTTTCCGCCGGGGGTGAATACGCGGGGGCGTGCGCTTACTTGATGGAGCACGCGCCGCGCACGCAACGGGCGTGGTACGGCAGCTTCGTGCCGGTGTCGACTTTTTCGGCGTTCGCGGCGGCGGCGCTCATCGCCTACGCGCTGGAAGCCTCTTTGAGCACCGAAGCCATGGGCAGTTGGGGCTGGAGGCTGCCGTTTCTGATCGCAGCGCCCTTGGGGCTGGTCGGGCTGTACCTGCGCTGGAAACTGGACGAAACCCCGGCGTTTCAAGCGGTCAAGCAGGAGCACGCGGTGGCTCATTCGCCGCTCAAGGAAACCCTGCGCAATCACGGCGCGGCGATCTGCTGCCTAGGCGCGTTTGTGTCGCTGACGGCGCTGTCGTTCTACATGTTCACCACCTACTTCGCGACGTATTTGCAGGTCGCTGGCGGGCTCAGTCGTGCGACCGCGCTGCTGGTGTCGTTGATTGCGTTGCTGTTCGCGGCGGCGATCTGCCCAGTGGCCGGAGCATTTTCCGACAAGGTCGGGAGACGCAAGACGGTGCTCAGCACCTGCGTCCTGCTGATCGTGGTGGTGTATCCGTCGTTTCTGATGGCCAGTTCCGGTTCCTTTGTGGCGTCCATCGTCGGCGTGATGTTGCTGGCGATTGGCGCTGTCCTCTGCGGCGTGGTGACGGCAGCGCTGTTGTCGGAGACCTTTCCGACGCGCACCCGTTACACCGCTTCGGCGATCACCTACAACATGGCGTACACGATCTTCGGCGGAACGGCGCCGTTGATGGCGACCTGGCTGATTGGCGCAACGGGCAGCAACCTGGCACCGGCGTTTTACCTGATCGTGATTGCGCTGCTGGCGCTGGCGGGCGGACTGGCGTTGCCGGAGACGTCCAAAGTGTCGCTGCATGAGGTAGAAGGTTCGTTGACTGCGCGGGGGAGATTGCAGACGGCGATCTGACTGTCGCCCCTGCTTCACGCAACCCAACGCACAAATCCGCAACAAAACATGGCAGCGGCGCCCCAAAAAATGGCACATTGGCGACCCCTTGTGCCGCTGACATGTTCTGTAACGAGTCCGACGGCGCATCAACGTTCGATGGATGGACCTGATGGCCGTTACCCGCCCTGCAACCGTGCCCGCGACCGATACCCAACCCGTTCCCGCTCCGCAATCAACGCCATCAAGCCCCTTGGTCATGCGCATCATTGGTGCGGTGGCGCTGGCGCATCTGCTCAATGACTTGATCCAGTCGATCCTGCCCTCGATCTACCCGATGCTGAAGGCCTCCTACGGCTTGAGCTTTACCCAGGTCGGCTTGATCACCCTGACGTTTCAGGTCACGGCGTCGCTGCTGCAGCCTTGGGTCGGCTATTTCACCGATCGTCATCCCAATCCGTTGGTGTTGCCAGTCGGCTCGTTGTGCATTCTGGGCGGGGTGATGATGCTCGCGACCGTGGGCAGTTTTCCGCTGATCCTGCTCGCCGCAGGGTTGATCGGCATCGGCTCGTCGACCTTCCACCCCGAAGCCTCGCGCATCGCCCGGCTGGCCTCAGGCGGGCGCTTTGGCCTGGCGCAGTCGAGCTTCCAGGTGGGCGGCAACAGCGGATCGGCTATCGGACCGCTGCTGGCGGCGGCGATCATCATTCCGTTCGGTCAGGGGCATATCGCCTGGTTCGGGCTGGTGGCGCTGTTTTCCGTGGGCCTGCTGTACGCCATCAGCCGCTGGTACAAGGCCCACCTGGCGCTGTTCAAGATCAAGGCCGGCCAGGCGGCGACACACGGATTGTCGAAACGTCGGGTGACCGGCGCGTTGGTGGTGCTGGCGCTGCTGGTGTTCTCCAAGTACTTCTACATGGCCAGCTTCACCAGCTACTTCACCTTCTACCTGATCGACAAATTCCAGCTGACGGTCGCCAGCTCGCAGCTGCATCTGTTCATGTTCCTGGCAGCGGTGGCGGCGGGCACGTTCTTCGGCGGGCCGATTGGCGATCGCATTGGCCGCAAGGCGGTGATCTGGTTCTCGATTCTGGGCGTGGCGCCGTTCACCATTGCGCTGCCGTACGCTGACCTGTTCTGGACCAGCGTGCTCAGCGTCATCATCGGTTTCATTCTGGCGTCGGCGTTCTCGGCCATCGTCGTTTACGCCCAGGAACTGGTGCCGGGCAACGTCGGCATGATCGCTGGCATCTTTTTCGGCCTGATGTTCGGCTTCGGCGGCATCGGCGCCGCATTATTGGGTCACCTCGCGGACCTTCACGGCATCGTCTATGTCTACACGCTGTGCTCCTACCTGCCGCTGTTGGGCATCCTCGCCATCCTGCTCCCGAGAACTCCAAAAAGATGTTGATAGCCGTCGCGATTTTTCTGGTCACCATCACCCTGGTGATCTGGCAACCCAAGGGCCTCGGTGTCGGCTGGAGTGCAACCTTTGGCGCCGTGCTCGCCCTGCTGTTCGGGGTGGTGCACCTGAGTGACATCCCCCAGGTCTGGCACATCATCTGGAACGCCACCGGGACGTTCATTGCGCTGATCATCATCAGCCTGCTGCTCGACGAGGCCGGGTTTTTCAACTGGGCTGCGCTGCACGTGGCGCGTTGGGGTAACGGTAAGGGGCGGCGGCTGTTCGCGTTTATCGTGCTGCTCGGCGCGCTGGTGTCGGCGCTGTTCGCCAACGACGGCGCCGCGCTGATCCTCACCCCCATCGTCATGTCGATGCTGCTGGCGCTGCGCTTTTCGCCGGCGACCACCTTGGCCTTCGTGATGGCGGCAGGGTTCATTGCCGACACCGCGAGCCTGCCGCTGGTGGTCTCCAACCTGGTCAATATCGTGTCCGCCGACTATTTCGGCATCGGTTTCAACCGCTACGCCTCGGTGATGGTGCCGGTGAATCTGGTCAGCGTCGCCGCCACGCTGGCGGTGCTGATGCTGTTCTTCCGCCGCGACATCCCGAAAACCTTCGACGCCTCGCAACTGGCCGAACCGTCTTCGGCGATCAAGGACCGCGCGACCTTCATGACCGGTTGGTGGGTGCTGGGGATCTTGCTGGTGGGCTGTTTTGCCCTGGAACCGCTGGGGATTCCCATCAGTGCGATCTCCGCCGTTTGCGCGGCGATCCTGTTGGGCATTGCCGCCAAGGGCCACCGCATTTCCACGCGCAAGGTGCTGAAAGACGCGCCGTGGCAGATCGTGATTTTCTCCCTGGGCATGTACCTGGTGGTGTACGGCCTGCGTAATCAGGGCCTGACCGATTACCTCGCGACCTGGCTTGATCGTTTCGCTGAGCATGGTTTGTGGGGCGCGGCGATGGGCACAGGCGTACTGACGGCACTGCTGTCCTCGGTGATGAATAACCTGCCGACGGTGCTGATCGGCCTGTTGTCCATTGATGCAAGCCACGCCCACGGCGTGCTGCAGGAAGCGATGATTTACGCCAACGTCATCGGCAGCGACCTCGGCCCGAAAATCACACCCATCGGCAGTCTTGCCACCTTGTTGTGGCTGCATGTGCTGGCGAAGAAGGGCGTGACCATCGGCTGGGGCTATTACTTCCGCGTCGGCATCGTGCTGACCGTACCGGTGCTGTTGATCACTCTGGCGGCGCTGGTGCTGCGACTGAGTCTGTAACGCGGCGCGGGTCCGGCAGGTTCGGCCACAGGTCCGACACCAGAAACACCCGCTCGGCCTCTTCCCAGTGGCCGTCGGCATGGCGGGTCAGGCGCACCAGCAGTTGCGCCGGCGCCAGCGGGTCGAGGGCGTTTAGCCAGTCCTGAAACTGGCCCGGTGTCCAGGCGTCGTCGCAGCGCGCCGGCGCCAGCCAGGCCGGACGCGGCAGCAATTGCCAGCGGCCCTCCAGGCTGTTTTCTGCGTAGACCTGCCAGTCCTTTTGATGCAGCCACCTCCCGCGCAGATGCTCGGGGTGGGCACCTCGGGGCGAAGCTGCGGTGTTTGGCCAGGGATAAAACAGATAACCCCCCAACCAGAGCGACGCGCTGAAGGTGTTCACACCGCGTTCGGCGAGGATCGCTGCGCTTTCCGGGCGCCCTGACATGGGCAGTTGATGCTGATTCAGGTGGGCGAGCTTCAGATCCAGCCGGTCGAGAGAGCCGGGGCCGAGCCAATGGGCCGGATCGTCGCCGTCCTGATCCTCAACCCCCAGATACAACTTGATCGCCAGCTCGACATGGTGAACGCCATGCCTGTCACCCAGCAGCAGGTCCAGCTCGCCCAGGGTGCGGCCTTCGCCCTGGATGGGCAGATTCGCTTCGAGCAGCTCCACGCCGGGCGCCTGCTGGATCGCGAATTGCCAGAGCCGCTCGTAATACAGCCCCAGCCGCCGCGTCGAACTTCTCGCCAGCCAGTCGCTGAGTGCGCTGCCGTCTTGATCCAGCTGCTTTAAAAAAGCTTCAAGGGCTTCGGGCTGCTGCACCCAGTCGCTGCCGCTGAGTGGGTGACGGTGGGGCCATTGGGTTTCAGCCAGCAGGGGCGGCGACAGAATGACCCACGCCAGGTCACGCACGGTGGGCGTACGAAGCTGACGGGGCAGGGTGCTCAGGGTCGGGAAAGGGTTATTCATCGAGGCAGGATAGCGGGTGAGGGGCGCTCGCGCCCACGTGATCAATATCGCCAGCGATGCCCGACGCCAATTGCGTGTTTGGCGTAAATCCACTGTAGGAGCCGGCTTGCTGGCGAACGCGATTAACCAGCACTCAATCCGCCGACTGGCACACCGCCTTCGCTAGCAAGCCGGCTCCTGCGGACGCTATGTTTTTGCGGCAACGTCGAGGTGATAGCACGGTGGGCGAAGCGCTTCATTTGCCGCACCCGACCCCTTCGCCCATAATCGCGTTCTTTACACGCATCACGCCTGCGGGAGCCCCATGGAGCAATTTCGAAATATCGGCATCATTGGTCGCCTGGGCAGTACCCAGGTGGTGGAGACCGTTCGCCGACTCAAGAAATTCCTGATATCGCGGCACCTGCATGTGATCCTCGAAGACGCCATCGCCGAGGTCCTGCCGGGCCATGGTTTGCAGACGTCTTCGCGCAAGATGCTCGGTGAAGTCTGCGACATGGTCATCGTCGTCGGCGGCGACGGCAGTCTGCTCGGCGCTGCCCGTGCGCTGGCCAAGCACAACGTGCCGGTGCTGGGCATCAACCGTGGCAGCCTGGGCTTTCTGACGGACATCCGCCCCGACGAGCTGGAAGTCAAAGTCGCCGAAGTGCTCGACGGCCACTATCTGGTGGAAAACCGCTTCCTGCTGCAAGCCGAAGTGCGCCGTCACGGTGAAGCGATCGGCCAGGGCGACGCGCTCAACGATGTCGTGCTGCACCCCGGCAAATCCACGCGGATGATCGAGTTCGAAATCTACATCGACGGCCAGTTCGTCTGCAGCCAGAAGGCCGACGGCCTGATCGTTGCGACGCCCACCGGCTCCACCGCCTACGCGCTGTCGGCGGGCGGCCCGATCATGCACCCCAAACTCGACGCCATCGTCATCGTGCCGATGTACCCGCACACGCTGTCCGGCCGGCCGATTGTCGTGGACGGAAACAGTGAGCTGAAAATCGTTGTCTCAAAGGACATGACGATCTACCCACAGGTTTCCTGCGATGGCCAGAACCACTTCACCTGCGCGCCGGGTGACACTGTGACCGTGAAAAAGAAGCCGCAGAAGCTGCGACTCATTCACCCGCTCGATCACAATTACTACGAAGTCTGCCGGACCAAACTCGGTTGGGGCAGTCGGCTTGGCGGCGGGAGCGACTGATGCTCGATCCCGCGCGTGGCTACGATCTGATCGGTGACGTGCATGGTTGTGCCCAGACCCTTGAGCACTTGCTCGACACCCTTGGTTACCGCTTTCAGGCCGGCGTCTGGCGCCACCCTGAACGCATTGCCGTGTTCCTCGGCGACCTCATCGACCGCGGCCCGCGCATCCGCGAAACGCTGCACATCGTCCGTGACATGGTCGAGGCCGGCCAGGCGTTCTGCATCATGGGCAACCATGAATTCAACGCGCTGGGCTGGAGCACCCCCGCGCCGCCCGACAGCGGCCATGAGTGGGTGCGCGAACACACGCCGCGCCATGCCCGCCTGCTGGGCGAAACCCTGGCGCAGTTCGAGCAGCATCCGGGTGACTGGCACGACTTTCTCAAATGGTTTTATCAGTTGCCGCTGTTCATCGACGCCGAGCGCTTCCGGGTCGTCCACGCCTGTTGGGATGCCAGCCTGATCGCGCCATTGCGCAGCGTTTACGGCGACGGCCGCATCGATCAGGCCTTCGTGCAGGCGTCGGCGGAGCCCGGCAGTTTTGCCAGCGCGGTGTTTGATCGCCTGCTGCGCGGCACCGACATGCGCCTGCCCCACGGCATGACCCTGACCGGCGGCGACGGCCTGACCCGCGCCTCGTTCCGCACCAAATTCTGGGAAGACGACCCGCAGACCTACGGCGACGTGGTGTTCCAGCCTGACGCGCTGCCGGAACCGGTGGCGCGGCGGCCGCTGTCCCCCAGCGAGAAAAACGCGCTGCTGCGCTACGGCGCCAATGAACCGCTGTTGTTCGTCGGCCATTACTGGCGCAGCGGCATTCCCGCGGCTATCCGTCCGAATCTGGCGTGCCTGGATTACAGCGCCGTGCTCTACGGCAAGCTGGTCGCCTATCGGCTGGACCAGGAAACCCAGATCGACCCGAACAAGTTCGTCTGGGTCGACGTCACCCGACCGGAGGTGGGTCAATGAGTCCGGTTGCTGTCTTACGCCTGCCGCTTCACACCGACCTGAGTGGTTTTGTCGAACTGCTGCGGCGCCTCAACGTGCCCCATCGGGTCAGCGAAGAGGCGGGCGAGCAGGTGCTGTGGGTGCCCGATGCGCCGCAACTGGCCGACGACATCCGCCAGCTTTATCAGCAATACCCCGAAGGTGACCCGACCGCGCAGTTGCCACCGGGCCGCGAAGTCGTGGCCATGAGCAGGCCAAGTCCGCTGGCGCAAGTTCGCAGCAGCCCGGTCACCAGTGCGATATTGCTGATCTGCCTGATCGTCGCCGGCGTCACCTTGCTCGGCGACAACTTCGAGGCCTTGAGCTGGCTGACCTTCAACGACTTCCGCGTCAACGGCGAGTACATCAGCTTCCTGCCGGTGGAAACGTCGCTGGCTGCGGGGCAGTGGTGGCGCGTCGTCACCCCGATGTTGATTCACTTCGGCCTGCTGCACCTGGTGATGAACGCGCTGTGGTTCTGGGAGCTGGGCCGGCGCATCGAAATGCGCCAGGGCAGGTGGCAGCTGCTCGGCCTGACCCTGGCGTTCAGCGCGTTTTCCAACTACGGCCAGTATTTCTGGAGCGGCCCGAGCCTGTTCGGCGGGCTGTCCGGGGTACTTTATGGCCTGCTTGGCCATTGCTGGATCTTTCAATTGCTCGCCCCCAACCCCATGTATCGTCTACCACGCGGTGTTCTGGGGATGATGCTGATCTGGCTGGTGGTGTGCCTGTCTGGTGTGGTCGGTGTGCTCGGGTTTGGCGAAATCGCCAACGGCGCCCACGTCGGCGGACTGATCATCGGTTGTGCTACAGGTCTTGTGGGCGGTGCACTGGCCCGCCGCAAACATTAAAATCGCCCGCTTAATTCTGGGAGAACCCAATGTCCTCTTTTGTCGAAATGATCGAAAACATCACCCCGGACGTCTACGAAAGCCTGAAGCTGGCGGTGGAGATCGGCAAATGGTCCGACGGCCGCAAGCTGACCCAGGAACAACGTGAGCTGTCGCTGCAGGCGCTGATTGCCTGGGAAGTGCGCAACGTGCCCGAAGACCAGCGTATCGGCTACATGGGCCCGCAAGAATGCGCGTCGAAGTCGGCGCCGGTGCCCAATATCCTGTTCAAATCGGACTCCATTCATTGATTGAAATCGGCAGAGGCTCCGTCAACAAAATGTCCACGCGGCTTGAGGCCTCGCGGGTGGAATACGCGTTCCGGCTGGGTGATTCACAGATCCCGGTCAACCCGCTGATCGGCAAGACCGTGCGCCTTGAATTTCTGGGTGCGATTCATTGCAGCCATTGCGGCAAGCGCACGAAGACCAGCTACAGCCAGGGTTATTGCTACCCGTGCATGCTCAAGCTGGCCCAGTGCGACCTGTGCATCATGAGCCCCGAACGCTGCCACCACGAGCATGGCACCTGCCGCGATCCGGCGTGGGGCGAGCAGTTCTGCATGACCGATCACGTGGTCTATCTGGCGAACTCGTCGGGCGTCAAAGTCGGCATCACCCGTGCCACCCAGCTGCCCACCCGCTGGCTGGATCAGGGCGCCAGTCAGGCGTTGCCGATCGTGCGTTGCGCCACGCGCCAGCAATCCGGTTTCGTTGAAGACCTGTTCCGCAGTCAGGTGGCCGACCGCACCAACTGGCGCGCGCTACTCAAGGGCGACGCACCGGCGGTTGACCTGGCGGCGATTCGTCAGCAACTGTTCGAGTACTGCGCCGAAGGCCTGGTCGCGTTGCAGATGCGCTTTGGTTTGCAGGCCATTCAGGTGATGAACGATGTCGAGCCCATCGAGATCCGATACCCGGTAGAGGCCTACCCGACCAAGATCGTCAGCTTCAACCTGGACAAGAATCCGGTCGCCGAGGGCACCCTGTTGGGCGTCAAAGGGCAGTACCTGATCTTCGACACCGGCGTGATCAATATTCGCAAGTACACGGCGTATCAACTCGCCGTGCATCAGTAGCCCGTATTAGCAGAAGAAGGGACAACAGCATGCGCACCGACCAGCCGAAAATGATTTACCTGAAGGATTATCAGGCGCCGGAGTACCTCATTGACGAGACCCACCTGACGTTTGAATTGTTCGACGACCACTCGCTTGTCCACGCGCAGTTGGTGATGCGCCGCAACCCGGAGCGCGCCGCGCTGGCCCAGGGCGCGGCCTTGCCACCGCTGGAACTCGACGGCCAGCAGCTCGAGCTGCTGTCGGTGAAACTGGCGGATGTCGACCTGTCCGAGGGCGACCTGTCACACAACGGCTACCAGCTGACCTCTGACAGCCTGACCGTGCAGCCGACGTCCGAGACCTTCACCCTCGACACCACCGTGAAGATCCACCCGGAAACCAACACCGCCCTGGAAGGCCTGTACAAATCCAGCGGCATGTTCTGCACCCAGTGCGAGGCCGAGGGCTTCCGCAAGATCACCTATTACCTCGACCGCCCGGACGTGATGAGCAAGTTCACCACGACCGTCAGCGCCAACAAGCAGGCCTTCCCGATCCTGCTGTCCAACGGCAACCTGATCGCCGCCGGCCCGTCCGAGGACGGCGACCGCCACTGGGCGACATGGGAAGACCCGTTCAAGAAGCCGGCCTACCTGTTCGCGCTGGTGGCCGGTGACTTGTGGTGCATCGAAGACACCTTCATCACCATGAGCCAGCGCAAGGTCACGCTGCGCATCTTCGTCGAGCCGGAAAACGTCGACAAATGCCAGCACGCCATGGACAGCCTGAAGAAGTCCATGCGCTGGGACGAAGAGGTCTACGGCCGCGAATACGATCTGGACATCTTCATGATCGTCGCCGTCAACGACTTCAACATGGGCGCCATGGAGAACAAGGGCCTCAACATCTTCAACTCCAGCGCCGTGCTGGCCCGCGCCGAAACCGCCACCGATGCTGCTCACCAGCGCGTCGAAGCGATCGTTGCCCACGAATACTTCCACAACTGGACAGGCAACCGCGTCACCTGCCGCGACTGGTTCCAGCTGTCGCTGAAGGAAGGCTTCACGGTGTTCCGTGATTCCGGCTTCTCTGCCGACATGAACTCGGCCACGGTTAAGCGCATCCAGGACGTTGCCTATCTGCGCACCCACCAGTTCGCCGAAGACGCCGGCCCCATGGCCCACGCCGTGCGCCCGGACAGCTTCATCGAGATTTCCAACTTCTACACCCTGACCGTGTACGAGAAGGGCGCGGAAGTGGTCGGCATGATCCACACGCTGTTGGGCGTGGAAGGATTCCGCAAGGGCAGCGACTTGTTCTTCGAGCGCCACGACGGTCAGGCCGTGACCTGCGACGACTTCGTCAAGGCCATGGAAGACGCCAACGGTGTCGACTTCACGCAGTTCAAGCGCTGGTACTCCCAGGCTGGCACGCCGCGTCTGGCGGTCAGCGAGTCTTACGACGCTGCCGCGAAGACCTACAGCCTGACCTTCCGTCAGAGCACGCCGAACACGCCTGGCCAGCCGGGGGATCAGAAGCTGCCGTTCGTGATCCCGGTCGCCATGGGTCTGCTGGACGCTCAAGGTCAGGAGCTGCCACTGCGCCTGCACGGCGAAGCACCGGCGGTGAACACTTCCCGCGTGCTGTCGGTAACCGAAGCCGAGCAGACCTTCACCTTCATCGACATCGCCGAGCAGCCGCTACCTTCGCTGCTGCGCGGGTTCTCGGCACCGGTCAAACTGAGCTTCCCGTACAACCGCGATCAGCTGATGTTCCTGATGCAGCACGACAGCGATGGCTTCAACCGCTGGGACGCCGGTCAGCAACTGTCGGTCCAGGTGCTGCAGGACCTGATCGCCCTGCACCAGAAAGGCGAGCCCCTGGTCATGGATCAGCGTCTGATCACTGCGTTGCACACCGTGCTGACAGACGAAAGCCTGGATCAGGCCATGGTCGCGGAAATGCTCTCGCTGCCGGGCGAGGCGTATCTGATCGAAATCAGCGAAGTGGCGGACGTCGACGCCATTCACGCCGCGCGCGAGTTTGCCCGTCAGCAACTGGCCGACAACCTGAGCGACGCGCTGTGGCAGCGTTACCAGACCAACCGCGAACTGTCGAAGCAGACGCCGTACGTGGCCGCGTCCGAGCATTTCGCCCGTCGTGCGCTGCAGAACATCGCGCTGTCGTACCTGATGTTGACCGGCAAGTCGGAGGTGCTGGCCGCCGCCATCGACCAGTTCGACACCGCCGACAACATGACCGAGCGCCTGACCGCGCTGGCCGTGCTGGTGAACTCGCCGTTCGAGGCCGAGAAGGCCAAGGCGCTGGAAGTGTTCGCGGAAAACTTCAAGGACAACGCGCTGGTCATGGATCAGTGGTTCAGCGTGCAGGCCGGCAGCACCTTGCCGGGCGGGCTGGAGCGGGTGAAAGCGCTGATGCAGCACCCGGCGTTCACCATGAAGAACCCGAACAAGGTGCGTGCCTTGATCGGCGCCTTTGCCGGGCAGAACCTGATCAACTTCCATGCAGCGGATGGCTCGGGCTATCGCTTCCTGGCCGATCTGGTCATCGAACTGAACGGCTTCAACCCGCAGATCGCCTCCCGCCAACTGGCGCCGCTGACCCGCTGGCGCAAATACGACAGCGCGCGCCAAGCGCTGATGAAAGCGGAACTGGAGCGCATCCTCGCTTCCGGCCTGCTGTCGCCGGACGTGTATGAAGTGGTGAGCAAAAGCCTGGCGTAAATCGGGCTGATGTTGAAAAGGGCTGTCCGTTTGCACGGACAGCCCTTTTTATGGCCGCTGATTTATGGTTTTAGCGGCTTCGGATGCTGTCTTGCACGCGATACCTTGGCAGGACTGGCTTTAGCCGGGAAGAGGCGGGTTCGTGCACCATCCATTTTGCGGTGTCACGAATGACGCCTTCCCGGGTGAAGCCGGTCCCACAATTGGAGACGTCCAAAAATTCCGGCGAGCGGGCGATCATGCGTTGAAGCCGATAATCGCCTTGGTCTCCAGGTATTCTTCAAACCCTTGCACGCCATACTCGCGGCCATTGCCAGAGCGCTTGTAGCCGCCGAAGGGCGCCATCGGGTCCCACGCCGGGTGGTTCAGGTGCACTTGCCCGGCGCGAATGCGCGAGGCGACGGCGCGGCCCAGTTCGAGGTCCTGCGCCTGCACATGGGCGCCCAGGCCATAGACCGTGTCGTTGGCGATTGCCACGGCTTCGTCGATGGTGTCGTAGGCGAGGATGCACAGCACCGGCCCGAAGATTTCCTCTTGGGCGATGCGCATGGCTGAGTCGACTTCGGAGAACACCGTTGGCTTGGTGTAATAACCTTTTTCAAACCCTTTCAAGCGGCCCGGCCCTCCGCACAGCAATTTTGCGCCTTCGCTGATGCCGGTCTGGATCATCGCCTGGACGCGGCTGAACTGGGCCTCGTTGGCAATCGGGCCGAGTTGGGTGTCGGGGGATTGCGGGTCACCGACGATCAACGCGTTGGCGGTGTCGGCGGCCAGTGCTTCGACTTCGGCGAGGCGGGCGCGGGGCACGATCATGCGGGTCGGTGCACTGCACGACTGCCCGACATTGCGTAAGGCCGACATCACCCCCAGCGGCACGACCTTGGCGAAGTCGGCGTCGGGCAGCATCACGTTCGGCGACTTGCCGCCCAGCTCCTGGGTCACGCGTTTCACCGTCACTGCCGCCGCTTGCGCGACGAGGGCGCCGGCGCGGTTGGAGCCGGTGATGGAGATCATGTCGATGTCAGGGTGCGCGGCGATGGCGGCGCCGACGTCCGGGCCACTGCC
The DNA here is from genome assembly GCF_057291635.1 of Pseudomonas sp. 1L-C-7-B-C1. Lineage (NCBI taxonomy): Bacteria > Pseudomonadati > Pseudomonadota > Gammaproteobacteria > Pseudomonadales > Pseudomonadaceae > Pseudomonas > Pseudomonas sp. 1L-C-7-B-C1. The sequence goes on along the minus strand of NZ_JBXAWH010000015.1, from coordinate 139,092 downwards.
GTTGACCAGATTGAACACGCCGGGAGGCAGGCCGGCGTCGTGGACCAGTTGGGCGAACAGCAGGGCGCTCAACGGCGACAGCTCGCTGGGTTTCAGGACCACGGTGCAGCCGGCGGCGAGGGCCGGCGCGACTTTGGCGGTGATCTGGTACAGCGGCCAATTCCACGGCGTGATCAGGCCGCAGACGCCGATGGCCTCGCGTTCGATGGCGGTGCTGCCTTCAACGGTTCTGAAGGGGTAGGTGGAGAGCAGATCCCGGGCGACCCGCACGTGTTCGGCGGCCAGCGGCACCTGCATGGCGCGGGAGAAACTGATGGCCGCGCCCATTTCCAGGGACAGGACCTGGGCGAGGGATTCTTTGCGCTCAAGGATGAGTTCGTGGATTTTGCCAAGGATCGATGCGCGTTCTTCCACCGGTGTTGCTGACCAGCCAGGGAAGGCAGCGCGGGCTGCGGCGACGGCGCGATCAACGTCCTCGGCCGAACCCCGCGCGACCTCGGCGACCACCTCTTCAGTGGCCGGATTGACCACGGGCAAACTGGCGTGGATAGCGGGGGATATCCACTCGCCGTTGATGTAGAACTGCCCGGCGTTTTGCAGCTCGATGCCGTGGGTATTTGAAGCGTATGAGGTCATCCAGCTAGCTCCCTGGAGCGGTGATAAGTGCTGCGAACAGCGAGTCCTGACGTGTCGATACGCTAACAAACCGGCCCAGGCAAAAGATGCCGTTGTTGCGGCCTGCAAGGGAGAATCTGCTGAATCCATCGGTGTTGCCGCTGCCGCCTTCCCGGCTGAAGCCGGTCCCACAAGGGATTGCGTGCGCTGCCTGATTGGCGGGATGCATGCGGTCTGTTTTTGTAGGACCGGCTTCAGCCGGGAAGAGGCCAGTGTGAGCGCCATCAAATTTGCGGTGTGACGCATGACGCCTTCCCGGCTAAAGCCGGTCCCACAACGGATTGCGTGCGCTCCCACCAGGTGTTGCATCCAATCAACTGTCACCCAATCGCCTGGGTCACCATCGCAAACTGGACAATGCCATCCCGTGACTCCGGCGGTTCGCCCAGCACCATGCGGGGCGCGCGATCAACGCATGGCAGCCCCAGACCTTCCAGCCACTCCACCAGCCCGCAATCAGCCAGAATATCGAAACGCACAAACGCGCCGGGGATCAGGTCCAGCAAGTGCGTGATCATCTGTTGCGCCTGCTCCAGATTCTGCGCAACCACCGGCCCGATAAGGTGCCCGCGACCAAAACGGCGGAGCAGGGCGCAGCCTTTCAGTTGGCCGTGCACCTCGACGCCCACCACACACTCCGCCATCGGCAGCAGATCATTGAGGACCGCCGTGCGATCCAGCCCGCTGCCGGCGTTGGCCAGTTCGATCACCTGCGGGTATTCGTCCTGGGTCACTTCGCGACCGACCGCGCCTGCAGTCGCAAATATAGGCGGCAACTGAGGCACGCCCTGATGCTGCTGAATCCGCGCGTATTCGACGAAACCCATGCTCACATACAGCGGCGCCCCTGATTCAGTGGCATTGAGGATCGGCGTGCGCGGCGCGGCGGCGTCCAGGCACAGGCTCATCAACCGGCGCCCAATGCCTTTGCTCTGGTGCTGATCACTGACGATCACCAGCCCGATGGACGAATAAGCCCCCTGATGGCAGGCAAACGCCACGCCCACCAATTGCCCGTCATGGTCAGCGACAAAACCCTCGGACGTGCGCTGCACCATCGCCCAGTCTGCCTCGCGATGGGGCCACTTCAAATGCACGGAGAGCGCGTGGGCGGCGGGCATGTCGGCCGCCGTGGCCATGCGATAAACGTAGGCGTCGCTCATATGAGTTTTCCTGTGCTGAGTAGGCTGGTCGCCAATTGCGGTACGAGTGATGGCTGAGTAAACCGGCGAATGTCGAAGGGGCTGATGGACGTGCTGGTGCTGCCGGTGCTGATCAGTTCGGCCATCACATCGCCCACCCCAGGGCCGAGCTGAAAGCCATGGCCGCAAAAACCGAAGGCGTAAAACAGCCCGTCAACCATGCCGCTGCGGCCCATGACCGGCAGGGAGTCCGGCGTGTAGCTTTCGATGCCGCTCCAGGTGCGGATGATGTTGAGTTTCTCGGCGCCGGGAACCAGCCGCTTCATCTGACGCATCTGATTGAGCAGGCTTTCAGGCTTGAAAAACGCCCGGCGGTTGACCATGTCCGGCGCGCAACGAGCGCCGCCACCGATGATGATGTTGCCGCGCGGGATCTGCCGGAAGTAGATCACCTCTTCCTTGATCTTGGTGAACACGCCGATCACCGTCGGCAACGCGTAGGGCACAGGTTCCGTCACCGACATCTGCGGACCGTTGGGCTCCAGGGGCACGGGTTCATCGAACTGTTGAGACAGCCTGGTCGCCCACGCGCCGGCGGTGATTAACAGCTGCTCGGCGACGAACAATTGCCCGTCGGTGGTGGTGACGTGGAACTGTCCGCCGACCTTTTGCACGTCCGCGACTTCGGTGCGCTCCTCAATGCGTGCGCCAAGCCGACCGGCCGCGCGGGCAAATGCCGGGGCCGCCAGACGCGGATTGGCGTGACCGTCGTGAGGCGCGTAAGAGCCGCCCTTGACCTCTGCGCCGAGGAAGGGAAACCGCTCGTGCAACTCGGCGCCGCGATAGATTTTCAGGTCCAGTTGCTCGGCCTCTGGCGCAGCGGCGTAGGCCTCCAGCTCGGCGATTTCGTCCTCGCGATAACACACGCGCATGTGCCCGCTGGGGATGAATTCCAGGTCGTCGTCGATCAGCTCCGGCAGACGTTTCCACAATCCCCACGACCGGTTTGCCAGTTCGAGCTGGCCCAGATAACGACCTTGGCGACGGACGTTGCCGAAGTTCACGCCGCTGGCGTACTGACCGATCTGGTCGCGTTCCAGCAGGGTGACCGAGCGGCCGCGCCGCTGCAGGAAAAACGTCGAGGAGGCGCCCATGACGCCGCCGCCGATTACCAGCACATCGCTTTTTTGCGGGTTCATGAAGGTTCCTCACGCAGGTTATGGGGTTGCAGGCCACGGGCTACGGCTTCTATCTCAATCAGGTAACCGTGATGCAAAACCGGGACTGGCACCACGGCGCGGGCGGGCCGATGCTCACCCAGGCACTGTGCATAGAGTCGGTCAAACGCCGGCCAGTGTTCAATGCCCACCACGTAGACCGTGACTTTCAGCAAATCGCTTGGGCCCAGGCCCGCTTCCCGGAGGATCGCCATGAGGTTGTCGAGGGCAATCGAGGCCTGCACTTCGAACGGCTGATCGGCGCTGTGCTCGCCGTTGGCCCGCACCGGCAATTGCCCGGACACGTAGACCACGCCGCTGTAGGCCACTGCTTGGGAATAGTGCCCGCCCGGCGCCGCTGCGTCGGCCGTGTGAATGATCTCGATGTCACCAGCCAAGCAAACGACTCCAGGTGTGCACCGCGCCGTCGGCGTCGAGGGCGTGATAGTCCGGGAATTGCGCACCGGTGGCGCAGGCGTGGTTGGGCAGAATGCGCAGGCGGCTGCCGATGGGGAAACGTGTGGCGAGGTCGGCACTGTCGGCGCCGCCCAAGGTAACGATCCCGTGCTCCTGATTGGCGCCGGTGACCAACGCCCCTTCGATCCACTCACCCGTTTCGCTGCACACCTGGCCGTACCCGAAGTCGTGGCGCTGACGCTGGGTGCCGCGATCACGACTCATGGCCATCCAGCCGGCGTCGGTGATGATCCAGCCCTTTTCCTGCTGATGGCCGATCACCGTGGTCAGCACGCTTAGGGCCAACTCGTCGGCCTGGCAGACGCCGATGTTGTGCATGACCAGATCGAAGAACACATAAACGCCCGCGCGCACTTCGGTTACGCCGTCCAGATTCACGGCCGACAGCGCGGTGGGCGTGGAGCCGATGCTGACGTCCGGGCAGGCCATCCCGGCGTCACGGATGCGTTGAGCAGCCTGAACGCAGAGTGCGCGCTCCTGTTCGGCGAGGGCTTGCAGGGCTTCGGGGTTGTCGAGTTCGTAGCTGGAACCGGCGTGGGTCATCACGCCGCGCAGCTGCACGCCGCCTTCGCTCAGGATGCGCGCGACGTCGATCAGCGCTGGGCCTTCAGCGGCGAGGCCCGAGCGATGGCCGTCGCAGTCAACCTCAATCCAGACGGGGAATCGTTCATCGTGCTTCTTCGCGAAGGCGACGATGGCATGGGCGCCCTGAACGCTGTCGGTGAGCACGCTCAGGTTGCAGCCGGCGCGCCGCAGCGCCAGTGCCTGATCCAATTTGCCGGGCGCGATGGCGACCGCGTACAACACGTCGTTGATGCCCTGGTTGAAACAGTGCTCGGCTTCTTTCAGGGTCGAGACCGTCACGCCCCTCGCACCGGCCGCGATCTGCGCCTGAATCACCGGCAGGCATTTGCTGGTCTTGACGTGGGGACGCAACCGCACGCCGAGGCTGTTCATGCGCTGCTGCATGCGCTGGATGTTGCGCTGCATGCGCGGGACGTCCACCAGCGCGGCGGGGGTGTCGAGAGAAGCGATCGGCGTAGACATGACGGAACTCGGGTGGCGAGGGACAGGCTGCACTCTACTCAGCTGTCGTTAAGGTGTGGTTCAATCCAGCCTCATCAATCATTAAGTAAAAGTGAATGATCTCCATCGAAGACCTGCGCCTGGCGGTCGCCCTGAGCCGTGCCGAATCCCTGAGCGCGGCGGCCAGAGCGCTCAATGTCTCGCCGCCGGCGCTGTCCATGCGCCTGCGTAAACTGGAGACATTGCTGGGCCTGACCCTGGCCAACCGCGATGCCCGCCGCCTGAGCCTGACGGCCGACGGCGAACGCTTCTCCCGGGAAAGCGCGCTGTTGCTGGAACAGCTTGAAGCGCTACCGGAATCCTTCCGGCAAAAGGACGAAAGACTGGTCGGCACCCTGCGACTGGCGGCGCCGTTCGGCTTTGGACGCCAGCGACTGGCACCGCTGCTGGCGCGTTTCATCCGGCTGCATCCGCAGCTGTGCCTGCACCTCGATCTGCGCGAAACCCCCTGGCCGGATCGCCACGACAGTGACGCCGTGATCCACATCGGGCACCTCAACGACAGCCTCTGGACCGCGCGACAACTCTCACCCAACGAACGCTGGCTGTGCGCAAGCCCGACCTATCTGCACGAAGACGGTGAGCCGACGTCGCCGGACCAACTCAGCGCCCACCGCTGTATCTGCATCCGCGAGAACGACGAAGACGTCACCCTCTGGCACCTGCGCAAAGGCCCCGCCCGCAAAACCCTGCGCATCGAACCGGCCCTGCTCACCAACGACGGCAGCGTCGCCCGCCGCTGGGCCGAACAAGGCCTAGGGCTGGTGCTGCGCTCGCAATGGGACGTCAGCGACGCCATCGCCAGCGGCAACCTCGTCCGCGTCCTCGCCGATTGGAACTTCGACAGCGCCCCCATCAACCTCCTCGTGCCCTCACGCAAACTCCGTAGTCCGCGGGTGCAAGCGTTAGTGGCGTTTCTGGAAGATGCGTTGAAGGTGTGAACGGCGAGTTCGACCGGGGAGCAGGCGTTACACCGCAACATCGTCGGCGCTCTGACTGGCCTCTTCCCGGCTAAAGCCGGTCCCACTAACAGCGCGCGTTGCATCAGTGAGACCGGTGACGCGGAGCGTCAGGGGATGCGTTCCCACGCAGAGCGTGGGAACGATCAAGATCAAAGGCTTCCCGGCTAAAGCCGGTCCTACTAAGCGCTTTTGATCTTCAAACACAAAACGTTCAAACACCGCAGAACGCGACTTTGGTGCAGGCTGAACGCAGACGACGCGGAGTGGGCCGAGCCGCATGGATGCGGCGAGAGCGCCGTCAGGACATGGATGTCCGTTCGGCGCGGGCCCACGGAGCGTCGTCGAAGTGAGGGAACCCTGACGAAGGAAGGGCCAAACCGAGAGCAGGCACTTTTGGTTACTTTTGGTGCTTTTCAAAAGTAAGTCGCCGAAGGCGAAACAGTCTGCCCCCAGGCAGACGCCCTTGATCTTGATCTGAAAAATCATTTCACCGCATAAACCTTGCGCACATACACCGCACTGGTCCACGCACAAAACGCCCCCTTCACCACAAAAACCGTATCCCCCGGATTAACCGTCACCTCACCGCCCTCATCATCGGCCAACGTCACGCTCCCCTCCAACAGATGCATCAACTCATGCAACCGATGCGCACGACCATGGCGCTGATACGGCGTCGAATCCCAGATCCCAACCTTTAAATCCGTCACCTCATCCTCGAACAGACTCAACGCCCGACACTGCGGCGCAGGCCCGATCAAAATCGGCGGCTCCAGCGTCGCCGACGGCTCCAGCCACAGATGCGCCGGCAACAGCGTCAAACCGGGACGCGCCGGCGCACCCTCCACATCCACCGCACAAAACGCCCACTCACTGCCAGTGCTGGCGTGCACCGCCACCCGACTGCCACGGCCAATCACCGCACTGTCACCGACGCCCAACTCCAGCGTCTGCTCCGCACTGCTCAGCACCACATGGCCGGCGTGCACCACCAGCGTCTCGCTGTAGGGAAAGTCTTCGATCAACGCGTCGCCGGTGAACCGCACAAGCCCGGCCGACACCCCGTCATCGCCGCGCCACGCCACATTTCGCGCCTCGGCAAAAGGGTCGAGCGCGCTCAACGGCGCCGAGCTGAAAGACGTAGAAACGCCGCTGCCATCAGCGCGCGCCAACAGCAAAATACCGGGAGATGACATGGTTAACGCTCCGTAAAAAATCAGCCGATCGCCTGGGTGATCAGCGCAAAAGGTTGCACGCCCTGGCTGGCCTCGGGCGGCGTGCCTCGGGCCATCTGTACCACGGTGTCGACATTCTTCAGGCCCGACGCTTCCAGCCAGTCGCTGAGACCGCAGGTCACAGGGATGTCGATGCGCACAAAAGTGTCCGGCACCTGTGCCAGCAACGTCGCGATCAAGTGCTTGGCCTGATGGATATTCTCTGCCACCACCGGCCCGATGCAGCGCCCGCGTCCGAACGGCCGCAGCAAGGCAAAGCCGCGCAGCTGACCGTCACGCTCGATGCCCACGGCATGCTCCACTTGCAGGTCGCGCAACACATCGCGGCGGTCCAGGCCGCTGGCGGCTTTGGCGAGGGCGAGCAGGGCGGCGTGATCGTCAGCAGTGAGCGCACGGCATATTTCGCCGGCGGCCAGCTCATCAAGCGCCGGCACCTGCGCCTGGCCCTGATGCTGCTGCACTCGACCGAACTCAACAAAACCCTGACTGGCATATAACGGCTTGCCAGCGACGGTGGCGTTAAGAATCGGCGTACGCGGCTCGCACGCGGCGAGGGCCGTCTCCATCAAGCGGCGGCCAATGCCCTGGCCCTGATAGTCGTTGCTGACGATCACCAGGCCGATGGTCGCGAAATCACCTTGAGGGCAGACGAATGCGCTGCCGATCAGGCGACTGCCGTCCATGACCACGAAGCCGTCGCTGACCCGATGCAACATCGCCCAGTCGTCCAGGCGATGCGGCCATTTCAGTTGCACCGACAGGTCATGGGCGGCGGTCAGGTCGGCAACGGTCATCCGGCGGTAGGTATAAGAAGGGTGCGGGAGGGCGGACATGGCGAGGCTCCGTTATGCGTTATTCAGATAGCGCTGAACGCCTGTATCCCACCTGATTTAAGGGCTGACAAGAGGGCGAGGGATATTCGGCAGATTCGTTGCGCAGCGGGGGACGAGACCCAACTTCATACTTAAATCCGGGGCGAGGGCGGCAGCAAATGCCAGGGGCGGATTTTATCGTTTCAGCCCCGATGATCGTTCCCGCGGCCTGAGTGGGAACGATCAACATTATCTGCCGCCGCAAGCCCCATTCTTAAGCCTTACCACCCGGCAATCCTCACAAAAGCCCCCTAAAAGCGCACAAACACAGGCCCTGCCCAAGGCTGGCGCGCACCGCAAACTCTGCTGAGGCCAGCCACCAAAACGGTGGTTTGTATTGAGCACGGGTCGTTTTAGACGGCATATGCTGATTTCACAGTGATGTAATGAACCTGTGCTGCAACGAGGCCGACGCGCCGCCAGGGCAGTGAACGCTTGCCACACTCAACTGACTTCAGGACCGCACTCAATGAGCTTTCTTCGTCCCAAATTCATTACGTTCGACTGCTACGGCACGCTCACCAACTTCCACATGGGCACCATGACCCGCGAGCTCTTCGCCGACCGCGTCAAGCCTGAACAGATGGACCAGTTCGTCAAAGACTTTTCGGCCTATCGCCTCGATCAGGTCATGGGCGACTGGCAGCCGTACGACGTGATCCTCAAGACCGCCCTGGCCCGGACCTGCAAACGCTGGGGCGTCGAGTACCGCGATGAAGGCCAGCTGTATTACGACGCGGTGCCGACCTGGGGCCCCCACGCCGACGTGCCGGCCGGTCTGTCGAAGATCGCCGACAAGATTCCCCTGGTGATCTTCTCCAACGCCAGCGACAGCCAGATCATGTCCAACGTCGACAAACTCGGCGCGCCGTTTCACAAGGTCTTTACCGCCGAACAGGCCCAGGCTTACAAGCCACGCCTGGCAGCTTTTGAATTCATGCTCGACAACCTCGGCTGCGGCCCGGAAGACATCTTGCATGTGTCTTCGAGCTTCCGTTACGACCTGATGCCGGCCCACGACATGAAGATCAAGAACAAGGCCTTCGTCGCCCGCGGTCATGAAGTGCCGGCGAATGCGTATTTCGAGTACCAGCAAATCACCGACATCGGCGGACTGCCGGCGCTGGTGGGCCTGTAACTCAAGCGCCGTCTCCACGCCGTTTCAGCGCCGCCGTTTTCGCAATAAGGGGTTAAAGATGGGCAGTGAATCCTATTGGCTCGACACTTCACCGGCCTTCACCGGTGCCCAACTCGGCGGCTTGCCCGGGCAGGTCGACGTGGCCGTGATCGGCGGTGGATTCACCGGCCTGTCGGCGGCGCGGGCGCTGGCGCTCAAGGGGGCCAGCGTGGTGGTGCTGGATGCCGGGCGCGTGATCGGTGAAGCCTCCGGTCGCAACGGCGGCCAGTGCAACACCGGCGTCGCGCAGGATTACGCCGGTCTGCACGCCAGTCTCGGTGCGGCCAGGGCGCGCGCCTATTACCAGGCCTATGAGAGCGCGGTGCAGACCGTGGTGTCGTTGGTCGAGCAGGAAAGGATCGCCTGCGATCTGCTGCGCAACGGCAAGCTCAAGCTGGCGGCCAAACCCCTGCATTACGAAGGCCTGGCCCGCACCTGCGAGTTGATCCGCCAGGAGGTGGACGCCGACGTCGAGCTGCTGAATGCCGAGCAGACCCGAGCCGAAGTCAACTCGACCCAGTTCCATGGCGCCTTGTTGCAGCGCAACGGCGTGCAGATGCACGTCGGCCGCTTCGGTGTCGGTCTGGCAGAAGCCGCTGCCCGACGCGGCGCAATGATTTACCAACACACCCCGGTCAAGGACTGGAAGCCCGACGCCGGCGGTTATCAGGTCAACACCGCCAAGGGTTCGCTGCACGCCGACCAAGTGCTGCTGGCGACCGGCGCTTGCCAGCACGGCGACCTCGGCTGGTACCGCCGGCGGATCGTGCCGGTGGGCAGTTTTGTCATCGCCACCGAAGTCTTGCCCCAGGCGCTGATCGACGAGTTATTGCCGCAGCACCGGGCCTACGTGACCAGCCGCATGATCGGCAACTACTTTCGCCTGACCCCGGACAACCGCCTGCTGTTTGGCGGGCGTGCGCGTTTTGCCATGTCCGACGGCGTGTCCGACGCCAAGAGCGGCAAGGTGCTGCAGGCGGCGATGCTGAACATGTTCCCGCAATTGGCCAACGTGAAAATCGATTACTGCTGGGGCGGTCTGGTGGATATGACGTCCGACCGTCTGCCCCGCGCCGGCCAGCACGGCGGCGTGTTTCATTCCATGGGCTACAGCGGCCATGGCGTGCAGATGTCCGTGCACATGGGCCAGGTCATGGCGGAGGTCATGGCGGGCAACGCAGCGGCCAATCCCTGGCGTGAACTGGAATGGCCGGCGATCCCCGGGCACTTCGGCAAGCCCTGGTTTCTGCCGTTCGTGGGCGCGTACTACCGCTTGCAGGACTATTTGCACTGAATCATGCACTGAGCACTGCACTGAGTCGCCGCTGTAGCGTCACCGTCGTCTGCGTTTCCAGGACGCTCCGGACATCCGTGAGCACTCGAATATCCCGATCATCGACAGGTAGCCTTGATATGACTGACCACAAAGACACCCCCGAGCTTATCTCCGGCCCAGACAGCCTGCGGGTATTCGAAGGCCTCAATCGCGGCATGTCGCGGCGCAACGCCTTGCAGATGCTCGGCCTGGCCGGGGTCGCCGCAGCGGGGGCGGGCAGCCTGTTTGGCAGCGCCGGCAAGCTGTTCGCCGAAGAAGCCACCGCTGGCGGCAAGGGCAAACCGGGCGGCAAGATCCGCGTCGCCGGCATGTCCAGTTCCACCGCCGACACCCTCGACCCGGCCAAGGGCGCGCTGTCCACCGACTACGCCCGTCACTACATGTTCTACAACGGCCTGACCCGCTTCGATAAGCACCTGGTGCCGCAGCTGGAACTGGCCGAGCGCATCGACAACGTCGACGCCACGCTGTGGACCATCACCCTGCGCAAGGACGTGACCTTCCACAACGGCAAGAGCCTCGGCGCCGCCGACGTGGTGTTCTCCCTCAGCCGCCACAAGGACCCGCTCACCGGTTCCAAAGTCATGCCGCTGATGGAGCAGTTCGCCGAGATCAAGGCCACCGGCCCGAACGAAGTGCAGATCCGCCTGAGCGCGCCGAACGCCGAACTGCCGTCGATCCTGGCCGTGTCGCACCTGCTGATCGTTCCCGAGGGCACCACCGACTTCAACAAAGGCATCGGCACCGGGCCGTTCACCGTCGGCGAGTTCAAGCCGGGTGTGCGTTCGGTGGCCGTGCGCAACAAGAACTACTGGAAACCGGGCCTGCCGTACCTCGACGAGATCGAATTCATCGCCATTGCCGACGAGCCGTCGCGGGTCAACGCGTTGCTGTCCGGCGACGTGCACATGATCAACGAGGTCAACCCGCGCTCCACCACACGTATCGCCGCCAGCCCCAAACACCGCGTCGTTGATGCGCCGTCGGGCAACTACACTGACTTGATCATTCGCCAGGACCAGCTCCCCGGCAAAAGCCCGGAATTCACCCAGGCCATGAAACTGCTGCTGGACCGTGAACAAGTCAAGTCCGCGGTCTTCCGTGGCTTCGCCGTGGTCGGCAACGACCACCCGATTGCGCCAGGTTCGCGCTACTTCAACACCGACTTGCCGCAGACGGTATACGACCCGGAAAAAGCCAAATTCCTGCTGAAGAAAGCCGGCATGGAAAGCATCACCATGCCCGTCATGGCGTCGCCTGCCGCGACCGGTTCCGTGGACATCGCCGTGCTGCTGCAGCAATCGGCGAAACAGGCGGGGCTCAAACTGGACGTCAACCGCCTGCCGAGCGACGGCTACTGGTCCAACCACTGGATGAAGCACCCGTTGAGCTTCGGCAACATCAACCCGCGACCGAACGCCGACGTGATGTTCTCGCAGTTCTTCCAGTCCAAGGCGCCGTGGAACGAGTCCGGCTGGCAGAACGATCAGTTCGACCAGTTACTGATGCTGGCCCGGGGCGAAACCGACGACGCCAAGCGCGCCAAGATGTACGGCGACATGCAGACCCTGGTGCACGATCACTGCGGCATCGGCGTGCCGGTATTCATCAGCAACATCGACGGCGTCGACCAGCGCATCAAGGGCTACGACACCAACCCGTTGGGCGGCTTCATGGGTTACATGTTCGCCGAGCAGGTGTGGCTGGACGCTTGAGGAGGCAGTGCGATGAATAGCCATACGCTGTGGTTGATCTGCCGGCGCCTCGGTGCCGGGGTCGTGACCCTGTTGATCGTGTCCATGGTCGTGTTCGCGATCACGGCCGTGCTGCCGGGCGACGCGGCGCAGCAATCCCTCGGGCAGTTCGCCACCCCGGAACAGGTGGCGGCACTGCGCCTGAAACTGGGGCTCGATCAACCCGGCGTGTTGCGCTATCTGCACTGGTTGATGAGCCTGCTCACCGGCGACATGGGCCAGTCGGTGTCCAACGCCATGCCGGTGGGTGAATTGATGGCCGGCCGGGTGCCGAACACGCTGATGCTGGCGGGCGCCACGGCGCTGGTGTCGGTGCCGCTGGCGCTGATCCTCGGCATCGGTTCGGCCATGGGCCGGGGCGGGCGCATCGACAGCTGCCTGAGTTTCATCACTCTGGCGATGGTCGCGGTGCCGGAGTTTCTGGTGGCGACCCTGGCGGTGCTGATTTTCGCGGTCAACCTCGGTTGGCTGTCGGCACTGTCCTATGCCACTGACATCACCTCGCCGCTGCAGTTTTTGCGCACCTACGCGCTGCCGGTGATGACCTTGTGCTGCGTGATCGTGGCGCAGATGGCGCGGATGACCCGTGCTGCCGTCATCGACCAGCTCGACAGCCCGTACGTGGAAATGGCCCGCCTCAAAGGCGTCAGCCCGATCCGCATCGTGCTGCGCCACGCCTTGCCCAACGCGATCGGGCCGATTGCCAACGCCATTGCCCTGAGCCTGTCGTACCTGCTGGGCGGGGTGGTGATCGTTGAAACCATCTTCAACTACCCCGGCATCGCCAGCCTGATGGTGGATGCCGTGACCAACCGCGACATGGCCCTGGTGCAAGCCTGCACCATGCTGTTCTGCGCGGCCTACCTGGCGTTGGTGTTGCTTGCCGACCTCTGCGCCATCCTCTCCAACCCGAGGCTGAGAAACCAATGAACCCGCTCATTGCGAAATCCAGGCCTGCGTCTTCAGCCCTGGCACTGGCCAAGGTCTCCGGCAACCCGTCCTGGCTGGGATTGGTCGGCGCTGCCGTCTGTGTGATCTGGCTGCTGGTGGCGCTGTTCGGCCCGTGGCTGGCGCCGCACCCGGTCGGCGAAGTGATCTCCGACAACATCTTCGAAGGCTTCAGCCTAGCGCATCCCTTCGGCACCGATTACCTGGGCCGCGACATGCTCAGCCGGGTGCTGGTGGGGGCGCGCTTCACCGTCGGTCTGTCGCTGGTGGCGGCGCTGTTGGCCAGCTTCTTCGGCACCGGCTGCGCGCTGCTGTCGGTGGTTTCGCCGAAATGGCTGGACGAAATCATCAGCCGGATCATGGACGCGTTCATTTCGATCCCCAGCAAGATGCTCGCGCTGATCATGGTCTCGGCCTTCGGCTCGTCGGTCACGCTGCTGATCTGCACGGCGGTCATCAGCTATATCCCCGGTTCGTTCCGGGTGGCCCGCAGCATGGCGGTGAATATCGAAGCGCTGGAATACGTGCAAGTGGCGCGTACCCGGGGCGAAGGCAAGCTGTACGTGGCGTGCCGGGAAATCCTGCCGAACATGCTCAACCCGGTGCTCACCGACCTGGGCCTGCGTTTCGGCTACATCGTGCTGTTGCTCAGCGGCATGAGCTTTCTGGGCCTCGGCGTACAGCCGCCCGACGCCGACCTTGGCTCGCTGGTGCGGGAAAACATCGGCGGCCTCAATCAGGGCGCGATGGCGATCATCATTCCGGCGCTGGCCATCGGCACGCTGACCATCGGCGTCAATCTGCTGATCGACTACCTGTCATCGCGACGCGGTCGACGCTCGGGAGGCCATTGATATGACCCAGTTGATTCGCGTCGAAGACTTGCGCGTGGTGGCCGGCGATCCGGGCAGCGAAGTGGAGATCGTCAAGGGCGTGAGTTTTGCCCTGGAGAAGGGCGAAGTATTGGCGCTGATTGGCGAGTCCGGCTCCGGCAAAACCACGATTGCTCTGGCCTTGCTCGGTTATGCGCGACGGGGCTGCCGGTTGTCCGGTGGCGTGGTGCAGGTCGGCGAACACGACATGCTCGCCCTGAACGAAAAACAGCTGCAGGGCCTGCGCGGCAACCGTGTTTCGTACATTGCCCAGAGCGCGGCGGCCGCCTTTAATCCGGCGAAAAAACTCCTCGACCAAGTGGTCGAAGGTCCGTTGATTCATGGCCTCGGCACCCGCCCAGAGCTGGAAGCCAAGGCCATTGGCCTGTTCCGTGACCTGGCCCTGCCAAACCCGGAACGCATTGGCCGTCGCTACCCGCACCAGGTCTCCGGCGGTCAGCTGCAACGGGTGATGGCGGCCATGGCGCTGATCAGCGACCCGCTGTTGGTGGTGCTCGATGAGCCGACCACCGCGCTGGACGTCACCACCCAGATCGACGTGCTGCGCGCTTTCAAACGTGTGGTACGCGAGCGAGGCGCCACGGCGGTTTACGTGTCCCACGACTTGGCCGTGGTCGCGCAGATGGCCGACCAGATCGTCGTGCTCAACGGCGGGCAGATCCTTGAACAAAGCGCCACCGCGCCGCTGCTCAAGGCACCGACCCACGAGTACACCCGCAGCCTGCTGGCGGCCGCGCGGCCTGACACGGGCATTCGTCCGCCCTGTGGCGTGGCTGAAGAAAGCCCGCTGCTGACCATCACCGGCCTGACCGCCGGCTACGGCAACAAAAACCTGCACGGCATGCCGGCGATCCGCGTTCTGGAAGACATCGACCTGACCGTACGACGTGGCCAGGCCATCGGCGTGATCGGTGAATCGGGCTCGGGCAAATCCACCCTGGCACGGGTCGTAGCGGGGCTGCTGACCCCGGCCCTCGGCGGCCTGACCTTCGACGGCCAGCCGTTGGGCGGCAGCTTGTCGGAGCGTACGCCGGAGCAGTTTCGCCGGATTCAGATGGTTTTCCAGAACGCCGACACCGCGCTCAACCCGATGCACAGCGTGGCGACCATCCTCAGCCGTCCGCTGAAAATGTATTTCGGCCTCAAGGGCGCGGCGTTGCAGGCGCGCATCGGCGAGCTGCTCGACCTGGTGCGCCTGCCGCGGGACATGGCCGACCGCCGTCCCAATGAACTGTCGGGCGGGCAGAAGCAGCGGGTCAATCTGGCCCGTGCGTTGGCGGCCAAGCCCGATCTGATTCTCTGCGATGAAGTCACCTCGGCCCTCGACACCGTGGTCGGCGCGGCGATCCTCGAACTGCTCCGCGACCTGCGCCAGCAACTGGGCGTGTCCTACCTGTTCATCAGCCACGACATCTCCACCGTGCGTGCGCTGTGCGACGACATCGTGGTGATGTACAGCGGCCACAAAGTCCACGCCGGCCGCCGCGAATCCTTTGCCGAAGCGCCATACCACCCGTACACCGACCTGCTCATCCATTCGGTGCCGGAGCTCCGTCAGGGCTGGCTGGAAACCTGCGGCGCGACCCATGGCGAGCTGCCGACGATCGGCGAACGGGCCAACCTGCCGGAGCTGTGCACCTTCCTCAATCGCTGCCCGGTGCGCATCGACGGCCTGTGCAACCGCACCGCGCCGAAGCGCCGCACGCTGGACAACGGCAGCGAAATTCTCTGCCACCGCGACGGCGCCGATCTGCTGGCGACCCAGCGCGGCGTTACCACCACAAGCTTTGGAGCGTATGCATGAAAGGGCGTTTTGTGAGGCTGGCCGAACAGGGCCGGCCGACGGTCAACCTGACTGTTGATGGCGCGCCGGTCGAAGCATTACAGGGCGACACGCTGATGGTGGCGTTGCTGACCCAGGGCGGTTCGCTGCGCCAGTCGGAATTCGACAGCGGCCGCCGCGCCGGTTTCTGCCTGATGGGCGCCTGCCAGGATTGCTGGGTCTGGACCCGTGGCGGCGAACGCCTGCGTGCCTGCTCCAACGAAGTCCGCGACGGGCTGGACATCGTCACCACACAACCGGAGGCGAAATGGCCACTGCACAGTTGAGCACCCAACGCGTCGTCATTGTGGGCGCGGGACCGGCCGGCGTGCGTTGCGCCGAAACCTTGCTGGCGGCCGGCATCAAACCGATTCTGGTGGACGAGAACCGCCGCGACGGCGGGCAGATCTACCGCCGCCAGCCGGACGGATTCACCCGCGATTACTCCACCTTGTATGGCAGCGAAGCCGACAAGGCCAAGGACCTGCACCAGACCTTCGACCGCATCCGTGGCGCCATCGATTACCGCCCGGACACGCTGGTGTGGAACCTCACGCCGGGGCAGTTGTGCTGCGCGAATCAGGGCCGCCACACCACCCTGGACTACGACGCGCTGATTCTCTGCACCGGCGCTACCGACCGCCTGATGCCCATTGAAGGCTGGCAACTGGCGGGCACCTACAGCCTGGGCGGGGCGCAGATCGCGTTGAAAAACCAGGCCGTTTCCATCGGCCATCGCGTGGTGTTCATGGGCAGCGGGCCCTTGCTGTACCTGGTCGCCAGCCAGTACGTCAAAGCCGGCGCGGATGTGGCCGCGGTTCTTGATACCTCGCCCTTCAGCCTGCGTCTTAAAGCCCTGCCAAAACTGCTGGCACGACCGGGGCTGTTGTGGACCGGCATGAAATTTCTGGCGCAGCTGTATCAGGCTAAAGTGCCCGTGCATCTCGGCGTCAAACCGTTAGAGGTGTTGGGCGATGCCGCCAATGGCGTGGCAGGCGTGCGTTTCACCACCGGCAGCGGCAAGGCCGTGACCGTGCAGGCGGATGCCGTCGCATTGGGTTATCACCTGCGCCCGGAAACCCAGCTGGGTGATCTGGCAGGTTGCGCCATGGCCTTCGATGAAGCCTCCAGGCAATGGTGGCTGGCGACGGACGAGGCCGGTCGCACCTCGGTGAACGGCGTCTACGCCGCGGGCGACGGGGCGAAGATTCGCGGGGCCGATGCCGCCGAGCACGCCGGACGCCGAGTGGCCCTGGCGCTGCTCGAAGACCTCAAGCAGCCGTTCAATGCCGGACTGCGTGATGAACAGCAACAGGCGCTCACGGTGATGGACCAGTTTCGTCTGGGCCTGGCCGAAGCGTTTCCTTGGCCCGCCGAGCAGGCGAAGGCCTTGCCCGACAGCGCCATCGTGTGCCGCTGCGAGATGATCACGGCCGGCGAATTACGCCGCACGGTCAACGAGAAGAACGCGTGTGAAGTCAACCGTGCCAAGGCTTTCAGCCGGGTCGGCATGGGTCGCTGCCAGGGGCGTTATTGCTCCCAGGCGGGGGCTGAAGTGATCGCCGCAGAGGCCGGCGTGCAGGTGCAGGAAGTCGGTCGCCAGCGTGGGCAGGCGCCGGTCAAACCCTTGTCGATGCTCATTGAGGAGGTGTCGCCATGAGCGTGCAAAAAGCAGATGTGGTGATCGTCGGTGGCGGCGTGATGGGCTCAGCGACGGCGTTCTTTCTGCGTCAGCGCGGGCAGTCGGTGATCCTGCTGGAGCGCGACCAGATCGGCCAGTACGCCAGCGGCGTCAACTTCGGCAACGTGCGCCGGCAAGGGCGTTTTCTCGGGCAACTGGCGCTGGCCAACCGATCGTACGCACTGTGGAAACGCCTGCCGGAACTGATCGACGACGACCTCGAATTCATCCCCAGCGGGCACATGCGCGTGTGTTACCGCGAAGACGAAATCGCCGAGCTGGAGGCGTATGCCGCCGCCCCGGAAGCCGAGGAACTTGACCTGAAAATCTACCGTGGCGCCGAGCTGCATCAGCGCTTTGGCTTTCTCGGCACGGACGTCAAAGGCGGCTCGTACGCCCCCCACGACGGCCACGCCAACCCGCGCCTCGCCGCCCCGGCCTTTGCCCGCGCCGCCCGGCGCCTGGGCGCGCAGATCGAAGAGCGTACTGAAGTGGCCGAGGTCCAGAAGGTCGGCGGTGATTTTCACGTCACCACAACGGACGGTCGTCAGTTTCACGCCGCGCAGCTGTTGATCACCGCCGGCGCCTGGGGCCAGAAACTCTCGGCGCAGTTTGGCGAGCCGGTGCCGCTGGACACCCACGGCCCGCAGATGGCGGTCACGGAACCGGTGCCCTACGCCTTGCCGACAGTGATCGGTGTGTACACCAAGATCGCCGAAGAGGTGATTTATTTCCGCCAGATTCCCCGGGGCAACATCGTCATTGGCGGCGGCTTTCGCAGCAAACCGGACATGCTCAACCGCCGCGCCGCTGTCGAGCCGCGCAGCATCCTCAATCAGGCCGAGCAGATGCGCCGACTGCTGCCGGGCGTGGGGAATCTGAACATCATCCGCGTGTGGAGCGGCATCGAAGGCTACCTGCCAGATTCGCTGCCGATCATGGGCCCCAGCGGCACCGTCGACGACCTGTTCTATGCCTTCGGCTTCTGCGGCCACGGCTTTCAGCTCGGCCCTGGCGTCGGTGATGTGATGGCCGAACTGCTCGACACCGGTCGCACCACGACCCCGATCGAGGCATTCTCCATCAGACGTTTTGCCCTTCCTGCCGCGCAACGGAGCCACGCCTCATGAAACCCCGCGTTCTCGAGATTCTGAAACGGCTGATGGCCTTCGAAACCGTGTCGTCGGAGTCCAACATGGCCCTGATCGACTACGTTCGCGACCTGCTGCTGAGCAAGGGCATCGAGTCGCTGATCGTCAAAGACGAGAGTGGCAAGAAGGCCAACCTGTTCGCCAGCACCGGGCCGAAAGACCAGCCCGGCGTGTTGCTCTCCGGGCACACCGACGTGGTGCCGGCGGCGGGGCAGGCATGGACCTTTCCGGCCTTCGCCGCCACCGTGCAGGACGGGCGCATCTATGGCCGTGGCAGCTGCGACATGAAGGGCTTCATCGCCCTGGCCATCGACGCCATGCTCGACGCGGCCGAGCACTCACTCAACCGCCCGTTGCAACTGGCCTTGTCCCATGACGAGGAAATCGGTTGCGTCGGCGTGCGGCGCTTGCTCGATGTGCTGCACCTGGCGCCGGTGCGGCCGTTTCTGTGCGTGATCGGCGAGCCGACCAACATGCAATTCGTGCTGGGCCACAAGGGCAAGGGCTCCTACCGGACCTATTGCCGGGGTCAGGAGGCGCATTCCTCCCTGGCGCCGCGCTCGGTGAATGCCATTCACGTGGCCTGCGACTTCATCGCCTCCCTGCGTGAAAGCCAGCAACACCTGCAACAGCACGGCGCCCAGGACACCGACTACGACGTGCCCTACAGCACCGTGCACGTCGGGCACATCAGCGGCGG
This sequence comes from Pseudomonas sp. 1L-C-7-B-C1, assembly GCF_057291635.1. NCBI lineage: Bacteria > Pseudomonadati > Pseudomonadota > Gammaproteobacteria > Pseudomonadales > Pseudomonadaceae > Pseudomonas > Pseudomonas sp. 1L-C-7-B-C1. The sequence continues at coordinate 119,964 of NZ_JBXAWH010000015.1, read as the reverse complement.
CAAGGCGCTGAACATCGTGCCGAACCTGTGCACACTGGATTTCGAGGTGCGCAACCTGCCGGCGGACAACCTGGATCAGTTCATCGAGCAGATGCGCGAGCGCGCCGAAGTGATCGTGCGTGAGGCGCAGAAGCTTTCCAGCGTCGCGGCCATCGAGATCGAAACCATCAACGTCTACCCCGGCCTGGATACCCACCCGACGGTCGAAGCGGTGAGCTTCCTCAAGCAATTCGCCGCGCCGGACACCGGCATGACCAAGGTCTCCTTCGGCACCGAAGGCGGTCTGTTCAAGCAGCGGCTGGATGTGCCGGTGGTGGTGTGCGGCCCGGGTTCCATCGAGCAGGCGCACAAGCCGGACGAGTTTATCGAAGTCAGCCAGATGGACGCCGGCGAGCGCTTTTTGCAAGGGCTGCTGGGCTCGCTGAAGGCGTAGCAGAGCCTGCCGTCCTGACGTGAATTTCAGCACGGCACGCTGGCTTGAAGACGCTTTCGGCATCCTCGTCCGAAGCAGATCCCTAGACTGGAATCTGTCTCGGATCAGGACTCGACCATGCTCAAGAATCGCTTGCAAGACCCCGGCCTGCTGGCTGAACGCGCCTACGTGAACGGCCAGTGGATCGCTGCTGACAGCGGCGCCACCCTGGACGTCAGCGACCCCGCCACCGGCGAACTGCTTGCCCAGGTTCCGGCCATGGACGCGCTCGATACCCGCCGGGCCATCGAAGCCGCCGAGCGTGCCTGGCCGGCGTGGCGCGCGCGCCCGGCGGCAGAACGTGCGGCGCTGCTGGAGCGCTGGTTCCAGGCGATGATCGACCACCTCGACGACCTCGCGTTGATCATGACCTGCGAGCAGGGCAAGCCGCTGAACGAGGCCAAGGGCGAAATCCGCTACGGCGCCGGCTTCGTCAAATGGTTCGCCGAAGAAGCGCGCCGGGTCTACGGCGAAACCATGCCGGCCCCCAGTGGCGACCGCCGCCTGCTGACCCTCAAGCAACCCGTGGGCGTCTGCGCCGCGATCACCCCGTGGAATTTCCCCAACGCGATGATCACCCGCAAATGCGCGCCGGCCCTGGCCGCCGGCTGCCCGGTCATCGTCAAACCGTCGGACCTCACGCCGCTGTCGGCCCTTGCGCTGGCAGTGCTGGCCGAGCGCGTCGGTATTCCGGCCGGCGTGTTCAACGTCATCACCGGAATGCCCGCCGGCATCGGTGAAGAACTCACCGGCAACCCGGCGGTGCGCAAGATTTCCTTCACCGGCTCCACCGCCGTCGGCCGCCTGCTGATGCGCCAGAGCGCCGAACACATCAAACGCCTGAGCCTGGAACTGGGTGGCAACGCGCCGTTCGTGGTGTTCGACGACGCCGACCTGGAACAGGCCGTGGCCGGGGTGATGATCAGCAAGTTTCGCAACGCCGGACAAACCTGCGTGTGCGCTAACCGCATTCTGGTGCAGGCGGGCATCTACGACCGTTTCGCCGCGCGGCTAGTGGAGGAGGTGGGCAAGCTCAAGGTCGGCAACGGCCTGGAAGAAGGCGTGACCATTGGCCCGCTGATCAATCCGGCGGCGGTCAGCAAGGTGGCCCGGCACATCGACGATGCCCTGAGCCAGGGCGCCAGACTGCTCTGCGGCGGGATTCCCGCAGGCGACAGTCAGTTCGTGCAACCCACCGTGCTGGCTGACGCCCACGCCGGCATGCTGCTGGCCAATGAGGAAACCTTCGGCCCGGTGGCGCCGTTGATGCGCTTTACTGATGAAGCCGAGGCATTGGCCCTGGCCAACGCCACGCCGTTCGGCCTGGGCGCCTACTATTTCACCCAGGACTTGAAGCGTTCGTGGCGCTTCGGCGAAGCGCTGGAGTTCGGCATGGTCGGCCTCAACACCGGGATCATCTCCATGGAAGTCGCGCCCTTCGGCGGCATCAAACAATCCGGCCTCGGCCGCGAGGGCAGCAAGTACGGCCTGGACGAGTACCTTGAAGTCAAAGCCTTCCACATCGGCGGCTTGAACTGATTCATTGCACGGGGCGCAAAATGAGCAAGGCATTCAGAATCGCCGCGATTGCGGGCGACGGCATTGGCAAGGAAGTCCTGCCGGAAGGGCTTCGGGTACTGGAACAGGCGGCAAAAAAGTGGGAACTCAACCTGAGCATCGACGTGCTCGACTGGGCCCACTGCAACTACTACCTCGAACACGGGAAGATGATGCCCGACGACTGGTTCGAGCAACTCAAAGGCTATGACGCGATCTACTTCGGGGCCGTGGGCTGGCCCGACAAGGTGCCGGACCACATTTCCCTGTGGGGTTCGCTGCTCAAATTTCGCCGTGACTTCGACCAATACGTGAACATCCGCCCCGTGCGACTGTTCCCCGGAGTGCCCTGTCCTTTGGCCGGGCGCGAACCGGGCGACATCGACTTTGTGGTGATCCGGGAAAACACCGAGGGCGAATATTCCTCGGTGGGCGGCAAGATGTTCGAAGGCACCGAACACGAGTTCGTGCTGCAGGAATCGGTGTTCACCCGCCGCGGCGTCGACCGCATCCTCAAATTCGCCTTCGAACTCGCCCAGACCCGCCCGCGCAAACGCCTGACGGCCGCGACCAAATCCAACGGCATCTCCATCAGCATGCCGTACTGGGACGAACGCACGGCACTCATGGCGGCGAACTACCCCGAAGTGACGTGGGACAAGCAGCACATCGACATTCTGTGTGCACGCTTCGTGCTGCAGCCGGACCGGTTTGACGTGGTGGTGGCGTCGAACCTGTTCGGCGACATCCTCTCGGACCTCGGCCCGGCGTGCGCGGGCACCATCGGCATCGCACCGTCGGCCAACCTCGACCCGGAACGGCGGTTTCCGTCATTGTTCGAACCAGTGCACGGCTCCGCGCCGGATATCTACGGACAAAACATCGCCAACCCGATCGCGATGATCTGGTCCGGCGCACTGATGCTCGACTTCCTCGGCAACGGAGACGAACGCTACCGCGCGGCCCATGACGGGATATTGAAGGCGATTGAGGAAGTGATTGCAGAGGGGCCAATCACCCAGGATTTGGGCGGGAAGGGCTCAACCCAAAACGTCGGGGCGGCGATTGCCGGAAAATTGGTTTAACGGAGGGCCGTCAGGCTACGCGTTCCAATAGTGGGACCGGCTTCAGCCGGGAAGAGGCCGGTGTGTGCAATATCAATTTTTCGGTATGGCCGCTGACGCCTTCCCGGCTAAAGCCAGTCCCACAGGGACGCGGAGCGTCCGGGGCTGCATTACCACGCAGAGCGTGGGAACGATCTGCATGTGTCTGGCTCACCGATTACAGGTTTTGATCTCAGTGGGACCGGCTTTAGCCGGGAAGGCGTCGGATGCTACACCGAGAAATTGATAGCGATTGCGCGAGCCTCTTCCCGGCTAAAGCCGGTCCCACTAAATGCAAGCGTTGTGTCAGTAGGACCGGCTTTAGCCGGGAAGACGTCGGATGCCACACCAACGGACCGGGGACAGATTAATTTATGGAGAAGCGCTGTAAATAAATCAGTCCCCTTCAAACGATCGAGCTTTAAGCGACATTGCATGTAAGTTGGAAGATATGAACCTCATCAAAGAATTTTCTTCCAACCAATGCCTCAATGGCTGAAGCCTGATCGCGGTTCAGGTCGTATCCTTCGTCGCCGCGTTGCGGTTCCGACCACTCCATGATTTCGCTCAATTGAGCGTCGCAACCGTCGGGCAGATTGATTTCAAGCTTAAGCTGTTCGCTCTCTCTGTCGAATACCTCAACGATGTATTTCAAGGTTCAACCTCGCGTGTGCTGTCTGCACTTTTGGTTTGAGTGCCTGTTTCTGCGTCGAACTCTCCCAAGTGTTTTCCTCGCTTGTTGTATTTTTCAATTGCCCCGTGCTGGCTGTCCCATTCGAAAATCTCGCCTGCCTGGGTTTTCCAGCGTTTGCGCAGACCTCCACCGCCCTTGACCGATGTCTTCCGGGGCGCAACCTTTGCGTCGGGAAATGCGGCGAGTTCTTTCGGAGGAGGATAGTACCCATGATCCCCATTAAACGGCCGCGCATACACCACATACATCGACCTCAGCCCCGAATCAGCGGGGAAGACTAGGATGCGGTCTTCTGCGGTGATGTCGTCGCCTGGGAGGCCTTCGAGCTGGCTGTCGGTGTCGTCCGGGATCGGGTGGACGAGGATGGTGCCTAAACGGGCATCGCTGTTTTCGGGGTAGACCAGCGGTTCCAGCGTCCCGTATCGACCCCGGCGGCGCGTCATGAGAATAGTGATGCCGTTGAGATGGGCTTCCATCGCGCTTTTGTCGGCATTCCAGCGGGCTTGCACAGTGCGGACCGAGTCGTCGCCGGATGCTTTGGAGTGAATGCCGTAGATCTGCAACTCGCCCTCTGCATCACGGCGCAGCTGAAAGCGCACCCGCGTGGTTGCCTGAGTCAGGTTGCGCAATTCGTCGTCGGTGTAGAGCGTGCCGTCGCCCATCTTCGCCGGGAGCATGCCGACGATGAACAGACTCGCCGGGCCGCCTGCTCCGCGAAGCAGCCAGGTGTGGCTGCGCTGCATGATGCCGCCACCGGCCATACGGCCCAGTCCCATGTCTGCGCCGAGTGCGGCGGCAATGGCGTCGGAGGCGGAAGGCAGCAGCATGGCGCCCGCCATCATGACCGCGCCGAAGTTGGAGGCGGGCTCTACCTCAGTGCCGGCGTCAGTGCTGCACCATTCCCCGGTACAGGATTTGGCGAAGACCTTGTCGGTGCGCTCCTTCGGGGCCGGCCAGCGCTCTGGCATCGAAGTGGGCACCCGCACGGGTTCGGGAGGCGGGTTCCATGCGGCCCACGACGCACCTCCGTTGGGAAGCCCTTTGAAAATCGAGTCGTCCCCAAAGGGATCTTTTTTGTCGTCCTTGAACATGACCTTGTTGATGCCTGCCAATTTGAGGCGGCGCAGGATGCAGGCGGTCCGACGAGTGGTCAACGGTAGGGCAGTTTCGGAATGTTGCCGTGCCGACAGGCCTTTGATGTCAGTGGGACCGGCTTCAGCCGGGAAGGCGTCGGATGCCACACCGCGAAATTAATATCGATTGCGCGGGCCTCTTCCCGGCTAAAGCCGGTCCCACTATGAGTGCGCGTACATCAGTGAGACCGATGACGCAAAGCGTCCGGGGCTTCATTACCACGCGGAGCGTGGGAACGATCAGATCAAAAACTTCCCGGCTGAAGCCGGTCCCACTAAAAGCATGCGCTGTGTCAGTGGGACCGGCGGCGATCCCCGTAAGACCGGTTTTAGCCGGGAAGCCCTTGATCCGATTTTGATCTGCTTTTGATCTTCATACGCAAATAGCGCAGACGACGCCAATCGCGACTTTGGTGCAGGCTGAACGCAGGTTTCGCGGAGTGGGCCGAGCGGCATGGATGCCGCGAGAGCTGCCCCCCGCCATGGATGGCGGATGGCAGCGGGCCCACGGAGCGAGACCGGAGTGAAGGAACCCTGACGAAGGAAGGGCCAAACCGAGAGCAGGCACTTTTGCTTACTTTTGGTGCTTTTCAAAAGTAAGTCGCCGAAGGCGAAACGGTCTGCCCCCAGGCAGACGCCTTTGATCTTGATCTAGATCTCAATACCCCCGATTTCGATCAATCTGCCCCACCATCCGCTCCCCCCGCTCAAACCGCCGAATATTCTCCAGCAACACCCCGAACGCACTGGCCGGCTGCGTCATCGCCGCCACATGCGGCGTCAACACCACCTGCGGATGACCCCAAAACGGATGATCAGCCGCCGCCGGCTCCACCTGCAACACATCCAGAATAGCGCCGCCCAACTGACCACTTTCCAGCGCCTCCAGCAAATCCCCCTCCACCAGATGCCCGCCGCGGCCCATATTCACCAGCCCTGCGCCCCGCGGCAGCAACGCAAACAGATTCCGGTCCAGAATCCCCTCCGTCTGCTCCGTCAACGGCAACACACACAGCAAAATATCGCACTGCCCCAGAAACGCCGCCAACTGCGATTGACCCGCGAAACAAGTCACGCCCTCAATCTCATGAACACTCCGCGCCCAGCCCGACAAGGCAAACCCGAACGGCGCCAGCGTCGCCAGAATCTGCTGCGCCTGCGTGCCCAACCCCATCACCCCCACACGGCGGTTCTCCGCCGGCTGCAACAGATGCGCCTGCCAGCAACGCGCCGCCTGCTGCTCGCGGTACCGCAGCATATCCCGATGCAGACTCAACACCGCCCACGTCGCGTACTCGCACATCCCCCGCGTGATGCCCGGATCCAGCAGCCGCACCACCGGCAGCTCCGCCGGCAACCGCGACAGATCCAACTGATCGACCCCGGCCGACAGCGCGAACAGCACTTTCAGATTGGGCAGCAACTGCGTCAGATCATCCGGCGCCTGCCAGGCGGCCAGATACTCGACCTCCTCGGGATTGCCGACGTCCGGCCAGGCGCGCCATTCGATGTCCGGTGCATGTTCGGCGAAGAGTCTCTGCCAGTGTGGCGCGCGCGCGGGGTCGGCTTTATAGAGCAAGGCCATGGGCGTTTCCTGCTGAAAAGAGGCTGAAGGGAAGGGGTAGGGAGCTAGCCCACATCATCCTCCAAGCCCGGCGCAGGATCTGTTGAAAGGCGGGGCCAAAACAGTTGATCCGAATTTCTCACGGGCCAAGTTCGGCTAAGTGCGTTGCCCGCACGCCGTAACCTGATCAGCATCGCAACCGCCTCCAGGTTGCCGGACTCACGATGGGAAATGCCATGAACAGCAAAGTCGACGAAACCCCTCTTTTGCTCCGTCAGCGCGAGCAATTTGTGCCCCGTGGTCTGGTCACCGCGCACCCGCTGGTGATCGACCGTGCCCAAGGCACCGAATTGTGGGACGTGGATGGCAAGCGCTACCTGGATTTCGTCGGCGGCATCGGCGTGCTCAACATCGGCCACAACCACCCGAAAGTGGTCGCCGCCGTGCAGGCTCAACTGCAAAAAGTCTCCCATGCCTGCTTTCAGGTGGCGGCCTATACGCCTTACCTCGACCTGGCCCAGCGCCTCTGCGAAATGATTGGCGGGCAGGAAGCCTACAAGGCCGCGTTCTTCACCTCCGGCGCTGAAGCAGTGGAGAACGCCGTGAAGATCGCCCGTGCCCACACCAACCGTTCGGCAGTCATCGCCTTTCGGGGCGGCTTCCACGGGCGCACCTTGCTCGGCACCACGCTCACCGGCATGAGCCAACCCTACAAACAGAACTTCGGGCCGTTTGCGCCGGAGGTGTTCCATACGCCGTACCCGAACGCGTATCGCGGTGTCAGCAGTGTTGACGCAATCACTGCGCTGAATGAATTGCTCGCCACTCAGGTGGCACCGGATCGCGTGGCTGCGATTTTGATCGAACCGGTGCAGGGCGACGGCGGTTTCCTCACCGCGCCGCCGGAGTTTCTCCAAGCCCTGCGCGCCTTGGCCGACAAGCACGGCATCGTGCTGATCCTCGACGAAATCCAGACCGGTTTCGGCCGTACCGGCACCTGGTTCGGTTACCAGCACGCCGGCATACAGCCTGATCTGGTCACCGTCGCCAAAAGCCTCGCTGGTGGCCTGCCGTTATCGGGCGTGGTCGGCAAGGCGCACATCATGGATGCGCCGCTGCCCGGCGGCCTCGGCGGCACTTACGGCGGCAACGCCCTGGCGTGCGCGGCGGCCCTGGCGGTGATCGATGCGTTCGAGGAAGAGCAACTGCTGGCGCGCAGCCAACTCCTGGGCGAGCGTCTGCGCCGCGGCCTGATCGGTTTGCAGGCGCGCTACCCGCGCATCGGCGACGTGCGCGGCACCGGTTTCATGCTGGCGATCGAGCTGATCAAGGATGACGCCGCGCGCACCCCGGATGCCGACCTCAATGCACGGGTGATCGACGAAGCCCGGGCGGGTGGTTTGCTGGTTATCAAATGCGGCGTTTATCGCAACGTGCTGCGCTTCCTCGCACCATTGGTGACGACAGAAGCCCAGGTCGATGAAGCCGTGCAGATCCTCGACGCCGCCTTGGCACGGGTCTTGAACTCGAATTTGAAGTAGTGCCTTGCCCGCTACGGGCCAGATGCATCCAGGAGGTTCAATCCACATGGGGCTGACAGAATTGGGGCTGACAGGGTTTGGGCTGACAGAGTACCGAGCGTTACTGATTGATTGCGATGAAGTGCTGGTGGACCGCGATTCAGGCGTCTGGGCCGCGCTGCAACCGCTGCTCGACAGCCGCGGCGGGCAACCGGCCAAAGATGAAGTGCTGGCGGAATTCAACGCCGTCGTTGCGACCCTGTATCCGCGTTTCGCCGAGCTGGGCTTCAGCGGCCTGTTGTGCTTCGCCCATCGCCAACTGGCGGAAAAGTGGGGCCTGCACGCCAGTTGGGAGGAGGGCATGAGCTTCGCTCGTTCGGCGGCCAACTGGTCGTTGTTCGAAGACGCACCGGGGGCGATGCTGTACTTGCGCAAGTTCTATCGGCTGCTGGTGCGCGGCGACCGCGATGCCGAGGACCGTGGCGTGCTCTGCGAGCGGCTGGGAATTGCACCGGAAGATTTCATTTCCTTGGCCGAAGGTCCGCAATGGCTCACGGATCAGGGCGATCAGGTGCAACCGGTCCTGCACGTCACGGGACCGTCGGTCGACACGTTCGCCGGTCTGGACCGCTGCCTGATCGGCCGCCACCGGGCGCGTCAGCCTTCGCCCTGCGCGGCGGAATACTGCATTAACAGCATGGCTGACCTGGTGGCGCAGCATCAGCTGTCTTTACGGCGCTGATTTTGCTAGAAGATTGTCTTACAACGGCAGTCAAGAGGTACGTGATGGAAGGGCTCGTAAAACTGGATCGGATCGACATCAGTATCCTGGTCGAACTGCAGAAGGACGGCCGGATGACCAATGTCAGCCTCGCCGATGCCGTCGGCCTGTCCGCCAGCCCGTGCCTGCAACGGGTCAAGCGGCTGGAATCGGCTGGTTATATCTCCAGCTACAAAGCGCATCTGAACCTGGGCAAGATCACCGATTCGGTCACCGTTTTCACCGAAATCACCCTCAGCGACCACAAGCGCGAAGACTTCGCCAAGTTCGAATCCAACATCCGTCTAGTGGACGAAGTGCTGGAATGCCACCTGATCAGCGGCGGCTACGACTACCTGGTGCGCTTCATGACCCGCAGCATCCAGCACTACCAGGAAGTGGTGGAAAGCCTGCTCGACAAAAACATCGGGATCTCCAAGTACTTCAGCTACATCGTCATCAAGTCGCCGGTGCTCAAGGATGGGGTGCCATTGCGCAAATTGTTGCGTCACTGAACACACCTTCGACGGCTTTGTAGGCAATTTCCCAACGCCAACGTTTAGCTTTCACTCAGTTCCTTCAGAACCGCCCGGCAGAGATTTCCTTCGCGGCGCTTCATCCTTTCGCTCCTTGTTCAGCTGCGTGCGGCGCTGGACAAAAATCTCAATAAGAAGAGTGCGGAGTGGGTGATGAAGGGCAGGAATACGCTGTTATGGGTAGGGCTGGCTGCGTTTAACGCCGAGGCGTTGGCCGAGGCGCAGACGACCCGCGAGGAGCGGTTCCAGCTGGGGGCGGTTGGGGTGAGCCTGGGGGTCGGGCTGTTGAATGGTCAGGCGCGGGAAAAGGTGTACGACGTTGAAAGCGGGCAGAAGATCAGCCAGTTGAACTGGAGCATGAAGCAGGTGCCGACACTGCATCTGGGCGTGAAGTACCAGCCGATAAACTGGCTGTCCCTTGATCTGAACGGCTGGACGCGGGTGGCGAAGGGCGATGGGCATCTGAAGGATTACGACTGGCTGGAGGAGGATCGCGGCGACTGGAGCCACTATTCCGATCATCCGGACACTCAGGTCAGCAAAGCCTGGCAGGCCGATTTCGCCGCCACCGCGTGGGCGCTCAAGCGTGAGGATGTGGCACTGGGTGTGATGCTCGGTTATCAGCGCAACCAGTTTGGTTGGTCGGCGAAAGGCGGGCGTTATACCTATTCGTCGGACGAAGGGTTCCGCGACGAGTCCGGAGAATTTCCGGCGGGGGAGAAAGGCATTTCCTATCAGCAGACCTACGACACGCCTTATGTGGGGCTGGTCGGTCTCTACCATTTTCGCAACTGGACGCTGGAAGGCAGGTTCAAATATAGCCAGTGGGTTCGGGCGCGGGATCACGATCGGCATCATGTCACCGGCGTTACCTACGACGGTGACTACGGGAACGACGGCCGCATGCAAAGTCTGGCGGTTGCGCTCAGTTACCGCGTGAGTCCGCAGCTTTCGGTGAGGGCGGGTGTGGATCATCAGGTGTACGCCGAGGCGAAAGGCAGCACGCTGATCAAGGACACCCACAGCGGCGATCGCTTCCGTATCGCAGGTGACGCGGGCAGTCAGTCCGCCAGGACGACGATGTCCACGCTGGCGCTCACTTACGCTTTCTGAGCCAAGCCGACAACCGTGCTGGTGCCGAGCGGCCCGGCACCGTTGACGGATGAATGGGAGCTCCACGGCCCAGCGATGCTACACACGGTGAATTCGCTCAATCACTCCCAGTGATAACACGCCAATCAGCGCCCGCTGCTTAACAAAAGATAACGTCATGTCGATTGTCATACGTTTCCAAAGCTGACTAGGATGGGGTCGCTTCGGTACGGCCACGTCGCGTGCAGGCTAGAGCATCTGCGCGGCTGAAACGGCCTTCTGAAGCACCCAATAAAAATAAAGAAAGGGGTAGCTTCATGCGTGAGCCTGTCATTCGGCGCACTCGGTTTGCGGTCATTCGGGGCCAGTTCAACGCCCGGATGCTTTTCAAGAGCCTGCCTCTCCACGCTGCTCTGTCCCTGCTTCTCTCCTCGAACTTCTGCGGCGCCGCCCTGGCCGCTGATGGCACGCCCGCTGACGCTCCTGCCAACGCTGGCGATTCCGCCGTCTACGCCCTCGAATCCGCGAAAGCTTCCCGCAGCCTGCTGCTGGACGTAACCCATGCCGGCAAGCGCATGGTCGCGGTGGGGGATCGTGGTCACATTCTCTATTCCGATGACCAGGGCAAAACCTGGACCCAGGCCAAAGTGCCAACCCGCCAGATGCTCACGGCGGTGTATTTCGTCGATGACCAGCACGGCTGGGCGGTGGGCCACGATGCGCAGATCCTAGCCAGCAGCGATGCCGGCGCCAGCTGGACAAAACAGTTCGAAGACCTCAAACGCGAAGCGCCGCTGCTGGATGTCTGGTTCAAGGACCTCACTACCGGGATTGCCGTCGGTGCTTATGGTGCGGTGCTGGAAACCACCGACGGCGGCCAGCACTGGGAAGACATCGGCGACCGGCTGGACAACGAAGACCAGTTCCACCTCAATGGCATTGCCTACGTGAAGGACGCCGGCCTGTTCGTGGTCGGGGAACAGGGCAGCATGTTTCGCTCCCCGGACGACGGCCAGACGTGGGAAAAACTCGAAGGCCCTTACCAGGGCTCGCTGTTTGGCGCGGTCGGCACTGCCGAGGCCAACACGCTGCTGGTGTACGGCCTGCGCGGCAATCTGTTCCGTTCCACCGATTTCGGCACGACGTGGGAGCCTGTCCCGCTGCAGGGTGAGCGTGGCCCGCTGGAGTTCAGCATCGCCAATGCCTCGCTGATGCCAGACAACGCCATCGTGCTGGTCGGTAACGGCGGCAGCGTGATGCGCAGCACGGACGATGGCGAAAGCTTCACGGTCGCCAATCGCCCCGACCGGCTTTCCTTGTCCGGGGTGGCTGAGGACGATAAAGGCAATCTGGTTCTGGTGGGACAGGGCGGCGTTCGCGTCACCTCGCCGACGGGCGCTGACAGCGCTCAACAATAAGAACAAGCAGGCGAGGAACCGTTTCCATGAGCAACCTTCAACAGCATCACGACAAGCCGACGCGCCTGGAGCAGTTGATTTTCAACAACCGCAAGACGGTGATCGGCATCTGCCTGCTGGTCAGCGTCTTCCTGTTCTGGCAAGCGACGTTGGTGCGCCCGTCCACCAGCTTCGAAAAGATGATCCCGCTGGGTCATCCGTTCGTTCAGAACATGATGGAGCACCGCAACGACCTGGCGAACCTGGGCAACACCGTGCGCATCTCGGTGGAGGCCAAACAGGGCGACATCTTCTCCAGGGAGTACATGGAGACTCTGCGGCAGATCAACGACGAGGTGTTCTACATTTCCGGCGTCGACCGCTCGGGGCTTAAGTCGTTGTGGAGCCCCAGTGTGCGCTGGACCGAGGTGACGGAGGAGGGCTTTGCCGGCGGCGAGGTGATTCCGCAGAGCTACGACGGCTCGCAACAGAGCCTCGACAAGCTGCGCAATAACGTTCTCAAGTCGGGGCAGGTCGGGCGTCTGGTGGCCAACAACTTCAAGTCGAGCATCGTCGATGTGCCGCTGCAGGAGTTCTACCCGGACCCCAACGACCAGAGCAAACTGCTGCCGCTGGATTACCGCCAGTTCTCCCACCAGCTCGAAGAAAAGATCCGCGACAAGTACGAAGCGCAGAACCCCAACGTCGAGATTCACATCGTCGGTTTCGCCAAGAAGGTCGGCGACCTGATCGACGGTCTGATCATGGTGGTGATGTTCTTCGGCATCGCGTTCCTGATTACCCTGGTCCTGCTGATGTGGTTCACCCGCTGCGCCCGCAGCACCATCGCGGTGTTGAGCACCACGTTGATCGCCGTTATCTGGCAGCTGGGCCTGATGCATGTGGTGGGTTTCGGGCTCGATCCCTATTCAATGCTCGTGCCGTTTCTGATCTTCGCCATCGGTATTTCCCACGGCGTGCAGAAGATCAATGGCATCGCTCTGCAATCCAGCGACGCCGACAGCGCCCTCACCGCAGCACGTCGCACGTTCCGCCAGTTGTTCCTGCCGGGGATGATCGCGATTCTTGCGGACGCCGTCGGCTTTATCACCTTGCTGATCATCGACATCGGCGTGATCCGCGAGTTGGCCATCGGCGCGTCCATTGGCGTGGCGGTGATCGTGTTCACCAACCTGATCCTCTTGCCGGTGGCGATTTCCTACGCCGGCATCAGCAAAAAAGCGGTGGTGCGCAGTAAAGAAGATGCCGTGCGCGAGCATCCGTTCTGGCGTCTGCTGTCGAACTTCGCCGCACCGAAAGTCGCCCGGGTGTCTGTGGCCCTGGCACTGGTCGCGCTGGTGGGTGGCCTCTGGTACGGCCATAACCTGAAGATCGGCGACCTCGACCAAGGCGCGCCGGAGTTGCGGCCGGATTCGCGCTACAACCAGGACAACAGTTTCATCATCAACAATTATTCGACCAGCTCCGACGTGCTGGTGGTGATGGTCAAGACGCCGCCCGAGGGGTGCTCGGCGTATCAGACGCTGTCGGCGATGAACGAGCTGTCGTGGAAGATGGAAAACACGCCGGGGGTGCAATCGGCGATTTCTCTGGTGACTGTGTCCAAGCAGGTCATCAAGGGGATGAACGAGGGCAACCTGAAATGGGAGTCGCTCTCGCGCAACAAGGACGTACTGAACAGCTCGATTTCCCGCGCTGACGGTTTGTACAACAACACCTGTTCCCTGGCCCCGTTGCTGATTTTCCTTAACGACCACAAGGCGGAAACCCTCGATCGGGCCGTACATGCGGTGCAGGAGTTCGCTCAGCAGAACGGCAAGGACGGCCTGGAGTTTCTGCTGGCGGCGGGTAATGCCGGGATCGAGGCGGCGACCAACGAAGTCATCAAGCAGGCTGAACTGACCATTCTGATTCTGGTGTACGTGTGCGTGGCAGTGATGTGCATGATCACCTTCCGTTCATGGGCGGCGACGCTGTGTATCGTGCTGCCGCTGGTGCTGACGTCGGTGCTGGGCAACGCGCTGATGGCGTTCATGGGCATCGGCGTGAAAGTCGCGACCCTGCCGGTGGTGGCGCTCGGGGTGGGGATCGGGGTCGATTACGGGATTTACATCTACAGCCGACTGGAGAGTTTCCTGCGGGCGGGGCTGCCGTTGCAGGAAGCGTATTACCAGACCCTGAAATCCACAGGCAAAGCGGTGTTGTTCACCGGCCTGTGCCTGGCGATCGGGGTGTGCACCTGGATTTTCTCGGCCATCAAGTTCCAGGCCGACATGGGCCTGATGCTGACCTTCATGCTGCTGTGGAACATGTTCGGCGCCCTGTGGCTGTTGCCGGCGCTGGCGCGGTTCCTGATCAAACCGGAGAAGATGGCGGGCAAGGTCGGGAATTCGCTGTTTTCCCATTGACGCACGCAGAGCTCTTGTAGGACCGGCTTTAGCCGGGAAGAGGCCGGTAGGGTCACCCCAAAATTTGCGGCGTGACCACCGACGCTTTCCCGGCTAAAGCCGGTCCTACATTCGAGTACGCCGGAAGCTCACTGGATGCACGCGGTGCCTTAGTAGGACCGGCTTTAGCCGGGAAGAGGCCGGTAGGGTCATCCCAAAATTTGCTGCGTGACCACCGACGCTTTCCCGGCTAAAGCCGGTCCTACCAGAAGCATGCTGTCCTACATCCGGTGTTCATTCAGTTATAGGTGAAAAAACCACGCCCGGTCTTGCGGCCCAGGTACCCCGCCGCGACCATTTCCTTGAGCAGCGGAGCAGGGCGGTATTTGCTGTCGTTGAAGCCTTCGTTGAACGCTTCGACGATCGCCAGCAAGGTGTCCAGCCCGATCAGGTCAGCCAGCGCCAGCGGGCCGATGGGCTGGTTGCAGCCCAGGCGCATGCCGTCGTCGATGTCCTGAGCGGTGGCCAGGCCTTCCTGCAACACCAGAATCGCTTCGTTGATCATCGGCACCAGAATCCGGTTGACCACAAACCCCGGGCGGTTGCCGGCAGTGATTGCGGTCTTGTTCAACCGCTCGGCCAGCTTGATCGCCGCGATGTGGGTGGTGTCCGCCGTCTGCAGACCGCGAATGACCTCGATCAGGCTCATCATCGGCACGGGGTTGAAGAAGTGCAGGCCGATGAACCGGTCCGGGTGTTCGACGCTGGCGGCCAGTTGCGTGATCGACAGCGACGAGGTGTTCGAGGCGATGACGCAGTCGCGGTCGACATGGCTGGCGATCTGCTTGAGCAGGCGCAACTTCAGCTCCAGGTTCTCGGTGGCCGCCTCGATCACCAGTTGCGCGCCATTCAACTGGCCGTAATCAGTGGTGACACTGATGCGCCCCAGCGCGGCTTCGGCAAGCTCGACGGTCACCGTCTGTTTGGTCACCTGCCGCTCGAGGCTCTTGCGCACGGTCGCCATGCCGCGTTCCAGTGCCGTGTCGGAAATGTCCAGCAGGATCACGTCGAAACCAGCCACGGCGCAGACCTGCGCGATGCCGTTGCCCATGGTGCCAGCGCCGATTACAGCGATGTGTTGCATGCTCATCGACAAACCTCCTTACACACGTTCGAAAATGACGGCGATGCCCTGGCCGCCGCCGATGCACATGGTCACCAGCGCATAGCGGCCTTGAATCCGGTGCAGTTCGTGAATCGCCTTGGTGGCGATGATCGCCCCCGTCGCGCCCACCGGATGGCCGAGGGAGATGCCCGAGCCGTTCGGGTTGACCCTGGCTGGATCAAAGCCTAGCTCACGGGCGACGGCGCAGGCCTGGGCGGCGAACGCTTCGTTGGATTCGATAACGTCCAGGTCCGCCACGGTCAGGCCGGCACGTTCCAGCACTTTGCGGCTGGCAGGGATCGGTCCCAGGCCCATCATCGACGGATCAACCCCGGCATGGGCATACGCCACCAGACGCGCCATCGGCGTGAGGCCGTGCGCGCGGACCATGTCGCCATTGGTCATGACCAGCGCCGCCGCGCCGTCGTTCAGGCCGGACGCGTTGCCGGCCGTTACGGTGCCGTCCTTCTTGAACGCGGTTTTCATCTTGTCCAACTGTTCGGCGGTCACGTCGCCACGGACGTGCTCGTCCTGGGCGAAGGTCACGGTGCCTTTGCGCGTGGCGATCTCGATCGGCACGATCTGGCCCTCGAAACGCCCTTCGGCGATGGCTTGGGCCGCGCGCTGCTGGCTGGTCAGCGCCAGGGCGTCCTGATCGGCACGGGTGATGCCGTAGTGCTCGGCGATATTCTCGGCGGTGATGCCCATGTGGATGTTGGCGAACGGGTCATGCAACGCGCCGAGCATGTAGTCGTACGCCTGGACGTTACCCATGCGCGCACCCCAGCGGGCCTGGGGCATGATGTACGCGCCACGGCTCATGGATTCGGCGCCACCGGCCAGCACCGCCCGGGCGTCGCCGAGCATCAGCGATTGCGCCGCCGAGACGATGGCCTGCAGGCCCGAGCCGCACAGGCGGTTGACGTTCATGGCAGGCGTTTCTTTGGTGAGGCCGGCGTCGAGGGCGATGACCCGGGAAAGATAGGCGTCGCGCACTTCGGTGGGGATCACGTGGCCCATGACCACATGGCCGATGTGCTCCGGTGCGATCCCGGATTTCGCCAGTGCGGCGCGGCTGACCTGGGTGCCCAGTTCGATGGGGGAGACGTCCTTGAGGGAACCGCCGAATCCACCGATGGCGGTACGCAGTGCGCTGACGACGAAAACTTCGGGTGTGCTCATGGCGACTCCTGACACGTATTGGAATTGTGGGGGCTGCACCGCGAAATGGGATTTCGGCCGGTGCTGACTGCGGGCAAGTCTAGATCGGCGTTCGGGACGGGCCTATGCCGAAACTGTCCAGATGGGCTGGCGTTCTTTACCATCAGCGCCTGATCCGTGTTGCACCATTGAAAAAAGGGAAAAGCGGTCATGCGGGAAAAGGATTCAGTGTCGATCTACTTCGTCCAGTTGATCGTCCATGCGCTGCGCGACCAGCCGCTGCGTTTGCAGTCGGTTTTGCAGGCGGCGGAAATCGACATGGCGCTGCTCGACGACCCCACGGCGCGGGTCTCGGCCAGTGCGTTTGCGGCGTTGTGGCTGATTCAGATCAAGGAACTGGGCGACGAGTTTTTCGGCCTCGATTCCCACGGCATGCCTCTGGGCAGCTTCGCCCTGATATGCCGGGGGCTGATTCAGGAGCCCAACCTGGAAAAGGCCCTGCGCCAGTGCCTGAGCAATTTCGGGCTGTTCCTGCGCGACTTCCGCGGCAGCCTCATCATTCGTGGCCCACGCGCGGTGCTCGCGGTGGACACCACGACGGACGATCCGGTCCGGCAGCGCTTCGGTGAAGAGACGTTTCTGCTGCTGATGATCAGCCTGCTGTGCTGGCTTGGCGGGCGCCGCATCAGCATCGACCGCGCGCAGTTTCGCCAGCGCCGTCAGCGGCTCAGCGACGATTCTCTGTTGTGGGGTTTCAACCTGAGTTTTGGCGAGCCGCGCACCGAGATCGAGTTTTCCAGCCACTACCTGCGTCTGCCGGTGGTGCAGTCGTTGCCGTCGCTCAAATCATTTTTGCGCACCGCGCCGCAGTGGCTGGTCATCCGCTACCGCAACCAGCGCGGGCTGGCGGCGCAAGTCTATCAACGCCTGCGCAACAGCCATTACGGACACTGGCCGACGCTGCTGGAAATGGCCGACGAGCTGAAGCTCAGCGCCACCACGTTCCGCCGTCGGCTGGAGCGTGAGGGCTGCGCGTTTCAAGGGATCAAGGACGACGTGCGGCGCGGCATCGCCCAGCAGAAGCTGCGCGACACCGAACTGAGCGTGGTCGAGATCGCGTCACTGGTGGGGTTCCAAGAGCCCAGCGCGTTTCACCGGGCGTTCAAGAAATGGACAGGGGAAAGTCCGGGTGCGTATCGATCGCGGGATGCAGGGCTCACGCTCCGGGCTGTCGAGGATCACGGTCTTTCGTAAACGCCGAGCCAGGAACTGATGACCCCGATGCGCCCGTCGCTGGCTCGCCAGGCCATGTCGAAATCGGATTTACCTGCTGAGTGAGGACGCTTGAAACCCATCCCCGATTGTTGTCGCCGACTTTAGCTTTATAAGGACCGCATGCCCGTTCAAGTTTTGAAACAGGAAGTAATTGGGGTCCTGGGCAATTTCCTGTACCAACTCTGTGACTCCCTCGCAGCCCCAAGTGCCGTAATCATCAAACACCACCAAGCCGTGCACGCTCAGACGCGGGCTGACCCACTCGAAGACATCCTTCGCCGACAGGTAGGTGTCTACGTCGATGTGGCAAAAGGAGAAGAGGTTGTGCTCCACCTGGTGAGCGCTTTCCTCCGGGAAGATGCCTGGCAAAATCTCAACGTTCTGAGTCACCCCCAGTGTGCTCATCAGCTCCATCACTGCCTCCTTTGAGGTGTCGGCATGTTCGCCACCCCGGTAGAGCGTGTCTTTGTCGCCAGCTTTGACCACGCCTTGAAAGGTGTCGCACAGGTAGATCTTTCTGGGCATTGGAAAGCGCTTGAGCATGCTGGCGATCAGGCCCCCGGTACCGCCTTTCCAAACGCCCACTTCAATGGCTTCGCCGGGCACGTGCTCAAGCTGTTGCATCAGGGTCCAGAGTTCGTAGCAACGGTAGATATCCACCAGCGTGGAGTGCTTGATAGTGTCGAATACCTTCATGAAGGCGGGGTCGGTATACCAAGGTGAATAGGTCGCTCGCGAAATCAACACTGAGTGTGGATGTTGAGCATTAAGCGGATTGATCCACGTGTCACGAAGCCTGCGTAAAAGGTAACGACGCAGCTTGTCAAATTTGAATGATTTCAAAAGAAAAACTCCAGAGCATCTACATCAAAGACCGGGATGCCGCACGTCGTCGCCACGTCCAGTCGTTCCGGAAAGTGGTTGTCGACGAAGATGGCGCGTCCAAGGGTGAAAGCTGATTTCTTCTCGCCGTTGTCGAGGTGGATGATTTCGTCAAACAGCTTCGGGTCTATACGCGCCTCACCCAGTGCATCCAAAGGGTTGCCGACGTGGCGAGTGATCAGGATCAACCGTTTGCCTTTGGCGAGCATGCGGTAAAGGAAATACAGGGTCGAGGGAATGGCTCTGCCGTCCTTTATCACGGTCTCGTCGAAATCGATGTAGACCGTGTCGAAGTCTTCATCCAGTTCGGCCAGCGTAGTGATGCGGCGCTCGACCAGATTGACGCCAGACACGGGCAAAGCGATTACGTCGCGCCCCAGGTAATCGAGCACGGCCATAAGTGGCAGATTGATCCCTCTGGCACGCTGGGTGACCATTGCCCCGGCCACCCGACAGCTGATTTCCAGCAGTTTCCATGAGCCGGCAGGGTCCTTTTTAAGCTGGAAGAACCAGGGTCCACGCAGCGTCAGGCGTTGGTTGATCAGCTGCCCGATGGCCTCGATTTCCGCAGACAGTGCCACGGGACGACAACGCATGGCGATGCCGGCGCGAACGCGTTCGCGGGTTCGCGGACCGAGCCAGACGATACGGTGGTTTCGATCGGTGAAGCAGTCAACGGTGATTTCTTCCCCGGGCAGGTACTCTACGAGTAACGGCGCCGCCAGTTGCGCCGACGCAGCGTCGGCCTCTGCAACGGTCTGCACAATGCGCACGCCCTGGCCGCCCTGGCCCGTGTCCGGCTTGACCACCACCGGCCAATGCTCGACGTGCTCAACCGACCGGTACAGGGTCGGTGTCCACGGCTGGTCAGCAAACAGGTCGTAGGTCAGCGCTTTATGTCGGCTGGTCAGCGATGCCTCAGGGTCACCGTTTACCAGCGCCACCTTCCACCCGGCGACCCGTGTCGACAGATAATGCTGAACGCTGTCGTGGGTAGCGAATACCAGCTGAATGTCCCACTGAGCCAAGAGAGCTGCGAACCTGGCGTCGAAATCTTGCGCGTCGATGCGCGGCAGATCGCCTGCGTAGTGGGTGAACAGAAAGCGCCCATGGTCATCTACGCTGGAGGCGCCAAACAGATTGACGTGGACCGAGTGCATCAGGGCCTGATGTATTTCCGAGGCGTTTTCCGATCCGCAAGGAAAGACCAGGACATTTACCGCTGCCATGGGTTTGATTCCTGCACAGAGTGTCTGAAGGCATTTAGGGATGCAGGCATCATTCAGGCAACCAGCTGCGCAGCGAATCGCGCGCGGCACCCGGCGTGCCGATCCATGCACTACGCACTTCGGTGCACAGTGCCGCTCCTTCCTGCCTGCCGGCTTCGCGATCTGCCAGGCGCACCCGAATTTCGCGTACCCACAACGCCGCATCGTTGACCAAACGTGTGATTGGCAAGGCTCCGCGCATGCCATCGACGTCGCTGGTGATCACCGGTACGGCGCAGGCGCCGTATTCGAGCGCAATGGTATTGCTGCGGCAGTGGTTGGCAGCGTTCAACGTCATTGGCAGCAACGCCAGGTCCAAGTTGAGCGCGCTCAGCATTCCCGGAGCATCCTGTGTGTGGGCGTTCAGATGCGTCTCGTGCGCGTACTTGCGCAATGCGACGGGCGCCTTGCCCATAAACACCCATTCAACCTCACCGGCGAGCGCTTTGACGATCGCCTCCACCATGAGGCTGTCCCCGCCAACGACCGCTCCCATGAGGCAGGCCACCCGCGGCCGTCGCGTCAGTGCCTGGGTGTGTGCAACCTCACCCCAGCTGGCAGGTAGCAGGGTAGGCACCACCCGGATATCCGCGTGCCAACCCTTGAACAGGTCGGCGAGACCTACCGTGGGCACCACCAGTCGATCCACATAGCTCAGGGCATCCTTGAGCGCTTGCTTGATGTCCACGCCCTGGCCGTTGACCTGACCCGTGAGGTCCAGACCGGCAGGGTACTGGTCGATGTCCAGAACCTTGAACGCGCTCGAGAACGCATGGATCTTGCGCATCATCTGCAGGCGCGGCGCGTCAATGCGCCGCTGCAGGACGATGACGCCCGGTCCGAACCGCTGCAATTCGACTTCGCTGAGCAAATGACGGCTGATCATGCCGTCGACCTCGCCGCTGTCCTGCAATGTCTCGAAGGGTTGGACAAGGCGTCGGCTGGATGAGGGTTGCGAGTCCGCAGGATGGGCCAGCACGACGGGGAGCGGTCGCCAGGACAACGGCTTCCAGGACAACTTGGATCGGCCGTCGAAATGGAAGCCGCCGTCGTTCAGGGACAAGTTGCGGTTATACGCCGGGTCGGCGGCCAGAATCGGCAGCCACTTGGAATACATATGCGCCTGCTCGCCGGTGAAGCGTGCGAGCTTGCTTTCGAACGTGGCGATGTCGATGGCCTTCTGGCTGACACTGCCTTCATGCAGCAGGCATGCGTGAGGGGTCCAGACGTTCAGATACCCCTGGGCGCCGACCTTGAGGCACAGGTCCACGTCATTGTAGGAAACCGTCAAGTGTTCCTCGTCGAGACCGCCGACCTCCTCATAAACGGATTTGCGGATCATCAAACAGGCCGCTGTGACCACGCTGTAATTCT
Source organism: Pseudomonas sp. 1L-C-7-B-C1 (assembly GCF_057291635.1). NCBI lineage: Bacteria > Pseudomonadati > Pseudomonadota > Gammaproteobacteria > Pseudomonadales > Pseudomonadaceae > Pseudomonas > Pseudomonas sp. 1L-C-7-B-C1. The sequence continues at coordinate 98,603 of NZ_JBXAWH010000015.1, read as the reverse complement.
GATCCACCAGCAGACGCTGCATGTACCCGGAGGCGTCGCCAGCCAGACCGATGAACGGATGCGCCGCAGGCCCCTCCAGCCCGACGATGACGCCAGCGTGCTGGATATTGCCGCTCGGGTAGAGCAGTTTCGCGCCAACGACTCCAACTTCCGGCCGCAGCGCGTGGTTGAGCAGCGCCTCCAGCCAGTCATCTTGCAGCACCGCCGTGTCGTTGTTCAGCAGGACCAGGTATTCGCCGTTGGCATGCCGGGCCGCCAGGTTATTGATCGCAGAATAATTGAAGGCGTGCGGATAGCGCAGCACGCGAACCTTCTGGCCGCCGATGGCTTCGATTTCGCTTATCCACGCCACGGCGTCAGCGACTTCGCTGTTGTTGTCGACGATGATGATTTCGTACTGAAAGTATCGGGTTTTTTCCAGAATGCTTTCGACACAGCGCTGCAGCAGGTACAGCTGGTCCTTGGTCGGAATGATGATCGAAACCAGAGGCTGATCGGCATGGCCGTATTTGACATGGTAATGCCGGCCCGGGCCTTGCTCGATGGCATGCTGGGGATAACCACGGCGGTTCAGATGCTGGCTGAGGGCGGCGACTTCGTCGGGGTTTTCATCGAGGGTCGGTGTTTCGCAGATCAGCAGGGGCTCGGCCACGTGTTCCACGCACTGCAAGCCGTTTTGCTCGATCACGCGCAGGATCGTGTCGAATTCCAGCGCCTGCGGCAGGTCGGGGTCAAACCCGCCGGCCGCAAAAAACGCATCACGTCGCATGAGCCAGTGGCCGGCAGTAATGACAGGCAGGCTCAGCAGGAAATCCAGGTTCATATCAGGTCTGAACGCGGCGCCCAGGGTTTTGCCCGAGCGGTGAATTTCATCGCAGAAGATCAGGCTGGCCTGGGTCTCGGACAAGCGGGGTTCCAGGCATGTGATGCCGCTCGGCAAGAGCACGTCGCCGGCGCGTAATACCAGCAACCACTGCGCGTCGCTGTCTTGAAAACGCGCGTTGATCCGCGCTGCAGTTTCGCCAGCCGCTTCCCACTGAGTGCCGAACGTCAAGTCAGGTGGACAGGTCAGGGCGCTGTAAACCACTTGCTTCACGTCGCGTTCTGCCAGGCTCTGCCATGCGTCGAGGCTGGCCAGCGTCGCCTTCAGCTCCTCGGGATCGTTTTCTGTGTCCACGACCACTACAAGCACATCCCCGCGCGGCAGTCGTGCCAAATAGTCAGCCATGATCGTGCGTTGCGCAGGCGTCAGGTAGCGGTCTTTGAGCCACCGCTCAATGGAAGGCTGCTGAGTAAGCTTGTAATCGTCTGCCGCGTGCTGGGTGAGGTCGATAAAACTGCGGAACTGGCTCCAGAACTCGACCTCCATGTCCAGCCAGATGTCGTATACACCAGCCACCGTATCTCGGGCCCGTTCATACCCGCCGGGCTCATCGTGCAATGTGGCACCCAAGTCCCCGATATAGCTCGTGAACGGAAGCGTCTGAATGTGCTCGCCCTTGAAATAGATGACCGGGCAGCCGCATAGCATGGCTTCTGTGCAGATCGTGGAAATTTCATACGAGTACAGAGCTTTGGCGTATTTGAAAACTTCGGCAAGCTCGGCAAGGGTCTTGGGATTTTTAAAGGTCAGCAGCTCTACGTCTTCCGGCAGCAGACGGAAGTCAATCTGGTCGTAGGGGTAGCGATGCAGGTACAGATAGCTCTTCGTACGTTCGGTGGGCTTGTCTGGAGGGCAAAACAGTTGCGAATCGATCACCGGCAGGGTCAGCATGTTGCCTTGCGACGTGCTGTCCTTGAAGTCTTCGGCGTAATAGAAAAACAGATCGGTGTCGGCGGCGCCAACATCACGCCCGTTCAGAAAACCTTCGCGATTAAGGATGTAACGCACGACCACCGCGCTACCCAGCGGGTTGCCATCGATCACCTCAGGGTAGACGGCAATGGGCACCCGGCCTGCTCGACGGTGCTGTTCCATAATCGCTTCGGTCAGGAATGGTGTGCGCAGTTGCGGGTTCACCACGTCGCACAGCGCCACATACGCCTCGTGCCCCGAGATGTTGAGCGCGTGGCAGAGGTAATGCAGCACGCAGATGCCGGAAGAAGTCTCCCGATAATCGGGTGCGTAGATGTAGTAAGGGTGCGCGATTTGCTGATGCAGACTATGAGCAGTCATTGTGGTCTTAGTTCCAGGGTTCGGTCGCAAGGCGCTGATGGCCGTTGATGACAATCGCGGCCAGTCTGTTCATGTCTTCGGCGCCGTAGCGCTGATCAATCGGCAGCGGTAAGAGCCTGCCTGCCAGTTCTCGCTCCAGCGCCGGAGCGCCAGGGTCCGACAGCACTTCTCGCCAATAGCACGGCACATACACCCGCTCATTCAGCAACGTCTCGCGGATGCGCGCGGCCTCGTCGGGATCTTGCGCAATGAACGGGTAGCAGAGCGCCGGTGCTGAGGCGAGGCTCATGGCCCCGAGGTCGTTGACCGGGCCGAGGGCATCGTGCAGCCGGGAGAAATTTTCCTGACGCCGACGCTTGATGTGAGGGTAGTCGATGCTGTCGAGCAGGCGCGTGGTGGCAGCAGACATCCCGCGCAAACCTTCCGCACCGAGTGCGTGCTCAACGTCGAGAAAGGCCGCGTAGTACGCTTCCGGTGGGCCAGCGAGGCGGCCGAGCAAGGCCTCGAACCGATCGGCCGATTGTCCAGGCGTGGCCAATGGGAGATCGACCGGGCCGTTCACCAACCAGCCGCCGTCGGGCACGCCCACGAACTTGCGAGGGGAATAGAGCGTGGGGACGCCCATTTCGGCGGCGCTGAAGAGTGACTGCGAATTGTCGACGATCAAACCGTGACGGAGCCGTTTGACCAGGGTGTCGTGGATGTACGCGTCCTTGAGCCCAAAATAATTGACGTAAAGAAACGCCTCATCGGCGGCCAGAGAGGGCAGGCTGGCAGGCTCCAGTGCGGTATCCAGGCCGTAACGCACAACCTCGACATCAATGGCCCGTGCGGCGTCGGGCATGACCGCGCACAAGTAGTGGGGTAACCAGACCCTGCGAACCTTCTGCGCGAGCAGCAGCGCCTGAAACGCCGAGCGTGCGAGGTTGTAAGCACGGGCACCTGGTAGAAGCGCCTGACCGCTGCGCAGTTCCAGCTCGAAGAAGCCGCCCATGGCCTTATCCATCGATGACTTTCCCGCGCCGGGCCCAGGTGCTCACGGTGTCCAGTTCGTTGAACATCAGCAAGTCGAGGATCGAGAGCGCGGGCACGAACGGTTTACCCAGCTGCTCGTAAGCGCGAAGTTCGGGTTCGAGGAGTTCCAGCGCGTAACCGGCGTTGGCGAACTCAACGCTGTCGTACATCGCGCCACCTGCAACCGGGTTGAGATAACGGGTGCCGCCGATCGCCCTGATCGTCTCGAGCACGCGATCCTGCCCTTTGGCATGGGACACCGGCGCCCATTCACTGGCCCGAACGATCGGGGTGTGAATGCGCAACAGGCTGCAGCAGGAGCGCAGCGCCAGCTCGTTGAACTCGGCGATGTTGTGCGCCGGCAACTTCAGCAGCGCTTCGAGCCAGGTCAGCGTGCGCTCAGCGTGGGGTGCCTTGCGGTACGCAAACGCGAGGCGGCTCATGATGGCGTCGATGTCAACGTGTGGCGAAATCTGGCGTTGATTGATCAACTGCGAGTGACTGCCCTTTGCCAGCGGCAAGCCAAACCACTTCGGCTCGCCCTCCAGCAGGTAACGGTTGCGCTCGATCCAGCCGTTCTTGATGAACTGCACGTTGTCGTACAGCACGAAACAGTCGCTCGCGGCGATCAGCTGAAAGTAGCCCAGGTAAGGAAGAAAGTACGGTTGCATCAGGGCCACACGGCCCTGATCCAGAAGTGCATGGTCGTTGGACCGCTGATCAAGCCCGGCAGGGCTGCGGGTAGGGGCGATGAGCACGGGTTGCATCGGTCAGGCCCCGCGCGCGCTGAGCAGGATGTCGATAATGGAGTCCTGCTGCTCATCCGTCAGGTCCGGGTAGATCGGCAGGCACAACACGCGGCTGGAAATCAGGTGGGCATGGGTGAGCTTCGCAGCGTCCGAACTGGGCAAGCTGCGGTACATCGGGAATTCTGTGATCAACGGGTAGAAATAACGCCGCACCAGTACATCGCGCGCACGATAGCGGTTGTACATTTCGTCGCGGCTCACGCCAAACCGAGAACCGTCTATGAAAATCGGGCAATAGGCATAGTTCCAGTCCACACCTGCGGGCTGTTCCAGCAAGGTGATGCCGGGCACGTCTGCCAGCGCCCTGGCGTAGCGATCAAACAGACGTTTGCGCGACTGCAGCGCAGAATCGATGTGGCGCAATTGGAGCATGCCGAACGCTGCCTGAATCTCGTTCATCTTGCCGTTGATGCCCGGCGCCATGATCGTAACTTCGTCGGCAAAACCGAAGTTCTTCAGGTAATCGATGCGCTGCTTGGTCTTCCTGTCGTGGCAGATGATCGCGCCGCCTTCGAAGGTGTTGAACACCTTGGTGGCATGGAAACTGAGCACCGAAAGGTCACCATGATTCAAGACGCTGGTGCCATTGTGCTGAACACCGAATGCGTGGGCAGCGTCATAGATGACCTTCAACCCGTAGGTGTCGGCGATTTTTTGAATGGCGTCGACGTCACAGGGAATCCCGTAGCAGTGAACCGGAAGGATGGCCGTGGTCGCCGGCGTGATCGCTTCTTCAATGCGCTTGGGGTCCAGGTTGTTGGTCAGCGGGTCGATGTCGACAAACACCGGCTTAAGGCTGTTCCACAATAACGAGTGGGCCGTGGCGACGAAGGAATACGGCGTGGTGATCACCTCGCCCGTGACGCGCAGCGCCTGAAGCGCGGTGACCAGCGCCAGGGTGCCATTGGAAAACAGGCAGACATGCTCGACGCCCAAGTGCTCGGCCAGTGCGGCTTCCAGCTGTTCATGGAAAGGGCCACCATTGGTGAGACGCTTGCTGGCCCAGATCTCCTCCAGAAACGGCATGAACTCTTCCAGCGGAGGAAGCAGCGGACTCGTGACAGGAATTGAATTCGACATGGACACCAAGGCTCATGGGCGGTTGAAAGCCCCACGACCCTTGGAGGCATCGAGATGGGGGGGCATAGGGCCCTTTTAGACGGTGCCGAAAAAATGACGTCTAAAGGCGGCTTGCAGCTTGAATAGCAAAAATTCGGCCAATACCTGTCGAATCGGTAGCCGAGACGTGGCGGGGGCCTGCCCCAAGGGTGCAAGACGCTGGATTGGCAGTCGTCGGGACCGCGGCCCCGGCAGCACCTTGATAGAGGGTTCAAGCTCGGCGCTTGATATTCCGAACGCGTGACGCTTACTTTGTACGCCTTGCCGCCCTGCGGCCTGCCCAACGAAAAGGATTTGAGTCATGAGTAGCGATGACCACCATTCACTCGCGCAGCGACTGATGGGCATTGATGAAATTGAATGCGTCACGCCGGATCTGAATGGCGTGCCGCGAGGGAAGGTGATGACCGGCGAAGGTTTTCTCGAAGGCCGTCGGTTGCAGCTGGCGCGGGGCGTGCTGCTGCAGTGCATCATGGGCGGCTATCCGCCGTCGAAATTCTATGGCAGTGACGATGGCGACCTGGCCCTGATCGCCGACCCGCAGCAGACCCATCGTCTGCCGTGGAGCGACGAGCCTCGCGCCCTCGCGATCTGTGACGCCGACGAGCTCGACGGCCAGCCATCGCCGCTGTCCACCCGCGGCCAGCTCAAATCGGTCATCGCCCGTTATGCCCGGCATGGCTGGTCGCCGGTGGTGGCCACTGAGCTTGAGTTCTTTGTCTTCGCGGCTAACCCCGATCCGAGCCAGCCGTTCCAGCCGCCGGTCGGTCTGGACGGTCGGCGCGAGGACGGCCAGTCGGCGTTCAGCATCAGCTCCAACAACGGCCTGCGACCCTTCTTCAAGGAAATCTATGCCTGCATGGCCGCGCTGGGCCTGCCCCGCGACACCGTCATGCACGAGATGGGCGTCAGCCAGTTCGAGATCAACCTGCTGCACGGCGATCCGCTGTTGCTGGCCGACCAGACATTCCTCTTCAAGCACATGCTCAAGGAAGTCGCGCTCAAGCACGGCCTGATGGTGGTGTGCATGGCCAAACCGCTGGCGCACACCCCCGGCAGTTCCATGCACATTCACCAGAGCGTGGTCGATACCAGCACCGGCCAGAACATCTTCAGCGACGATCAGGGCGAGGCCACTGATCGCTTTCATCACTTCATCGGCGGGCAGCAGGCGGCGATGGCTGACTTCACCGCGTTGTTCGCGCCCAACGTCAATTCCTATCAGCGCCTGTGCCATCCGTTTGCTTCACCGAATAACGCCTGCTGGTCCCACGACAACCGTTCGGCGGGTCTGCGCATTCCGGCCAGCGCACCGGTCGCCCGTCGGGTCGAGAACCGCTTGCCCGGCGCCGACGCCAACCCGTATCTGGCGATCGCGGCCAGTCTGGCTGCAGGGCTTTATGGCATCGAGCATGAGCTGGAACCGTCCCCGCCGATTCAAGGTGAGTTCGTTGTGCCCGATAATCTGTCGTTGCCATGTACCTTGCACGCTGCTCTGGAACGTCTGACTCGCAGCTCGCTGGCCAAGGAACTGTTTGGTGCCGAATTCATCGAAGGCTACGTCGCGTCGAAGACCCTGGAACTGACCAGCTTCTTCAACGAAATTACTCCCTGGGAGCGCCGCATTCTGGCCGCTCAGGCTTAAGAATCGCTGTTCGGAAATCCTCTGAATCCGGGGGTTTCCGTCTTTTGGAACGTTATGCGCCAAATCTGGAAGTCCTTTCGAGCGCTGTATTTTGCCTCGCTGATGATGTTGATCGGCTCGGGCCTGCTCAGCACCTACCTTGCCTTGCGTCTGGCCGCCGATCAGGTCGATGGCCTGTGGGTCGGTGCGTTGATGGCGGCGAACTATGTCGGTCTGGCCCTGGGCGGCAAGATCGGCCATCGGCTGATCGGCCGAATAGGGCACATCCGTGCGTACGCCACCTGCGCCGGCATTGTCGGCGCGGCGGTCTTGGGCCACGGGCTGTTCGACTACCTGCCAGCGTGGATCTTCCTGCGGATGATCGTCGGCCTGGGCATGATGTGCCAGTACATGGTCATCGAAAGCTGGCTCAACGAGCAGGCCTCGCCCAAGCAGCGCGGCACGGTCTTCAGCCTCTACATGATCGCGTCGTACTTGGGGCTGGTGCTCGGCCAGCTGATTTTGGTCATCCACCCGCAACTGGGCCCTGAACTGCTGATGCTCGTGGCGATGTGTTTCGCCCTGTGCCTCGTGCCGGTGGCCATGACCCGCAGCATTCACCCGGCCCCGATGCACCCGGCACCGCTGGAGCCGCTGTTCTTCATGCGCCGGGTGCCGCAATCCCTGACCACCGTGTTGAGCGCCGGCATGATCATTGGCTCGTTCTACGGCCTGGCGCCGCTGTATGCCGCGCAACAAGGGCTGTCAACCGAGCATGTCGGTCTGTTCATGGCCAGCTGCATCGGCGCGGGCCTTATCGTGCAAGGCCCGCTGGGCAAGCTGTCAGACCGCTATGACCGTGCCTGGCTGATCCGCGGTGTAGCCGGCTTGCTGGTGCTGGCCTCGCTGCCTCTGGCGATCCTCCCGGATGTGCCGATGGAGCTGCTGCTGGCGGTGGGCTTCCTGGCGTCCCTGCTGCAGTTTTCGCTGTATCCGCTGGCGGTGGCGTTCTCCAATGACCATGTTGAAGGCGAACGCCGCGTGTCCCTGACCGCCATGTTGCTGATGACCTACGGCGTCGGCGCCAGTATCGGCCCGCTGGTGTCCGGCGTGCTGATGAAGATGTTCGGCAGCAACATGCTTTACGCCTTTGTCTGCTTGGTGGCGCTGGTGCTGGTGCTGCGTATCCGTCCGAAAGCCGTCACCAACCTGCACCAGGTCGAAGACGCCCCGCTGCATCACGTCGCCATGCCTGACAGCATGTCCAGCTCGCCGCTGGTGGTCGCCCTTGACCCGCGGGTGGATGAACAGGTGGTGCAGGATCAGATGCAGGACGTTGAGCCTGAGCCTGAGGTTTCGTCGGAGATTGCGCCGGATGTGGCGGCTGAATCTGAAGTGCAGCCAGAGATGGTGGAGCGGGTTGTGGCGTCGGGTGAAGGCGTTGTGCGGCCAGTGGCGATTATGGACGAGGAAGTGGCTGCGGATTCTGGTGCGGCTGGACCGGAGGAGGCGGTTGAAGTGCGTCGGAATGTCGGGGTGGATCGGCCTTTGTGATGGGGGCTTGCCGATCTTGTTGATCTTGCTGCCATCCACTTTTTCCGCTGCGCCGTAGAACTCTGTGGGAGCGCCACCCCGGTCGCTCCCACAGGTTCGGTGTCTCACCCTCAAACCTTGGCCGACACAAGCCCCTGTAGGAGTGAGCTTGCTCGCGAAGGCGATCTGTCTGCGAAATGGATTTCGTCTGGCTGACCCCAATTCGACGGCTAGCGCGCTCCAACGGTTTATTTCCGTGTAGCCGACAATCTGCGCCGAGTGCTATTACTTCAATCCGCTCAACGGCCAACCTGTCGATGGATCAAGGTCTTTCTCCTCGCACATTCGCGCGATGAGCTCCTCGCTGGGTGGGGATGGGGGTACGACAGCGTCGCGTTTGCGCTTCCATTCGAATGTTTCGTCCCACTCGGGAAGTTTGGCCGGGGGGAGGGGGACGATCCGGTCGATGTCCGGGACTTTTGCGCCGAGGTGTTCGTATTTATTCAAAAAGTTAGTTATAAGGCTATATCGTCGTGCTCTTTCGCTATCAATATCGGCTGCTAAATAATAGGTTTCGTTGCTTGTCTTGCTGTAGTTAAATGCCTCTCTAAGTCTGCGCGCTCCAGCGGGATTTCCGAATTTAGATGCTGATTGATAAGCTTCAAGGGCTTCAATGAATAGACCTTCATTCTTTCTCGATACGCCGTATCTCAGCGCCGCCTCGCGATGTCCCTGTTCCATGGAGCAGCGCATCATCGCAAGTGGGGTGGCTCCAGCTTTACCAGTCTTCGCCAATAAATTAGCTACGTAATATTGAGCCTCCGGGTTTCCATAGTCAGCAGCGCGTCTGAAATAGTAGCGAGCTGCTTCAGCATCCTGCCTGACACCATATCCGAGTTCAAGATAGTGACCCATATCATAGTAAGCTCCTGGGATGCCGCGGTTAATCAAATCTTCTACCAAATCAATAGTCTCTTTCGCGGGGCGCGGGGCGTTTGTTAGGCCCTGAGATAGCAGCGCTTGCAAATTTGTCGCCGCACGATAGTGGCCATGCGCGGCGGCAATTCTGTAGTGCCGGGCAGCCTTATCAAAGTCTTTCGGCCCTCTTACTTGAGTAAGGTGCAGTGCATATTGATATAAGAGCTCTGCATCAGCATCGAGAGGTGGGAGTTTTTTTGATTCATATACGCATTCGAACTCCAGATTTTTGAACGCGGCATCGTAATCGGCTTTCTCGGGAGCGAATTTCTTTATGTTGTTATCTTTCGCGTCGCAGTCAGTTAGAAGTAACGCGAGTATTAGCGCCGCCGATGGGTAGTGATTCATACCAGTCCTTACATTGCTCTTCAGCTCAAATAATCATGCACGAGTGATGTTACTTCAACCCAATCAATGGCCAGCCCGTAGCGGGATCAAGTCCCTTTTCCTCGCACATTCGCGCGATCAATTCTTCGCTGGGTGGGGATGGAGGTACGGCGGCGTCGCGCTTGCGCTTCCAATTGAATGTTTCGTCCCATTCGGGAAGTTGGGCTGGGGGGAGGGGTACGATTTGGTCGATGTCGGGGACTTTGGCGCCGAGGTGTTCGTATCTTGTAAGGAAAGCTCTGATTAGATCGTAACGGTGGGATCTCTCGAGGTCCTTTTCAACGCCTAGATAATCATCACTTTCTGAGTCACTCACTTTGAAGCTATCTTCAAGTATCAGAGCGCTGGTTGAGTTGCCTGTCATGACGGATGTCTGATATGCCAGCAATGCCAAGCGATATTCTTTGTGGTTTTGTCGGGCTATGCCATAAACAAATGCCGCCTCGGCATGGTTTTGTTCCATTGCGCAGCGTCGCATCTGGGACGCTACCATGCCAGCTCCTTTAATTCGAACCAGACGCTCGGCGACGTAATATTGTGCTTCAGGATTCCCTAAGTCAGCGGCGCGCCTGAAGTAATAGTCTGCGGCTAAGGGATCTTGTCGTACGCCATACCCAAGCTCCAGATAATGTCCCATATCGTAGTAAGCCCCCGGTATGCCTTGACTGATCAGGTCTTCTACCAAATTCAGCGTTTCCTGAGCCGGACGCTCGGCCGTCGTCATGCCCTGCGACAGTAAGACTTGCAAATTTGTGGCAGCACGATAGTGACCATGCGCGGCGGCAATTCGGTAGTAACGGGCCGCCATATCAAAGTCCTTCGGACCTCTCAATTGGGTAAGATGAAGTGCATATCGATACAAGATTTCTGCATCAGTATCGAGAACTGGCAGCTTTGTTGATTCATACACACACTCGAATTCCAAGTTTTTAAATGCTGCGTCGTAATCGGCTTTCTCAGGAGCGAATGTCGGTATGTTGTCATCTTTAGCGTCGCAGCCGGTTAGAGACAGCGCTACTAATAACGCTGCTGATGCGTGAAAGTACATATAAGTCCTTGTAATTGCTGTTTGCTTGAGTACTCATGCATCGAGGGGGTATTACTTCAACCCACTCAATGGCCAGCCCGTAGCAGGATCGAGTTGCTGCTCCTCACACATTCGCGCGATCAGTTCTTGGCTGGGAGGAGAGGGAGGTATTGCAGCGTCCCGCTTGCGCTTCCATTCGAATGTTTCATCCCAGTCAGGAAGTTTGGCTGGGGGGAGGGGGACGATTTGGTCGATGTCCGGGACTTTGGCGCCGAGGTGTTCGTATCTCTGCAGGAAGTCTTCAATGAGTCCATAGCGACGAGATCTTTCCTTATCCTCATCTAGCCCCAAATTGTCGAGCAAACTTTTCTTGCTCGAACTCAAGAAAGAAAGTCTCAGGCCCATAGCGGCCGACGATTCTCCGGCTCTTACGGCTGCTTGAAAGCCTCGAACTGCTTCGCCGAAATCACGTTGAACTTGTCTGTCATTAGCGTAGCGAATTGCGGCTGCTCTATGCCCTTGTTCCATAGCGCAACGAATCATTAAAAATGCGACCCCACCAGCGCCCTTTATCGGTGCTAATGATTCGCCGACGTAATACAATCCTTCCGGATTTCCGAGGTCTGCGGCACGTCGGAAATAATACCGAGCCGCCTCAACGTCCTGCCGCACCCCATATCCCAATTCCAGGTAGTGGCCCATGTCGTAAAATGCGCCTGGGATATTTCTGGCCATAAGATCCTCTACAAGATTGATTGTTTCCCTTGCCGGTTGTGGCGAACTTGTCAGTCCTTGAGATAGAAGGCTTTGCAGTCTTGTCGCTGCTCGGTAATGACCGAATGCGGCCGCTATTCGATAGTATCTTGCGACCTGATCGAATTGTTTTGGTCCTTTTTTCTGGTTTAGATACACCCCATAATCGTATAGGGTTTGCGCATCGCTATTCAGCTGCGGAAGTTTATCGATTTCGTGTATGCAATCAAATTCCAATCTTTTAAATGCTGCATCGTAATCCGCTTTTTCAGGGATAAAGTTGGTCAAAAGCTTCTCTCCGGAATCACATCCTGCAATCACTATGGTTAGTAACAAGGCAGCGTTTATGCTTTTCATAATGTTAGTCGAAATCTTTGCGGCTTGGGCTCATTCGTAGGAATTCGACAAGAGAGCATATGGGTTGCTCTGCAGGCTTATTATGTAGCGCATATCTCCGTGCTTTGTTAGTGTCCAACAGTCGCCGCCATTGATTAAATGCCTTCGTAATACTTTTTTCGTCCTCCTCCCCCGTATGCAACCCCCACAACTGCCTCCTCAACGGCCGTGCCACCGCCGGATCCTCGACACATATATTCAACTCACTGTCCGAGCTCATACTCCGCTCATTGATATTCGCCGAGCCCAACGTGGTAAACACGTCATCAATAATCATCAACTTGCTATGGATATACACTTCCAGCCAGTCATCGGGCGGAGAGTCTGGCGCAACAAGTGTGCAGATGTGGACTTTCAGACCAGGCACATCAATCGGAGTGATGGGGGCGCTTTTCTCGCTCTTAAGCTGCCTTTTTAGTTCTGCGTACTGCCTGGCCAATTCATCGCGTTCGATTTCCAACCGTTCGATGGGGCCGGCCAGCTTGCCCATGGCGTCTACGCGGTTGTTATAAGCCGCCAGTTTGCGTTGCGCGGCGATGTACTCCTCGTGCAGCGCATCGAGCTTCGCCTGCCAGTAATCGTCGTGTTCGAGGCGCGCCACAGAGGGCATGACTTCACTGCGACCCAACTGCCGAAGCATGCGAAAGGTCCCAAGGGCGCCGTCGGCCATGCCTTCGTCGGAGGAGTTGGTGACGACGAACAGGTGCAGGTAGCCGTGTTCGCCAGGATCGCGGCCGCCTTCGGCATGGCGCCGGGCAATGTCGACAACGGCGTCGGCGAACGGCTTCCAGCGGAAGTACTGGTTCTCGATGTAGATGAACTGGGTCGCGTTCTTGACCGCCTGCAGGTACATCGTCCGGATGTCGCGCTTGCCGACCTCCGTCTGGGTGCGCAGTACCTGCGCCATCATCGGCGGGCCGAAACCCTTGCGCGGTTTTAGGTGTGCGGCGAGGGATTCGCGGGGTGTCTGCAGATCAATGCCGGTTGCTTTAAGCCAGGCCTGGGTGAAGTTGGCATTCAGGTCCTGGAGCACCGGGCCGGTGACGCGACTGGATATGTCCTGCCTCGGCGTAAAACCGTTGCGCCCGTACACGTCATCGGCACGAGCATGGGCGTGGTCGTCGCGGTCCCAATAAGGGTCGAGCATGTTGTGGCCCATGACGAAACCGACCGCCCGGTCGGCGTGCTCGTAATCGACCAGCACCATTTTCTGGTGATGAGTGGGGATCACCGACATCGCTGCTGCCTTGCCGGCCGCCTCAAGTTTTGCCGCGCCTTGCTCCCGGGAGCGGGTCCATATTTGATAGGCAATTTCGGCTCGGTCGGCCAGCCCCAGGTCGCGGACCGCAAACTCGATGTTTTCGAATGGCTTCGCGCCCGCCTTGAACAGTTCTTGTGCCTGCAACGTGATCCATCGGAAGCCCTTGAGTGCGGGGAACACCTGTTCGACCGGCGAACTGGCACCGGTGTCAGGGGTTGAGGCGCGGCGGTACCATTCCCAGTCATACGCTTGCTGCCACGTGGATCGCCAGTCGCCGGCGGGTGATACAAAAGAGGCCAGGTTCCGGCCTGGTGTCATGTTCTCCGCGAACATCGCGGTGAGGTGAGCGCTGTCGGACCAGCACAGCACGCGCACCTTCACGCCAAGGGAGGCCTTAGTGACCAGCAGTTCGCCGATGCACTGCGCCTGACCACCGCCACGCTTGAACTGCATCGAGGGCTGAAATCCCCAGCAGATGATCTCCACCGAATGTTTTGCCGCCATGATCGCGTCGTGGACGGCGCCAAACGCGCGCTCGCCATTCACCAGCGGCTCGAAGGTCGCAGGCTTGGGCGAATACTCGCTGCACTCGACCATCCAGCGCTGGTTCATGACGGCCGATGAGGTCTGGCTCGTGGCGATGGGGCAGGTGATGCTGGGTGTGTTCATCTTCAGGCTTCCGTGTCTGGGTCGTTGAGGCGGTCATAGTCTTCGCGGTATTGACTGGGTGCTTCGCCCGAACCGGGCGTCAGGCTGTGTTGATGGCGATGCAGGCCGCGGTTGGCGCGGGCGCCGTTGTCCTGATCGCCGAGGTAATCGCCGCTGACCGGGATGTCATAGCTGGCGCCGTTGGCCAGTTCGACGCGGTAGCGCGAGCGGGATACGCGGTGCTCGACGCTGATTTTCCCGTCGCTCGACATCACGCCCTTTTCAATCTCGACCCCGTCGGCGAACACCGTGTAAGGCATGCCGGTCCACGGCTGGTGACTGGCGGCGCTGCTTTGCCCGGCCAGCAAGGTCAGCGTCTGGCCCGCCGTGCTTTGTGGCCATGGCGTCTGTTCGCGGTCCATCCGGCTGGCGCCGCCGATGTTTTTCTTCGCCGCCTTGATGTCGATGGTGCCGGGCGCGTGAATCTGGATATCGCCGTTCTTGAGGCGGATAAAGGCACCGCCGCAGGTCAGCAGAATCTCCTCTTGGGCAGCGATCTCGATGGTTCGCGCCGTGGAGGTGATGCGCACGCTGTCTTTGGCGGTCAGTTCGATGGCGTCGTCCTGGGCCTGAATCTCCACCTTGCCCTTCGCCGCGAACAGTTTCGCCCCGGCGTCGCGGGCAAACAGGCTGATGCTGCGACCCACGCTGACCAGCAGCGAGCGTGCACTGGCGAGGTTGATGTCTTCACCACTGGAGAGGCTGGTGTGGCGGCCGCTGTGCAGCTGGATGTTTTCAGGCGTGACAGCGGCGATGTCGGCGGGCGCGGAAGCGACGATCAGCGGTGCGTCATAGCCCTGCGACGTCGCATTGCCCTGGCGGTGGGAATGCGTGGCGGCCTGATGCAGGCGGTTCAGGTTGTCGACCCCTTCCTCCAGCGACAGGGCATTGTGCTGACCGGCCTGGTCGGACAGCGCCGTCATGCGCTGCAAAGCGTCGCTCAACTGCTGGCCGGCTTCGCTGCTGTCCAGATGCCCACTTTGTGCCTTAGTGCGGCGCCACGTGCTGAGGTACAGACCCTGCGGTGCGCGAATGGCGCCGGAGGCTTCGGTGCGCAATTCAAAGCCGTCACCGCGCCACGCGCCTCGGTCATTGCCCTGTTGATCAACCAGACAACCGAGGTTTAGCTGGCTGTGGCCGTGACTGCTGTGGATTTGCGTGCGCAATTGGGCGGTGGTGTCGTCCATGACCCACTGGTTGTAACCGAGCCCGTCGATTTCCTGACTTCTGTAGCCGCTCATCCGGCCAGTGGAATGCCATGCCGGTTTGTCGCCGCCGTAGACCTGCCCGAGGATCAGCGGTCGGTCGATGTCGTTGTCGAGAAAGGTGACTACCACTTCTTCGCCTGCGCGCGGCACATAGACACTGCCCCAACCGGCGCCGCTGCTGTTTTGCAGCATGCGCACCCAGCAACTGGGTGCTTTTTCCGGCGCTCTGAGGCGGTCCCAGTGAAAGCGCACGCACACCCGATTCAGCGCGTCGGTCTGCACAGGCCCGCCGTTGGGCGCCACGACCACGGCGGTCTGCGGCCCGGGGTTAGCAGGCTTTTGGTGTTCAAAGGCGCTGCGGTACGGGACGTCCAGACGTTGAGCTTCGAACGCGTTGCAATAGAACCCTTCGCCTTGCTCGGACGGTTTATCGGCACCGAGATCTTTCAGCTGCAATTGCAGGCTGCCGGGCCGCTCGCGACGGGTCAGAGCAACGGGCAGGTTGCTTTGCGCGAAGAACTCGACAGCGATCAGCATGAACGCCCGGCGTTCGCGCGGGCCATTGTCGTACAACGGGTGCCCGCGCAGCTCGAACCCATGACCCGGGAGCATGTGCCGGACGCCGCCTTGCCCGGTGATGCGCCGCGCTGCGGACTCCACCTGCTCGATGTGCACCCGTGTCTGCCAGTTGCCGTCGTCTTCGCTGTGCCACGCGTATTGCCCTCGGTATTCATAACGCTCGAGCGTCTTTGCCGCATTCGGTGGATTGAGCCCCAGGGACCGGGCAGACAGCGGCTGGCGGTGCGCCCGGTAGTTATTGCTGCTCCACAGAACGTGGCCATTGAGCAGCGTGTCGGCCTGACTCCACTCCTCAATGCTGTCGTGCTTTAGCGCGGCCGTCTGGGTATGAAAAGGCAGCGCTTGCGGCTCCAGCGGCGGCAGGTCAAGGACGCTGTCGACGAACACGATTCGATGCTGGTCAGCCTCATGAACGACGTACCAATAAATGCCCGCGTGCTCGCACCAGCGCTGCACGAAATGGGCGTCGCTTTCGTTGAACTGGGTGACGTAGGACTGCGGCGGATGCTCGTGGCGCAAGTTGAATTCATAGCGGCCTTGCGCCTGGGGATGTCCCCGAAATACTTCAGTGAAGATGTCGATCAGCGTCATGTCTTGCCAGATGCGGCAGTCCTGGCGGTATTCCAGCAGGCTGAACCACGGCGCGAATTCGAGCTGCCAGTCCTGCAAACGGCCGTCGCTGCCCAGATAGCGCGCGCTGCCCACGAAGCCGTGTTTATAACTGTGGCTGCCGTCGGCGCGCTTGATGGCGAGGCGAACCGGCTCGCCGATCAGTTGGTGGGGGTCGATGCGTGTCGACTCGCTGACGACATCCACGCAGTAACGCGGGATGCGGCCGAGTCGCTCGACGCCGTGGACGCGCACGGCCAGCAGCGGCTCGGTCAGTGGCGTCTTGAATTCGAGCAGGCGTCCATTCTGGCTGATGCCGGCGAGGTTGAAAGCAGAGGGTGTTGCGAAGGTCATGTCGGACTTCCTGTCGGGGCAGTGGGCGCGGTGCGGGGCACGGCAATGATCGAGGCACTGCTTGGATCGCTGTCGGTGAGGTCCAGCACCCAGTGGGCCTTGCCGGGTGAAGCGCGGGCCGCCAGACAGCCGAGGGCCGTTTCCGTCCATTCGGCGGCGACGGGCCCGACCTGGCCAGACAGCAACTGGCCCTGAACCTGCTGACTGAAGGTCTGTCCGGAGGCAGTGGTCGGGGTATCGGTGGGCGCGCCCCGCTTGAGCGAAACAAGGGATACCACCTCACCCAGGGGCGCCGGATCCGCAGCGTGTGCGTTGGCCGGCAGAGTGGCCCAGCTGTCGATGCCCAGGCACAAGTGGTCGGGCATGCTCAAGTGGCTGGATAACAACCCGGCAAGCCAGGCCGCCGGCCGTTGGCTGACACTGCGGAAACCGCCCCCGGGCAACCACGCCTGGGGCCACACACCCACCACGGTCTCAAACCAGACCAGTGGATCGACATGGGAGGGCGGGAACAGATGCACTTCAACCTGCGTCCAGTCCGCGACTCGGTCGAACAGCGGACACTGGGTCAGCGTCGCCTGCAGCAGTTCCATGGCGCGGGTGAGCGGGTCGATCGAGGGCAGGGGGATCGCTTTGATCTCGATCCGCCGCAACAGTCGGCGCGAGCCATCAGCAGCCATCAACCTTGAATCGTGACTCAGCGCGTTCGCTTGTCTGGGGATGTCCTGGACAGGTAGCTGCTGATCCAGAGAATGCCCGGGGAATCGAAGCCAGACGTCCTCGACGCTGACCCCCAGGGCGCAGAAATCACCCCGCGGCTTGGCCCGGTCCAGCAGGCGCTGGGCCGCTTCTTGTGCCAGCCGTTTCTCGGAGAGCCGGTCGTACATGTTCCGCCTCGGCTGGGCCCAATGTTGAGGGGCAGGAGGCGGTGGCAGCTCGACAGGTTTGCCGAACAGTCGCTTGATGAGTGTGTTCATGACGACCCCTACAGAATGCAGCAGTCATCGTGGGTCGCGACGAGGAAGTCGCCGCACAGAAGGCGGTCCCCGTCGCGGGCAATGGGCCGGTCATCGACGAGGCAGGTTTCATCCCCTTCGGCGATGGCACAGGGGCCGTGGAAGCAGAGCACGCCGTCGCCATGGCGGGCGACTTCGAGACCGTGCAGGAACGTGGACGGCGAGCCTTGAATAACTCGACCGCCTTTGAGGGTGGGGTCGTTGAGAACGATGATGGGGCGCATGACGAAACTTCCCTGAAGTGTGGCCGCGGTGAGCGTCCATGCTCCAGTGCGTTTGAGCGGCGAAACTAACACAGGCTCAGGGGCCTGAAATTGGCACAGGAAATTTCAAGACGCGTCCCACGCTGGGGAAGCGAACAGTCCTACAAGCGGACGTGATGAGGCGCACATTTTGATCGAATAAGCGTGATTTTTTGGAGGGTGAGCGGGGCGGGAGGCGTCGTGGGACCGGATCAAGGGCGCTGTTTGACGTGCGCACTATGGGAATGGATAGCAGCTGATTTGCAGCAACCCGCCAGCACGCCATGGAGCGCACCGGCCGGGTTACCGCCAACGATCAAAAATCGTCGTCTTTGTCGAAGCGTCGCGCTTCGCGCTGCAGTTGATAGACCAGGCGCTCGACCTGACGCTGCACCAGGCCACTCATGTTGTGGAAGCGTACGCCGGCAAACGTGGTGTTGATCCTTTCTTCGAAGTGCAGGTAGCGCAGTTCAACGGGTGTGGTCATGTTGCCGAAGGGCAGGGAGGCGATAAAGCGCTCATAGACCTGACCCAGCTGCATGCGCTCGGAAACATCGCCTTCGAAGCGCAGCTTGCACCCGGTCGCGGAGATGTCCAGCAGCTTGCCGCGTAACGGGGATTTAAGCCGTTCGCCACCGATCTCGACATCAATCAGGGAAGCCAGCTTCAGGGCCGCGCGAAAGGCATTGCGGCGCTGGTGATAGACGACTTCTTCAGGCAGCGGGCCGCGATAACTGCGCGGTTCTTCGATCACCGTCAGCCGGGCTTTGCTTTCCCAGGCGATGCGCACACCGTCGTGAAAGCCCTCGACCCGGAACGGCTCACCGCTGGCAAGGAAACGCTCGCCGTCACGGGGGATCATCTCGTCGAAAATGACTTGATTGGTGTCGCGGTTGACATCGATCACGTAGCTCTGAAAACGCTGGGTGCGTTCGTGGAACGTGATGATCAACGGGTCATGACTTTCCATCAGCAGCCGCAGATTGGCAGCGATTTCCAGCGGGGTGGTCAGTACCTTCGGGGGCTGCGGAACATCTTCCGCGCTTGAGGCATTCACGGTCTATCCATCTCCAGGCAAATAACGGCAGCGGGCGGCATATTGCCACCACGGTGCGCACCTTGATACAAGAACTTACGCCTGGCTAAGCGGACGCGGCCTGGCCTTGCCCGACGTCGAGCCGCGGCTGTCATAAAGCGTGGGCGTGTCGCCGCCGTTGAGAATCCTCAACTGCTGTGCCGTGGTGAGTTGCTGGAGCTGGATAAGGCTGCCGTTTTGCTCATTGGCCGCCTGGCATTCACTCATCAGTGCGCTGAGTTCATCGCCCGCGGTCAACAAGGCTTCACCCACTGACGAATGTTTCGCCACTTCTTCTAGTCCCGCACGATTGGCGGGCAGACCCAGGCTGGTCATCAGCTGGGTACGTCGGCGTCCATGCTGCTCGAGCACAATCACCAGCGCCTGTTTCTGCGCCAGGATGTGTTCCATCTCGACCATATTGCGCCCATGAAGGGCCACTGATTCGGCCTTCAGGATGTCCAGCAAATGCCGGGTTGGCGCAATGTCGTCCGTGATCAGTTGAAGCAATGTAGTGTCTTGCATCGCATGCCCTGGTGTTTAAGCGTCCAGAAGCCCCTGCGCAGACCGGGGGCTAGCGCTGGGCTTCGAAGTTAAGCAGTTTGCTTGCAACACGATTGCTGTCGACCTTATAGCTGCCGTCGGCGATTGCCTGCTTCAACTCGGCCACACGGGCGCTGTTGACGACTGGCTGATCACGCAACGAATCACTGATCTTCTGCAACTGTTGAGCTTCGCTGCTCAAATGTACTGCCTCACCACTGCCCGGCACGCTGGAAGTGCCGCTGACCGCCGCCGTAGCTTCGGTTTTGCCGGCTTCCTTGGTGCTGGCGGTACGTGTTGTACCGCTCACGGGAGTGGAGCTATTCAAACGATTGAAGTCGATGACCATGATTGAAAAACCTCTGGGTTCTAGGACGCTTGCCTTGGTTTCGGCCCGACCCGGAATAACTTTAGGGCTCGTGCGAAAACAGTCTCGAATGGACTTCGCACGGAGCACTGGGGTTCCGAGTGTAGGAAAAGCGCAAGCGCAGCGCCAGAGGTCTTACCTTCACATGTCAGTTACATAGCGACCTCAACTTGTCCGGGCGCAACGATATTGGCCTTGATCACCCGCTGGGAATTAAGGTTCTTCACCCGTATTTGCTCGTTGAAACCGCCGTCGGACAGGGCTTCGCCCGGCATGCGCACGCTCATGGAACCACTGCGCGCACTGATCACCACCTGGTCGCCCTTGTGAACCATTTGCGGCTGGTCGAGGTGGACCGGGGTCAGGATCTGGTCGATGACCGTTGGTCGGACAACTTTCTGCCCGACCGCCTGATCGAGCGAATCCAGAAAGCCTTGCCCCAGCAGGCTTACGTCACGTTCGCGCAGCGCCACATCGTTCTCAGTCACGATCGCGTCGCGTTTCATTGGCCGCACGCCGGTGACCACATTGCGGTAAAGATGAACTTGGGCCGGCACGAACACCGTCCACGGGGACGTGCCTTCGCAGCGCACTTTCACCGTCACGCGGCCGATGGGCTGGGCGGGGCTTTCCAGTGAGGCTGTCAAATCCTTGTCGCACAGTGGCATGCGCAGACGCGGATCCAGCTGCTTGACTTCGATTTCATAGCGGCCGGCGGTTTGATTGGTCGCCATGTAGTCTTCAACTGTGAATTCAAGAAAGCCCTGGGTCACGCCGATAAGTGTTTCAGGCAAGGTCATGTTGTCCGCGCGGCTCAGGCTGGCGGCACACAACAGACACAGCGCGACCAGCACGCAGAGAAAGCTGCGGGTTGCGGGTGCCGGGCGTCGGGATACTGTCGTTTGTGTGTTCATGATGAGTAAATAGCAAGGCCCGTGCCGCTTACCGATTCGGTAGCGCAATTGGTCGTTTTGGGAGGAGTGGTGCATGGCTGGTGTGATGGATTCAGTAAACCAGCGCACTCAACTGGTAGGGCAGAACCGCCTTGAACTGTTGCTGTTCCGGTTGGACGGCAAGCAGTTGTATGGGATCAACGTGTTCAAGGTAAAAGAGGTGCTTCAATGCCCGAAACTTACCCACATGCCCAAATCCAGTCCGATTGTGCGCGGCGTGGCAAATATTCGTGGCGGGACCATCCCGATCCTTGATCTGGCATTGGCGACCGGCGGCAAGCCGTTGAGCGACATCGCCAATTCCTTCGTGATCATCACGGAGTACAACACCAAGATTCAGGGTTTCCTGGTGCATGCGGTGGAACGCATCGTCAATATGAACTGGGAAGACATTCACCCGCCTCCCAAGGGAACCGGTCGCGACCACTACCTCACGGCGGTGACGCGTCTGGACAATCAGTTGGTGGAAATCATCGACGTAGAGAAGATCCTTGCCGAGGTAGCGCCAGTCTCCGAAAACATCTCGGTCGGCGTAGTCACGGCGGAGGTGCAGCACAAGGCGCTCTCGTTGCGCGTGTTGACGGTCGATGATTCCTCCGTGGCGCGCAAACAGGTGACGCGCTGCCTGCAGACTGTCGGCGTGGAAGTCACGGCGTTGAATGACGGTCGTCAGGCGCTCGAGTTCCTGCGCAAACTGGTAGACGAAGGCAAGAAACCGGAAGAAGAATTCTTGATGATGATCTCCGACATTGAAATGCCGGAGATGGATGGCTATACCCTCACTGCGGAGATTCGCAGCGACCCGCGCATGCAGAAGTTGCACATCGTGTTGCACACCTCGCTGTCGGGCGTGTTCAACCAGGCGATGGTCAAGAAGGTCGGCGCTGATGACTTCCTGGCCAAGTTCCGGCCGGACGATCTGGCGGCGAGGGTGGTAGATCGTATCAAGGCGGCAGATATCAGCTGAGGAGGGGTGTTCCTCCTTGCTGTTCACATGATTTGAGAGGCGGCATGTCGACAGGTAATTTGGATTTTGATCAGTTCCGGGTGTTCCTGGAAAAAGCCTGTGGCATTTTGCTGGGTGAAAATAAACAGTATCTGGTCTCCAGCCGCCTTAACAAGTTGATGGAACAGCAGTCCATCAAGTCGTTGGGTGAGCTGATCCAGCGTATCCAGACCCAGCCGCGCAGCGGGTTGCGCGAGCAGGTGGTGGATGCGATGACCACCAACGAGACGTTGTGGTTTCGCGATACGTACCCCTTCGAGGTGCTGAAGAACAAGGTGTTGCCGGAGGCGATCAAGGCCAGCCCCAATCAGCGTTTGCGGATCTGGTCGGCGGCGTGCTCGTCGGGGCAGGAACCGTACTCGCTGTCGATGTCGATCGATGAGTTCGAGCGCAGTAACCCGGGGCAGTTGAAGTCGGGCGCGCAGATTGTGGCGACGGATTTGTCGGGTTTGATGTTGAACAATTGCAAGACGGGCGAGTACGACAGTCTGGCCATCGGCCGGGGGTTGTCGCCGGACCGTCTGCAGCGTTTCTTTGATCAGAAGACGCCAGGGCGCTGGACGGTGAAAGCGCCGATCAAGAGTCGTGTGGAGTTTCGTTCGTTCAATCTTCTGGACAGTTATGCGGCGTTGGGCAAGTTCGATATGGTGTTTTGCCGCAACGTGCTGATTTATTTTTCGGCGGAGGTGAAGAAGGATATTTTGTTGCGTATCCATTCGACGTTGAAGCCTGGGGGGTATTTGTTCCTTGGGGCGTCGGAGGCGTTGAACGGGTTGCCCGATCATTACCAGATGGTGCAGTGCAGTCCCGGGATTATTTATCAGGCCAAGTGATTGGCTCTGCTTTTGATTTGATGAGAACCCGCTTAGGCGGGTTTTTTTATGTGAGTCAAGGGCCTCGGCCTAACGGCCTCGTGTTTCGCCTTCGGCGAGTTACTTGGAAAAGCACCCCAAGTAACCAAGGGTGCTTGCTCCTGGTTGGGCTCCTCCTTCGTCGGAGTACCCTCACTCCGGTCTCGCTCCGTGGGCCCGCGCTGAACGGGCATCCATGCCCTGACGGCGCTCTCGCCGCATCCCTGCGGCTCGGCCCACTGCGCGAGACCTACGTTCAGCCTGCACCCAAGTCGCGATTGGCGGTGACTGAGCCTTTTGCATATGAAGATCAAGATCAAAAGCAGATCAGAAGCAGATCAGAAGCAGATCAGAAGCAGATCAAAGGCTTCAGCCGGGAAGCTCTTGATCTTGTTCTGCTGTTGATCTTGATCTTCGTACGCAGATAGCGCTGAAGACAACAATCGCGACTTGGGTGCAGGCCGAACGCAGACGACGCGGAGTGGGCCGAGCCGCATGGATGCGGCGAGAGCGCCGTCAGGACATGGATGTCCGTTCGGCGCGGGCCCACGGAGCGTCGTCGGAGTGAGGGAACCCGACGAAGTCGGGCCCAACCAGGAGCAAGCACCCTTGGTTACTTGGGGTGCTTTTCCAAGTAACTCGGCGAAGCCGAAACAGTCTGCCCCCAGGCAGACGCCCTTGATCTTGATCTTGATCTTGATTCTGATCTCGCGAGCGATAGCGCAATACGGCAAAAAAACGGCACCGCGCTTGCCGCTTTCCTCCCCCGGAGCGGAAATCCCTTGCCGCTTTTCTGTCATCACCCCGCACCAACACCCCTGCAGCCCCCGGAAACACGCGCTTTTAGCATGTGGCACGCACCTTGCTATAACTCCTGCACGTACATTTGGTCAGCCCTCAAAGGTCCCGACATGAGCATCAGTTTTGAAAACGCCCTCGGCATCCACGAAAAAGCGCTCAACTTCCGCGCCCAGCGTGCTGAAGTGCTGGCCAACAACATCACCAACGCCGACACCCCCAACTACAAGGCGCGTGACCTCGACTTCTCCAAAGTCCTGGCCGCCCAAAGCGACAAGAGCAACAACGGCCACTTCGCCCTCGACATGACCAACAACCGTCACATCGAAGCCGAAGGCATGAGCGATGGCGAAGCCAGCCTGCTCTACCGGACCCCGTCGCAGCCGTCGCTTGACCAGAACACCGTCGACTCCCAGGTCGAAAATGCGAACTACGCCGAAAACGCCATCGGTTTTCAGGCCAGCTTCACCTTGCTCAACAGCAAATTCAAAGGGCTGGTTGCAGCCCTGCGCGGAGAGTAATCCATGTCCCTGTCCAGTGTTTTCAATATTGCCGGTAGCGGCATGAGTGCCCAGAACACCCGCCTCAACACCGTGGCCAGCAACATTGCCAACGCCGAAACCGTGTCCTCCAGCATGGACCAGACCTACCGCGCCCGACATCCGGTGTTCGCCACGGTCTTCCAGGGTCAGGAATCCGGTGGCAGCTCATCGCTGTTTGAAGAGCAGGGTCAGGCCGGCGTCGGCGTACAGGTGTCCGGCATCGTCGAAGACGCCTCAAACCTCGAAGCACGTTACGAGCCAAATCACCCGTCAGCCGACAAGAACGGCTACGTGTATTACCCGAACGTCAACGTCGTCAACGAGATGGCCGACATGATCTCGGCCAGCCGCTCGTTCCAGACCAACGCGGAAATCATGAACACCGCGAAAACCATGATGCAGAAGGTCCTGACCCTGGGTCAGTGATAAAGGGCGAAATCCATGACGGTCTCAAACACAGACGCTACCTCGTCGTTCCTCAAGGGGCTGCAAAGCACGACCCCTGGAACCACAGGCACCAGCACCAAATCCAGCACGAGCAGCCTCACCGGGTCCAGCTCGCTGGGCAAGGATTCATTCCTGCAGTTGCTGGTCACGCAGATGCAGAACCAGAACCCGCTCGATCCTCAGGACAACAGCGAGTTCGTGGCGCAGCTGGCCCAGTTCAGCAGCCTGGAAACCATGCAGAACCTGAGCACCTCGGTCGACTCGATCAGCACCATGTACCAGTCGTCCCAGGCGTTGCAGGCCTCGTCGCTGGTCGGCCGTTCGGTGACCGTGGACGCAGGGTCGACCTACGTCGACACCAGCAAGGCCATGACCGGTTCCGTGGTGCTGCCATCGTCCAGCTCCGACACGACGGTGAAGATTTACGACAGCACCGGCACGAACGTCGTGCGCACCATCGACCTGGGCACACAGAAGGCGGGTACCACAGCCTTCAGTTGGGATGGCAAGGACGACAGCGGCGCGGCGGTGGAGGCGGGCAACTACAGCTTCGTCGCCAACGGCAAGCTGGACGGTAAAGGCACTCAGCTGAGCACCTACCTGCCGGCGACAGTGAACAGCGTGACCATGGGCACAACGGGCTCTGACATGACGTTGAACCTCGCCGGCGGCACCCAGGTGGCACTGGCAAATATCAAGCAAATCGGAATTTAGAGCCGACTAGACGGCGCAGGAGTTAATCATGTCTTTCAATGTTGGTCTTAGTGGGCTCTACGCAGCAAACAAAAGTCTGGACGTCACCGGCAACAACATTGCCAACGTCGCGACCACCGGCTTCAAATCTTCCCGTGCGGAGTTTGCTGACCAGTACGCCCAATCGATTCGCGGCACCTCCGGTGGCACCAACACCGGCAGCGGCGTCTCCACCGCCGCCGTGTCGCAGCAGTTCACCCAGGGCACCCTGAACACCGGTACCGGCCGCAGCCTGGACCTGGCGATCAACGGCAACGGCTTCTTCATGCTGAGCAACAACGGCGAGAAGCTGTACACCCGTGCGGGCGCTTTTCACACCGACACCGATGGCTACGTCATCAACGAAGCCGGCAACAACCTGCAGGGCTACAGCGTTGACGGCCAGGGCAATGTCGCCACCGGCGTGCTGAGCAACCTGCGTGTCGACTCCTCGAACCTGGCGCCGAAAAGCACGGGTGTCATCACAGTTGCCTCCAACCTGAATTCCTCGTCCACCTCGCCGACGGTTCCGACCTTCTCGCCATCGGACACCAACAGCTACACCACGACCTACAGCACGCCGCTGTATGACAGCCAGGGCAACCAGCACACCCTCGACCAGTATTTTTCGAAGACGGGCACCAATACCTGGACCATGTACAGCCTGGTCGACGGCCGCAGCATCAACGATCCAACGTCTACCAAAGCTGACGCCACAGCCGTGACCTTCGATTCGTCGGGTGGCTTGATCACCAGCGGCGCCGGCGGCCCGGATACCACCAACTCGCCCAACGTGAGCGTGGGCACGGACGGGATCTTCTCTATCAACAACTGGGTGCCGGCTGCCAAGACCACTGTCGGCAGCACCACCACATGGTCGAGCAATGGCGCGGCCGCGAATGCGGGCGGGATCAAGCTCAACATGCTGGCCACCACCCAGACCAACGCAGTGTCCGGTGCAATCAGCAAGACTCAGGACGGTTACGCCACCGGCCAGATCACGGCCATGAACATCGACGCCACCGGCAACATGTTCGCGACCTACACCAATGGTCAGTCGAAGGTGATCGGCCAAGTGTCGTTGACCAACTTCGCCAACGTGCAGGGTCTGGCACCGGCAGGCGGCACCAACTGGCGCGAGTCGTCCGCGTCGGGCATTCCGGTCACGGGCGCGCCGCAGTCGGGTACGCTGGGTTACTTGACCGGGCAGGCGCTGGAAGAATCCAACGTCGACCTGACCGGTGAGCTGGTCAACCTGATCAAGGCGCAAAGCAACTACCAGGCGAACGCCAAGACCATTTCGACGCAAAGCACCATCATGCAGACCATCATTCAGATGACCTGATAACGGTCGCTGGATACGCTCGATGAAGCCCCTCTTTGAGGGGCTTTTTTTATGCCTTTTTTTGGCAGGAAATATCGGGAGCCGTCCCACTCTACAACTGGAAACTTCCTACTTTCGTCTTTGCGAGAATCAAGTTCGCTGACAAATAAATGCCATTGAGCGGCGCCATCTACGGGGCCCTTTCGATTGCATTCCTTTGCCCGCGATCTCGATGCATCGACGAACGTGTCGTTGAACAACGACTCAGGGAGTGTTCATGTCATTCAACACAGCGGTTTCTGGTTTGCATGCGGCGCACAAGCGCATGGAAGTGGCCGGCAACAACATCGCCAACGTCCACACCTCCGGTTTCAAATCTTCGCGCGCCGAGTTCTCGGCGGTCTATTCCTCATCGATGCTCGGCGGCAGTCGTACGGCCGCAGGTGACGGCGTTCAAGTGGCCAACGTTTCGCAGAACTTTGCGCCCGGCGGGGTCATTACCAGCGAGGGCAGGGCGCTAGACATGCGCATTCAGGGCAGCGGTTTTTTTGTCATGAGTGACGCCGGTTCCATCAGCTACGGCCGGTCAGGGGCCTTTATCAAGGATGCGCAGAATTTTGTCGTCGACTCCCACGGCAGCCGCTTGCAGGGCTATGGGGTGACGGACGACGGGAAGGTGATCAGCGGCGTTCGCACGGATCTGAAGATTGACGCCGCCGGCATGTCGCCCAAAGCCACCGGCAAGATGGAGCAGACCCTCAACCTGAACGCGGCGTCGACGTCACTCGGCGCCATCCCGCGCTTCGACCCCGG
Source organism: Pseudomonas sp. 1L-C-7-B-C1 (assembly GCF_057291635.1). Taxonomy (NCBI): domain Bacteria; kingdom Pseudomonadati; phylum Pseudomonadota; class Gammaproteobacteria; order Pseudomonadales; family Pseudomonadaceae; genus Pseudomonas; species Pseudomonas sp. 1L-C-7-B-C1. Next base: position 71,359 of record NZ_JBXAWH010000015.1, on the reverse strand, counting down.
CGACCCGACCACGTACACCCGGGTCACGGGGCGGCTGATCCAAGACGCCGGCGTCCCGCCAACGGATCACGAGCTCAAGCACTATTTCGTCAAGACCGAAGACAAGAACTGGACGTCCTACCTTCTCATCGACGGCGTCAATCCGCTGGACCCCACCAGTACCGCGCCGCTGGAGATGGGTTTGCAGGTGTCTGCGGCCGGCAGACTCTCGGTCACCGGCGCGACGGCGGCGGTGAAGATGATTTCCGACACCGAGTTGTCCCTGCAGACATGGCGCCCGGCGGTCAATGTCAATGGCACCTGGACCGCCAGCCCCGCGCCTTCTCCGGGACCGATCTCACTGCCGCTGCTGGACGGCGGCCTGCCTGTGCTCGACCCGGCCGACCCGCTCATGCCACGGCCTGTACCGGCGTTCGATCCTGCGGACATCACCACCTACACCAAGGCGTTCACCTACGGCGTGTTCGACAGCCTGGGCATGCGCCACGAGATGACCCAGTACTTTGTCAAAGACGGCAGCAACAGCTGGAAGATGCATACGCTGATCGACGGGCGCAACCCGCAGGACCCGGCCAGCACGGCGCCGTCGACGGCGAGCATGCTGTTCGACTCCGGCGGCTCGCTGCAGTCGCTGACGGGCAGCCAGTGGCTGACCGCCGCCAACAACACCCTGACCCTCAGTGGCTGGGTGCCGGCCAAGCCTCTGGACGGAAACAAGCCAGGCGGGCGTTGGGTGGCGAACGGCGCGGTGGGAAATGCTGACGGGATTGTCATGGACTTCAACAACATCAGTCAGCACAACGCCGCCACGGGCAGCAGCAACATCGTCATTGACGGGCACACGGCAGGGCAGGCCACTCAGTTGACGGTCGACAAAAGCGGCATGCTGATGATCGGGTTCAGCAATGGCGAGCATCGCAACGTCGGCCAGGTCATGCTCGCCAGCTTCGCCAACAACCAGGGACTGCAGCCGGTGAGCGACACGCGCTGGGTCGAAACCCTGGCCTCCGGCGTCGCCAATTACGACACCCCGGGTGTCGGCACGTTGGGCAGCGTCATCGGGCACTCGCTGGAGGGCTCCAATGTCACGTTGACCAATGAGCTGGTGGAGCTGATCCAGGCGCAGACGGCCTATCAGGCGAACTCGAAAACCCTGTCCACGGAGGCGGAACTGATGCAGACGTTGATACGCGCGACCTGATGCCGGATTTAACGGGAACACGAATGTGGGACCGGCTTTAGCCGGGAAGGCGGGGTGTCAGACGATTGATGCGTCACAGGCCAACCGCCTTCGCGAGCAAGCGCGCTCCTACACCGGATCTCGGCAACGCACGTAATCTTCGGCGGACACAGAATCCGTAGGAACCGGCTTGCTGGCGAATGCTGCGTGCCAGGCGATTGATTCGTCACAGGCAAACCGCCTTCGCGAGCAAGCTCGCTCCTACACTGGATCTCGGCAACGCACGTAATCTTCGGCGGACACAGAATCCGTAGGAGCCGGCTTGCTGGCGAATGCTGCGTGCCAGGCGATTGATTCGTCACAGGCACACCGCTTTCGCGAGCAAGCTCACTCCTACATTTGATCGTCGTCTGGCTCGGAATCTGCGCAAGGTCAGGCACAGGTTTGGTCTGCGCTAAATTCTGCGGACGCTGCGGAACCTGTAGGAGTGAGCTTGCTCGCGATCTGGCGCGCAGCGGCAGTACAACCGGTGCGTGAGGCGTGTCAGGCGTTGTCAAGGCGTCAGGTTTACTGCCGCTGCGCGCCAGATCGCGGAACAAGCCGCGCTCCTACTAAAACAGCGCCCTTCAAATCGAACAATCCGACTTCACATACGCGGCGCTGATCCGCGTCCAGCCTTCGCCGGGGCTGGTCTGGGCGCAGACCGTGCGGTGGGCGCCTTGCCAGAGGAAATAGGGCGCCGGTGCCGCCCATACGGCAAGCGAGCAAGCGATTGTTGTGAGGAGCAGGGCGATGCGCAGACCCATGACAGTTTTCCGTAGCGACTGAAGCGAATTCACAAAACGCTGCAAGTTTCGCACCCCCCATGGAAAGTTTTCTGGCGCTCGCTGCCGTCAATCTGCAGGAAACCGGCAGTCTGCTGTCGCGGGGCGGCTCACACCGGATCCCAGTCCGCCAAATACGACCGGAATCGTTGAAGAATCAACGCTTTGTCTCTCCGCTGAAAAACTGGTTCGATTATTGCTAAGACCTGTTCAGTACAGCTACAGGCGGCAAGCGTCTGTCGGAGGAGGAAGACTGTGGACAAGTTGCTATACGTGGCCATGAGCGGAGCGTCGGAAAACGCCATCGCCCAAAAGGCCCATGCCAACAACCTGGCGAACGTTTCGACCAACGGGTTTCAGCGCGACCTCGAGCAGGCGCGTTCCATGCCCGTGTTCGGCGAGGTCAACCCGTCCCGGGCGTACGCCATGAGCGAACGTCCGGGCACTGACTTCAGCCAGGGCGCGATGGTCGACACCGGCCGCGAACTGGACGTCGCCGTCAAAGGCGACGGCTGGATGGCGGTGCAGACGGCTGACGGCGGCGAAGCCTACACCCGCACCTCGAGCATGAACATCGACGCCCTCGGCGTGTTGCGTGATGGCAATGGTTTGCCGGTCATGGGCAACAGCGGGCCGATTGCCGTGCCTCCGCAGCAGCAGATCGAGATCGGCGCTGACGGCACCATCAGCGTTCGCTCGCTGGGCGAGAGCCCCCAGGTCATGGCCCAGATCGACCGCATCAAGCTGGTCAAAGGCGACCAGACCACCATGGAAAAAGGCCCCGACGGCCTGATGCACACCAAAAGCGGCAGACCGGCGCAAGCCGACGCTACGGTTCAGGTTGAATCCGGGTTTCTGCAGGCCAGCAACGTCAACGCCGTCGACGAGATGACCTCGGTACTGGCCTTGTCCCGCCAATTCGAACTGCACATCAAGATGATGAAGACCGCCGAGCAGGATGACGAGTCGATGGCTCGCGTCTTGCAAATGGGCTAATGACTGACAGCTTGCGCCGATAAACAGGCGCTCGAGGAGATTCAAACATGCTTCCGGCACTCTATGTTGCTAAAACCGGTCTGGCCGCCCAGGACACCAACCTGACGACCATTTCCAACAACCTGGCCAACGTTTCGACCACCGGTTTCAAAAGCGACCGTGCGGAATTCCAGGACCTGCTCTACCAGATCAAGCGTCAGCCAGGCGCCCAGTCCACTCAGGACAGCGAGCTGCCCTCGGGCCTGCAACTGGGTACCGGTGTGCGCATCGTCGGCACCCAGAAAAACTTCACCGCCGGCAGCCTGCAGACCACCAATCAGCCGCTGGACATGGCGGTCAACGGTCGCGGTTTCTTCCAGATCCGTCAGCCTGACGGCACCCTGGCGTACACCCGTGACGGTACGTTTCACCTGGACAGCAACGGCCAGATCGTGACCTCCAATGGCTACGCCCTGGAGCCGGCGATCGTCGTTCCGCAGGACTCGCAGACCTTCACCGTCGGCGAAGACGGTACGGTTTCGGTCACCACATCGGCCAACGCCGCCACGCCGCAGATCATCGGCAACGTACAGACCGCCGACTTCATCAACCCGGCCGGCCTGCAATCCCAGGGCGGCAACCTGTACCTGGAAACCGCTTCCAGCGGCGCGCCCCAGGTCGGTACGCCGGGCCTCAACGGTCTGGGCGTGGTCAAGCAGAACACCCTGGAAAACTCCAACGTCAGCACCGTTGAAGAACTGGTGAACATGATCACCACCCAGCGTGCCTACGAGATGAACTCCAAAGTGATCTCGACCGCTGACTCGATGCTGCAGTACGTGACCCAGAACCTGTAAGCCCTTCTTGAAACGCATGATGTCCTGCTGCGAAACACCTGATCAATTCCAAGGGGCGCCTGAAAAGCGCCTGCTACACCGCGAGGTTTTAAGTGTCATGAAACGGCTCTCTGTATTGCGGCTTTCCCTGTTGGCAGCTCCTGTGTGCGGTATCGCGCTGCTGACCGGCTGCGTTGCGCCTGCGGCCAAACCCAATGACCCTTATTACGCGCCGGTGTTGCCGCGCACGCCGCTGCCATCAGCGGCCAGCAACGGTTCGATTTATCAGGCCGGTTTCGAACAAAACCTGTATGGCGACCGCAAAGCGTATCGGGTGGGTGACATCATCACCATCACCCTGTCCGAGCGCATGGCCGCCAGCAAGGCCGCCAGTTCCGGCATCAGCAAGACCAGTAAGACCAGCCTCGGCCTGACCTCGCTGTTTGGCGCGGGCGTGAGCACCAATAACCCGGTGGGTGGCGGCAACCTCAGCCTGGACGCCGGCTACAGCGGCGACCGCGCCACCAAGGGCGACGGCAAGGCCGCGCAAAGCAACAGCCTGACCGGCTCGATCACCGTGACCGTCGCTGACGTGATGCCCAACGGCATTCTGCTGGTGCGCGGCGAGAAGTGGATGACCCTGAACACCGGTGACGAACTGGTGCGCATCGCCGGCCTGATTCGCGCCGACGACATCGCCACCGACAACACCGTGTCGTCGACCCGTATTGCCGATGCACGCATCACTTATTCCGGTACAGGCGCGTTTGCCGATTCCAGTCAGCCAGGCTGGTTCGACCGATTCTTCCTCAGCCCGTTGTTCCCTTTCTGATAGCGGGATAGCCATGATCACGTTCAAGCAACTGATAGCGGCAGCGCTGCTGTTCACCACCGCACTGGGCGCCCACGCCGAGCGCCTGAAAGACATCGCCAGCATTTCCGGCGTACGGACCAACCAGTTGATCGGTTACGGTCTGGTGGTGGGGCTCAACGGCACGGGTGACCAGACCACCCAGACGCCGTTCACCCTGCAGACCTTCAACAACATGCTCTCGCAGTTCGGCATCAAGGTGCCGGCGGGTTCCGGCACCGTGCAGCTGAAAAACGTCGCGGCCGTGGCCGTGTACGCCGACCTGCCGCCGTTCGCCAAGCCGGGTCAGCAGATCGACATCACCGTGTCGTCCATCGGTAACTCGAAAAGCCTGCGCGGCGGTGCCTTGTTGATGACCCCGATGAAGGGGATCGACGGCAACGTCTATGCCGTGGCCCAGGGCAACCTGGTGGTCGGCGGCTTTGATGCCGAAGGCCGCGACGGCTCGAAGATCACCGTCAACGTTCCGTCTTCCGGTCGTATTCCCGGCGGCGCATCGGTTGAACGTGCCGTGCCGAGTGGCTTCAACCAGGGCAACTCCCTGACCCTGAACCTCAATCGCAACGACTTCACCACCGCCAAGCGCATCGTCGACAAGATCAACGACATGCTTGGCCCTGGCGTGGCTCAGGCGCTGGACGGCGGCTCTGTGCGGGTCACCGCGCCGCTGGACCCCAACCAGCGTGTTGATTACCTGTCGGTGCTGGAAAACCTGGAAATCGATCCGGGCCAGACCTCCGCCAAGGTCATCATCAATTCGCGCACAGGCACCATCGTGATCGGCCAGAACGTCAAGGTCTCGCCGGCAGCCGTCACCCACGGCAGCCTGACCGTGACCATCACCGAAGACCCGATCGTCAGTCAGCCGGGCGCGTTCTCCAACGGCCAGACTGCTGTAGTCCCACGGTCGAAGATCAACGCCCAGCAGGAAATGCACCCGATGTTCAAGTTCGGTCCGGGCACCACGCTGGATGAAATTGTCCGCGCGGTTAACCAGGTGGGCGCAGCGCCAGGCGACTTGATGGCGATTCTCGAAGCACTGAAACAGGCTGGCGCGTTGCAAGCCGACCTGATTGTGATTTAAGAGGCAATCTGAATGAGCATTCCAAGCGGCGGCGTTTCTTCCGGTGATTCAGGTGCGTATACCGACCTCAATCGTCTGACGGCCATGAAAACCGGTGATCGCGACAGCGAGGGCAACCTCAAGAAAGTCGCGCAGGAATTCGAGTCGCTGTTCGTCAGCCAGATGCTCAAGGCCATGCGTTCGGCCAACGAAGTGCTGGCCAAGGACAACCCGATGAACACCGCGGCGACGCGGCAGTATCAGGACATGTACGACCAGCAACTGTCGGTGAGCATGTCCCGGGAGGGTGGCGGCATCGGTCTGCAGGACGTGCTCATGCGTCAACTGTCGAAAAACAAAGGCGCTGAAATTGCACCGGCCAGCACTGGGCTTGTGTCCGGTGGCAAAACGGAGGCGAAGGTCGAGGGCAAAGCCGACGCGCCTGCGCAAGCCGGCCTGGCCACGCGTATCGCTCAACGGCCGCTGTGGGCCAGCCGTGCGGTGACGGCTCCGGACGCCGGCGACGGCGCGGTGCATAACGACGTGGCGGCGCTCAATTCCCGTCGCCTGTCGCTGCCAAGCAAGCTGAGCGACCGCATCATGGCCGGTATCGTGCCGAATGCATCGGGTGCCCAGTACCCTGCCGCCAGCGCCACCACACTGAAAAACCGGATTGCCGTATCCAATGCCGTGGCAGCCGCGAAAAGCGCGGGCTCCCAGGGCAATGGCGACTGGACGGTCGGGCCGCAATACGCCGCGGATGCCGACGCTTATGTGCGCAGCCGCGTGCAGACGCCGCTGGCGCCGGGCAAGAGTGCGTTCGCCAACAAAGACGACTTCGTCGCCACGATGATGCCGTTGGCCAAAGACGCTGCGGCCCGCATCGGCGTCGACCCAAGCGTGCTGGTGGCCCAGGCCGCGCTGGAAACCGGCTGGGGCAAATCGATCATGCGTCAGTCCGATGGCGGCAGCAGTTACAACCTCTTCGGCATCAAGGCCCAGGGCGGCTGGAAAGGACCGGAAGCACGTGCAATTACCAGTGAGTTCCGCGACGGCCAGATGGTCAAGGAAACGGCGGATTTCCGTGCCTATGACTCGTACGCCAGCAGTTTCCACGACCTGGTGAGCTTCCTGCAGAACAACAGTCGCTATAAAGAAACCCTGAAATCAGCCGATAGCCCGGAACAGTTTGTGAAAGAGCTGCAGAAAGCCGGATACGCAACCGACCCGTCCTATGCCAGCAAGATTTCTCAGATAGCGAAACAGATGAAGAGCTACCAGACCTACGCATCCGCCTCGGGCTCTTCCACGACTTTATAAGGTTTGAACCATGTCACTGATCTCAATCGGGCTTTCGGGACTCACCGCCAGCAGCGCAGCGATGACGACGATCGGCAACAACACTGCCAACGTCGACACGCAGGGCTACTCGCGTCAGCAAGTGATGACCACCGCCGGGGCTCAGCAGAATATCGGCGTCGGCTTCATCGGCACCGGTACGACGTTGTCCGACGTGCGCCGCATCTACAACGGCTACCTCGATAACCAATTGCAGACCAGTACATCGCTCAACGCCGATGCCACCGCGTACCTGAGCCAGGCCAGCAAGCTCGACTCGATCCTGTCGGACAGCTCGACCGGCGTCAGCACCGTGCTGGCAAAGTTTTTCACTGACCTGGGCGCCCTCGCGTCCAAGCCGACCGACAACGCGGCCCGCACGACGTTTCTGACCAGTGCATCGGCCCTGGCCGGTCAGTTCAACACCATCTCGTCGCAGATGAAGGACCAGAACGCGAGCATCAACACCCAGCTGACCACGGCAACAGGGCAGGTGAACGCACTGGCGTCGTCCATTGCCATCCTCAACAAGCAGATCACCGAGGCCCAGTCTTCCGGCGGTCAGCCCAATACATTGCTCGATTCGCGTACGGAAGCGGTACGCCAGTTGAATGAACTGGTGGGCGCCAAGGTCGTTGAAACCAACGGCAGCTATGACGTTTATATCGGCACCGGCCAGCCGCTGGTGACGGGCACCACCGCCAACACATTGAGCGCAGTGCCGAGCGACAGCGACCCGAGCGTGTACGCGCTGAAACTGAAATATCAGAACAACGTCGTCGATGTCTCAAGCGTGGTGACCGGCGGCTCCCTGGGCGGTCTGCTGCGGTATCGCAGTGAAGTGCTGCAGCCAGCCGCCAGCGAGCTGGGCCGTCTGGCGGTGGTCGCCTCCGATCAGATCAACAGCCAGCTCAACCAGGGTGTGGACGCCAACGGCAATTTCGGCAGCAACCTGTTCGTCAGCGTCAATGACCCAAGCCTGACCAGCCAGCGCAGCCTTGCCAACAAGACCAACGATCAGTCGTCGGGCAACTTCGCGGTGTCCATTGCCAACAGCGGCGCGCTGCAGACCAACGATTATCAGGTGACGTTCACCGATGCCAGCGGCCAGTACAGCGTCAAGCGTCTGCCGGACGGCAAGGACATGGGTTCTTACAACACCGCCGCCACCTCGGCGCCGGTCATCGACGGCTTCTCGCTGAAATTCAACGGCACCTCCACCGAGGGTGACAGCTTCAAGATCAGCCCGACCAAAACCGGCGCTGACGGCATCAAGGTGGTGATGACCGACCCGAAAGCCATCGCCTCGGCCAGTCCGCTGACCGGTAGCTCCATCGTGAGCAAAGGCTCGGGCACGTTCACCCAGCCCGTGTTGTCGACCCAGGCCGACATCTACAATCCGACGGCCACTGCCGATCTGCGCAATGCGCTCACAGCGTCGACGCCGATGCGTTTGCTCATGGGCGATGTCACCAATGGTGCTCAGAGCTACTCGCTGGTCGATGCTCAAGGTGTGGCGGTCAAAGACAAGTCCGGCAACGCGATCACCGGCTCTGTGGTTCCGGGCTCGTCCAACGACATCAGTCTGGAAGTGGGCTACACCGACTCGTCGGGTGCGGCGCAGTCGTTCAAGTTAGGGATGACCATCGCCGGGAAGCCGAACAGCGGCGACACCTACAGCATCGCCATGACCGGCGCCGGGTCCTCGGACAACCGCAACGCGGTATCGGTGGGGACCCTGCAAACCAAACAGACCCTCGACACCGCAGCGGGCAACGGCACCGGCATGAGCCTGAGCGGTGCCAACGCCAACATGATCACCACGGTGGGCAGCAAGGCCGCCCAGGCCAAGAATGACACCACGGCGACCACCGCGGTGTTGACCCAGGCCAAGACCGCGCGCGACAGCGTTTCCGGTGTGTCACTGGATGAAGAAGCCGCCAACCTGGTCAAGTATCAGCAGTACTACACCGCCTCGTCGCAGATCATCAAAGCGGCTCAAGCCATTTTCAGCACGCTGATCAACAGTCTTTAAGGAATCGTAATCCATGCGTATCTCAACGACCCAGTTTTACGAAACCAGTGCGGCGAACTACTCGCGCACCTATGCCAACGTCACCAAGACCGGCGATGAAGTGGCCAGTCAGGTCAAGCTCAACACCGCTGGCGATGACCCGGTGGGCGCCGGCCGTGTGCTGCAATTGCAGCAAATGGGCACGATGCTCAATCAGTACAAATCCAACATCGACACCATCAACACCGGTGTCGTGCAGACCGAAACCGCGCTGACCGCCGTGACATCGGCGATCCAGCGGGCGCAGGAACTGGTACTGGCCGCGGGCAACGCAACGTTTACCGACAAAGACCGTCAGGCCAACGCAGCCGAGCTCAAAGAAGTCCAGACGCAGATTCTGGGCCTGATGAACAGCCAGGACGCCGATGGCACTTATCTGTTCTCCGGCTCCAAGGGCACCACGGCGCCCTACGCCCTCAGCACCGACGGCACCTACAGTTATCAGGGCGATCAGACCCGCAATCAGCTGGCAGTCGGCAGTGGCATCACCATGGCCAGCAACACCACTGGCTGGGATGCCTTCGAGCAGGCGATCAATACCACGCGCACCTCAATGACCCTGACCTCACCGGCGGTCAATGACAACGTGATCGCGCTGTCCGGTGGCAGCGTGACCAACTCGGCTGAGTACAACACCAAATTCACCCCTGGGGAGCCCTACAGCATCTCGTTCCAGAGCAGCACCCAGTTCAAGATTCTCGACAAAGACGGCACCGACGTCACGGCAGAAGCCTCGTCGGCGGGCAAGTTCACGTCCACCAGCGCCGCCAACCAGACCGTCGGTTTTCGAGGGCTTCAAATTGACCTGAACGTCAATCTGACCGATGCCCAGTACGGCAACTCGGCCCAGGCCGACACCGCCGTGGCCGGCCACACGTTCACGCTGGCGGTGTCCAACAGCACCGTGAGCACGTCGCGTTTGCCGGGAAACCCGTCGACCACGGTGGTCACCGATTCCAAGGTCACCGACCAGACCAAATTCAACGAGACGTTTCCCTCGGGCGGCGCAATCATTCGCTTCAGCAGCGCCACGGATTTTGCGCTGTACGCGGCGCCCTACGATGCTGCCACCAGCAAGCCGGTGTCGAGCGGCACCCTGACCGGCACGCCGGTGGCCAATCAGGCGGTCGCGTCAGGTGTCACGTTCACCTTCAGCGGATCACCGGTGGCCCTGGCCAGCGGCGACCAGTTCACTGCGCAGCCAGCGAGCCAGCAGAACCAGAACATCCTCAACACCCTGTCCAGCGTCATCACCGCGCTGAACGGCAAGGTCGACGGTGACCCGGTGGCCAAGCAGAAACTGCAGGCCACGCTGACGTCGACCATCGGTAACCTGACCAGCGCTGCCAACCAGATCAACGACGCGGTCAGCGACGGTGGTGCGCGTGCGAAAACAGCGACCGACCAGAGCGTGACCAACCAGAACCTGCTGGACAACGGCTCCAACGAGTCCAGCAGCATCACCGCCTCTGACCCGGTTGACGCCATTGCCCGCCTGACCCTGCAGAAAACCATGTTGCAAGCGTCTCAACTGGTCTTCACCCAGCTGTCAGCGCTGAATCTGTTCAGCAAACTGTGATTGCCCCACTGGACGCGCACGCCGGTTGACCCCGGCGTTCGTGTCCGCTGAGCGTCAACCGTTATTGTCAGCGGTTAGGCCGGACCTTTGCGACAAAGGCCGGCGCCGCTCGTGAGTCTGCCCGTGAATTCAGTTCCCCTCGTCAGTATCGTCATCCCTGCCTACAACCCCCAGTTTTTCCAGACGGCCCTGGCCAGCGCCTTGACCCAGAGCTACGAGCGTCTTGAAGTCATCGTTTGCGATGATTCGCGTGGCAATGAAATCAGCGACATCGTCGACAGTCTGAAAGCCCTGACCACGGTCGAACTGCGCTACGTGCGCAACCCGCAGCGCCTGGGTTTCGTCGGCAATCTGTTGAACTGCCTTTCTCAGGCCACGGGCGAGTACGTCAAGTTTCTGTGTGACGATGATCGCCTGTTTCCCGGCTGTATCACGATGCAGGCGCAGGCATTTGATGCCAATGCCGACGTCAATCTGGTGCTGGCCCAGCGCTTTCTGTGGGACGCCGACAGCATTCAGTTGCCATCCCGTCTGGAAAACACTCCGGTTGCGCCCAAGAATTCTCTGTTCCTTGGCACGGACATGCTGGCGATCTTCGAGAATTTCCCGTCCAACTTCCTGGGCAGCTTCACCAGCGCGATGTTTCGCCGCGCGGACCTTGAAGAGCTGCTGCCCGCCCTGACTGGCAGCGCCCAGGGCTTCGTCGCCATGCTGGATCTGGCGCTTTACACCTGCCTGCTGCGTCGCGGCAATCTGATCGTGCTCAATCAAGTCCTGAGCGTCGAGCGTCTGCACCCGGAGCGCCTCAGTCGGCAGCAAGCCATGCGTACGGCGGCCGCCAGCGAGCTGACCTGGCTGGTGGACATGCTCAAGGCCCGCACCAGTGAGCCTCCGCCCGCCCAGGGCTGGGTGCGTTACGTTGAGCTGGAACACGCTGACCGGCTCCCGCGAGTCTGGGAGGAACTGGCGCTGAGTCGTACGCTGGGCAGCCAGCAAGCGGTGCTGCCCCTCAAAGTGGGTGTCGACAGCCAGAGCTTTGCCGAGCTGTACGCGCAGTGGCTGGCGTGCCGGACCTTCACGGAACACCAGAAAGTTCTGCTGCCAGACCGGCTGCGCCGATTGCCGATGCAGCCCAAAATCGTTGCGGTTGTCATCGACGAACACGGCAGCAGCGCGCGACGCAACCTCACGCTGGACAGCCTGGCCGCGCAGTTCTATCCCCCGGAGCTGACGGTGATGCTCACGGGATCGGTCACCGATCCTGAGCGGGACGAGCGCCTGTTCAAACTGCCATTGCAGGCCGATTGGGCCGAACAGCTGAATGGCGTGCTGGCGCAACTGGAAGGGGCCGACTGGTTTTACCTGCTGCGTGCCGGTGACCGGCTGGTCGCGCCGGCCCTGCTGACGCTGGCCGATCGGATCGCCACCTCGCCCGAGCTGCGCTGCCTGTACAGCGACGAGGGCGCGTTGCGTGAGGGTGAATCGGCAGAGCCGGTGTTCAAGCCGGCGTTCAACCTGGATTTCCTGCGCAGTTACCCGTACGTCGGCCGAGCCCTTGTATTCGAGCGCCAGCGGTTCATCGCGCTGGGCGGGTTCGATGCCGGATTTGGCGAGCTGGCGCCCCACGATGTGATCTGGCGGCTGGTCGAAAGCGAGGGTGCCGAGGTCATCGGGCATGTCGCTGATCTGCTGGTGGAAAGCCAGTTTGCACTGGGTCAGTGGCTCGGCTCGGACGGCGTCATCGAGCAAAACCCGCGGGTGGTGCAGGCGCACTTGCAGCGCTGCGGCATTGCTCACCAGATGCGCCAGGGTAACCAACCGCTGCTCAACCGCATTGATTACCTGCATGGGCAAGCGCCACGGGTGTCCATCATCGTCAGCCATCGCAACCAATTGGCGGTGCTGCAGCGCTGTTTCGAAAGCTTGCTGGAAAAAACCGCGTATGCCCATTACGAGCTGCTGATTGCCGACAACGCCAGCGACAGCCCCGAGGCACTGGCCTGGCTGAAGGGGTTGGCGAGCATGGGCAGCGACAAGGTCCGCGTGCTGTACAGCGCCGAACGTCTCAGTCTGACGGCACTGCGTAACTTCGCAGCCGGTCAGGCGCGCGGCGAGTACCTGCTGATGCTCAATCCCTACGCGGTCGTGACCCAGGGCGACTGGCTGGATGAGTTGTTGACCCACGCACAGCGCCCGGAAGTCGGTGTGGTCGGCGGCAAGCTGTTCGATGCCAATGGCGCCATCGTCCACGCCGGGGTGATCCTTGGTCTGCAGAATTCGGCAGCCACGCCTTTCTACGGTGAGTCTCTGGGTGCGTCGGGCTACATGCAACGGCTGCAAGTGGTTCAGGACTTGAGCGCGGTGGGGGGTGACTGCCTGATGGTGCGCACGTCGGTGTTCAAGCAGGTCGGCGCGCTGGACGCCGACGCGTTCGCCGACTCGTTCAGCGAAGTGGACCTGTGCCTGCGCGTGCGCCAGCACGGTTATCTCGTGGTGTGGACACCGTTCGCGGTCATGGCCCTGGGCACCGCGCCGGTCGCAGCAGCCGACGATCAGGCGCAACAGCGCCAGACCCGCGAGCTGGAAACCCTTTACCTGCGCTGGCTGCCGATCATTGCGCGGGATCCTGCGTACAACCCGAGCCTGACCCTGGACGCTTACAGTTTTCGTCTGGACCCCGGCCTGCGCACCGGCTGGTCGCCGTTTTCCGAACGCTCGCTGCCCAGCGTACTGGCCTTGCCGATGAACGCCACGGCCGTCGGCCATTACCGGGTGACCCAGCCGTTCATCGAGCTGTCGGCCGCTGACAGAATCATCGGCCAGATCGCGTATGACGCCCCGACCACGATCGAACTGGAGCGCCGCACGCCCGACGTGATTGTGTTGCAGGGCCGCTATCACGAGGCGTCGATGGAGGACACGGTGCGGCTGAAGACCTTCTCCAATGCCCGGCGCGTTTTCGAGCTCGATGACTACGTGATCAGCGTGCCGAAGAAAAACGCCCACGGCCGGCACATGCCGACCAATCTGGAGGCGGTGGTCAAGCGGGGCATCAGCCTGTGCGATCGGGTCGTGGTGTCCACCCATGCGCTGGGCAACGCGCTGTCGTCGATGCACCACGACATTCGCGTGGTCCCGAACATGCTGGCACCGCACCTGTGGACCGGCCGCCGGGCCCAGCGCCGGACCTCGTTCAAACCCAGGGTCGGTTGGGGCGGCGGTACCAGCCACGGCGGCGACCTGGAGGTGATCGCCCAGGTCATTCGCGAGCTGGCCGACGAGGTGGACTGGGTGTTCTTCGGCATGTGCCCGCAGGAACTGCGCCCCTATCTCAAGGAGTTCCACGCGGCGGTCAGCCTGGAGGCCTATCCGGCCAAGCTGTCCAGCCTGAATCTGGACCTGGCGCTGGCGCCGCTCGAGTACCACATTTTCAACGACTGCAAGAGCAACCTGCGGCTGCTGGAGTACGGCGCCTGTGGCTATCCGGTCATTTGCACTGACACCGAAGCGTACCGGGGCTATTTGCCCTGCACCCGTCTGACGGCCAACACCACGGAAGAGTGGCTGGAAGCGATCCGCATGCACTTGGCAGACCCGCAGGCCAGCTACCGGATGGGCGACGAGTTGCACGACGTGGTGATGCGCGACTTCATGCTGCGCGGCGACAATCTGCAGTACTGGGTCAACGGCTGGCTGGCCGACTGATAAAAACGTCAGGCGGCACCCGCCGGTGCCGTTGGCGGATTGAACCCTCTGCCAAATCAGTGGCGCTTGGCCGCGTCAAGCTGGCGCGGTTCCTGCAATCCCACCTTCCAATCTGCTGTTCGTCGCGCTTTTCCGGCGCGAGGGAGGGCGCGTGAGGCCGGTAATACCGACCTCGACTTCTATTTGGGTGGGGAAGGGCAATGTCCGGGGTTACGACCGAAGGATCCAGCGTCAAAAAAACAGCTTTGGCCAACGAGCAGAATACGTTGGTGGTGCTTACCCGGAATCAGCCTGATTTTCTACGCCGCACCCTGCAGTACTACCGGGCCTACGCCGGTCCGATGTTGGTCCTCGATGCATCGATCGAGGCGCCTGCCGCTGATGACTCGCCGGCCACGAACGTCACTTATCTGCATGTCCCGCAATTTGCCGACGCAACCACCGCTGACACGTTCGCCCATGCGTTGTGCCTGGTGACCACGCCGTTCGTCACCCTTGCCGACGTCAATGACTTCCTGATGGAAGACGCGCTGGCGCAGAGCGTCAGCTACTTGCAGGACCACCCCGAATATGGGTTTTGCCACGGCTACTCCCTGAGCTATCGCGCCGCCGACAACCAGGTCGATTATTTCCGCCGCGACAAGAAGGTCCGCGAAGATATCTCTGCCGAGCGAAGCGAAGACCGGATCCAGCAGGCCATGGCCGCCTTCATCTCCCCCTTGCATGCAGTCACGCGGACCGAGCTATTGCGTCACTGGTACAGCGCCGTCCCGAAAACCGCCGCTGCGGTCTGGCAGGACATCGGCCTGGGTTGGTACCTGGCCGCCAGCGGCAAGGGTCGGCTGTTGCCGCTGCCGTATGCCGTCCGGGAGGTGAACGCCGCGCCGGCCCGTCAAAAAGGTCAGGTGATCGCCGCGCTGAATGATGCCGACGCTGTGTCCCGCGCCGCCCGTGAGTCGTTCGCCGACTTCCTCGTGTCAATGTCGCCTTCACCCCTCGGCCATGATGCAACCGGGGCTCGCGCTCTGGTGCTCGACAGCTTCAACACACTGCTTAAGTGCGTGCGGGACGACACCGCGGCTGCCCACGAACGGATCGTCGAGTCCACCTGGAAAAGCCCCTTGAGCGGCCCGGTCCGGCGATTCGGCCCCAACCAGTACGTCGAGATGCCGTTTTATAACCAGCCCTTCTTTGATCGGTTGGCCGAGATCGAATTCCTGATCGGCGCGCTCCCCGCCGGTGCCGTACAGCATGACGAACTGGAAGGGTTGTGGGTCTCGCAGCAGGAATTGCTCACGCTCCATGACAACGACACCCCGCAGACCATCACCGAGCGATTGTGGGAAGCGCTGGACATCAACGTATTCAACAAGGCTGTGGTCGCCCAGTTGGCCGAGCGACTCGCTCACCTCAACGAACCCGACGAAGCCCGCGGCATGACTGAGTGGCTGCATCGGCTGGAAGCGGTGGGCTCCCAGGATCGGCAGCAACTTTTGCACGCCACCGCCTCCGGCCGCTTGCTGAACTGGCTGGAGCTGCGTCGACCAGACGCGGACGTCGTCGCCAGGGGCAATGCGCGCCTGGCGGCCGAGGGTGCTGGCCCGCAGTTCGGCATTTTTCTGCTGGACCTGGACGATGACCTGCGCAAATTGCAGGGCACCCTCGACAGCCTGATCGAGGGTGCCTGCACATCGTTCAGAATCGTTGTGTTCACCACCGGCGAGCCGCCAGTGGCCACTTCCGTGCAGAACACGCTGCACTTCGTCAAGGTCAGCAGAAGCAACTACGTCGAAAAACTCAACCAGATTGCGCGGCAGATCGCCTCCGGCTGGCTGCTGCTGGTGGAGGCGGGTGACCGCTTCCTGCCAGGCGGCCTGTTGCGCGCAGCACTTGAGTTACAAGGGGCCGATGATGTTCGTGCCGTGGCGGCCGACGAAATCCATCGCCAGCCCAATGGCACCCTGAAGGATGTCATGCGCCCTGGTTTCAACCTCGACCTCTTGCTGCGCAACCCTGCGCAGATGGCGCGCCACTGGCTGATCCGCAAGGAGGTGTTGCTGGAAGCAGGCGGGTATTCGCCGGACTTTACCGGCGCGCTGGAATTCGAGCTGCTGCTGCGAATCATCGAGAAGGGCGGGCCGTCGTGGCTGGCGCACCTGGACGAGCCATTGCTGATCACCGATGCCTCTGAGCCGGCCGATAACGGCGACGAACGCCTGGCACTGACGCGTTACCTGACTGCACTGGGTTACAAGGCTCAGGTCACCTCGGCTCGCCCTGGCACCTGGCAGATCGACTATCGGCACAGCGAGCGTCCATTGGTGACGGTAATCCTTCCCAGCCAGGACAATCTCGAGTCGTTGCAGCGTTGCCTGACGGCGGTCCTGCAACGCACACGCTACATGCGCTACGAAGTGCTGATCGTCGACAACCTGAGCCAGTCGCCGCAGGTTCATGAATGGCTGGACCACCAGCAGCAAAACCCTCGCATCCGGATCCTGCGCAGCGACGTCGCGCTCAGCGAAGCCGCGCTGTACAACGCAGCCTCGCAACAGGCGCAAGGGGAATATCTGGTGCTGCTGTCGGCAGACAGCGAAGTGGTGAACCCCAACTGGATCGACGCCCTGCTCAATCACGCGATGCGCCCCGAAGTGGCCGTGGTTGGCCCCAAACTGGTCGATCGGGATGGCGCGGTGACGAACGCGGGCCTGATTCTGGGCATGAACAGCGGCGTCGGCTCGGCCTTTGTCGGTGAGCCCAAAGACGCCAGTGGTTACCTGCAGCGCCTGGTGCTGGAACACAATTACTCGGCGGTATCCGGTGCCTGCGTGATGGTGCGCAAAGCGCTTTTCGAGTCCGTGGGCGGGCTTGATGAGTCGGACTTCGGCGATGCTTACGCGGTGGTGGATTTTTGCCTGAAGATCGGCCAGAACGGCTATTTGACGGTCTGGACGCCGCAGGTCCAGGTCTACCACTCGGGCAGCACGGCCCAGGCGCCCCTGGCACTGGCACGCCTGCAGGACAAATGGGCCGGGGCCTTTGCTCATGATCTGGCCTATAACCAGAACCTGAGCCTGTCCGGTCGCGGTTTCACGGTCGACACGGCGTCCACGGCAGACTGGTCGCAACTGATCGCTTAAGGCCGCACCCGGTCCGCGCCGCATCCGGTTCGGACCGTCGCAGGCTCAATGTCGCTCCAGGTCAAAGGACTCCCTCATGTTCAACGGCAAATCAGTGTTCATCTCAGGCGCGACCGGCTCGTTCGGTCGCATGTTCATCCGCACGCTGCTGGCGCGTTATCAGCCCCGGCGCGTGGTGGTGTTCTCCCGGGATGAGCTCAAGCAGTACGAAATGCAGCAGGAATTCAACGCCCCGTGCATGCGCTACTTCCTCGGCGACGTGCGCGATGCCGACCGTTTGCAGCAGGGCATGCGCGGCATTGATTACGTGGTCCACGCGGCGGCGCTCAAGCACGTGCCGGCGGCGGAGTACAACCCGACCGAATTCATCCGCACCAACGTCAACGGCGCGGAAAACATCATTTCGGCGGCCATCGCCAACGGCGTGAAAAAGGTCGTGGCGCTGTCGACCGACAAGGCCGCCAGCCCGATCAACCTGTACGGCGCCACCAAGCTGCTGTCGGACAAGCTTTTTGTTGCCGCCAACAACATCGGTGGCGAGGAGCAGACGCGTTTTTCCGTCGTGCGCTACGGCAACGTCGCTGGCTCCCGGGGCTCTATCGTGCCGTTCTTCAGCAAGCTGCTGGCCGGGGGCGCGGCTGAACTGCCGATCACCGATCCGCGCATGACCCGCTTCTGGATCACCCTCGACCATGGCGTGGATTTCGTCATGCAGAGCTTTGAGCGCATGCACGGCGGCGAAGTGTTCGTGCCGAAGATTCCGTCGGTGCGCATCGTTGATCTGGCCCAGGCCATGGCGCCGGACCTGCCGCACAAGATCGTCGGCATCCGTCCCGGCGAGAAACTCCACGAGCTGATGGTGCCCCAGGACGACGCGCGCATGACCCTGGAATTCGACGACCACTACACCATCGTGCCGTCGATCCGCTTTAACAACGTCGACACCGATTTTGCAGTCGACGCGACAGGCGCACAGGGCAGGGCGGTTCACGATGAGTTCGAATACCGCTCCGACACCAACCCTGACTTCCTGTCGATCCGCCAGATCGGCGAGCTGCACGCTGACGTCAAGCCATGATTCCGTACGGTAGGCAGAGCGTTGATCAGGCGGATATCGATGCCGTCGTCGAGGTGCTCCAATCCGACTGGCTGACCCAGGGCCCGACCCTGGAGCGCTTTGAAGCCGCCATGGCCGAGCGCTGCGAAGCGGGTTTCGCGGTAGCGGTGTGCAATGCCACGGCAGCGCTGCACATTGCCTGTCTGGCGGCCGGACTGGGGCAGGGCGATTGGCTGTGGACCAGCCCGAATACCTTTCTGGCCTCGGCCAACTGCGGGCGCTATTGCGGCGCCGATGTGGACTTTGTCGACATCGACCCGCTGACCTGGAACCTCGACACCGATGCCCTGGCGCGCAAGCTTGAAGCCGCCGAATCAACCGGCACGCTGCCCAAGGTACTGGTGGCGGTGACGTTTTCCGGCCAGAGCTGCGACATGCGCGCCATCGCCGGGCTGGCCCGGCGTTATGGGTTTGTGGTGATCGAAGACGCCTCCCATGCGGTCGGCGCGCATTACGCCGGGCGCCCGGTGGGCTGTGGCGAATTCGCCGACATGACAGTGTTCAGCTTTCATCCGGTGAAGATAGTCACCACCGGCGAAGGCGGCATGGTGCTGACCAACAGCCCCAAACTGGCCGAACACTTGCGCCGCCTGCGCAGCCACGGCATGACCCGTGATCCGGCGCAGATGGACGAGCCGAGCCACGGCCCGTGGTATTACCAGCAAGTCGAACTGGGCTTCAATTACCGCATGACTGACATGCAGGCAGCGCTCGGGCTTTCGCAGTTGGGGAAACTGGACAGTTTTCTGGCCCGGCGGCGCGAGCTGGTAGCGCGCTATCAGACGCTCCTGGCTGACCTGCCGCTGACCTTGCCGACCGCTCAAGCTGAGGCCGATTCCGCGTGGCACTTGTACGTCGTGCGCCTGCAGACCGGCCTGATTGCGCTGAGTCATCGTCAAGTCTTCGAAGGTTTGCGCGGGGCAGGCATCGGCGTGAACGTGCATTACATTCCGGTTCATCTGCAGCCCTATTACCGCGACCTGGGCTTCAAGCCGGGTGATTTCCCGGAAGCCGAGGCTTATTACGCCCAGGCCATCAGCCTGCCGCTGTACCCGGCGATGACCGATGCGCAGCAGGATTACGTCGTTGATCAGCTGCGTCGAGTGCTTGGCAAAACGGGCCGGGCAGTCGACTGATGGGAACACATCCATGACAGGCCCACGCCCATGAGCGCCGTCGCGATTATTCCCGCGCGGGGTGGCAGCCAGCGCATCCCGCGCAAGAACATCAAGCTGTTCAACGGCGAGCCGATGATCGCCCATTCCATTCGTGCTGCGCTGGCGAGCGGGGTGTTTGATCAGGTTATCGTCAGCACTGATGATGAAGAAATCGCCAACGTCGCCCGTGCCCACGGCGCTGACGTGCCGTTCATGCGCCCGGCAGAGCTGGCCGATGCGTTTACCGGCACAGCGGCGGTGATCCAGCACGCGATCGGCGCCCTCAATGATCCTTTTGATTACACATGCTGCATTTACGCCACCGCGCCGCTGTTACAGGGGAGATATCTGCGCCAGGGCGTGCAAGCCCTCGAAGCGGCGCCGGAAAAATCCTATGCGTTTTCGGTGTGCAGCTTCGGCTTCCCGGTGCAGCGCGCCCTCTTGATTGGCGACGACGGCAGCCTGAGCGCCATGCACCCGGAATTTCGCAGCGTGCGTTCTCAGGATCTGCCGGTGGCGTATCAGGACGCCGGCCAGTTCTACTGGGGCCGCAGCGATGCCTGGCGGCGCGGCGACACGGTTTTTTCCGAACTCAGCCTGCCGGTGATTCTGCCCCGGCATCTGGTGCAGGACATCGACAGCCCGGAAGACTGGCTGCGCGCGGAGTATCTTTACGCCGCGCTCAAGGCCGGCGGGGAGCTGGACTGATGCGCGTGCTGATTCGCGCCGACGCCTCGGTGACCATCGGCAGCGGCCACATCGCCCGCTGCCTGACGCTCGCCAATGTGCTGCGCCGGGATGGCGCTGACGTGCGCTTTGCCTGCCGCGAGTTGCCTGGGCATTTGCTCCAGCGGCTGGCGGATCACGGCTATGCCACCTATGCGCTGCCGGCACGCTATGGCGCTGAAGAAGATCAGGACATCGAAGCGGCGTTGCCATGGCAGGCGGACCTGTCTGCCTTTGCCGAAGAGATTGAGCATGAGCCGCCCTTTGACTGGCTGATCGTCGACCATTACGGCCTGGATGCGCGATGGGAAAAGGCGGCGCGCGGTCTCGCCGATCGGGTGATGGCCATTGATGATCTTGCCAATCGGCCCCATGCGGTGGATGTGCTGCTGGACCAGAATTACAGCGCTCAAGCGCTGGATCAGCCTTATGCCGCCTGGGTCGGGCCTGATTGCCAGACCTTTCTGGGGCCGCGATTTGCCCTGCTCCGCGATGAGTTTCAATGCGAGCCCATCGCGATCAAGCCGCGTGTGGAGCGGGTGCTGGTCAACTTCGGTGGCTTCGATGCGGCCGGGCAGGTCTACGCTACGATGCAGGCGCTTCAGGGGTTAGATGACTTGCAGGTGGATTTCGTCGCCGGTTTGCATAACCCCCACTGGCAGGCGATGAGCGATCTCGCTGCTTCTAGACCTGAGTGGCGTTTGCACAGCCTGACCGGAGATTTTTTCGCGCGGATGCAGGCGGCTGATCTGTTTATCGGCGCCGGTGGCGGCACTACGTGGGAGCGCGCGGCGCTGGGGTTGCCGACGATCTGTATTTCGGTGGCGAACAATCAGCAGCTCAATGCGCAATTGCTGGCCGAGGCCGGTGTGCATGTGTATCTCGGACCCCATGTGCAGCTTGAGGCCGGGCGTTTGCGCGCCGCCGTCGAGCAGCTTTGCGGCGATGCAGCCTTACGCCGGACGCTCGCTGAGCAGTCGAGGTTGTTGGTCGATGGCCTTGGTGCCCGGCGTATCGCTGATGCATTGGCGAAGGTGGCCGATAACGCGGCAAAGGGGCAGGGCGCATGAGCCGCTGCCCGTTCTTATCTCTAGCGTCGGACCCAGTGCCGGCCGACGTCAATGCAGCGAGTGAGCAACGATGAACTCTTTCAAGATCGGTTCGCGAACCATCGGCCCCGACGCGCCGCCGTTCATCATTGCCGAGATGAGCGGCAACCATAATCAGTCGCTGGATCAGGCATTGCGTATCGTCGAGGCGGCCGCCAAAGCCGGGGCCCATGCCCTCAAACTGCAAACCTACACCGCCGACACCATGACCCTGGACATCGCCGAGGGCGAGTTCTTCATTAAAGACCCCAACAGCCTGTGGGCCGGGACCTCACTGTATGCGCTGTACGAGCAGGCGCATACGCCGTGGGAATGGCACGCGCCGATCTTCGCCCGGGCTAAAGAGTTGGGGCTGCTGGCGTTCTCCACGCCCTTCGACGAGACCGCCGTGGACTTTCTCGAGAGCCTCGACGTGCCGGCCTACAAGATCGCCAGCTTTGAAAACACTGACATCCCGCTGATCCGCAAGGTGGCGGCCACCGGCAAACCGATGATCATTTCCACCGGCATGGCCAGCATCGCCGAGCTGGACCACAGCGTGCGCGCGGCCCGGGCCGCAGGCTGCAAGGATCTGGTGCTGCTGAAATGCACCAGCACCTACCCGGCCACACCGGCCAACAGCCACGTCCGCACGATTCCGCATATGGCCGGGTTGTTCGGCTGCCAGGTGGGCTTGTCTGATCACACCATGGGCGTTGGCGTGTCGGTTGCTGCGGTGGCCATGGGCGCGACGGTCATCGAAAAGCACTTCACCCTGGACCGCGCCGACGGCGGGGTCGACGCCAGTTTTTCCCTGGAACCGGCGGAAATGGCCAGCCTGGTCATCGAAACCGAACGCGCATGGCAAGGCATGGGCCACGTGCAATACGGCGCCACCGAAGCCGAACAGAAATCGCTGCAATACCGCCGGTCGTTGTACGTGGTGCGGGACATCGCCGAGGGCGAGGCCTTCACCCCGGACAACATCCGCGCCATCCGCCCCGGCCTCGGCCTGGCGCCCAAACACATCGATGCCGTGCTGGGGCGCAAAGCCCGGCACCCGCTAAAACGCGGGACTGCGTTGAGTTGGGATGGGGTGGGTTAGCACTCGCGCGACCGACTGAGCTTGCGAGAGGGACCATTATCTTCAGCGCACGCAAAATCTGTGGGAGCGAGCTTGCTCGCGAAGGAGCCGGTGCATTCGCCGCAGTGGATTTTAATGTGGGACCGGCTTTAGCCGGGAAAAAGGCAGGCGTCATCCCGCAAAAATGACGCTGTACCTCAGGGCCTCGTCCCGGCTGAAGCTTGTCCCACTAGAGCCACGCGGGTGTTCGCCGACCCGCCACAATCCCGTGACATCTTCATGTCAATTGGCTGTCTGAGCGGCGATCTGATGTTGCGCAGCACCCGTCGGTCAGCTAAAAGCTTGTAAAACTTTTGGTGACCTGTGGGTCATAACGGGCATCTTCACTGTATCGTGTTGGCGGGCCGTGACGTCGTCGGGCCGATTCCAGAGCGATTCTGGTATCGCTTTGGCGTGTACGTCGCCTTTTTTCAAGCCGCAAGCCCCGGATTTTCAACGCCCCGCTTAACCGCGCCGGGTGATGTTCAGCAGTTTTTTATTGGGAAGCCATGATGATTGGCATCAAGAGCATAGCGAGTTATGTGCCCACAGCCGGCGTCGACAATTACGCCCAGGGTGCCAAATTCGGAAAGGATGAAGACTTCATCCTTGGCAAGATCGGTTCCGCTTTTCTGCCGCGCAAAGACGACACCCAGGAAACCTCGGACCTGTGCGTCGAAGCGGTCAACCAGCTGTTCGCCAACAACCCCGGGCTGTCGCGGGACGCCATCGACGCCCTGATCGTCGTCACCCAGAACGGCGACGAAGAAGGCTTGCCGCACACGGCCGCCATCGTTCAACACAAACTCGGCCTGCCGACCCATGTCGCCGCGTTTGACATTTCCCTGGGGTGCTCGGGCTACGTCTACGGCATCTATGCGCTGAAAGGCTTCATGGAGGCAACCGGCCTGAAAAACGGCCTGCTGGTCACCGCCGACCCGTATTCCAAGATCGTCAACCCGGAAGACCGCAACACCACCATGCTTTTCGGCGATGCCGCCACCGCGACCTGGATGAGCGACGACGCCCCGTGGCAGTTGGGCAAATCCAAGTTCGGCACCGACGGCTCGGGCGCAGAGTTTCTCAAGACCACCGACGGCGCGTTCTACATGAACGGGCGTCAGGTGTTCAACTTCGCGCTGGTCAAAGTGCCTGCGCACCTCAACGAATTGCTCGAAGACTCCGGCCTGCAATCCTCCGACGTTGATGCGTTCTGCATTCACCAGGGCAGCGCGGCCATCGTCGATGCGGTCGCCCGTCGGTTCGAGGACGGCACGTCGCCAGAGAAATTCGTCAAGGATATGCTCGAGACCGGCAACACAGTGTCTTCCAGCATTCCGCTGCTGCTGGAAAAACACGTCATGAATGCTACGTGGAAGCGCATCGCGGTCAGTGGTTTCGGCGTGGGCTTGTCGTGGGGCTCAGCGATCCTTTATCGTCCCTGACAGCGAATCACCGGGCTGCCTCCAGCCTGCACAACGGCGACGCTGATAACTCAGGTCGCCGTTTTGCTTTCTGCACCTCCCATCGGAAAAGGACTCCCGTCATGAGCGAGATTCTCCAGCGCAACCTCGCCGTGATCGAACAGCGCTGGCCCGACGTGGCCCAGCGGTTGAGCGCCGAAAATACCGAATCCATTCCTGCGCAGTTGATCGAAGGTCGACAATCGACCCTCAGCATTGGCGGCATCCAGCTCACCAGCCGCCATGATCGCCTCGGCGAAGCGCAAACCCAGGCAAAAAGCCTCCCCACCGACAGCCCCGTCGTGCACCTTTATGGCACCGGCCTCGGTGATCTGCAGAGGGTTTTGCTAGGCGAACACTCTCTGCAAGCGCTGCACGTCCATATCCTCAATGGCGCGTTGCTCTCATTGGTGCTCCAACTGCTGGAACAGGATGACTGGCTGTCCGACCCGCGCGTGAACCTCGCGTACGCCGATGCCCGCAGCGAGATTCAACTGCCGTTCTTCGCGCTGCCCGCCGAGCTGGTGCTGGCCGACGACAGCAGCGCACGGATCCGCGATCGGCTGGTCAGCGAAGTGCACGTCGGCTTCAACAATCAGGCGTTCGCCGCCGATACCCCCGACAACGCGCGCCTGCTGGAACAGGGCAGGGCGCTGCTGCAAGGGGACACCGACGTCGCTGCACTGTTCGGCACTCAACCCGGGCGCGACGTGTTCGTTATCGCCACGGGACCGAGTCTGCAACAGCATTTGCCGCGCCTCTTGATCACGTCAGACAGCACGAACCGCCCGCTGATCATTTGCGTCGACACGGCCTACGTGCCGCTGCGCAATCAGGGCATCACACCGGATGTTGTGGTGAGCATCGACCACCGCATCACCCCGCGGCATCTGCCCGCCGAGGGTTCTGCACACATCGCGCTGGTCTACGTGCCGGGCCAGGACGCCCAAATGCTGGAGGCATGGCAAGGCCCGCGCTATGTCGGCTATTCCACCAGCCCGCTGTACGCCCGGCTGCGTGAAGAAATTTCCAGAGCCACGTTGCATGTCGCCGGCAGCGTCATTCACCCGGCGGTAGACCTCGCGGTCAAAATGGGCGCTTCACGGATCACCCTGTTCGGCGCCGACTTCGCCTTCCCCGGCGGCAAGACCCACACCGGCTGGGAGGACGGCGACCTGGGGCCTGCCCTGAGCGTCGCCAAACACTGGGTCCGCGACGGCCGTGGCAACAAGGTCAAGACCCAGCTCAACTTCCGCAGCTACCTCATCGAACTCGAACGCTTCATCGCCCGCCACCCGCAGGTCACGTTCCTCAACACCAGCCGCGACGGTGCGTTGATCGCCGGCGCCCACTTCGACCCCGACTGGACCGCGCCATGACCTTGCCTGCAGACGTCATAGAAGAAGCCCGCGACTGCGCGAAGCTGTTTCGCCTGGGCCGCGATATCGAAGGCGCGCTTAAGATGGTCGAGCTGATCGACCGGTCTATGCCGCTGATGGAAGGGGTCTGCGCCGAGAGACAGGCTGAATGGGGAAGGGTGTTGAGCGCGATTCTGGCCTGCCAGGAGCGGCAGGATTGGTTGGGAGTTGCGGATTGGCTTGAGGTGGAGTTTGTTGAGATCTGACCTTTTCCAAATGCAGAAAAGCCAGAGAAAGTTCCTACGTTAGTTTCAGTTCTGTCTGAATCAAGTGGCCCGTAAGGGCCTTTTTTTTCAGTTTTTTTAATATTCAGTCCAGTGAATAACTTAGCTGTTTTATTACCCTTCAAGTGTAGTGGTAGTACAGCCTTCGGGAAGTGTTTGTTGTTAAAGTCCATGTGCAGATCGTCGATACCGGGACTGTAGGTTCTCCGGGAGAAATGGACTTCCCCGACATCAGAGAACCCTCCGTTTCTATCAACGAGGGAATTAAAAATGGCTTTAACTGTAAGCACCAATATTGCGTCGCTGTCTGTTCAGCGGAACTTGAATCGGTCTTCCGATTCGCTGAGCACTGCGATGACCCGCCTGTCATCAGGGCTGCGCATCAATACTGCCAAGGACGATGCTGCTGGATTGCAGCTTGCCACTCGACTGACAACTCAAATACGTGGCATGACTGTCGCGACACGTAATGCGGGGGCGGCTATATCCATTATTCAAACGGCTGAAGGAGCGTTGGATCAGTCTTTGAATAACTTGCAGCGGATGCGAGACCTCGCCGTGCAGGCCGCCAACGGTGATAAAGGCCCGAAAGAAAGGGATGCACTGAACGCCGAGTTTTTGAAGCTGACGGCCGAAGTATCCAGAACTGCCAAAGGTACAACGTTCGGCGCTGAGTTAAATTTGCTAGATGGAAGTGCGGGCGAACTGAGTTTTCAGATTGGTGCGAATGTCGGGGCTACTGAGAAGATCAGCCTTACGTTGGGGGACGACTTCTCCTCCGAATCAATCTTTGTGGCGACTGAAGATCGCGCGGCTGTTGCTGCAACTGCGACACATTCGGGCTCGGCGGCCATCGTCAAAGGTGATTACACGCCGCTCTCAATTGACGGCAGTGGGGCGCGCAACATCGTCAACACTGTCACGCCGCAGATGGCGACCGACATTGAAACGGCGAAGACCGGGCTCATGGCAGCTGAGGCGACTTTTGCAGGTATCCAAGCGCCTACCCAAGCGGAAGTCGACACCCTTAATCTCGCCAAAAAGGCGGTGACTGACGCCGAGAAAATCCTTGCTGATGCGAAGTCAGCAGATGAGGCACTTAACAAACCTGCCCGTACCGAAAACATCGAATACGCCATTAAGGCTCTTGATAAGGCGATCGGCAAGATCAACTCCGCACGCGCCGACCTCGGCGCCAATCAGAACCGCATGATGAGCGCCATGGAAAACCTCCAGAACATGACCAAAAACGCCACCGCGTCCCGAGGTCAGATCGAAGACGTCGATTTCGCTGCTGAAACCGCGGAAATGACTAAACAACAAACCCTTCAGCAAGCCTCCACAGCGGTCCTGGCCCAAGCCAACCAGCTACCAGCCGCCGTGCTGAAGCTCCTGCAATAACCCAAGCCTCTCTATAGAGAGGGCTACCACACCGGGCGCGCCGCAGGGGGCGCCCGTCTTTTGAGAACTGGTTAACAAATCGCCGGGTCAGGTTAAAGCTTCCGGGGAGTGCGCCGAAACGTTGTGTATCCCCGGACAACAAAATGCGGGGGTGGCGCTCTGGTGGCAAATAAATTTGAAAAAGCCCTCAAGCTCCTGGCAACCGCGACGATAAACATTACGTAGGTTCTCTAGGCCACACCCGGCGCTTGCCAGGGCCGGATAGCCGCAGCAAACAACTCACGAGGAATTCATCATGGCTTTAGGCGTAAACACCAACGTAGCTTCCCTGGCTGTTCAGAAGAACCTGTCCAAAGCTTCCGATGCACTGTCGACTTCGATGACTCGTCTGTCTTCCGGTCTGAAAATCAACAGCGCTAAAGACGACGCAGCCGGCCTGCAGATCGCAACCCGCGAAACGTCGCAAATCCGCGGCCAGACCGTAGCAATCAAGAACGCCAACGACGGCATCTCGATGGCTCAAACCGCTGAAGGCGCTCTGCAAGAGTCCACCAACATTCTGCAGCGTATGCGTGAACTGGCTGTTCAGTCGCGAAACGACACTAACGGCACGGCTGACCGTACCGCTCTGAACGCTGAATTCGGTCAGATGTCCGACGAACTGACTCGTATCTCGTCTTCGACCAACCTCAACGGCAAAAACCTGCTGGACGGTTCGGCTGGCACCATGACCCTGCAAGTAGGCTCGAGCACTGGCTCGGCTAACCGCATCGACCTGGTTCTGAGCTCCAAGTTCGACGCTACTTCCCTGTCGGTTGCAAGCGGTTCGGTTGCGATCACTGGCACCAGCGCCACCGCCAGCACCAACATCGACAACGCAATCACTGCAATTGACGCTGCTCTGGCAACGATCAACAGCACTCGTGCAAACCTCGGTGCTTCGCAAAGCCGTCTGACCAGCACCATTTCCAACCTGCAAAACGTTAACGAAAACGCCACTGCTGCACTGGGCCGTATTCAAGACACCGACTTCGCCGCTGAAACCGCTAACCTGACCAAACAACAGACTCTGCAACAAGCTTCCACCTCTGTTCTGGCCCAGGCTAACCAGCTGCCATCCGCTGTTCTGAAACTGCTTCAGTAATAACGGTTAGAGTTTGGCGGGGGAGTATGCTTGCGTGCTCTCCCGCTTTTTACGTTCAAGAGGTGAGTGGACATGGACATAAGTAGCAGGCTCAATTTGTCTTATTCGATGGTCCAGTCGTTGCCCGCGGTGCCTGTGGTTGCTGACAAGCCAGCCGTGGCGCCTCAAGTCGTTTCTGCTCCGGCTGCTTCTGCGCAGTCCGAGACGTCGACAAGTAAAGACTCAGACCCAGGCAAGAAGTCAGAAGAACTGGAAGCGGCCGTCAAGCAAATGGAACAGTTCTTTCAGTCGGTTCATCGCAACCTGGAATTCTCCATCGACGACAAGTCGGGGAAAGTGGTAGTGAAAGTGATCGCCACGGAAACAGGTGAAGTAGTGCGGCAATTGCCGTCCGCTGAAGCGTTGAAACTCGCCGACAGTCTGAAGAACGCAAACAGCCTGTTATTCGACGCGAAAGTTTAAATGGCACAAAACGTGAACGCTGCCTTTGGGCGTAGCGTGCTCGTCAACATGCTGACTACAACTGAAAGGAGATTCACATGGCTAGTCCAATTACACCTGCTACAGGCCTCGGCTCGGGTTTGGCAATCGGTGAAATCGTGACCGCATTGGTCAATTCCGACAAAACCGCCAAGCAAACCCAGATCACCACCCAGACCAAGCTGGTCACCACCAAGCTGTCGGGCATCGGCACGCTGCAATCGGCGATGTCGGCGTTTCAGGCGCTGGTCAATCCGCCGTCCGGCACCACCAGTAAACTGCAATTCACTGGCTACGCAGCGAAGTCTTCCGACGAAACCAAGATGACCGTGAGCTCGGATAACACCGCAGTGCCCGGCACCTATTCGATCGAAGTTAATAAAGTCGCCACCAGTTCGAGCGTCGCCACGGCTGCATTCGCCGGCGGTGCTACCAGTGCCATTCCGAGTGGGGACCTTACCCTCACTCAAAATGGCATTTCCAAGGCTTACACCATTCCGGAGGGGGCCACCCTGGCCTCGGTCGCGGCGCAGATCAATAAAGACACGAAAACCACCAACATCAGTGCCAACATCATCACGGACGACAAGGGCACGCGCCTGGTTTTCGGCTCGACAGTGACCGGTGCTGATTCCGAGATCACCACCAGCAGCAGCATTGCCGGTTTCACCATCGGTAAAACTGACAAGCTTGATGCGACCTCCGCTTCGTCGGCCGGTTACATTGGCGAGCCGCCAGTCAGCGCTTCTTTGACGATCAATGGACTGCAAGTCACGAGCAAAAGCAACACGGTCGACAAGACCCTTGGTGGCGTAACAATGAACTTGTTGCCCGGCAGTAACGGCACCACCACCACGGTGACGGTGAGCACCAACACCGACAACCTGAAGGCGTCACTGCAGGCCTTTGTCGATTCCTACAACGCGGTGCTCAGTGCCGTGACCACGGTGACGAAAGCTTCGGTCAGTGACACCCCGGACAAAACGACCGGCGCTACGGTCACGCCGGCCTCGCTGACCGGCGACGCAATGCCGCGAGCGATCATTTCGGCGTTGCGCAAAGAGTTGGTCACCACGGGTGCGCCAGGCGAGCTGTCGGTATTGGCTCAGTTGGGCATCACGACCGGTCAGAGCGACGGCAAGCTGACACTGGACGACAAGAAATTCACCGCCGCGATGGATGCGGGGCTGGCGGGTGACGTTCAGCAGTTGTTCACCGGTACCGGAGACGGCAAGAACGGTTTGCTGGCACGGATGAACGCGGCTGTCACGCCTTACACCCAGACTGGTGGCATTTTCGACACCCGCAAGACCAGCCTGAACAAACAGCAGAGCAACCTTCAGGATCAGCAAGCCGCACTCGATTTGCGCGTCACGACCCTGACGGCCACCCTGACCGCCAAATACAACGCGATGGACTTGCTGGTGGGGCAGTTGAAAGCCTCGGCGACGAGCATCACCTCGTTCTTCGACTCGCTCAACGCGCAGAAAAACGCGTAAACGTTGGCGCGCTGAAGATGACCCGGCCCTGGTGCCGGGTTTTTGGCATCTGGCCTTAAAGTTTTTTCAGGCGGTGTCGATACCCTCACTATAGAAACTTCGAGTTTTGCGAGGTAAGACAATGAACCGTATGGCAGCCCTTCGTCAGTATCAGAAGGTCAACTCACATGCCCAGACTGCAGTGGCCACGCCACACCGTCTGGTACAGATGCTGATGGAAGCCGGCCTTGACCGTATCGCCCAGGCCAAGGGCGCCATCGAGCGCAAGGACATCCCCGCCAAAGGGCTGTTGATTGGCAAGGCGATTGAAATCATCGGCGGTCTGCGTGAAGGTCTGGACATGGAAAAGCAGGCGGAAGCCCTGGCCCATGTCGACAATCTGTACGTGTACCTGATGAAGCGTCTGGCAGAAGCGAACATCAAATCCGATCCGAAGATCCTTGATGAAGTCAGCGGCCTGCTGACCACGGTCAAGGAAGGCTGGGACGGGATCGGCGAACAACAGCCCGTGCTCTGAAGGAGACACCCATGAGCGTTGCACTCAAGCGAATCGAAGAAACCCGTGAAGCCTTGGTCGATGCCCTCGAGCAGCGTGACTGGGAGGCAATCGGCCAGCTCGATATGGCCTGCCGGGCCTGCGTCGATGAAGTCATCAACCAGGCGAGCAACGATGAGCCTGAATTGCGAAACAATCTGGAAGAGCTGCTAGGCGTCTATCGCAAGCTTATTGACGTAGCTGTGGGCGAACGTCAAGCGATCGTCGACGAAATGTCGCAGATCCAGCGAGCGAAAAGCGCGGCAAAGGTTTACCATCTGTTCGGTTGACACTTGGTCCATAGCCAAAATATGTACGCCAAATAATTGACTGTGTACGGTTTTTTGACTTAACTAGTGAAGTTCACTAATTTCGGTGATTGACGCGTCTCAACGGACGAAACGAAAGCCAAGCTTGCCCGTGATCGGGCATCGAGTTGACTAGGGAAGTTGCTATTGCATGTGGCGTGAAATCAAAATCCTGCTGATCGATGACGATAGCCAGCGCCGCCGTGACATGGCGGTGATTCTGAATTTTCTGGGTGATGAGAACCTGTCCTGCTCCAGCACAGACTGGCAGCAAGTCGTGGGTTCGTTGACCTCCACCCGAGAAGTGCTCTGCGTGCTGGTCGGCAGCGTGAACGCCCCGGGCAGCCTTCAGGGCCTGCTCAAAACCGTGGCCGCGTGGGACGAGTTTCTCCCGGTCCTGCTGATGGGCGAGAACTCCTCGACCGAACTGGCGGACGATCTGCGCCGCCGGGTCCTCTCCACCGTCGAGATGCCGCCCAGCTACAGCAAACTGCTGGACTCCCTTCACCGCGCCCAGGTCTATCGCGAGATGTACGACCAGGCCCGTGAACGTGGGCGTCAACGCGAACCCAATCTTTTCCGCAGCCTCGTCGGCACCAGCCGTGCGATTCAGCACGTGCGCCAGATGATGCAGCAGGTTGCCGACACCGACGCCAGCGTGCTGATCCTTGGTGAATCCGGGACCGGCAAGGAAGTCGTCGCACGTAATCTGCATTACCACTCCAAGCGCCGCGATGCGCCGTTCGTGCCGGTCAACTGTGGCGCGATTCCGGCCGAGTTGCTTGAAAGCGAACTGTTCGGCCACGAGAAGGGCGCTTTTACCGGCGCCATCACCAGCCGGGCAGGGCGCTTCGAACTGGCCAACGGTGGCACGCTGTTTCTCGATGAGATCGGCGATATGCCGCTGCCGATGCAGGTCAAGCTGCTGCGCGTCCTGCAGGAACGCACCTTCGAGCGCGTGGGCAGCAACAAGACCCAGAGCGTTGACGTGCGGATCATCGCTGCGACGCATAAAAATCTTGAAGACATGATCGTGATCGGCAGTTTCCGCGAGGATCTCTACTACCGTCTGAACGTGTTCCCGATTGAAATGGCGCCGTTGCGTGAGCGTGTGGAAGATATTCCGCTGTTGATGAACGAGCTTATTTCGCGGATGGAACACGAAAAGCGTGGGTCGATCCGCTTTAACTCTGCCGCCATCATGTCCCTGTGCCGTCACGGCTGGCCGGGCAACGTGCGTGAACTCGCCAACCTCGTCGAGCGCATGGCGATCATGCACCCGTACGGCGTCATCGGCGTCTCCGAGCTGCCGAAGAAATTCCGCTACGTCGACGACGAAGACGAGCAATTGGTCGACAGCCTGCGCAGCGATCTCGAAGAGCGCGTGGCCATCAACGGTCATACGCCGAACTTCGCCAGCAGCGCGCTGCTGCCGCCTGAAGGCCTGGACTTGAAGGACTACCTCGGTGGCCTGGAACAGGGCTTGATCCAGCAGGCGCTGGATGACGCAAACGGAATCGTGGCACGGGCCGCCGAACGTCTGCGCATCCGCCGCACTACGCTGGTGGAGAAAATGCGCAAGTACGGCATGAGCCGTCGCGAAGGCGACGAGCAGGTCGAAGACTGACTGTCGATTGACGCGCCAAAAATAAACCGCTGATTTTTCAGCGGTTTTTTTTCGGCACGAGGATTGCTATGTCTCTGGGAACATACCGTTTACTGACGGTTCGCTACCCGAGAGATCAACTATGCCCCAGGCCGCTCAGATGTCTTCCGAACCCGCTTTAGCCATGGGTTCGTTAGTGCAGCAGTCCCCGGAAGTGGTGAGCAGGCAAGGGCTAGAACAGGCCTTCGCATTGTTCAGCCAGATGTCGACTCAACTGACTGACTCCTACGGCCTGCTGGAAGCACGGGTCACTGAGCTCAAGGGCGAGCTGGCCGTGGTCAGCGCCCAGCGCATGCAGGAACTGGCGGAGAAAGAACGCCTGGCGAACCGCTTGCAGAACCTGCTGGATCTGCTGCCCGGCGGCGTCATTGTCATCGACGGCACCGGCATGGTCCGGGAGGCCAATCCCGCCGCGCTGGATCTGCTGGGCGAGCCACTGATCGGCATGCTCTGGCGCCACGTTATCGCTCGCTGCTTCGCGCCGCGCGAGGATGACGGCCATGAAATCTCCCTGAAGGACGGGCGCCGCCTGTCCATTGCCACCCGTTCCCTGGACGCCGAGCCGGGCCAACTGGTGTTGCTCAACGACCTGACCGAAACCCGCCATCTGCAAAGTCAGCTGGCGCGTCATGAGCGTTTGTCGTCCCTGGGCCGCATGGTCGCGTCCCTGGCCCATCAGATCCGCACGCCGCTGTCGGCAGCAATGATCTACGCCAGCCACTTGGCCGAACAGGCCTTGAACGTCGAAACCCAGCAGCGCTTCGCTGGACGTTTGAAAGAGCGTTTGCACGAGCTCGAGCATCAGGTCCGGGACATGCTGGTATTCGCCCGTGGCGAGCTGCCGCTGACTGACCGAGTGACGCCGACCGCGTTGGTCGCCGCCCTCGAATCCGCCGCCCAGACCCATGTGCGTGACGTGGCAGTGCGCTGGCAATGCGACAGCCCGACGGGCGAATTGCTGTGCAACCGTGACACGCTGGTCGGCGCGCTGCTCAACCTCATTGAAAACGCCGTCCAGGCCAGTGCCGGCCAGAGTGACGGGCGGCGCCGCATCAAGATTCATGCGTATAACCGCGGCAACACGTTGCGGTTGTGTGTGAGCGACAGTGGCAGCGGCATAGAGCCGGCGGCGCTGGCCCGCATCGGCGAGCCGTTCTTCACCACCAAGACCACGGGCACCGGCCTCGGTCTGGCGGTGGTCACAGCGGTTGCGCGGGCCCATCAAGGGCGTGTCGAATTCCGCTCGCGTCCGGGCCGCGGCACTTGCGCCATCGTTTCGTTGCCCCTGGTTCCTGGCGCCGGGACTGACCCTGGCGCTGGCGCATTGATGATTTCTTCAGGTGAGCGGCCATGACTATCAACGTGCTGCTGGTTGAGGACGACCCTTCTCTGCGGGAAGCACTGGGCGAAACCCTGGCGCTCGCGGGCCATGCCTATGAAGCGGTCGGGTCGGCGGAAGAGGCCTTGATAGTCGCTGCCAATTCGTCGTTCAGCCTGGTGGTCAGCGACGTCAATATGCCCGGCATGGACGGCCATCAATTGCTGGGTCAGTTGCGCAGTCGCTACCCGCAGTTGCCGGTGCTGCTGATGACGGCCCATGGCACGGTCGACCGCGCGGTGGATGCGATGCGTCAGGGCGCGGCCGATTATCTGGTTAAACCCTTCGAGCCGAAGGCCCTGTTGGCACTGGTTGCCCGTCATGCGTTGGGTCAGCTCGGGCCGGCCGATGGCGAGGGGCCCATTGCGGTCGAGCCCGCCAGCGTGCAGTTGCTGAGCCTGGCCAGCCGCGTGGCGAAAAGTGATTCGACGGTACTGATTTCAGGCGAGTCCGGCACCGGTAAAGAAGTGCTGGCGCGTTTCATTCATCAGCAATCGCCCCGCGCCGACAAACCGTTCATCGCAATCAATTGCGCGGCGATCCCGGACAACATGCTCGAAGCCACGCTGTTCGGCCACGAGAAGGGGTCGTTCACCGGGGCCATTGCCTCTCAGCCTGGCAAGTTCGAACAGGCTGAAGGCGGCACCCTTCTGCTGGACGAGATTTCCGAAATGCCCATGGGCCTGCAGGCCAAGCTGTTGCGTGTGCTGCAGGAGCGGGAAGTGGAGCGGGTCGGCGCGCGCAAGCCCATCGCCCTGGACATTCGCGTAGTGGCGACGACCAACCGCGACCTGGCCGGTGAAGTGGCGGCAGGGCGTTTCCGCGAGGACCTGTTTTATCGGCTGTCGGTGTTCCCGCTCGCGTGGCAATCCTTGCGTCAGCGTCCCGCCGACATTCTGCCGCTGGCCGAGCGTCTGCTGGCCAAGCAGGTCAATAAAATGAAGCACGGGCCGGTGCGGCTGTCGGCCGAGGCGCAGCAGTGCCTGATCAGCTACGCCTGGCCGGGCAATGTCCGGGAGCTGGACAACGCGGTGCAGCGGGCGTTGATCCTGCAGCAGGGCGGCGTGATTCAGGCCGAGGACTTCTGTCTTGCCGGGCCGGTGACATTCGCCGCCGCGTCGGTGCCTCAGGTGCCCGCCGTCGCAACCGGCGCCATGGAAGCGTCGCCCGATTTCGCCGGCGGGGAAGGGGCCGGCGCCCTCGGTGAAGACCTGCGTCGCCGGGAGTTCCAGATGATCATCGACACCCTGCGGGCCGAGCGCGGCCGCCGCAAAGAGGCTGCCGAACGCCTGGGTATCAGCCCGCGTACGTTGCGCTACAAGCTGGCGCAGATGCGCGACGCGGGCATGGATGTCGAAGGGTTTCTGTTTGCATCCTGAGCAGGCACGCGTGTCGGTGAAGTGGATGACTGCCTGACTGGCGCTGACGAGAGATATCCGACAACCCGCTGATTTTTCAGTGAGTGTGATGCCGTCTTCGTGAGCAAGCTGACTCCCGCAGGAACTGCGTCTGATAGGGCATCGCGCGGTGTCAACGCGTGAAGCGCCTCTGCGTTTATGTGTCCGTTCAAATACCCATCCGAAGACTTTCACCAAACGTGGCACATTGCCGCTATTGGTCTGGCACCCTTGTTGCTAATGCTTAGGTAACCGCTGAATCCGTGTCAAAAATTTGCGGCCCTTTTGAGAGAAACGTCATGACCCAAGGTGTTGAATTTAATCGCTTGATGTTGGACATGCGCTCCATGCAGATGGATGCCATGGCTCAGCCAAAGGCAATCGCAGCGCCAGAACAGGCGGGTGCGAGCAGTTTTGCTGACATGCTCGGCATGGCGGTGAACAAGGTAAACGACACCCAGCAGGCGTCGAATCAGCTGTCGACCGCTTTCGAAATGGGCAAGAGCGGCGTAGACCTCACCGACGTGATGATCTCGTCGCAGAAAGCTAGCGTTTCGTTTCAAGCGCTGACCCAGGTACGCAACAAGCTGGTTCAGGCGTACCAAGACATCATGCAAATGCCGGTTTGAGGACGATTTAAGTCATGGCCGAAGCCGTCGTCGATAACGTACCCGCCAAAACGGGTACGCCAGGAAGCAAGCCGCCGATGTTCGGGCTGGCCTTCCTGCAAAATCTCTCCGAGATGACCATGCTGCGTCAGGTCGGCCTCATGGTCGGTCTGGCTGCCAGCGTGGCGATTGGTTTCGCCGTGGTGCTTTGGTCGCAACAGCCCGATTACAAGCCGCTCTAT
Organism: Pseudomonas sp. 1L-C-7-B-C1; assembly: GCF_057291635.1. Taxonomy (NCBI): domain Bacteria; kingdom Pseudomonadati; phylum Pseudomonadota; class Gammaproteobacteria; order Pseudomonadales; family Pseudomonadaceae; genus Pseudomonas; species Pseudomonas sp. 1L-C-7-B-C1. Next base: position 34,800 of record NZ_JBXAWH010000015.1, on the reverse strand, counting down.
GGCAGCCTGTCGGGCGTTGACACCAAGCAGGTGATGGACACGCTGGCCCAGGCCGACATTCCCTACACTGTCGAGCCGAACTCCGGCGCGCTGCTGGTAAAGTCCGAGGACCTGTCCCGGGCCCGCATCAAGCTGGCCGGTGCCGGCATTGCGCAGACCGACGGCAACGTCGGCTTCGAAATCCTCGACAAGGATCAAGGCCTGGGCACCAGTCAGTTCATGGAGGCCACTCGTTATCGTCGTGGCCTGGAAGGCGAACTGGCGCGGACGATCTCCAGCCTCAATAACGTCAAGGGCGCTCGCGTTCACCTGGCGATTCCGAAGAGCTCGGTGTTTGTGCGTGACGATCGCAAGCCCAGCGCTTCCATTCTGGTCGAGCTGTATGCCGGTCGTTCGCTGGAGCCGGGTCAGGTGCTGGCGATCATGAACCTGGTCGCCACCAGCGTCCCGGAACTGAACAAGTCGCAGATTTCTGTCGTCGATCAGAAGGGCAACCTGCTGTCCGATCAGGCTGAGAATTCCGAGCTGTCCATGGCCGGCAAGCAATTCGACTACACCCGCCGCATGGAAAGCATGCTCACCCAGCGTGTGCAGAACATTCTGCAGCCTGTGCTGGGCAATGACCGCTACAAGGCCGAAGTGTCGGCAGACGTTGATTTCAGCGCTGTTGAATCCACCGCCGAAAGCTTCAACCCGGACACCCCTGCTCTGCGCAGCGAGCAGACGGTCAACGAACAACGCTCCAGCGGCAGCGGCCCGCAAGGTGTACCCGGTGCGCTGAGCAACCAGCCGCCAGGCCCGGCAACTGCGCCACAGAACGCCGCCGCGGGTGCTGCCGGTGCCGCAGGCGCCATCGCACCGGGCCAACCGCTGCTGGACGCCAACGGTCAACAGATCATGGACCCGGCGACCGGTCAGCCGATGCTGGCGCCGTACCCGGCCGACAAGCGTAACCAGTCGACCAAGAACTTCGAGCTCGACCGTTCCATCAGCCACACCAAGCAGCAGCAGGGCAAGGTCAATCGCCTGTCGGTTGCGGTGGTGGTCGATGATCAGGTCAAGGTCAACCCGGCCAACGGCGAAACGACGATGGTCCCGTGGACCGCCGATCAACTGGCGCGCTTCACCCGTCTGGTGCAGGACGCCGTCGGCTTCGATGCCAGCCGTGGCGACAGCGTCAGCGTGATCAACGTGCCGTTCTCCACCGATCGCGGCGAAGTGATCCCGGACATTCCGTTCTACTCGCAGCCGTGGTTCTGGGACATCGTCAAACAGGCCATGGGCGTGCTCTTTATCCTGGTGCTGGTGTTTGGTGTATTGCGTCCGGTGTTGAAGGGCATCACCAATCCTCAGGGCAAGGCCGGCGACAGCGACTCCGAGCTGGGCGGCATGATCGGGATGGACGGTGAATTGGCAAACGACCGCGTCAGTCTGGGCGGTCCGCAAAGTATTCTGTTGCCGAGCCCTACCGAGGGCTATGACGCACAGCTCAACGCAATCAAGAGCCTTGTGGCCGAGGACCCGGCGCGTGTAGCCCAGGTCGTCAAAGAGTGGATCAACGCTGATGAGTGATAGAGCTGCTGCAGTCAAACTGACCCGCGTGGATAAAGCCGCGATTCTGCTCCTCACCCTGGGTGAGACGGACGCCGCTCAGGTATTGCGCCACATGGGCCCTAAAGAGGTTCAACGGGTCGGCGTGGCCATGGCGCAGATGCGCAACGTGCACCGCGAGCAGGTCGAGCAGGTGATGAGCGAGTTCGTCGACGTGGTCGGCGATCAGACCGGCGTCGGCATCGGCTCGGACGGCTACATCCGCAAGATGCTCACCCAGGCACTGGGCGAGGACAAGGCCAACGGCCTGATCGACCGGATTCTGCTGGGCGGCAACACCAGCGGTCTCGACAGCCTGAAGTGGATGGAACCCCGCGCGGTGGCCGACGTCATCCGTTTCGAGCACCCGCAGATCCAGGCCATCGTCGTCGCGTACCTGGACGCCGATCAGGCCGGTGAAGTGCTGAGCCATTTCGACCACAAGGTGCGCCTGGACATCATCCTGCGCGTGTCGTCGCTGAACACCGTACAGCCGGCGGCGCTGAAAGAATTGAACCAGATTCTGGAGAAGCAGTTCTCGGGGAACGCCAACACGTCGCGTACTACCCTGGGTGGTATCAAGCGTGCGGCGGATATCATGAACTTCCTCGACAGCTCGATAGAAGGCCAGCTCATGGACTCGATCCGCGAAGTGGACGAAGACCTGTCGACGCAGATCGAAGACCTCATGTTTGTCTTCAACAACCTGTCCGATGTCGACGACCGTGGTATCCAGGCCTTGCTGCGCGAAGTCTCCTCCGACGTGCTGGTACTGGCACTGAAGGGCTCGGACGACGCCATCAAAGAGAAGATTTTCAAGAATATGTCCAAACGTGCCGCCGAACTGCTGCGCGACGACCTGGAAGCCAAAGGCCCGGTTCGCGTCAGCGATGTCGAAGGCGCCCAGAAGGAAATTCTCACCATTGCCCGTCGTATGGCGGAGGCCGGGGAGATCGTTCTTGGCGGCAAGGGTGGCGAGGAAATGATTTAAGCGTAGGTGCCGTTGATGTCCAGCTCCGATAAAGCAGCACCCAGTGAGCTCATCCGGGCACAGGATTTGCGCGGGATCGACGTCTGGGCCTTGCCCAGCTTTGACCCGCACGTGGAAGTCCCCGAGCCGGAACCGGTGGTCGAGGAGGCCGAGCTCGCCGAGAGCGAAGAAGTGCCGCTGGAAGAAGTCCAGCCCATGACCCTGGAAGAGTTGGAAAGCATCCGTCAGGACGCCTACAACGAGGGGTTTGCCATCGGCGAAAAAGAGGGTTTCCACAGCACCCAGCTCAAGGTTCGTCAGGAAGCGGAAGTGGCGCTGGCGGCCAAGCTCGACAGCATGGAAGTCCTGATGGGGCATCTGTTCGAACCGATCGCCGACCAGGACGCGCAGATCGAGAAATCGATGGTGTCGCTGGTCGAACATGTGGTCCGCCAGGTCATCCAGCGCGAATTGAAAACCGACTCCAGCCAGATCGGCACGGTGCTGCGCGAAGCCTTGCGGCTGCTGCCGATGGGCGCGGCCAACGTGCGCATTCTGGTCAACCCGCAGGACTTCGCGCTGGTCAAAGCCATGCGCGAGCGTCACGAGGAGACCTGGCGCATTCTCGAGGACGAAACGCTCCAGCCGGGTGGTTGCCGGGTCGAGAGCGAGCACAGCCGCATCGACGCCACCGTCGAGGCGCGCATCAGTCAGGCCCTTGGCAAAATGTTCGATCAGTTGCACGAGCAGGCCCTGCACCCGGCGCCGCCCGATGTGACCATCGAACTGGAAGAGGCGCTCCAGAGCGCCGAGAAAACCACTTACCCGCTGGGTGCTGTCGATGCGCCTTGAACGCACCAGTTTCGCCAAACGCCTGAGCACCTATCCCGACGCGATCTCGTTGCCGGCGCAGCCGATCGTCGAAGGACGGCTGCTGCGCATGGTCGGCCTGACCCTCGAAGCCGAGGGCCTGCGCGCGGCCATGGGCAGCCGTTGCATGGTGATCAACGACGGCAGTCATCACCCGGTCGAGGTTGAAGCCGAGGTCATGGGCTTCTCCGGCGGCAAGGTGTTCCTGATGCCGGTCGGCAGCGTCTCCGGCATCGCGCCGGGCGCCCGTGTCGTGCCGCTGCCGGACACCGGCCGTCTGCCGATGGGCATGACCATGCTCGGCCGCGTTCTCGACGGCGCCGGTCGCCCCCTCGACGGCAAGGGCGGCATGAAAGCCGAAGACTGGGTGCCGATGGACGGCCCGACCATCAACCCCCTCAAACGCAACCCGATCAGCCAGCCGCTGGACGTGGGTATTCGTTGCATCAACGGTTTATTGACGGTCGGACGCGGTCAGCGTCTGGGCCTGTTTGCCGGTACCGGCGTCGGCAAGAGCGTCCTGCTGGGGATGATGACCCGCTTCACCGAGGCCGACATTATCGTCGTCGGGCTGATCGGCGAACGGGGTCGCGAGGTGAAGGAATTCATCGAGCACAGCCTGGGCGAGGAGGGCCTCAAGCGTTCGGTCGTCGTGGCGTCTCCGGCGGATGATGCGCCGTTGATGCGTTTGCGCGCCGCGATGTATTGCACGCGCATCGCCGAGTATTTTCGCGACAAGGGCAAGAACGTCCTGTTACTGATGGATTCGCTGACGCGTTTCGCCCAGGCCCAGCGGGAAATCGCCCTGGCCATCGGCGAACCGCCGGCGACCAAGGGTTATCCGCCGTCCGTGTTCGCCAAGCTGCCCAAGCTGGTGGAGCGCGCCGGTAATGCCGAGGCGGGCGGTGGCTCGATCACGGCGTTCTACACGGTTTTGTCCGAAGGCGACGACCAGCAGGACCCGATTGCCGACTCGGCCCGAGGCGTGCTCGACGGCCATATCGTGCTGTCGCGGCGACTGGCCGAAGAGGGTCATTACCCGGCCATTGATATCGAAGCGTCGATCAGCCGGGTGATGCCGTCCGTGGTCGATCCGCAGCACATGGTTCAGGCCCAGTATTTCAAGCAGTTGTGGTCGCGGTACCAGCAGAGCCGTGATCTGATCAGCGTCGGCGCGTACGTGGCCGGCGGGGATCGCGAGACTGACCTGGCAATTTCGCTGCAGCCGCAGTTGGTGAAGTATCTGCGCCAGGGCTTGCAGGAGAACGAGAGCATGCAGAGCAGCGAGGAGCAGTTGGCGAAGATCTTCAATCCTCAGGCCGGCGGTTAATCGGTCATGGCAGTCAGTCGCGCAGGCCGTCTCGCGCCGGTGGTCGAGATGGCCGAGAAGGTCGAGAAGGCCGCCGTGCAGCGCCTGGGGCATTTTCAGGGTCAGGTGCGGCTGGCCGAAACCAAGTTGGGTGAGCTGGATAAGTTTCGGTCTGATTATCAGCAGCAGTGGATCGACAAGGGCGCCCATGGGGTGTCGGGCCAGTGGCTGATGAATTATCAGCGCTTTCTCAATCAGTTGGAGACGGCGGTGGCGCAGCAGCGTCAGAGCCTGGCGTGGCATCAGAATAATCTGAACAAGGCGCGCGATGAGTGGCAGAAGGCCTATGCGCGGGTGGAGGGGCTGCGCAAGTTGGTGCAGCGGTATATCGATGAGGCGCGTGCGCTGGAAGATAAACGCGAGCAGAAACTGCTGGATGAGTTGGTTCAGCGGTTGCCCCGGACTGAGCAATTTTAAGAGCTTGAGACCAAGATCAAGATCAAGATCCTTAAGATCAAGAGCGTCTGCCTAAGGGCAGACGTTTCGCCTTCGGCGAGTTACTTGGAAAAGCACCCCAAGTAACCAAGGGTGCCTGCTCCTGGTTTGGCCCGACTTCGTCGGGTTCCCTCGCTCCGGTCTTGCTCCGTGGGCCCGCGCCGAACGGACATCCATGTCCTGACGGCGCTCTCGCCGCATCCATGCGGCTCGGCCCACTGCGCAAAACCTGCGCTCGGCCTGCACCCAAGTCGCGTTCTGAGGTGTCTGGACCTTTTGCGTTTGAAGAGCAAAAGCAAAGGCAAAGGCAACGAAAATGGTGATGATGACTACATAGTGGGACCGGCTTTAGCCGGGAAGGCGTCGGAAGACACACTGCAAAACTGATGGCGACCAAACCGGCCTCTTCCCGGCTGAAGCCGGTCCCACTAAGGCATTGCATGCATCCTGCGGGATTGGCTGTGGCTCTAACCGTAGGGCTGGCTTTAGCCGGGAAGCTTTTGATCTGCTTTTGATCTGTTTTTGATTTTCGTACACAGAAAGCCCAAACACCGCCAATCGCGACTTGGGTGCAGGCTGAACGCAGACGACGCGGAGTGGGCCGAGCGGCATGGATGCCGCGAGAGCGCCGTCAGGACATGGATGTCCGTTCGGCGCGGGCCCACGGAGCGTCGTCGGAGTGAGGGTATTCCGACGAAGGAGGAACCAAACCGAGAGCAAGCACCTTTGGTTACTTGGGGTGCTTTTCCAAGTAACTCGCCGAAGGCGAAACAGTCTGCCCCCAGGCAGACGCCCTTGATCTTGAGAGCTGCGGTCAACTGGTGCTCTCGATCCTGAAAGCCAAGTAAAAGCTAACGATTTGCCACGCCTCACAAGGGCTGCTAAAACTCAAGCGTCTGGCGCTGTTTCATACAAGGAATTTGCCAATGTCAGTAACCTCCGAACGCTCCGCCGATGGCCAAGAACTGACCATCACCATCAAAGGACGCTTCGACTTTTCGACGCACCAGGATTTTCGCGGCGCCTACGAACCGAAAGAAAAACAGGCCAGCCGCTACAAGGTCGACCTGAAAGACACCCACTACCTCGACAGCTCCGCGCTCGGCATGCTGTTGCTGCTCCGTGACCACGCCGGCGGCGACAGAGCCGATATCCAACTGGTCAACTGCAACGCCGATGTATACAAAATCCTCAGCATCTCCAATTTCTCCAAACTCTTCAAAATCGCCTGATGATGCCATCTGCCTCCGATCGCCTGACGGTGCTCATCGCCGATGACAACGTCAGCGACCGCATGCTCCTGTCCGCCATCGTCAGCCGGCAGGGCCATGACGTTCTGACCGCCAGCGACGGCGCCGACGCCGTCGGGCTGTTCGACCGGCGGCGGCCGCAACTGGTGCTGATGGACGCCATGATGCCGGTCATGGACGGCTTCGAAGCCGCGCGCCAGATCAAGACCCTCGCCGGTGACGCGCTCGTGCCGATCATCTTCCTGACGTCGCTGACGGAAGGCGAAGACCTCGCCCGTTGCCTCGACGCCGGGGGAGACGACTTCATTGCCAAGCCCTATAACCAAGTGGTGCTGGCCGCCAAGATCAACGCCATGAACCGCCTGCGCGTGCTGCAGGAAACTGTCTTGCACCAACGCGACCTGATCACTCGCCACCATAAATACCTGCTCAACGAGCAACGTGTGGCCAAGGCGGTGTTCGACCAGATCGCCCACTCCGGGTGCCTGAGTTCGCGCAACATCCGTTACCTGCAGTCGCCTTACGCGCTGTTTAACGGCGACCTCCTGCTGGCCGCGTGGTCGCCGTCCGGCAACATGCACCTGCTGCTGGGGGACTTCACCGGCCACGGTTTGCCGGCAGCGGTGGGGGCGATGCCGCTGGCCGAAGTGTTCTACGGCATGACCGCAAAGGGATACGGCTTGCCCGAAACCCTGCGAGAAATGAATGCCAAACTCAAACGCATCCTCCCGGTGGACATGTTCTGCTGCGCGGCGCTGCTGTGCCTGAACTTCAAACAGCAACTGGTTGAGGTCTGGAACGGCGGCCTGCCGGATGGTTACCTGCTACATGGTGACGGCCGGCCGCATACGCCGCTGATTTCGTCGAACGTGCCCCTCGGTGTGCTGAGCGCCGGCAGCTTTGACGACAATACCCAGGTGTATCCCTTCGGGCCGGGGGACCGGGTGTTTCTGCTGTCCGACGGCGTGGTTGACAGTACCGGCCAGGACGGCGAACTGTTCGGCGCCCGACGCCTGCAGAACGTGCTGGTGAGCAACCGCAACCCGGTGCTGCTGATCGAAGAAGTGCAGTGGGCCCTGGCGCGGTTTCGCGGGCAGGCGCGGGACGATGTGAGCATGGTCGAAGTGGCCTTCACCGAGCCTGACTTGCTCGGCCCACCCTCGGTCATTTATACCGACAGCGGCGATTCCAGTCCGCTGGATTGGTCCGCTTCGTTCGAGTACCGCGCGGCAACACTCAAGCGCTTCAACCCGCTGCCGTATCTGCTGCAGCTGCTGCAAGAAGTGCACGGCTTGCGCATGCAGAGCAGCGAGCTGTATATCGTGCTCTCGGAGCTGTACAGCAATGCGCTGGAACATGGCGTGCTCGGGCTGGACTCGGCGTTGAAACGCGATGCCGAAGGTTTTGGGCGTTACTACCAGCAACGCGCCGAACGCCTCGATCGTCTCCAGGACGGCTTCATTCGCATTGATTTCCAGATCGTCCCGAATGGCGAGGGTGGTTGCCTGACGGTGCGAGTGCAGGACAGTGGTGCGGGTTTTGATTCCGATCGCGTGCTGGCGCTGCCGCCTGCGGTCACCCAGTTGTCCGGGCGCGGCCTTGCGCTGGTCCGGCAACTCAGCGATCGTTGTCAGTGGACCGATGATGGCCGGACGGCCAGCGTGGAATTTGTCTGGGAGGGTCTGGCATAATCCGCGCGTCTTGATCAAGGAGTGAACAAGTGTCGAATAACCCTGTGGACTTCAACGTGCTCAGCACGCTGCGTGACGTGATGGAAGCTGAATACCCGGCGCTGCTGAAGGTGTTCATTTCCGATTCCACCCTTCGCGTCAACGACATGACCCTGCTGCTGCGCGACCCTACCTTCACGACGTCTGCGACGGCGTCTTTGCAACGCCTTGGCCTGATGGCCCACAGCTTCAAAGGCAGCACCGGCAACATGGGCGCTACACATTTGTCCGAGCTGTGTCTGCAACTTGAAGAGCAGGGGCGCGGCATGGTGGCAGCGGATGACGCGCAGATCCGTTCGCTGGTGTCCCAGATCAGGGACGAATTTTTCGTGGTCCGGGCAATTTTCGAACGTGAGCTTGAACGCTGCCATGCCAATCACTGAGTTGGCTCCCTGACTGGGCTCCAGGCTCGGTCTCTTAGCCTGCCCGTTGGTCTGACGCGCTCCCTCACTCCAGCCTCTCACAGTACTTGGCCCGCCATTTGCTTTGTCTCTCTGCAATTGTGCTCTTGCGGAGATTCACATGGCCCTCGCCACCAACCCCTTATTGACGGCTTTGACAGCGGCCAAAGCCCAGAAAGCCGGGAACAACGCCCCGGCAAAGGCGCCGGACCCCGTCAAGCACAACACTTCCAGCTTCTCCGACGTGTTCGCCAGGCAAGCGCCGTCCAAGTCCCACAGCGCGGATAATCCGGCGCCGAAGCCGGCAAGCGCCAAGAGTTCGGCAGCCGACGACAAGCCCGCCGCCAGCCATACGTCTGCCGCCGCCGACAAGACCGTTGCCGATAACGGCAATGGCTTGCCTGCCAAAGCGGTGAACGGCAAGGCCGATGACGACGCGGGCACGGGCCAGGGTCAGGCTGACGACAAGAATGACGGCACTGACGATGCGCACGACCCGGCGCTGGCCGACTCGCCGCCGGTAGACCCTGTAGCGGACCCGATATTGGCGGTCACCTCGCCTGTGCAAGAGCCCGTGGCTGTGGAACCCGCGGTTGATCCGACGCTGCTCGCGGGCACGCTGCCGTTGCCGGTGATCCCGCCGCCGGCTGTGCAGGCGCCAACGGATGCAACCGACGTTGCAGATGACGGTTTCGATCCTTCCGCGGATCCGCTGGAAGGCTTGACCGCCGTGCAAGTCGCCCTGGAAAACAAGGCGCAACAGACAGCGCAGAACAACGGCGTGCATGGCGACGGCAAAGACGGCAAGGGTGGCGGCAAGCAGGACCCGAACGCCGATCCTTCGCAGTTGCTGGCCAGTAACCTGGCGGCGCTGGGCGACCAGGCTGTGGACAAGAGCACGACCGAAGGCGGCGGCGACAAAGCGTTCAGCGGCCTGCTGGCTGACGGCCTGAAAGACGTGAAAGGTGCCGCCAGCGATACGCGCATGGACAACTTTGCCGATCGTCTGGCTGCGTTGTCACAGGCCGCTCAAGCAAAAAACACCTCGGCTCCGGCCGCGCCGCTGCTCAATCAGCCGCTGGCGATGAATCAGGGAGGGTGGACAGAAGGCGTGGTCAACCGCGTGATGTATCTGTCGAGCCAGAACCTCAAGCAGGCGGATATCCAGCTGGAGCCCGCTGAACTGGGCCGTCTGGACATTCGCGTCAATATGGCGGCGGACCAGCAGACCCAGGTCACGTTCATGAGCGCCCATGTCGGCGTGCGTGAAGCGCTGGAAAGCCAGATGGCGCGCCTGCGTGAGTCCTTCGTTCAGCAGGGCATGGGCCAGGTCGACGTCAACGTCTCCGACCAGTCCCGTGGCTGGCAGCAACAGGCACAACAGCAGTCGGGCGGCGACGGCCAACGCAGCGGCGGCAGCAACGCTGCCAATGGTGTCGGCGGCAGCGACCTCATCGCCGACGGCGCTCCGGTGGACGCCGCCTCGGCCGCCGCCCATGCGCCGCTGACCGTCGTGGGTTCCAGCGCGGTCGACTATTACGCCTGAAAACGCCCTGCCAACACCGGGGCGTTTTCAGTAGCGGCAAGTGGCTAGCTGCAAGCGGCAAGTAAAAGCAGGATCAAGGGCGCCAGTGCATGGGAGACCTCGGTTTCTCGGGCTCTGCCGCCTTTTGCTTTTACTTGCCGCTCACCCCTTGCAGCTTGCGGCTGCCGTTCTGGCACAACCCTTGCTCTTCCTCTGTCACGCAACACCGAACCCTTTGGATAGTGACGGATTATTGGCATGGCGAAGAGCGACGACGCAGCAGTGGCGGACCCCGCAAAAAAGGGCAAGTTGAAAGTCATCATCCTCATTGTGGTGGGGCTTCTGCTGGCCATTGGTGTGTCGGTAGGCGCGACCTGGTTCATCATGCACAAGGCCGAAAGCAAGCCGGACCCGGCTGCCGTGGCGGAAGCGGCGAATGCCAAAAAAGAGGCGATCTTCGAACCGCTGACGCCGCCGTTCGTCGTCAACTACAACGTCAATGGCCGTCAGCGCTACATGCAGGTCAGCATCACGTTGCTCGCCCGTGACAAGGCTGATCTTGAGGCGTTGAAAGCGCACATGCCGGTCATCCGTAATAACCTGGTAATGATGTTCTCCGGTCAGCCATTCGATACCATCGCAACGCCGGTGGGCATGGAAATGCTGCGCCAGAAGGCGGCAGCCGTGGTCCAGGAAGTGGGCCAGAAAGAGCTGAGCAAGAGCGTGATCGAACAGGTACTTTTCACTAACTACGTACTGCAGTAGGACCACGACATGGCCGTGCAAGACCTGCTGTCCCAGGATGAGATCGACGCGCTGCTGCATGGCGTCGACGACGGTCTGGTGCAGACCGATAGCGTTGCCGACCCCGGCAGCGTAAAAAGTTATGACCTGACCAGTCAGGATCGCATCGTCCGCGGACGCATGCCGACCCTGGAAATGATCAACGAGCGTTTCGCCCGTTACACCCGCATCAGCATGTTCAACTTGCTGCGCCGCTCGGCCGACGTGGCCGTGGGTGGCGTGCAAGTGATGAAGTTCGGCGAATACGTGCACTCGCTGTACGTGCCGACCAGTCTCAACCTGGTCAAGATCAAGCCCCTGCGCGGCACCGCGCTGTTCATTCTTGACGCCAAGCTGGTGTTCAAGCTGGTGGACAACTTCTTCGGCGGCGACGGCCGTCATGCCAAGATTGAAGGACGGGAATTCACCCCGACCGAGCTGCGCGTGGTGCGCATCGTGCTGGATCAGGCCTTCATTGATTTGAAGGAAGCCTGGCAGGCGATCATGGAAGTCAATTTCGAGTACATCAACTCGGAAGTGAACCCGGCCATGGCCAACATCGTCGGCCCGAGCGAAGCGATCGTGGTGTCCACCTTCCATATCGAACTGGATGGCGGCGGCGGCGATCTTCACGTGACCATGCCGTATTCGATGATCGAGCCGGTGCGCGAAATGCTCGACGCCGGTTTCCAGTCGGATGTCGACGATCAGGACGAGCGCTGGGTCAATGCCCTCAAGCAGGACGTGCTCGATGTGTCGGTGCCGTTGCGCGTCGCGGTCGCCACGCGCCAGCTCAAGCTGCGCGACATCCTGCACATGCAGCCGGGTGACGTGATCCCGGTCGAGCTGCCGGAACACCTGGTCATGCGCGCCAACGGCGTGCCGTCCTTCAAGGTCAAACTGGGTTCGCACAAGGGCAACCTGGCCCTGCAAGTGGTCGAACCCATAGAACGCCGCTGACGCTCCGTCGCCGGCAAAACGAATGTGCTGCGTAAACGAATCAATGTTCCCCGAGGACAACCATGGCTAATGACAACGATATGACTTCCGCAGACGACCAGGCGCTGGCCGATGAATGGGCGGCGGCACTGGGCGAATCCGGGGACGGGCAAGCGGACATCGACGCGCTGCTGGCCGCCGACGCGGGCAACGCCGCCAATCGCATGACAATGGAAGAGTTTGGCGGCGTGGCGAAAAGCAACGGCGCGGTCACTCTGGACGGCCCGAACCTGGACGTGATTCTGGATATCCCGGTGTCGATTTCCATGGAAGTGGGCAGCACTGACATCAACATTCGTAACCTGCTGCAGCTCAACCAGGGCTCGGTGATCGAGCTGGACCGTCTGGCTGGCGAGCCGCTGGACGTTCTGGTGAACGGCACCCTGATCGCCCACGGCGAAGTGGTGGTGGTGAACGAAAAGTTCGGCATTCGTCTGACCGACGTGATCAGCCCGAGCGAACGTATCAAGAAGCTGCGTTAAGTGCGCCGCGTGATCAGAACCCTGGCGAGCTTGCCGCTGCTGGCAGTGTCCTGGGCGGTGATGGCGGCCGATCCGGCGATGCCTGCCACGCCAGCCGCAACCACGGCGACGACGGCTGCCAACACGGCGCCTGCCGTCGCCGCGCCGGTGGCCGGTACGGTGAATGGCGGGATGGCCGGCCAGTTGCTGCAACTGGTGCTCGGCCTGCTGCTGGTGATCGGGCTGATCTTCGTCCTGGCCTGGCTGATGCGCCGGGTGCAGCGCGCGGGGCCGGCTGGCAATCAGGTCATCAAGCTGGTGGGCTCTCGCGCGTTGGGGACTCGCGATCGGCTGGTGCTGGTGCAGGTCGGCAACGAACAGGTGTTGCTGGGCGTCTCGCCCGGCAGCATCACCGCGCTGCACGTCATGAACGAGCCGGTCGAGGTTCCAGACGCGCAAAACGCGCAGCCGGAATTCGCCAGGCGCCTGCTTGAAGCGCTGGGCAACAAGGGCGCGGCTGGGCAACGCACAGGCCTGAATATCTTCGGTGCGGCAGGGAAGAAGACAGCTACGCCAGGCAAGACGGGTTTGACAGAGACTCCGGATCAGAAGGACACGAACTGATGCGCATTGTTTTGACGCTGCTGCTGTTGCTTGCAGCGCCGCTGGCGTTCGGCGCCGATCCGTTGTCGATCCCCGCGATCACGCTGGGCACCGGCGCCAACGGTCAACAGGAATACTCGGTCAGCCTGCAGATCCTGCTGATCATGACGGCGCTGAGCTTCATCCCGGCGTTCGTCATGCTGATGACCAGTTTCACGCGGATCATCATTGTCTTCTCGATTCTGCGTCAGGCCCTCGGCCTGCAACAGACGCCGTCCAATCAGATACTCACCGGCATGGCGCTGTTCCTGACCCTGTTCATCATGGCGCCGGTGTTCGACCGGGTGAACAACGATGCCTTGCAGCCCTACCTGGCGGAGAAACTCACCGCCCAGGACGCCGTGGCCAAGGCCGAAGTGCCGATCAAGGATTTCATGCTGGCGCAGACCCGCTCCAGCGACCTTGAACTGTTCATGCGCCTGTCCAAGCGCACCGACATCGCGACCCCTGATGCGGCGCCGTTGACAATTCTGGTGCCGGCGTTCGTCACCTCCGAACTGAAAACAGCGTTCCAGATCGGCTTCATGATTTTCATCCCGTTCCTGATCATCGATCTGGTGGTGGCGAGCATCCTGATGGCCATGGGCATGATGATGCTGTCGCCGCTGATCATCTCTTTGCCGTTCAAAATCATGCTGTTCGTGCTGGTGGATGGCTGGGCGCTGATCATCGGCACCCTGGCCGGCAGTTTTGGTGGCGTATGAATTCGTCTGATGTGGAGTGCGCAGCATGACCCCGGAAGTAGCCGTCGACCTGTTTCGGGAAGCGCTGTGGCTGACCACGACCATGGTTGCCATTCTGGTCGTACCGAGTTTGATCGTCGGCCTGATCGTCTCGATGTTCCAGGCCGCGACGCAGATCAACGAACAGACCCTGAGCTTCCTGCCACGCCTGCTGGTCATGCTGGTCACGCTGATCGTGGTCGGCCCGTGGATGGTGCGCACCTTCATGGAGTACATCACCAATCTGTACACCAGCATTCCTCAAGTGATCGGCTGACCCCGCGATGGATCCTGTGCTGGCGTTGACCGATACCCAGATCAGCACCTGGGTGGCGGCGTTCATGCTGCCGCTGTTCCGCATCGGCGCGCTGCTGATGACCATGCCGATCATTGGAACCACGCTGGTGCCCAAGCGGGTGCGGCTGTATTTCGCGCTGGCGATCACGGTCGTCGTCGCGCCGAGCCTGCCACCCATGCCCGCCGTGCAGGCGCTGGACCTCAGCGGGCTGCTGCTGATCGCGCAGCAGATCCTCATCGGCGCCGGCATGGGCCTGTCGTTGCAGCTGTTTTTCCAGGCCTTCGTCATCGCAGGGCAGATCATCGGGATTCAGATGGGCATGGGCTTCGCGTCCATGGTAGACCCGGTCAACGGGGTGTCGGTGGCGACCATCGGGCAGTTCCTGACCATGCTCGTGACCCTGCTGTTCCTGGCCATGAACGCACACTTGCTGGTCTTCGAGATCCTCATCGAGAGCTTCACCACCTTGCCGGTGGGGCAGGGCATCAGTACGACGGACATCTGGCTGCTGGTAATGCGTCTGGGCTGGGTGCTCGGCGCGGCACTGCTGTTGGTGCTGCCGGCCATCGCTGCGCTGCTGGTGGTGAACATCGCCATGGGCGTCATGACCCGCGCGGCACCGCAGCTGAACATCTTCTCGATCGGTTTTCCGCTGACGCTGGTGCTGGGCATGGTGATTCTGTGGATCACCCTCGGCGACATTCTCAACCAATATCAACCGCTGGCGGTCGACGCCTTGCAGTTGCTCAGAGACCTGGTCAAGGCGCGCTGACATGGCCGAAAGCGAGAGTGGTCAGGACAAGACAGAAGACCCCACGGACAAACGCAAACGCGACGCCCGGGAGAAGGGCGAGATTGCCCGCTCCAAGGAGCTCAACACGGTTGTCGTGATGATCGTGGGCGCTGCGGGATTGCTGGCGTTTGGCGGTTCCATGGCGGAAATGATGATGCAGTTGATGCGCGACAATTTCACCATCACCCGCGAGGCGATTCTCGACGAGCGCAGCATGGCGATCATGCTGATGGCGTCGGGCAAGGCGGCGCTGTTGTCGGTCCAGCCGATCCTGCTGGCGTTGACGGTAGCGGCGTTCGTCGGTCCCATTTCCCTCGGCGGCTGGTTGTTTGCCGCCGGCTCCCTGGCGCCCAAGTTCAGCCGCATGAACCCGGCCGCCGGCATCAAGCGGATGTTCTCGCCCAAGGCGCTGATTGAGCTGCTGAAGTCGTTTGCGAAGTTTTTGATTGTGCTGGCGGTGGCGCTGGTGGTGCTGATGAAGGACCAGGCCGACCTGGTTGCCATCTCCAAGGAGCCGCTGGAGATGGCGGTGGTGCACAGTTTGCAGTTGGTGGGCTGGAGCACGCTGTGGATGGCGATGGGGCTTTTGATCATCGCGGCGATCGATGTGCCGGTGCAGTTGTGGGAGTCTCACAAGAAGCTGCTGATGACCAAGCAGGAGGTGCGCGATGAGCACAAGGACAGTGAAGGGCGGCCGGAGGTCAAGCAGCGGATTCGTCAGTTGCAGCGGGATATGTCACAGCGGCGGATGATGGCGGCGATTCCGGAGGCGGATGTGATTATCACGAACCCGACTCATTATGCGGTGGCGTTGAAGTATGACGCGGAGCGGGGCGGCGCGCCGATTCTGTTGGCCAAGGGCAGTGATTTCATGGCGTTGAAGATTCGGGAGATTGCGGCGCAGCATGAGATTCTGTTGTTGCAGTCGCCGGCGCTGGCGCGGTCGATTTATTACAGTACGGAGTTGGATCAGGAGATTCCGGCGGGGTTGTATCTGGCGGTGGCGCAGGTGTTGGCGTATGTGTATCAGATTCGGCAGTATCAGGCGGGGCGTGGCAAGCGGCCTGATCCGCTCAGGGATAATCTGCCGATTCCGCCGGATTTAAGGCGGGATTCGTAAAGGGGACTGATTTATTTACAGCGCTTCACCGTAAATTAATCTGTCCCCGATTGCGGGGGCGGCTGGGAGAGGTCTGCCTAACGGCAGACATTTCGCCTTCGGCGAGTTACTTGATAAAGCCCCAAGTAACCAAGGGCTTGTGCTCCTGGTTGGGCCCCTCCTGCGTCGGGGTTCCTTCACTCCGGTCTCGCTCCGTGGGCCCGCGCCGAACGGACATCCATGTCCTGACGGCGCTCTCGCCGCATCCCTGCGGCTCGGCCCACTCCGCGAGACCTGCGTTCAGCCTGCACCCAAGTCGCGATTGGGGGTGACTAAACCTTTTGCGTACGAAGATCAAAAGCAGATCAAGTGCAAGATCAAAGGCTTCCCGGCTAAAGCCAGTCCTACGGGTGCGTGCGGTCTGTTAGTGGGACCGGCTTTAGCCGGGAAGAGGCCTGTTCAAGCGCTGACGTTTTTTGCTCATGCCTGATCGTTCCCATGCTCCGCGTGGGCATGCATCCCATGACGCTCCGAGTCGTCTCGCACTTCACTTCGATTATTTTTTCAATCCGCTGCATCCAGTTCGTTCTCCCCCGGGTAGTACAGGTAGTAGCGATGGCTGCTGACCTGTTTATCTAATGGAGTGATGGCATGAACGCTAAAACATTACTGGGCTCGTTCGGTGTTTCGTTGGCAGCCACTTGCCTGTTGGCCACGGCGCCGGCGGCTTATGCGCAGATGGCGTTGCCTGATGCGGTGAAGGTGCCGGACGGTCACAAGATCGCGATGGAGGCAGTGGGCGTCGGCGAGATCACCTATGAGTGCCGCGACAAGCCAAACGCCGCCGGCCAGACAGAATGGACGTTCGTCGGCCCGAAAGCGGTGTTGAATGATCGCAGCGGCAAGCAGGTCGGCACGTACTTCGGGCCGCCGGCGACGTGGCAGGCTACTGACGGTTCGAAGATCACCGGCACGCAGCTCGCTGTCGCACCTGCCGGGACGGGCGATATTCCTTATCAGTTGGTCAAAGCCAACCCTGCGGAAGGCAAGGGCGCGATGAGCAATGTCAGTTACATCCAGCGCGTGGCGACCAAAGGCGGCATAGCGCCAAAGATGGAGTGTTCGATGGCGACCAAAGGCAAGCATGAAATCGTGAAATACCAGGCGGACTATATTTTCTGGGCCGCCAAGTAGACCAATGTCCCACGTCCTGCTGCGTCGCTGATGCACAAAGTCATCTACGCTGCACCGACGCAACCCCGGCCTTTGGGTCGGGGTATTTCTTTTCGTTGGCGGTTGAACACTTTGTCCTTACCTGAAGACTGTTTTGACTACGAAGCCTGTCTGGCAGCCTGTGCCAAGGGCGAGCGACGGGCCTTGCACGACCTCTATACCCAGGAAAGCGCACGTCTGCTCGGCGTCGCCAAGCGCATCGCTCGCAGCGACGCGCTGGCGGAGGACATCGTGCATGACGCCTTCATTAAAATCTGGACCCGCGCGGGTAGTTTCGACCCGGCGCGAGGCACTGCCCGTGGCTGGATTTTCAGCGTGACACGGCACCTGGCGCTGAACTTCATGCGGGATAACGCGAACACCCTTCAGGTCAGCGAGCAGAGCGAAAACGCACTGCTGGCCGAGGCTGCACTGGAGTCCGCAACCCAAGCCGACACCTTCGAATACAGTGCCCGCTCGGGACGTATTTTCGGGTGCCTTGAACAGCTGGAACCGGCGCGGCGCAACTGCATTCTTCATGCGTACGTCGACGGCTACTCGCACTCGGAAATAGCGCAGAAAGTCGGCGCGCCGCTGGGCACCGTAAAGGCCTGGATCAAACGCAGTCTGGTGGCATTGCGGGAGTGCATGGGATGACAGGCTATCCGTCAAAAGACAGCGCCGACGAACTGGACGCACTGGCCAGCGAGTACGTGTTGGGCACACTGCCGGCCGAGCAACGCCTCGATGTCCAACACCGCCTCGGCACGGACGCCGATTTGCGCGCAGCGGTGGACGCATGGGAAGGGCGCCTGTTGGCCTTGACCGAGCTCGCCAAACCGCAGACCCCAAGCCCGCAGCTGTGGGATCGCATTGCGCGCAGCGTCAGCAGCCATGACCGCCGAGCTCCTGTACAGGCGCCGGCCGTGAAGTCGCGTTCATGGTGGGATCTGCTGCCGTTGTGGCGCGGGCTGGCCGGCGCAGGACTCGTCGCGACGCTGCTGCTCGCCACAATGCTGGTGACCCGGACAGCGCCGGTGAACCCCACAACTTACCTCGTGGTACTGGTCGCCCCGCAAAACCAGGCCCCCGGCTGGGTGATCCAGGCCAATAAACCGGAAGAAATCCAGCTGATACCCCTGGGCCCCACCCCAGTCCCCGCCGACAAAGCCCTCCAGTTCTGGACCAAGGCCGACGGCTGGCAGGGGCCCGTGTCCCTTGGCCTGGTCAAACCTGGCCAGACCCTCTCCATCCCCGTAAACCAACTGCCCCCGCTGCAACCCAACCAACTCTTCGAACTCACCCTCGAAAACCCCAACGGCTCCCCGACCGGCAAGCCTACCGGGCCGATTCAATTCATCGGGCGGGCTGTGAAAGTGATCTAGCGCTTGGCGGCTGGCGGGGACAGATTAATTTACGGTGAAGCGCTGTAAATAAATCAGTCCCCTCTAGGAGACGCGGAGCGTCGGGGGCGGCATTCCCACGCAGAGCGTGGGAACGATCTCAGGCCGGTGCGCGACGCCAGATTTGTGTTGTCGCACCTGACGCCTTCCCGGCTAAAGCCGGTCCCACAAAAAACAGCGCGTGCAGTCAGTGAAATTGTTGGTGGTCACACAGGCGTCTTCCCGGCTGAAGCCGGTCCCACAAAAAGCAGCGCGTGCAGTCAGCAGGAATGGCCTGTTCCCGCCTGAAGCCAGTCCTACAAGGGCACCGCATGCAGTCAGTGGGACCGGCTTTAGCCGGGAAGCTTTTGCCTTTGATCTTTCTACGCAAAAGGTCCAGACACCACAAATCGCGACTTGGGTGCAGGCTGAACGCAGGTCTTGCGCAGTGGGCCGAGCCGCATGGATGCGGCGAGAGCGCCGTCAGGACATGGATGTCCGTTCGGCGCGGGCCCACGGAGCAAGACCGGAGTGAAGGAACCCTGAGGAACGAAGGGCCCAACCAGGAGCAGGCACCCTTGGTTACTTGGGGTGCTTTTCCAAGTAACTCGCCGAAGGCGAAACCGAGGCCGTTAGGCCGACGCTTGTGATTTTGGCGTACTCAGCCACGACCCAGATCTCAAATCTAAATACTGGCACTCTGATATTTTCACCCCAATCCCAAATGTTGGACCCCTTCTTGCAATAACCCCGATACAACGCTTCGGCGTCAAAAGATTGATTTAACGCGCAGGTGCCCATCGGTGGAACGCTCACAACTCATCTCCCACGCCAGAACCGGATTGATCGGCCTGGGCCGTGGACAACTTGGCGTCCCGCTACTGCTCCTCGTCATGCTCGCCATGATGATGCTGCCCATGCCGCCGTTCCTGCTGGACGTCTTTTTCACCTTCAACATCGCCCTGTCCATCGTCGTCCTGCTCGTCTGTATCTACGCCCTGCGGCCCCTCGACTTCTCCGTATTCCCGACCATCCTCCTCGTCGCCACCCTGCTGCGCCTGGCCCTCAACGTCGCCTCCACCCGCGTCGTCATGCTCCACGGCCAGGACGGCCACGCCGCCGCCGGTAAAGTCATCCAGGCGTTCGGTGAAGTCGTCATCGGCGGCAACTACGTCGTCGGTATCGTTGTTTTCGCCATCCTCATGATCATCAACTTCGTCGTCGTCACCAAAGGTGCCGGGCGCATCTCCGAAGTGAGCGCGCGCTTCACCCTCGACGCCATGCCCGGCAAACAGATGGCCATCGACGCCGACCTCAACGCCGGCCTCATCGACCAGCCCGAAGCCAAGCGTCGTCGCCTCGAAGTCGCCCAGGAAGCCGAGTTCTACGGCTCCATGGACGGTGCCAGCAAATTCGTCCGCGGTGACGCCATCGCCGGCCTGCTGATCCTCTTCATCAACCTTATCGGCGGCATGCTTGTGGGCATCCTGCAACACGGCATGACCTTCGGCGACGCCGGCAAGGTCTACGCGCTGCTGACCATCGGTGACGGTTTGGTGGCGCAGTTGCCTTCTCTGCTGCTGTCTACTGCCGCCGCGATCATGGTCACCCGTGCGTCCGGTTCGGAAGAAATGGGCAAACTGGTCGGCCGCCAGATGTTCGCCTCCCACAAGGCACTCGCTGTCTCCGCCGGGATCATGATCGTCATGGGCCTGGTTCCGGGCATGCCTCACTTCTCATTCATCAGCCTCGGGCTGGTGGCCGCTGGCGGTGCTTACCTGCTGTGGAAGAAAGAGAACCAGGTCAAGCTTGCCGCGGTGCAAGAGGTCAAGCGTCAACAAGAGCTGCTGCCGTCGCCGACCCGGGCGCAGGAATCCAAGGAACTGGGCTGGGACGACGTCACCCCGATCGACATGATCGGTCTGGAAGTGGGCTACCGCCTGATTCCGCTGGTGGACCGCAATCAGGGTGGTCAGCTGCTGGCGCGGATCAAGGGCGTGCGCAAGAAGCTCTCCCAGGAGCTGGGGTTCCTCATGCCGACCGTGCACATCCGCGACAACCTCGACCTGGCGCCAAGCGCCTATCGTCTGACCCTCATGGGCGTGACCCTGGCCGAAGCCGAGATTTACCCCGACCGCGAACTGGCCATCAACCCCGGTCAGGTATTTGGCAGCCTCAACGGCATCACTGCCAAGGACCCGGCGTTTGGTCTGGAAGCCGTCTGGATTGAAATCAGCCAGCGCGCTCAGGCGCAATCCCTGGGTTACACCGTGGTGGACGCCAGCACGGTGGTGGCAACCCACTTGAACCAGATTCTCTACAAGCACTCTCATGAATTGATTGGCCACGAGGAAGTCCAGCAATTGATGACCCTGCTGGCCAAGGGATCGCCAAAACTGGCGGAAGAACTGGTGCCGGGCGTGCTGTCACTGTCGGCCCTGCTGAAGGTGCTGCAGGCGCTGCTTGCCGAACAGGTGCCGGTTCGCGACATCCGCTCCATCGCTGAAGCCATCGCCAACAACGCCGCGCGTAGTCAAGATACCGCCGCGCTGGTGGCTGCGGTACGGGTCGGATTGTCCCGCGCAATCGTCCAAAGCATTGTCGGCATTGAGCCGGAGCTGCCTGTCATCACGCTTGAACCAAGGTTGGAACAGATCTTGCTAAATAGTCTGCAGAAGGCAGGTCAGGGTCAGGAAGAAGGCGTTCTCCTCGAACCGAGCATGGCTGAGAAACTTCAGCGCTCGTTGATCGAAGCGGCGCAGCGTCAGGAGATGCAGGGGCAGCCGGTTATTTTGTTGGTCGCAGGTCCGGTTCGCGCCATGTTGTCCCGCTTTGGACGGTTGGCTGTACCGAATATGCATGTTTTGGCTTACCAGGAAATTCCTGACAATAAGCAAGTCACCATCGTAGCGACTGTCGGGCCCAACGGCTGAGGTAGTGAGTCATGCAAGTTAAGCGTTTTTTCGCCGCCGATATGCGACAAGCCATGAAACTGGTTCGCGATGAGCTGGGCGCTGAAGCTGCCATCATCGGGAACCGGCGGATCGCCGGCGGCGTGGAACTGACCGCCGCTCTGGATTACAAGTTGTCTGCGTTGGCGCCGCGTGTGCCGAACATCGAACTCGAAGAAGAATTGCGCAAGACCCAGTCGCGCATCGTCACCGCTCAGGCTGAGCTGACCCACCGCAGCGAGCTGGACACTGTCGCCAACCGTCAGTTGTTCGCCGGCCTTGCGATGGATGACAGCAAGCAGATTGAACCGACGCTGGAAGAACCGTTTCGCCCGTCGATCCACGCTGCTGTGGCTGCCGAACGTGCCGAGCGCAACGCCGAGCCGGCCGTGGGCGACCGCGCCTACGAAGCGATGCGCTCCGAATTGAACGGCCTGCGCGAACTGCTGGAAGTCCAGCTGGGCTCGCTGGCCTGGAACCAGCTGCAAGGCAGCCGTCCGCAGCAGGCCAACCTGTGGCGCCGTCTGCAACGCGTCGGCCTCTCCGGCCCGCTGTCCCGCGATCTGCTGGCGATGGTGCCGGACTCGAACGATCAGGCCCACACTTGGCGCATGCTGCTGGCCCATCTGGCCCGCATGATTGCCACGCCCGATGTGGAGCCACTGGAAGAGGGCGGTGTGATTGCCATGGTCGGCCCTGCCGGCATGGGCAAAACCACCACGCTGGCTAAACTGGCAGCCCGATATGTGTTGAAATACGGCGCGCAAAATATCGCGCTGGTGAGCATGGACAGTTTCCGCATTGGCGCTCAGGAACAGCTGAAAACCCTGGGCCGGATCCTCAATGTACCGGTTACCCACGTCGACCCGGGCCAGTCCCTGGCTCAGGCGCTGGAGCCGCTGTTGCGCAAGCGCGTGGTGTTGATCGACACCGCCGGCCTGCAAGCCAGCGATCCGGCCCTGCGTCTGCAACTGGAAACCCTCGCCGGCCGTGGCATCAAGGCGCGCAACTACCTGGTGCTGGCGACAACCAGTCAGAAGCAGGTGCTGTCAGCGGCTTACCACAGTTATAAACGTTGCGGCCTGGCCGGGTGCATCCTGACCAAGCTCGACGAAACGGCCAACCTGGGCGAAGTGCTCAGCCTGGCCGTGACACACGAACTGCCTGTGGCCTATCTGACCGATGGCCCACGGATACCGGATGATCTGCATTTGCCGCGTCGGCACCAGTTGGTGAGCCGGGCTGTCAGTGTGCAGATGCAGGAGGAGCCAAGCGAGGAAGCGATGGCGGATATGTTTGCGGATCTTTATCACAGCACCGGCAAGCGCGCGGGCTAGGTGAAGAAAATGACAGTGGAATTTTCCTGCATCGATGGTCTGCCAGGCATTGTTCAGACACTGAACGTGCAGCCCGACATGTGGCTTAGGTCTAAGCAAGACAAGGTAAACAATTAACATGGGCAGCATGCATCCCGTACAGGTTATCGCGGTGACCGGTGGCAAAGGTGGCGTAGGCAAGACCAACGTTTCAGTGAATCTTTCACTGGCGCTGGCCGAGCTGGGACGTCGCGTCATGCTGCTGGACGCCGATCTGGGTCTGGCCAACGTCGACGTATTGTTGGGGCTGACCCCCAAACGCACCCTGGCTGACGTCATCGAAGGGCGGTGCGAGCTCCGCGATGTCCTGCTGCAAGGCCCGGGCGGCGTCCGCATCGTGCCGGCGGCGTCGGGCACCCAGAGCATGGTCCACCTGACCCCGGCGCAACACGCCGGGCTGATTCAGGCGTTCAGTGACATCGGCGACAACCTCGACGTGCTGGTCATCGATACCGCCGCCGGCATCGGCGAGTCGGTGGTGAGCTTCGTGCGCGCCGCCCAGGAAGTGCTGCTGGTGGTGTGCGACGAGCCCACGTCGATCACGGACGCCTACGCCCTGATCAAACTGCTCAACCGCGATTACGGCATGAACCGCTTCCGCGTCCTGGCCAACATGGCCCAGAGCCCGCAGGAAGGGCGCAACCTCTTCGCCAAGCTGACCAAGGTCACCGACCGCTTTCTCGACGTGGCCCTGCAGTATGTAGGCGCCGTGCCGTACGACGAATGCGTACGCAAGGCCGTGCAGAAGCAGCGCGCCGTGTACGAAGCGTTTCCGCGTTCTAAATGCGCGCTGGCGTTCAAGGCCATCGCACAGAAAGTCGACACCTGGCCGCTGCCGGCGAACCCGCGCGGTCACCTGGAATTTTTCGTAGAACGCCTCGTGCATCAAACCAGCGCAGGGCCCGTCTCATGACAGCAAGTGGCTATCGCATGTACAGCAAATCGTCCAAAGACTCCCAGTATGAGCTGATCGAGCGTTATGCCCCGCTGGTCAAACGAATCGCCTACCACTTGCTGGCGCGTCTGCCGGCCAGCGTGCAGGTCGAGGATTTGATCCAGGCGGGCATGATTGGCTTGCTCGAGGTCTCGACCAAATACGACTCCACCAAAGGGGCCAGTTTCGAGACGTACGCGGGTATTCGTATCCGTGGCGCGATGCTCGACGAAGTGCGCAAGGGGGACTGGGCACCGCGCTCGGTCCACCGCAATACGCGCATGGTCAGTGACGCGATTCGTTCAATCGAAGCAAAAACCGGCCGTGACGCTAAAGATCACGAGGTTGCTGCCGAACTTGAAATGAGTCTCGACGATTATTACGGGATTCTGAACGATACCCTGGGCAGCCGACTGTTCAGTTTCGACGACCTGTTGCAGGACGGCGAACACGAAGGGCTGCACGAGGACGGCGCAAGCCAGTCCCTGGAACCGTCGCGGGATCTGGAAGACGAGCGCTTCCAGGCTGCGCTGGCCGAGGCCATTGCCAACTTGCCGGAACGTGAACGCCTGGTGTTGTCGCTGTATTACGACGAAGAGCTGAACCTCAAGGAAATCGGTGAGGTTCTGGGTGTCAGCGAGTCGCGGGTCAGCCAGCTGCACAGTCAATGCGCGGCGCGGTTGCGCGGTCGCCTTGGCGAGTGGCGCGCACGTTCCTGAATCAGGCGCGGGCCGCGAGGCCTGCGTGTTGCTTGTAAGACCGGCTGTGCAGGACGTGAGCGGGAAGCAAAAGAGACATGGCAGGAGTCGGTCGAACCGGGTCGTGGATGATCCGGTTTCGCTGCGCTCGTCCCGGTCGATTCCACCCCTTTTCATGTTCGGCGCAGCCGGTATTGATTGAATGCGCGTTCAGGTGCTGAACGCGTTAAAGACTGCTTGGAGGTCGAATTGGACAAGAACATGAAAATCCTCATCGTTGATGACTTCTCAACGATGCGGCGGATCATAAAAAACCTGTTGCGTGACCTTGGGTTCACCAACACGGCCGAAGCTGATGACGGACTCACCGCATTGCCGATGCTGCAAAGCGGCGCCTTTGACTTCCTCGTCACTGACTGGAACATGCCGGGCATGTCCGGCATCGACCTGTTGCGTCAGGTGCGTGCCGACGAGCGTCTGCGCAGCCTGCCGGTGCTGATGGTCACTGCCGAAGCCAAGCGTGAGCAGATCATCGAAGCCGCTCAGGCCGGTGTGAACGGCTACGTGGTGAAGCCGTTCACCGCGCAAGTGCTCAAAGAGAAAATCGAAAAGATATTCGAGCGCGTCAATAGCTGATGTCCGCTGCGAGGGCGCTATGGATTCCAAAGATTCGACAATGGGTGACTTTGAGTCAACCCTGAAGAAACACGCACAAGAGCTGGTCGCGAGCCTTGAAAAAGGCAAGTTCGGCGACGCCGTGCAACTGATCCATGAGCTTAACCAGACCCGCGACCGTGGCCTGTATCAGGAAGTCGGCAAATTGACGCGCGAGCTGCACAGCGCGATCGTCAACTTCCAGATCGACCCGAACATGCCGCAGGCCGAGGAGGTCTCCCAGATCACCGACGCCACCGAGCGGCTGTCGTACGTGGTCAGGCTGACCGAAAACGCGGCCAACCGGACGATGGACCTGGTGGAGCTGAGCACGCCGCTAATGCACGGGCTGACTGACGACGCCAAGTCGTTGAGCGCCGATTGGGGACGCTTCATGCGCCGCGAGATCAGCGCCGAAGAGTTTCGTGATCTGGCCCGCCGCGTCGATGTGTTCCTGACCCGCAGCGAGAAGGAGACCACCGAGGTCTCTGCGCATCTGAACGACATTCTGCTGGCCCAGGATTACCAGGACCTCACCGGTCAGGTAATCAAGCGCGTGACCACGCTGGTCACCGAAGTCGAGCGCAACCTGCTCAAGCTGGTGCTCATGGCGAGCCAGGTGGACCGCTTCGCGGGCATCGAGCACGACCAGGAAGTGTTCCGTCAGCAAAAAGAACAAGAAAAACTTCACTCCAAGGGTGAAGGTCCGCAGATTCATGCCGATAAACGTGAAGACGTTGTATCCGGACAGGATGATGTTGACGATCTGCTATCCAGCCTCGGATTCTGATTCGGTCACTCTGTTTCGGACTTCAGGTTTTCTGTGAAAGTGGCTGCTGGACCCGCGCGCCAATGCTTCGACGAAAGCAATGCGCGCAGGCCGTCAGTGCAGCCTCCGGATCGGTTTGACGGTTAATTTTAGGAGCACCCCCCAATGAGCTTCGGCGCCGATGAAGAAATCCTTCAGGATTTTCTGGTAGAGGCCGGCGAGATTCTCGAGCTGTTGTCAGAGCAGTTGGTCGAGCTGGAAAGCCGGCCAGATGATGCGGACCTGCTCAATGCAATTTTTCGCGGTTTTCACACTGTAAAAGGGGGCGCCGGCTTCCTCCAGCTCAACGAGCTGGTTGAATGCTGTCACATTGCCGAGAACGTGTTCGACATCCTGCGCAAGGGTGAACGTCGCGTTGACTCGGAGCTCATGGACGTGGTGCTCGAAGCACTCGATACCGTCAACAGCATGTTCGGTCAGGTGCGCGAGCGTTCCGCCGTCACCCCGGCCACACCTGAACTGCTGGCCGCGCTGGCACGCCTGGCGGAGCCGGCCTCGGCTGAAGAAATCGCTGCAGCACCGGTGGTTGAAGAGCCGGTCGCTGAAGCGCCGTCCGAAGACATCACCGATTTCGAGTTCGAACAGCTTCTGGATTCGCTGAATGCCGTCAAGGCCCAGGCGGCAGGAGCACCTGCGCCGGCTGCACCTGCACCAGCGGCTCCCGTTGCAGCAGCACCTGCGGCACCGGCTGCCGCGCCGGCCGGTAATGCGGCCAGCGATGAAATCACCGACGCCGAATTCGAATCGCTCCTCGATCAGCTGCATGGCAAAGGCCAGTTCGCCGTCGATGCCGTGCAACCGCCGGCCGCTGTAGCGCCGTCTGCCGCACCGGCCAGTGACGAAATCACTGACGATGAATTCGAGTCGCTGCTTGATCAGTTGCACGGCAAGGGTTCGTTCTCGCCGGATGCCGTAGGTGCAGCTGCTCCTGCTGCCGCTGCACCTGCCGCACCGGTTGCGCCAGCTGCAGCGTCGAAAGCCGCAGCATCGGACGAAATCACCGACAACGAATTCGAAGACCTGCTGGATCAGTTGCACGGCAAAGGCAAGTTTGAACCTGCCGTCGCTGCCGCAGCACCCGCTGCCGCAGCACCCGCTGCTGCACCGGCCACCAAGCCAGAACCCGCTGCCAAAGCTGAACCGGCGAAAGCGACGCCTGCTGCCGCCGCTCCGGCGAAAGCGGCTCCTGCCGCTGCGCCTGCCCCGGCTCGCGCTGCCGCTCCCGCGCCCAGCGAAAAACCGCCGTCTGAAGCGGAAACCACCGTGCGCGTCGACACCGCGCGGCTGGACGAAATCATGAACATGGTCGGCGAACTGGTGCTGGTGCGTAACCGCCTCGTGCGTCTGGGCGCCAACAGCGCCGACGAAGCCATGTCCAAGGCCGTGTCCAACCTGGACGTGGTCACCGCTGACCTGCAGACCGCGGTCATGAAGACCCGCATGCAGCCGATCAAGAAAGTGTTCGGCCGCTTCCCGCGACTGGTCCGCGATCTGGCACGTCAGCTGAAGAAAGAAATCAGCCTTGAACTGGTGGGTGAAGAAACCGACCTGGACAAGAACCTCGTCGAGGCCCTGGCCGACCCGCTGGTCCACTTGGTGCGCAACGCGGTCGATCACGGTATCGAGTCGCCGGAAGAGCGGGAAGCATCAGGCAAGCCCCGTAACGGTCGTGTGATTCTGTCGGCCGAACAGGAAGGCGATCACATCCTGCTGTCGATTTCCGATGACGGCAAAGGCATGGACCCTGCGGTCCTGCGTGCCATCGCCGTCAAGCGTGGCGTGATGGACAAGGACGCAGCGGATCGCCTCAGCGACACCGATTGCTACAACCTGATTTTCGCGCCGGGCTTCTCGACCAAGACTGAAATTTCCGATGTGTCCGGGCGTGGCGTGGGCATGGACGTGGTGAAAACCAAGATTGCCCAGCTCAACGGTTCGATCAACATCCATTCGACCAAGGGCCTGGGCTCGAAGATCATCATCAAGGTGCCGCTGACCCTGGCGATCATGCCGACGCTGATGGTCATGCTCGGCAATCAGGCTTTTGCCTTCCCGCTGGTCAACGTCAACGAGATCTTCCACCTGGACCTGTCGACCACCAACGTCGTCGATGGTCAGGAAGTGGTGATCGTCCGCGACAAGGCGCTGCCGCTGTTTTACCTCAAGCGCTGGCTGGTCAGTTCGGCGGCCCACGAGGAGCAACGCGAAGGCCACGTGGTGATCTTGTCGGTCGGCACCCAACGCATCGGCTTTGTGGTCGATCAGTTGGTCGGCCAGGAAGAAGTGGTGATCAAGCCGCTGGGCAAAATGCTGCAAGGC
The DNA here is from genome assembly GCF_057291635.1 of Pseudomonas sp. 1L-C-7-B-C1. Lineage (NCBI taxonomy): Bacteria > Pseudomonadati > Pseudomonadota > Gammaproteobacteria > Pseudomonadales > Pseudomonadaceae > Pseudomonas > Pseudomonas sp. 1L-C-7-B-C1. The sequence continues at coordinate 6,487 of NZ_JBXAWH010000015.1, read as the reverse complement.
ACGCCGGGCATGTCGGGCGCCACCATCACCGGTGACGGCCGCATCGCCCTGATTCTCGATGTGCCAAGCATGCTCAAGCGCTACGCGGCACGACGGATTGGTTAAGCAGTGTGGGACCGGCTTCAGCCGGGAATAGGGCGGCGAAAACACTGTGGATTTTCGGTGTGACATCCGACGCCTTCCCGGCTAAAGCCGGTCCCACTAACGGCATGCGGAGGGCGCCTTGCGAGGTTTCTCAGTGGGACCGGCTTCAGCCGGGAAGAGGGCAGGGTGAACACCCTTGATTTTCGGTGTGATACCCGACGCCTTCCCGGCTAACGCCGGTCCTACAAATAGACCCGGTCTCGTTTCAAGCGCGAAAAACGGTCTCACTGGCCTGTCTCGTCTCGCCAATGTGACCCAAGCTACGTGATTCAGGGCGCGCCGACCTTCAGGGTGACGCGCGCTCTTTGGAGTGTTTATGGCAGTCAAGGTTCTCGTCGTGGACGATTCGGGTTTTTTCCGACGTCGTGTCTCGGAAATTCTCTCTTCAGATCCCACGATTCAGGTGGTCGGTACTGCCACCAATGGCAAGGAAGCCATTGAACAAGCCCTGGCCCTCAAGCCCGACGTGATCACCATGGACTACGAAATGCCGATGATGGATGGCATTACCGCGGTCCGTCATATCATGCAGCGCTGCCCGACCCCGGTATTGATGTTTTCCTCCCTGACCCACGAAGGCGCCAGAGTGACCCTCGATGCGCTGGACGCTGGCGCGGTGGATTTCCTGCCGAAAAACTTCGAAGACATCTCGCGCAACCCCGAGAAGGTCAAACAGATGCTGTGCGAGAAAGTCCACAGCATCTCCCGCAGCAACCGTCGTTTCAGCGGTTACGGCAGTACGCCTTCCGCCACGTCGGCACCGGCGCCATCTCCTGCGCCCGCTGCACCGCGCAGCACGGCTCCCGAAGCGCGACCGTCGCGTCCGGCACTCGCCCCTGCGCCTGCCCGTGCAGCGGCGCCGGCTTCTCACCACCACGCGCCGACCTCGGGTGCGCCCAAGCGCAAAGCCTACAAACTGGTGGCGATCGGCACGTCCACCGGTGGCCCGGTTGCCTTGCAGCGGGTGCTGACCCAGCTGCCCGCCAACTTCCCGGCGCCCATCGTGCTGATCCAGCACATGCCGGCCGCCTTCACCAAAGCCTTCGCCGAACGTCTCGACAAGCTGTGCCGCATCAGTGTCAAGGAAGCCGAAGACGGCGACATCCTGCGTCCAGGTCTGGCGCTGCTGGCGCCTGGCGGCAAACAGATGATGGTCGACGGTCGCGGCGCGGTGAAAATCCTGCCCGGTGACGAGCGCCTCAACTACAAGCCCTGCGTCGACATCACCTTTGGCTCGGCGGCAAAATCCTACAGCGACAAAGTCCTCGCCGTCGTCCTCACCGGGATGGGCGCTGACGGCCGTGAAGGCGCGCGCCTGCTCAAGCAGAGCGGCAGCCAGATCTGGGCGCAGGACGAAGCCAGTTGCGTGATTTATGGGATGCCCATGGCGATCGTCAAAGCCGAGCTGGCCGACGCCGTTTACAGCCTCGACGATATCGGGCGCCACCTGGTTGAGGCCTGCAGCTGATGGATGTCTTGACGCTTATCGGGATCATTCTGGCGTTCGTCGCGATCATCGGCGGCAACTTCCTTGAAGGCGGGCACCTGGGCGCGCTGCTCAACGGCCCGGCCGCGCTGATCGTGCTCGGCGGTACGCTGGCGGCCTGCCTGGTGCAGACGCCCATGAGCGCGTTCAAGCGGGCAATGCAGATCTTCATCTGGATTCTGTTTCCGCCGCGCATCGATCTCGCCGGTGGCATTGATCGCGTCGTGTCCTGGAGCCTCACCGCGCGCAAAGAGGGCCTGCTCGGCCTCGAAGCCGTGGCCGACTCGGAGCCGGATGCCTATTCGCGCAAAGGCCTGCAGCTGCTGGTCGACGGCGCTGAACCGGCGGCCATACGGGGCATCCTGGAAGTCGATTTCCTGACCCAGGAAAGCCGCGATATTCAGGCCGCCAAGGTCTACGAAAGCATGGGTGGCTACGCGCCCACGATCGGCATCATCGGTGCGGTCATGGGCCTGATCCATGTCATGGGCAACCTGGCCGACCCCAATCAGTTGGGCAGCGGTATCGCCGTCGCCTTCATTGCCACCATTTATGGCGTGGCGTCCGCCAACCTGTTTCTTCTGCCCGTGGCGAACAAGCTCAAGGCCGTGGCGATCCGCCAGTCGCGCTATCGGGAGATGCTCCTCGAAGGGCTGCTGTCGATTGCCGAGGGCGAGAACCCGCGCTCGATCGAACTGAAGCTGCAAGGCTTCATGGAGTGATGGACTGATGGCCCGCCGACGTCGCCATGAAGAGCACGAAAATCACGAACGCTGGCTGGTGTCCTACGCGGACTTCATCACCTTGCTGTTTGCGTTTTTCGTGGTCATGTACTCCATCTCGTCGCTGAACGAAGGCAAATACAAGGTGCTGTCCGAAGCGCTGGTCGGGGTCTTCAACGAGCCCGAGCGCAGCATCAAGCCGATCCCCATCGGCGAGCAGAAACCGCAGACCGTGCGGCCTGCCGATCCGCTGGTTCAGGACAGCGAGCAGACCGACGCGGCGCTGGGACAGGCCGCGGACGACCCGCTGAAGTCGATTGCCGATGACGTCAACGCGGCGTTCGGCGACCTGATCGCTTCCAAGCAAATGACCGTGCGCGGCAACGAGCTGTGGATCGAGATCGAGCTCAATTCCAGCCTGCTGTTCGGCAGCGGCGACGCGATGCCGAGCAATCAGGCCTTCGACCTGATCGACAAGGTCGCAAAGATCATCAAGCCGTTCGATAACCCCGTCCACGTCGAAGGCTTCACCGATAACCAGCCGATCAACACCGGCCAGTTCCCGACCAACTGGGAGCTGTCTTCAGCGCGCTCCTCGAGCATCGTGCGGATGCTGGCGATGGACGGGATCAACCCGGCGCGGCTCGCTTCGGTGGGCTACGGCGAGTTCCAGCCCCTGGCCTCCAACGCCACCGCCGACGGCCGCGCGCGCAACCGTCGCGTGGTGCTGGTGATCTCGCGCAACCTGGACGTGCGCCGCAGCCTAACCGGCTCAGGCACTACCGCCAACGCAAAACCCGATGCCGCCCTCCGTCGTGCTGGCACACAAACTGCACCAGTCCCCGCCAAGCCGCCGCAAGGCGTCAAATCTTCGTCATCTGCCCCTTAAACCCGGTCGCCGCTTTGGTCGGGGGGAAAACGAGTACATGAGAGTCTGGGCAGTAGCCAATCAGAAAGGCGGGGTCGGGAAGACCACCACCTCCATCGCTTTAGCCGGCTTGCTGGCAGAGGCGGGCAAGCGCGTGGTCGTGGTGGATCTCGATCCCCATGGCTCGATGACCAGCTATTTCGGGCAAGACCCCGATACGCTGGAACACAGCAGCTTCGACCTGTTCCTCAACAAAGGCGTGGTGGCGGACGGTTTGCCGGGCCAACTGCTGTTGCCCACCAGTGACAAGCGCATTTCGCTGCTGCCATCGAGCACCGCGCTGGCCACCCTTGAGCGCCAGTCGCCAGGGCAGAGCGGCCTTGGGCTGGTGATTGCCAGAAGTCTGGCCCAGCTGTGGCAGGACTTTGATTACGCGATCATCGACAGCCCGCCGTTGCTTGGCGTGCTGATGGTCAACGCCCTGGCGGCGAGCCAGCAACTGTCGATTCCGGTGCAGACTGAATTTCTCGCGGTGAAGGGCCTGGAGCGCATGGTCAACACGCTGGCGATGATCAATCGCTCGCGCAAGGTGCCGCTGCCTTACACCATCGTGCCGACGCTGTTCGATCGCCGCACCCAGGCCTCGATGAGCACCCTCAAGCTGCTGCGCGACAGTTACCCGGAACACGTCTGGAATGCCTTCATTCCGGTGGACACGCGACTGCGCGATGCCAGCCGCGCGGGTCTGACCCCTTCACAGTTCGACAACAAGAGCCGTGGCGTGCTGGCCTACCGCGCGTTGCTCAAGCACCTGCTCACCGAACAGCTTGTCGGGCAGGTGGCCTAGTGTCCGCTGATCGTTATTTTTCGAGCGGCGCGCCTGCACGCTCAAGTCCATCGGCTATGCAGCCGATATCTGTATCAGGCGGTAATCGCATCACTACTTTTCGGGCTCCCGTATGAACCGCCCTCTGGACATTGCTTCACGACCACAACTGGCGCTGCAGAACTACCTGGACGCGTTGCTCTATGACGCGACCGAGGAGCTGCAGGTCGTCGAGTCCGTCGATGAATTTCAAGCGGCCGTGCTCGAAGAGCAGGCCCATGACGCACGCATGCGTTCTGCAGTAGCCGCTGCGGTGGCTGCCGCTTTGCCGGTGCCACAGCCCGCGCCGATGAGCCGGCCTGCGCCTGTTTCGCTGGCGTATTCGGCTCAGCCGGAACCTGCCGCCGCGCGGGTGATGGAACGGCCAGTGGTCATGCCTCCGGTGATTCTGCCGCCAGCCATCGTTCCGCTGGTTGAGCCGGCTGTTGAAGCGCCTGGGGTTGAGGCTCTGGTGGTGGAAGAGCCGCCAACAGCGCTGGTCGAGCCGGTTGTTGACGTGCATCTGTCCGCTCAACGCACGCCAACGCCGCCGCCCACTGGCGACGAGCGCCCGGCCTGGGCGGCCGAGCCGTTCGAATGCCTGCTGTTCGACGTTGCCGGTCTGACCCTCGCGGTGCCGCTGGTGTGCCTGGGTTCGATTTACCCGCTGGCAGGCCATGACTTGACGCCGCTGTTCGGTCAGCCGGACTGGTTCCTCGGGATCCTGCCAAGCCAGGCCGGCAACCTGAAGGTGCTGGACACCGCGCGCTGGATCATGCCGGACCGCTACCGCGACGATTTTCGTCAGGGCCTGCAATACGTGATCTCGGTTCAGGGCTATGAGTGGGGGCTGGCGGTGCATCAGGTCAGCCGCTCGTTGCGCCTGGACCCCAACGAAATCAAATGGCGCACCCATCGTGGTCAGCGGCCCTGGCTTGCCGGGACGGTGATCGAACACATGTGTGCGTTGCTGGACGTTTCCGAGCTGGCCGAGCTGATTGCCAGTGGCGCGGTCAAGCAGATGAAAACGCATCAATAAACATCGTCAGATCAACACAGGGCGGCGTACGAAACGTCGACCGCACCGCACAACACGCAAGGGGTTAGGGGTATGAAGAAGTCGTCAGCACAGGGTTCCGAAGATCCGATTCTGCAGTGGGTCACCTTCCGCCTGGACAACGAGTCGTATGGCATCAACGTGATGCAGGTTCAGGAAGTGCTGCGCTACACCGAGATCGCTCCGGTCCCGGGCGCGCCAAGCTACGTGCTGGGGATCATCAACCTGCGCGGTAACGTCGTCACCGTGATCGACACCCGTCAGCGCTTTGGTCTGGATCCGGTTGAAGTCAGCGACAACACGCGAGTGGTGATCATCGAGGCCGACAAGCAAGTGGTCGGTATCCTGGTCGACAGCGTCGCTGAAGTCGTTTACCTGCGTCAGTCGGAAGTCGAAACCGCGCCGAACGTGGGCAACGACGAGTCCGCCAAATTCATCCAGGGCGTCTGCAACAAGAACGGCGAACTGCTGATCCTGGTGGAACTGGACAAGATGATGTCCGAGGAAGAGTGGTCCGAGCTGGAGAGCATCTGATTGATTCTCGATGTGGCGGTTATTTTTCTGGCGGTGTTGTGGGTCGCGAGCGTCGCGATGTTCATGGCCCACACCAAGCGCTTGCGCATCCAGGCCACCCAGCAGCTGGAGGCGGATTCGCTGCGTGATCAGCGCATCCGCGAGCTGGCTCGGCGCCTGGAAAATTACCAGAGCGGGACGGTGAGGATGGGTGAGGAACTGCACGAGTTGCGTTCCATCATCGCGCTGCTGCCAGACAAGATCACTGCCCTTGAGCAGCGCGATCCCTCGACCCTGTCCTTCGCCCAGGCCGCCCGCCTGGTCGGCATGGGTGCCAGCATCGACGAACTGACTCAATCCTGCGGCCTGACCCAGGCCGAAGCGCAGCTGATGACCAAGGTGCATGGGCATAATCGATAGGTGAGGGGGGGCGCTGCTGCCTTGCGAGCACGCTTACTGTCATCAGCCATAACGGCGCCGCAGAAGTAGCTGCCGAAGGATGCACTGTGGGAGCCGAGCTTGCTCGCGAATGGGGCCTTTCAACCGCTGCATTTTTAGCGGATGTACCGGCCTCTTCGTGAGCAAGGTGGAGCGCCACCCCGGTCACTCCCACAGGTTTTGCAACAACCGGCGATTTTGAGTCAGCCCACCGTCATGTGGGAGCGAGCTTGCTCGCGAAGACTTACTTTCAGCCCCAGAGAAAGTGGCTGAATGCCCCGGCCTCTTCGTGAGCAAGCTGAACTGGTCAAGTGATTCTGGACACCCATTTAGGTTTTCAAGCAGCCGCTCGCTCCGCAGCTACAGGCGAACAGTAGCCGTTGTAGCTGTGGGG
>NZ_JBXAWH010000014.1:0-221306 GCF_057291635.1 Pseudomonas sp. 1L-C-7-B-C1 | reverse complement strand
GGTGGTTAAGATCTTTCGTCTCAACCGAGGCGCGCATTCTACAGCGTCTCTTGTATCTGTCAAGCGGTTATTTTAAGAAGTTTTCAAAGTTTCCTTATCAACTTCAACCACTTGCGCTTCGTTCGACTTGGCGTCTCACGTCAGCGGGAGGCGAATTCTACAGCGCTACAACCTGCTGTCAACTGCCTTTTTCACCGCTGTCGATTCAAGCATCTGAACCGAAGCACTCTTCGCTGCTTACTTCGTCCAACTCTTTGACTATCAAGGAGTTTTCCGTTTCGTCTGCGCCGGAAGTGGGGCGAATTATAGACAGATCCAGAGGGGCGTCAAGCACTTATTTGAACTTTATTCCAAACGCAGTGTAATCCGCCCGAACGCCTTCTTGCCGGCCTGACATACATGGGTCGCGCCCAGCTTAAATACAAACCCGCGATCCACGACTTCACCATCTATACGCACGCCGCCGGATGCCAGCAGGTCGCGAGCGACCGCAGAGTTCTTAACCAGCCCCGCCTTATTAAGGACTGCAGCAATTGGCATGTCTTCGGCTGCAGCCACGTCGATCTCCGGCAGATCTTCCGGAAGCTTTCCATCCTTCATACGGTTTCCAGCAGAACGATGGGCAGAAGCCGCAGCCTCTTCACCATGGAAGCGCGCGACAATCTCTTCGGCCAGCTTGATCTTGATGTCGCGCGGATTCGCCCCGGCTTCGCAATCCGCCTTAAAGGCAGCGATCTCTTCCATGGATCGGAAGCTCAGCAGCTCAAAGTAACGCCACATCAGCGCATCGGGGATAGAGACGAGCTTGCTGTACATAATGCCAGGCGCTTCCTGGATACCTACATAGTTACCCAGCGACTTGGACATCTTCTTGACGCCATCCAACCCTTCCAACAACGGCATCGTCAGAACACACTGAGCTTCCTGACCATAAGCACGCTGCAGCTCACGCCCCATCAGCAAGTTGAATTTCTGATCGGTGCCGCCCAGCTCGACGTCTGCGCGCAAAGCTACCGAGTCGTAACCCTGCACAAGCGGATAGAGGAATTCGTGGATGGCAATCGACTGGTTCGACTTGTAGCGCTTGTCGAAGTCATCGCGCTCCAGCATGCGCGCTACGGTGTATTGGGAAGAAAGCCGGATGAAGTCCGCAGGACTGAGTTGATCCATCCAGGTGGAATTGAATGCCACCTCGGTCTTGGCCGGATCCAGAATCTTGAAGACCTGTGCTTTATAGGTCTCGGCGTAGTCGAGCACTTGCTCGCGCGTAAGCGGGGGACGGGTAGCACTCTTGCCGCTCGGATCGCCAATCATGCCGGTGAAGTCGCCGATCAGGAAAATCACCTGATGCCCTAGATCTTGGAATTGGCGCAGCTTGTTAATAAGCACCGTGTGTCCAAGGTGCAGGTCGGGCGCGGTTGGATCAAAACCGGCCTTGATGCGAAGTGGCTGCCCACGCTTGAGCTTTGTGATCAGCTCGGCCTCGACCAGGAGTTCATCTGCACCACGCTTGATCAGCGCTAGCTGCTCTTCAACCGACTTCATAACCGCCCCGTAATGCCTTATTTCAAAGGGAAACAACCATACAAGATCAGCGCCCAAATACAAGTTCTGACAATAGGAGCATGACGAATCGCGGAGCGAGCCGATCACAAGCTTGCCTCAGGCGAGATTTGGTTATATTTTATACAGTTATTTCATCTTCATCATGTCATTCATCTTTTCCATTTCATCTTTTCAAAGCCAAAATTACCTATGATCGACACTCCGTCTAAAGCGCCACCGCTTTATCCGAAGAGCCACCTGCTCGCAGCCAGCGGTATCGCCGCGCTGCTTAGCCTGGCTCTCCTTGTATTTCCATCCAGCGACGTCGAAGCCAAACGAACAAACCTTACGCTGGAACTCGACACACCTGCCGATCAGATCGAGCAAGAACAAGACGCTCAAGAACAGACTCAAGCCACAGACGCGCCCGTAGATTCTCCGTTCGCTCAGATCGAAGGTGATGCGGCTGAGCCGGCCGAAACAGCCAAGGCCTCCAACGACACCAAGGCCGCGCCGAAAGACATTGCTACTGCCAAAGGCCCGACGCACCGGGAAGTGGTGGTATCGAAGGGCGATACGCTGTCGACATTGTTCAGCAAAGTCGGTCTGCCCGCGACGGCAGTGCACGACGTGATTGCCAGCGACAAGCAAGCCAAGCAGTTCAGCCAGTTGAAAAATGGCCAGGTGCTGCAGTTCGAACTGTCGCCTGAAGGCAACCTCAAGCAACTGCACAGCAAGCTGAGCGAGACAGAAAGCATCAGCTTGTCTCGTACAGACAAGGGCTACACATTTACCCGTGACGTGAGTAAACCCAACGTCCGCACTGCCTATGTGCATGGCATGATCAACAACTCGCTGTCGCAATCCGCCCAGCGTGCAGGCCTGAGCCACACCATGACCATGGAGATGGCAAACATCTTCGGCTACGACGTCGACTTCACCCAGGATATCCGCAAGGGTGACGAATTCGATGTGATCTACGAGCAGAAGGTCGTCAACGGCAAGACGGTCAGTACGGGCAATATTCTTTCGGCGCGCTTCGTAAACCGCGGCAAGACTTACACCGCTGTGCGTTATACGAACAAGCAGGGCAATACCAATTATTACACCGCAGACGGCAACAGCATGCGTAAGGCATTCATCCGCACGCCAGTCGAATTCGCCCGTATCAGCTCGCTGTTCTCATCCGGTCGCAAACACCCGATCCTGAACAAGATTCGCGCCCACCAAGGCATCGACTACGCTGCACCTCGTGGCACCCCCATCAAGGCGACCGGCGATGGCAAAGTCATTCTTGCCGGGCGGCGCGGCGGCTATGGCAATACCGTGATCATTCAGCACGGTGAAACCTACCGAACGCTGTACGGCCACATGCAAGGTTTTGCCAAGGGCATCCAGTCCGGATCCAGCGTCAAGCAGGGTCAAGTCATTGGCTATATTGGAACCACCGGGCTGTCGACGGGTCCTCATGTTCATTACGAGTTCCAGGTAAACGGCGTTCATGTCGATCCATTGGGGCAGAAGCTGCCGATGGCTGATCCGATTGCCAAGTCCGAAAAACAGCGGTTTATGCAGGAGAGCCAACCTTTGATGGCTCGCATGGACCAGGAAAAGGCCACCATGCTGGCCTCGAGTAAGCGCTGACCCATGACTTTATATGTAGGTGTAATGTCCGGAAGCAGTCTGGATGGACTCGACTTCGCGCTGGTAGAACAGGATGACCGACCACGTCTGCTCGGCACCTACTACATTCCCATGCCCGACGATCTTCGCGCCGAACTGCTAGGGCTCTGCGCCAGCGGCCCGGACGAATTGGCGCGTGCGGGCATCGCCGAGCAAAAATGGGTTCACCTCGCGGCTCAAGGCGTGCTGGCCCTGCTGGACCAACAGAATGTGTCAGCGGGTGAAATCCGCGCTATCGGCAGTCACGGTCAGACGATTCGTCACGAGCCGGCTCGCGGCTTCACCATCCAGATTGGCAACCCTGCCCTCCTGGCCGAGCTGACGGGAATCACCGTGGTCAGCGACTTTCGCAAGCGCGATATCGCGGCAGGTGGCCAAGGCGCGCCGCTGGTTCCGGCATTCCACGAAGCGCTGTTCGACGATAACAAGGACTACCGCGCCGTGCTCAACGTGGGTGGGTTCAGCAACCTCAGCCTGATCGAGATCGACAAACCGGTTTCCGGCTTTGACTCGGGGCCAGGCAATGTGTTGCTCGACGCCTGGATTCAGGCACAGCGCGGCGTGAGCTACGACCGCGATGGCGCATGGGGCGCGAGCGGGACCGTCAATGATGCGTTGCTGAAGTCCATGCTCAGCGATCAGTTTTTTCAAACCAAGGGCCCTAAGAGCACGGGTCGTGAAGTGTTCAATCTCGGCTGGGTTCACCACCATCTGTTTCAGATGCCGACGCTGAGACCCGAAGATGTGCAGGCGACACTGCTCGAGGTCACTGCATTGAGCATTACTGAGTCGCTGCAATCGGCACAGGCGCAGACCAAAGAACTGCTGATCTGCGGTGGCGGCGCTCACAACAAGGCCTTGATGGATCGACTGGCAGCGCTGCTGCCGGCAACAAAGGTCTCGAGCACGGCGGAGTTCGGCGTTGATCCTGATTGGGTCGAAGCGATGGCATTCGCCTGGCTCGCCCACTGCGCACTCGAAAGCGTACCCGCCAACCGTCCGAGCGTGACGGGAGCCAAAGGCTTGCGTGTCCTGGGTGCCATCTACCCGGCTTAAGCGCAACGCCCGAAATGCAAAACGCCGCGCAGATGCGCGGCGTTTTTGTGTGTACCGACTGGATCAGATCGAAAACGAAGAGCCACAGCCACAAGTAGTCGCGGCGTTGGGGTTCTTGATCACGAAGCGAGAGCCTTCCAGACCCTCCTGATAATCCACCTCCGCACCTGCCAGGTACTGGAAGCTCATAGGGTCGACCACAAGGCTGACGCCCTCGCGCTCGACGATCGTGTCATCTTCGGCAACGTCTTCATCAAAGGTGAAGCCGTACTGGAAACCCGAACAACCGCCACCGGTCACGAAGACGCGGAGCTTCAGGCGATCATTGCCCTCTTCGTCGACCAGGGTTTTCACCTTGTGCGCGGCACCGTGGGTGAATTCCATAGCCACAGGGGTAAAGGATTCAACGCTCATGCTCAAAATCTCCCGGCGCTAAGCCGTCATAATGCGTAATGTCGCGCATTATCCGCTTCTCCTAGAAAATTGGTCAACTATTGTGACGGCAGCCACAAGTCGCGAGCGACAAGCTGCAAGGAATAGCTCGCTATCAGCAATCGAGCTGAGACTTGCCGCTTGAAGCTTGAAGCTTGAAGCTTGAAGCTTGAAGCCTGAAGCCGCTATTACGGCAACATCCCCGCGTGGGACAGACCCAGGCGTTCATCCAGGCCAAACATGATGTTCATGTTCTGCACGGCCTGGCCCGAAGCGCCTTTGACCAGGTTGTCGATGACCGACAGCACCACCACCAGATCGCCATCCTGCGGACGATGCACGGCCATACGACATACGTTCGCGCCGCGCACGCTCCGGGTTTCCGGATGGCTGCCGACCGGCATCACGTCGACGAATGGCTCATTGGCATAACGCTTTTCGAACAACGCCTGCAGATCGACCGACCTGTCAACGACGGTCGCGTACAACGTGGCGTGAATACCACGGATCATCGGCGTCAGGTGCGGCACGAACGTTAGCCCGACATCGCCACCTGCAGCACGACGCAGCCCTTGGGTGATTTCGGGAAGATGGCGATGCCCTTTTACGGCATAGGCCTTGAAGCTCTCGCTGGTTTCGGAATACAGCGAGCCCACACTGGCGCCGCGTCCTGCACCACTGACGCCCGACTTACAGTCGGCGATCAAACGCGACGGATCGGCCAGGCCCGCTTCGAGCAGTGGAAGAAAACCCAGCTGAGTTGCGGTCGGATAGCAACCCGGTACCGCAATCAAGCGTGCGCCCTTGATGTGCTCGCGATTAACTTCCGGCAGGCCGTAGACCGCCTCGTCGAGCAGCTCCGGCGCGCCGTGGGGCTGGTTGTACCACTTGGCCCACTCGACCGGATCCTGCAGACGGAAGTCGGCGGAGAGGTCGATGACCTTAGTGCCGGCGGCGAGCAATTCGCCCGCCAGCGCATGTGCGACTCCGTGAGGCGTGGCGAAGAAAACCACGTCGCATGCGCCAAGCACTTTGACATCCGGCACGCTGAATGCCAGACCGTCATAGTGACCGCGCAGGTTCGGATACATGTCAGCGACAGGCAGACCTGCCTCGGAGCGCGAGGTGATCGCAACCACTTCAGCCTCCGGATGTTGCGCCAGAAGACGCAGCAACTCGACGCCGGTGTAACCCGTGCCGCCGACGATACCGACCTTGACCATAACCTGTCCCTCAACGAAACCACTGGAAAGCCGCTGATCATATGGGCCGATCGCCAATGGGACAACCGCGAACGTGACGTACGGGCGCCGATGCCACTACTATTTGGCACCGTGTCCCTGGAAAAAAACCAAAATGCTCTATCTCTGGATCAAAGCGCTGCATATCGTCGCGATGGTGTGCTGGTTCGCCGCCCTGTTCTATCTGCCGCGATTGTTCGTCTATCACGCCATGAGCGAAGACGCCGTAAGCCGCGAGCGTTTCTGCACCATGGAGCGCAAGTTGTACCGGGGCATCATGATGCCCGCGATGATCGCTACCCTGATATTCGGGATCTGGCTGATCGTCCTCGCACCGGGTTTCCTGCAGCAAGGCTGGTTGCACGCCAAGCTCACCCTCGTCGTCCTGCTGATTGGCTATCACCACGTCTGCGGCGCGCAGGTCAAACGCTTCGCCCGTGGAGAACCAGGTCGCAGCCATGTGTTTTATCGCTGGTTCAACGAAGTACCCGTGTTGATCTTGCTGGCGGTGGTCATTCTGGTTGTCGTCAAACCGTTCTGACGCGCATCGCTCACATCATATGAACTCAAGACAAGGAAGCCGGCATGGCGGAGCACTTCAAGATCGTTTTTGAGGGACAGTTGCGAACAGGGGTTGAGCTGGAAACTGCACGTCTGAACCTGGCGCAGCTGTTCAAGACCGACGTGTCCGGCGTTGACCGTCTCTTCACCGGGAAACCCGTGACCATCAAGCGCAGCCTGACGCGGGACGACGCGCAGCGCTATCTCGCGGCACTGAACGATGCAGGCCTCGAAGGCCGTATCGAGCTTGAGGAGCCAGTGTCACTGAGCCTTGATGAAGTGGTGGAAGACGTTCCCCAGCGTCCGGCATTCGAACCTGCAGCATCGCCCTACGCACCGCCGCGCACACCGGTCGCACAAGACTGGCCCGCCGTGGGCGAATTGAAGGTGTTCTCCATACAGGGGCGAATCGGCCGCTTGCGCTATCTGGCGTGGAGTCTGGCGCTGGTGGCCGTTGGCCTGTTGGTCGCCGCCCTGTGCGTCGGCGTTCTAAGCGTTTCGCTGGTGGCGGGCGGACTGCTCGGCACCGTTGCCCTCGTCGCGTTCGTGGTTGTCAGCATCCAGATCGGCGCCCAGCGGTTGCACGATGCCGGTTGGTCAGCCTGGTTGCTGTTGCTGAATCTGGTACCGGTGGTGGGCAGCTTCTTTCCGATCGTGATGATGGCCGTCCCCGGCAGCACGGGCCCGAATAGGTATGGTCCGCCGCCGCCAGGTAACACACCGCGCGTCAAGGTCCTCGCCATCCTGTGGCTTGCGGTGCTTGCGCTGGTGTTTATCGTCGCGATGATGGGTGGCATGGAGACTGTTCAAGAGCAGGTCGAAGCCACCACCAGCGAATACGAGGAAGCGCTGCCGTACGACGATGACACGGAACAACCGGTCGTTCCCGTTGATCCTGTAGATATTGGTGACTCGTCCGACAGCAACGACGACCAATAACTATCTGGCAGCAAGGACGCTGTCTCAATACGAGCTGCAAACACTGGAGAATTGCATGACCCGTTACGCCATGGTCACAGGGGCATCCAGCGGTATTGGCCTGGCGATGGCCGAAGCCCTCGCCCGCCGGGGTCGCAACCTTATTCTGGTGGCCAGGCACCGGGAGATGCTTGAGAGCATCGCAATCGAGTTCACCCAACGCTTTGGTGTCGAAGTGCTGTTCCGCGCCTGCGATCTGGGTGAGCCACTGCGCCTCTCGGGCTTTCTGCTTGAACTTGAAGAAGGCTCGCGAAGTATCGATTTGCTGGTCAACTGCGCGGGTATTGGCAACAGCGGGCCGTTTCTAGCCCAAGAGTGGGCGCAGGAGCAGGACCTGCTCGACCTTAATGTGCTCGCGTTGACGCGCCTCTGTCACACAGTTGGCAACCTGATGGCGGTGCAAGGTGGCGGCCAGATCCTCAACGTTGCGTCGATCATGGGCTTTCAGCCTGGGCCGTGGATGAGCACCTACGCCGCGAGCAAAGCGTATGTACTGCATTTTTCCGAAGGGCTTCGCGAGGAGCTGCACAAAACCGGCGTGAAGATTTCGGTGTTGTGCCCCGGGCCGACGCGAACGGCGTTTTTCCGCACCGCACAGCTGGACGCCGGCAAGTTCACCCACGACAAACACATGACCGCCGAGGAAGTTGCGCTGTACACGGTTCGCGCGCTGGACAAGAACCGTGCGGTGATCATTCCCGGTTGGCGTAACAGGCTGCTGACACGCCTTCCGCGCTTCGCCGGTCGCTGGATGACGCGAAAACTCTGGGGCTCGATTCTCAAATCTCGTACGTCAGTCTGACGCAGCACATCGCAACAAACGTCTGGGCGTGACCCGGGACGCTCAGTACACTGCCTTCATCCCCCTCGAAACGGAGCAAGAAGGCTGTGGATACTTTGTTCACCAAGATCATCAACCGGGAAATTCCGGCGAAGATCATCTATGAAGATGATCAGGTACTGGCTTTTCACGACATCGCCCCACAGGCGCCAGTGCATTTTCTGGTCATTCCGAAGAAGCCGATCGCCACCCTCAACGACGTGACTGAAGATGATAAGGGCCTGCTGGGCCATATCCTGTTCACGGCGCAGCGCCTGGCGAAAGAGCTGGGTTGCGAGGATGGCTTCCGCGTGGTCATGAACACCAACGAAAAAGGCGGGCAGACCGTTTATCACATTCATATGCACGTGCTGGGTCAGCGCCAGATGAACTGGCCGCCGGGCTGAGTCATTCCATTCATGCTTCGTCGCCCCGTCGCAGGCGTGCTCTGCGCCTCGGCGGGCTGATGCCGGACAAGCCCGGTTACATCGTTTGAGGTAGACTGGCCACCGTGGATTTACCCGGAGGCGCCCATGGCTACCGAACGTCACTATTCCCCTATCGACCGCTTTCTGCTTCAGGCCGACGCTGCGATGAAGACGCTGCTGCCCGTCAGCGCGCACGCACACCGTCCCTCGCCTGCCATCGTTCAACCCGACGTCAAGATGAATGAGTCCGACACCCGGCATGTGGCCGGGCTCATGCGCATCAACCACACTGGCGAAGTCTGTGCTCAGGCGTTGTACCAGGGGCAGGCGCTTACTGCGAAACTGCCTCAGGTACGCAAAGCCATGGAGCACGCCGCCGAGGAAGAGATCGACCACCTTGTGTGGTGCGAGCAACGCATTCACCAGTTGGGCAGTCACACCAGTGTGCTCAACCCGCTGTTCTACGGGGCTTCGTTTGGTATTGGCGCGGTGGCTGGCCTGATCAGCGATCGAATCAGCCTGGGCTTTGTTGCCGCGACGGAAGATCAGGTGTGCAAGCATTTGAATGAGCATTTGGAGCAATTGCCGGTCGAGGACGAGAAGTCCCGGGCGATTCTCGAACAGATGCGCGCCGACGAGGAGCATCACGCAGAAAGCGCGATCGAGGCAGGCGGTTTCCGCTTCCCGGCGCCGGTGAAATTCGGCATGAGCCTGATCGCCAAAGTCATGACCAAGACCACCTACAGGATCTGATCGGATCTGCGGCGACCGGCTTCTCTTACGGGGCAAGGTAATCGCTGGAGGCTGGAAACAAGAAAGGCGCCTGAAAAGGCGCCTTTTTTTATCGCTGAAACCTTAGACCGGCATGTTGCGGCCGTAGAAGATTTCGAGCATCTCGTGCTTCACGCGACCAGTGACCTGCTCGCGCTGCTCAGCGGAAAGATTGCTGGTGGCGTCGCCGAACAGGTAGTTGTCCAGTTCGAATTGCTTAAGCAGCATTTTGGTATGAAACAGGTTCTCCTGGTACACGTTGACGTCAGTCATCTGATAGCTGTCGCGCGTGTCGTCGGAAAGGTAATTCTGGATCGAGTTGATCTCGTGGTCGATGAAGTGCTTCTTGCCTTCGACGTCACGGGTGAAACCGCGCACGCGATAATCGACGGTCACGATGTCGGACTCGAACTTGTGGATCAGGTAGTTCAGCGCTTTCAACGGCGAGATCACGCCACAGGTCGACACGTCGATATCCACACGGAAGGTGGCGATGCCGTCAACAGGGTGAATTTCCGGATAGGTGTGAACCGTGATGTGGCTCTTGTCCAGGTGCGCAAGGATGGTTTCCGGCAGCGGACCCGGCGATTCTTCGATCTGGCTGTCAGTCGGCGTAACCGGCTGCTCGGAGATCAGAATGGTCACACTGGCGCCTTGTGGGTCGTAGTCCTGACGCGCAATGTTCAGGATGTTCGCGCCAATGATATCGACGACATCGGTGAGAATCCGCGTCAGGCGTTCGGCGTCGTACACGCTGTTGATGTACTCGACGTAGGCCTGCTGGTCCTGCGGGGTTTCCGCATAGCAGATGTCATAGATGTTGAAGCTCAAGGTCTTGGTCAGGTTATTGAACCCGTGGAGCTTGAGTTTGCTTTTCACCGTTAAAAACTCTCTATATGGGTGCGGCGCTGGCCGCGTGATCAAGCATGCCCGTCAACTGAGCCCGGCTCAGCTGCGTAGGACGGTTAACACCTCTTCGCGTTGGCGATTTTGGTTGTCTGGTCGGAGGCGAGCCGGCTATCCGGCGGTCGCGCCCTGAAAAAGGGGCGCATTATGCAGACGTCAGAAGTCGCATGCCATAGCCTGCACCGCTTTTGTGAAAATTGAGCGTTGCTCAGCCCAGTTCGATGATCTCGTAATCGTGGGTGATTTCGACGCCGGCGTTACCCAGCATGATCGACGCCGAGCAGTATTTCTCGGCCGACAGCTCGATCGCTCGCTTGACCTGCGTTTCTTTCAGGCCGCGCCCTTTAACCACGAAGTGCAGATGGATCTTGGTGAAGACCTTGGGATTTTCGTTGGCGCGCTCGGCTTCCAGAAACGCCTCGCAGCTCTCGATAGGCTGGCGGGCTTTCTTGAGGATGCTGACCACGTCGTAGTTGCTGCAGCCACCCAAACCGATCAGCACCATTTCCATCGGGCGAACACCCAGGTTGCGACCGCCGCTTTCTGGCGGGCCGTCCATCACGACCACGTGGCCGCTGCCGGACTCACCGAGGAACATTGCTTCACCCGCCCATTGAATACGCGCCTTCATCACCGGACTCCAATGCTTGAAAAATGGCGGCCAGCTTAGCACAGGGCTTTACTGTCGCTGAGTAGGCCGGACATGCCCGAAAACGACGGAAATGTAGGAAATATCTGAAAAAATGGCTAATTGCCGGTCTTGAACTGCATCAAATCGGAAATACTGCCGATACCTCTAAGAATGCCTCAGGGCGCAGTTTTTTACGGGATACAGCCATGCTCGCCGTGCCGCCTCCGAACAAGATGAAAATCGCCGACAAACTGCTGCCCCATTCCCAGCGGCGAAAATGCCCGGCGAAGAGCAACATCATTTGCGCAGGCGAGGAATCGGATTCGCTGTACTTGATCATAAAGGGCTCGGTGACGATCCTGATCGAAGATAACGAAGGCCGCGAGATGATAGTGGCCTACCTCAATACCGGGGATTTCTTCGGCGAACTGGGGCTTTTTCAGCAGACGGCCGCCGGTGCACAGCGCAGCGCCTGGGTGCGCGCCAAAACCGAATGCGAAGTGGCCGAGATCAGCTACGCCAAATTCCGCGAGCTCAGTCAGCATGATCCCGAATTGATGTATGCCATCGGTGCGCAGATCGCCGAGCGGCTGCGCAATACCACGCGCAAGGTCGGCGATCTTGCGTTTCTGGACGTTACTGGCCGCGTTGCCCGCAGCCTGCTCGATCTGTGCAAGCAGCCTGACGCGATGACTCACCCCGATGGCATGCAGATCAAGATCACTCGCCAGGAGATTGGCCGTATCGTGGGGTGTTCGCGGGAGATGGTCGGTCGCGTGCTCAAGGCGCTCGAAGAGCAGAACCTGGTTCATGTTCGGGGCAAAACCATGGTTGTGTTCGGTACCCGCTAACGACGTGACCGATGCCCGCAGATGAATCAGATCCCGGCGAGCAGTCGCGTGTAGCGTTCGCTTAAGCGGTGGAGAAAATCCGGCACTTCGAACAGTTCGTGCAAAGCGATATGGCTCTCTGCTTTGCAGCGCTGATCCAGCTCGCGCGTCTCGTTGAAGCGATTGACCGCATTCACCATTGCCACGCGTTCGTCATCCAGCAGCATCGCAGCGTGGGCCAACACCACCGGCCGCTTGCCACCCTGACTCTGCCGCCAGCGCTGCGCCGTACCGACCATCTTGCGAGCGTTGAGGTTGACGTTGAAACGGCCATCGCAGAAGGCGCCTTCGACTTCGCCCAAGGATGCATTGCCACCCGATTCAATCAGCGTATCGAGGATCGGCTGACACAGGCGCATGTAAGCGTTTTCGATGCGGTCGCGATCCAGGTCAGTGTCCGGCTGCACATACACAAGCGCCACATTCACCGTCGAGGGCGATTGCGGCACGGGCTCGCCGCCACTTTCACGCAACAGCACAGGCCAGCCACTGTCGGCGAGCGTTTCGCTGGCTTCAGTGAAGCCGGGAAGACGGCTCAACCGCCGCGGCATGACCAACGCGCGATCCGTAGGCCGCCAGAACAGCAAACCACTGTCGGCGTGCCCATCACACACCGATGCCAGCAGATCCTGCTCAGCCTTGAGGCCGGCTTCAACGCAGGTGTCCAAAAGCTGAAGGGTCATGCTGCCTCCTGACGCAAGTGGCGATGGCTTTCTGGCCTAGAACGATAGATCAGTCCAGCCCGCCGGACTTGATCGCCGTGCCTTTCTCCGGGAAAAACAGCCGCTGCAGTTCCACGCCCGGCTTCTCGGCGCGCATGAACGCCTCGCCAACGAGGAAGGAATAGACGTCGTTGATCTCCATCAGCTCGACATCGGCGCGGTTGAGGATCCCGCTTTCAGTGATGACCAGACGATCACGGGGAATACGTGGCAGCAGATCGAGCGTGGTTTCCAGACTGACATCGAACGTGTGCAAGTTGCGGTTGTTGACGCCCACTAGCGGGGTATCGAGGGTTTTTAGTGCTCGCTCCAGCTCGTCGCCATCGTGGACTTCAACCAGCACGTCGAGGCCGACACCTTTGGCAACCGAGGCCAGCTCGGCCATCTTCACGTCATCCAGTGCCGAGACAATCAGCAGAATGCAATCGGCGCCCAATGCCCGCGCTTCGACGATCTGGTACGGGTCGATCATGAAGTCCTTGCGGATCACCGGCAGCGAACACGCCGCCCGGGCTTGCTTCAGATACTCGTCAGCGCCCTGGAAAAAATCGATGTCGGTCAGCACAGAAAGACAGGTAGCCCCGCCCGCTTCGTAACTCTTGGCGATTTCCGCCGGCTGGAAGTTTTCGCGGATCACGCCTTTGCTCGGCGAAGCCTTCTTGATTTCTGCAATGACGGCCGGCTGCTTGCGCTTGGCCTGAGCAATCATCGCGGCAGCAAATCCACGCGATGCATCGGCTGCTTTCGCCAGAGTTTCCAACTCGGCGAGGCTGACGCTGGCACGGCGCGCAGCGACTTCCTCGACCTTTCGGGCCAGAATCTTTTCCAACACCGTCGGCACACTCATTCTTCATTCTCCTGCTTGAATACCGCGGTAAAGGCACCCAGTTCTTCCAGCTTTTCGCGGGCCAGCCCCGTGTGCAGTGCGTCGTGTGCCAGCGCCACGCCTTCTTTCAATGACGACGCATGATCAGCCGCGTAAAGCGCAGCGCCGGCATTGAGCACGATCATTTCAGCGGCTTTCTGACCGTGCTCGGATTTGCGCCGACCCAGCGCGTCGCGAATCAATTCCAGCGATTGCGCCGGGCTGTCGACCACCAGGCCGAACAGGCTCTGGCTCTTCATGCCCAGGTCTTCCGGCTGTACCCAGTACTCGGTCACTTCGCCGTTCTTCAGTTCTGCGACGAACGTCGGTGCGGCAAGGCTGAATTCGTCCAGTCCATCCTGGGAGTGCACGACCAACACATGTTTGCTGCCCATGCGCAGCAGCACTTCGGCCAATGGCCTGCACAGCGCCTGACTGAACACGCCGACCACCTGATGCTTGACGCCAGCCGGATTGGTCAGTGGACCGAGCATGTTGAACAGTGTGCGCAGGCCCAGTTCCTTGCGTGGTCCGGCGGCGTGTTTCATCGCGCCGTGATGGGTTTGCGCGAACATGAAACCGATGCCGACGCTGTCGATGCAGCGCGCCACTTGCACCGGGGTCAGGTTCAGGTAAACGCCTGCGGCTTCCAGTAAGTCAGCGCTGCCACTCTTGCCGGAGACCGCGCGATTGCCGTGCTTGGCGACTGTGCAACCGGCCGCCGCGATCACGAACGAGGCAGCGGTTGATACGTTGAAGATATTCGCGCCATCTCCGCCGGTGCCGACGATGTCGACCACGCCGTCGAGGGTTTTGAGTTGGACCTGATCCGCCAGCTCGCGCATGACCGACACCGCACCGACAATCTCGTCGATGCTTTCACTCTTCATGCGCATGCCCATCAGAAATGCGCCGATCTGCGCCTGGCTGCACTGGCCGGTCATGATCTCGCGCATGACGTCGCGCATTTCATCGGTGCTCAGGTCCAGTTGATTCACAACCCGGCCCAGCGCCGTTTTGATATCCATTGCCATGTCGAAGTCCTTAACCCTGACGGGTGCCGCCGGTCTGCTTGAGGAAGTTGGCGAACAGCTCGTGGCCCTGCTCGGAAAGAATCGATTCAGGGTGAAACTGTACGCCCTCAACGTTCAGGGTTTTGTGACGCAAGCCCATGATTTCATCAACGGAGCCGTCTTCGCGCTGGGTCCAGGCGGTCAACTCAAGGCATTCAGGGAGCGTCTCGCGCTTGACCACCAGCGAGTGATAGCGGGTCACGGTCAGCGGATGCTTGAGACCTTCGAAAACGCCTTTGTCCTCGTGAATCAGCTCGCTGGTCTTGCCGTGCATGACTTGGCGCGCACGCACCACGTCACCGCCAAACGCCTGACCAATCGACTGATGGCCCAGGCAGACGCCGAGCACGGGCAGCTTGCCCGCGAAGTGTTTGATCACGTCAATGGACACGCCCGCTTCATTGGGCGTGCACGGCCCGGGGGAGACGACAATGCGTTCGGGGTTCAGGGCTTCGATCTCGGCGACGGTCATTTCGTCATTGCGAATCACTTTGACGTCGGCACCCAGCTCGCCCAGGTACTGCACGACGTTGTAGGTGAAGGAGTCGTAGTTATCGATCATCAGCAGCATGGTGCTTAACCTTTTGAATTACTGACTTCTAACGTGGCCTTCTGTTTTCTGACCGCAGTTGCACGCAGAGAGGTCGCAGGACGGGTTCCGGCGAGGCACTGCAAAACCGAGGCATCAGAAGGCATATCAATACAGATCCGGCAGGGCCGGCGGGGGAAATAGTCAGGCGCGCCAACGCCAACGGGCGTGGCCCTTGATAACGCGCATCAAGAAGCTGCTGACAATCGACACAGGAAAGGTCTCGTTCATACGTTGCCGCACAGTAGCGTACCGCCGCAGGGCGCGCAATATCGCAGTGCCCGTATGGCCCGGCCCGGCGGCCGATTGGCAGGAACCGGGCGCCTGCAAGATGCAGATCGCAGCTTGAAGACCAGTACAGAATATTCGCCGTGAATGCCACTGCATCGTGGGCGATTTGTGTCGCGGCTGCTACCTTCTCGTACAGCACTGAAAACAATAAGGGATGCCCCCATGCTCAAAGCCACACTGCGCTGGCCGTTCGCGGCTTGCCTGCTCTCGCTCGCCTGCTCCTCGGCACTGGCCGCCTCTTCCCCCTACTCCACGATGATTGTGTTCGGCGACAGCCTCGCCGACGCCGGGCAGTTTCCCGATGCGGGCGGACCACCGGGCGCCACCTTGCGCTTCACCAACCGCACCGGCCCGACGTACCTGAACGGCAGCGGCGAGACATTCGGTCTGAACTCATCGACGTTGCTGGGCGGAATGCTAGGCGTGGCGCCCGGGGATCTGCAGGCGTCGACCTCCCCCGTTCGCGCGGCGCAAGGGCTGGCGGACGGCAACAACTGGGCCGTGGGCGGCGACCGGACCGATCAGATTCTCGCGGCGATCACCACCCAATCACAGGTTGCCAATACCGACGCGGCGACGGGCGTCACCACAGTGTTCCGGACGCGACCCGGTTATCTGGTTGAAAACAGCTCGCGGGCTGACCCGAACGCGCTCTATTACCTGACCGGGGGCGGCAACGACTTCCTTCAGGGCCGAGTGCTGAGCCCGGGACAGGCCGTCAACGCGGCAAACAACCTGGCCAACGGCGCACAAATCCTGTCCCAGGCCGGCGCGCGTTACATCATGGTCTGGCTGCTGCCGGACATCGGCCGTACACCAGCGGTATTCGGCACGCCATTGCAGGTGCCGTCGACGTTGCTGAGCGGGGTGTTCAACCAGCAGTTGGTCAACCGTCTGGGGCAAATCGATGCCGAGGTCATTCCGCTCAATGTGCCGGGGCTCATACGTGATGTTCTGAGCGATCCGGCGCGCTACGGGTTGGCAGCCGATCAGAACCTGGTCGGCACCTGTTTCAACGGTAACAACTGCACCGCCAACAGCGTTTTCGGGATTGGCGGCCTGACGCCGGATCCGACCAAGCTGCTGTTCAACGACGGCGTGCACCCGACCGTCGCGGGTCAGCGCCTGATCGCCGACTATGGGTATTCGATTCTGTCGGCACCGTGGGAGATCACCCTGCTGCCGGAAATGGCCAACGGCACGTTGCGCGCGCAGCAGGATGAACTGCGCAGTCAGTGGCTGGCGGACTGGGGCAACTGGCAGAACGTCGGTGAATGGCGCGCCATCGTCGCCGGTGGCGGTCAGAAGATGGATTTCGACGCGCAAGGCAATTCAGCAAGCGGAGACGGTCATGGCTACAACCTCACGGTGGGCGGCAGCTATCGTTTCGCTGACGACTGGAGAGCAGGCCTGGTGGCGGGCGCTTATCGGCAAACCCTTGAAGCCGGTGCCAAAGATTCGGACTACAAACTCAACAGCTATATCGCGACCGCATTCGTGCAGTACCAGGCGCAACACTGGTGGGCAGACCTGGCGGCCTCGGGCGGCAAACTCGACTACGACAACCTCAAGCGCAAGTTCGCGCTGGGCATCAGTGAAGGCGCAGAGAAAGGCGACACCAAAGGCGATCTGTGGGCAGTGAGTGGGCGCGTGGGCTTCGATCTGGCCGAGCAGAGCAGTCGCTGGCATTTCTCGCCGTTCATCAGCGCCGACTATTCACACGTCAACGTTGATGGTTACTCGGAGAACAGTGCTCGCGCGACGGCACTTAATTACGACGACCAGACACGCAAGTCGAAGCGGCTGGGCGCGGGGCTGCAAGGCAAATTCGACGTCACACCGCAGACTCAAGTGTTTGGTGAAGTGGCCCATGAACGCGAGTTCGACACCGATCAGCAGGACGTGACCATCGCGCTGAACAGCGTGCCGGGGGTGGACTTCGATCTGAAAGGCTATGACCCACAGCGCAGCTTGAATCGCGCAAGCCTAGGCGTGAGCCAGAAGCTGGCGCCCGACCTCACACTGCGTGCCGGTTATAACTGGCGCAAGAATGATGACGTGACGCAGCAAGGGATAAATCTGGCGGTGAGTCTGGATTTCTGAAGCCCCTATCTGAAGCCCCTAGTGGGGATTTGTGTTCGGCATAAAAAACGGCGCCTTGGCGCCGTTTTCATGTGCAGACTACCTTCAAGCCTCGGGCGTTTGCTGCGCCAGCGCCACCGCGCGGAACATCGCGCGGCGCTTGTTGAGGGTTTCTTCCCACTCCAGCGCCGGGACAGAATCGGCGACAATGCCGCCACCGGCCTGCACGTGCAGCTCGCCGTTCTTGATTACCGCAGTACGAATGGCAATCGCGGTGTCCATGTTGCCGTTCCAGGCGAAGTAACCCACTGCGCCGCCGTACACACCACGCTTGACCGGCTCCAGCTCGTCGATGATTTCCATCGCGCGAATCTTCGGCGCGCCCGACAATGTGCCCGCCGGCAAGATGGCCCGCAGCGCATCCATCGCCGTCAAGCCACTCTTCAGCTGACCGGTGACGTTGGACACGATGTGCATGACGTTCGAATAACGCTCGATGACCATCTTCTCGGTGAGTTTCACCGAACCGACTTCCGAAACCCGCCCGGTGTCGTTGCGCCCCAAATCAATGAGCATCAGGTGCTCGGCGATCTCTTTGTCGTCAGACAGCAAGTCGACTTCCAGCGCGTGATCTTCTTCCTCGGTGGCGCCACGGGGACGCGTCCCGGCAATCGGGCGCACGGTGATCAGATTGTCTTCGACCCGCACCAGCACTTCCGGCGAACTGCCGACGACGTGGAAGTCACCGAAGTTGAAGAAGTACATGTAAGGCGTCGGGTTGAAGCACCGCAGCGCGCGGTACAGGTCGATCGGCGCGGCCTTGAAGTCGATGGACATACGCTGGGACGGCACGACCTGCATGCAGTCGCCCGCGAGGATGTATTCCTTAATGGTGTCGACGGCTTTTTCATAATCCGACTGGGTGAAGCTGGAGCGGAACACCGGGTCCGCCGCCTGTGGACGGGTCAGGTCCAGCCCACGGCGAGGCGTGATCGGCTGACGCAGTTTCTCCATCAGCGCTTCGAGTCGCGCCAGGCCGCCTTCATAGGCCTCAGGCTGGGCCGGATCAACGAGGACGATCGCGTGCATCTTGCCAGCCAGGTTATCGAACACCACGACGGCATCGGACACCATCAGCAGAATATCCGGCACGCCCAGCGGGTCAGGATTTGGGCACTTGCCCAGACGCGGCTCTACATAACGCACGCAGTCGTAACCGAAGTAGCCCACCAGGCCGCCGTTGAAGCGCGGCAGACCGGCGATGGTCGGAACGTTGTACCGGGCCTTGAAAGTCTCGACGAAATCCAGCGGGTCTTCGACTTCGAGGCGCTCGATCTCGGCACCGTCGTGGGTCACGCGGACGGTGTGGTCATGCACGCGCATGACCGTACGGCACGGCAGCCCGATGATCGAATAACGCCCCCACTTCTCCCCGCCTTGTACGGACTCAAGCAGGTAGGAGTTGGGCTCGTCAGCGAGTTTCAGATAGATCGACAGCGGGGTGTCGAAATCGGCCAGGGTTTCGTAGGCAAGGGGAATGCGGTTGTAGCCTTCAGCGGCCAAACGCAGGAATTCTTCGCGGGTCATATCAGCCTCGTGGTGTGAGGGAAAACGGTCAGGGATGCAAACGCGCCGGGGCTCCGGCCAGAATCAAGTCAGGCGCGCCAACGCCAGCGGGCCAGGGCCTTGATGACTTTCATCCAGAGTTTGCGAGTGACCACCACGATGGATTCTCTAAAGGAGGGGGACTTGATGTCGGGCAACGTTATCTCAGCGCCCTGCGCTAAGCAACCGGCAGAACTGCCCGGAATCAGCATGCGCAAATCGTCGATGACCAGTGCCGGTGACTCTTCCGCGATCGGGCGTCCGTGGTTGTAGCCATAACTCAATGCCACACAGGTGACACCCGCCGCTTTCGCCGCCAGCACGTCGTTGCGCGAGTCACCCACGAACAGTGATTGCGATCCCGGTACGCCGGCCATTTTCATGACAAAGAACAGCGCCGCCGGGTCGGGCTTCTGCTGCGGCAGCGTGTCGCCGCCCACGATCCAGCGAAAGAACCGGCCAAGCTTGAGGTCATCCAGCAAGGGCGCCACAAAGCGCTCCGGCTTGTTGGTGATCAGCGCCATCTCGACGCCCATCTTCTGCAGCCATTTCAGGGTTTCCCGCACGCCAGGGTAGACCTTGGTCAGCGCGTGACTGCCGCTGTAGGCCTCCATGAAAATCGCCAGCGCAGCCTCCGTGGACTCTTCATCCACGGCGGTGTGGTCCATGCCGTTCGCCAAGGCGCGGCGTACCAGCACCCGCACGCCGTTGCCAATCCAGTCACGCACCCGTTCGATTCCTGCCGGCGGCCGGCCAAGCTGGATCAGGGTTTTATCCACAGCTGCCGCCAGATCCGGCACCGAGTCGATCAGTGTGCCGTCGAGGTCGAACATGATCAGCTTGGGCAGACGGCCCGGAAACAGCTGCTCGAAGCCGCTGGTCAACGGGCCAACGCCAGTTCTGCGTGCATCTTCGCAATGACTTCGCGGTAATCAGGCGCGTTGAAAATGGCCGAGCCTGCGACGAAGGTGTCGGCACCGGCTGCGGCGATCTCGCGAATGTTGTTGACGTTGACACCGCCGTCTATCTCCAGACGGATGTCGCGACCGGATGCGTCAATAAGCGCGCGGGCCTCGCGCAGCTTGTTGATCGTACCGGGAATAAATTTCTGACCGCCGAAGCCCGGGTTGACGCTCATGAGCAGGATCATGTCGACCTTGTCCATGACGTATTCGAGCAGGTTCAGCGGAGTCGCCGGGTTGAACACCAGACCCGCCTTGCAGCCACCTTCGCGAATCAGCTGCAGGGAACGGTCGATGTGCTGGGTCGCTTCCGGGTGGAAGGTGATGTAGGTGGCCCCGGCTTCGATGAAGTCGCCGATGATGCGATCCACCGGGCTGACCATCAGATGAACATCGACGGGCGCGGTGATGCCGTATTTGCGCAATGCCGCGCAGACCATCGGTCCTATTGTCAGGTTGGGGACGTAGTGGTTGTCCATGACGTCGAAGTGGACGATGTCGGCGCCAGCGGCCAGCACGTTGTCGACTTCCTCTCCCAGACGGGCGAAATCGGCGGACAGAATCGAAGGAGCAATAGCGAAGGGCTGCATGACGCACCTTTTATGAGCGAGATCACGGTGGCGCGCATTGTACTCCAAGAGTGTGAAACGTGCGTTGGGTCGCAAGCGAGTGAGTCAAGAGGCTTGATGCAGGCGGCGTGAACCGCACTAGGCCCAGTGCGACAGAAGTGCGCACCGGGCCCAGGCTTGATTCAGGATTCAGAGTCAACAGGTGACGACTGAAACCTTACACGGTCTCGACCAGCAGACGAGGACGTGAGCTCAGAGCGAAACGGGCCAGACCAAAGCTCAACGCAGCGCCGATGATCAGCATGAAGAACGTGCCCCATGCTGCTTTGGAGACTTGCTTGGCCGCGACATCTGCCGCTTCACGGGCCTGTTGCTCGGCCTGCGCCTTCAGCTCTGCGACTTTCGCGGCCGCTTGCTGATACGCCTGCGCATAGTTGTCGACGATCTGCTGCGCCTCCGCTTTGCTCTTGCCGGTGCGGGCCGCAACGATGTTGACCAGCGCGTCTTTGTCGGCGGCGTTCAAGGCCGGTTCACCGGCTTTCTGAACGCGATCAAACCACTGCTTCAACTGATCGCCCGCCTGGGCTGGATCGGTAGATGCCTGTTCTGCTGTCTGCTTGGCATCGGCGCCAGCCACGTCAGCTTTCTGATCCAGCTTCGAAGGGTCGAGCTCTGGCTTGCCGGACTGCTTCAGGGTGGTGTCCAGCTGTGATTTCAGGCTGTCCCAATCCAGGCTGATGCCGTTCTTATCCAGCTGTTGCTTGATGCTCTGGCCCACACCCGGTGCGGCAGCGGCAACGCCGTCGGCCGCCAGGGAGATGCCCTTGCCGGCGATGGTGCCGGCAGTGCCGACGAGCGAGCCGGCCAGCGACGCGAGGAGCCAGGTGGTCAGCAACGTGCTGACCGTCCAGCTGAGCAAACCATGCAGACCACCACGGTCCGGCGCGGTACGGCCCGACACCCAGGCACCGGCGGCAATGGCCACCAGGGTACTGATGAACAACCAGGCGCCGGCGCCCTTGCCGAAACCGCTGAGTGGGTTGCCCTGGGCCATCGGATCAAGCGCGCCTGCGCCGATCGCCGTGCCAAGCACGCTGAGCACCAGGTAGGTCACCAACGTGATTGCCGCACCGGCAAACACCGATCCCCATGACACACGGAATGGCGAAGCGTTGCCCAGAGCGGCAGATGTTGCGTAGGTCGAAGCCATGAAAATTTCCTCCGGTGCAGGGGGTGCACATCAGGCGTGCAACCGACGTGTCAGTGCAAATGCACCCCCTGCGTTGATATGGGCGGGCCTGCGAGGGCGGACTCACCGCGTCTTGTAAGACGTGAAACCAGTTTGATCAGCGCGTTGAGGGATGTGATGGCGCATTTGCACCGCTTCGTCTGGTGCATTCGCACCGACCCTCGCGGACACGGCTGCACTAAGCTTCAGCACTAAGGCTTTGCCAGCCGGTCGGATAGCGTGGAGCGTCCGGCTGACCGGAGCCCGACCGCATTGAGACGTCAGGAGAGCAAGCATGTCAGAGGCCATCCTCGCCAGAGAAACCAACCGCCGCCAGTTGCAGCAGATCATCTCGGGTCTGTCGGACGGGGTGATGCTGGTGGAGGTCGATCAAACCATCATCTGGGCCAACGAAGCGGCGCTGCTGATGCATGGCGTCGAAGAGATCAGCGACCTGGGCGCCAACGGCGAGGCCTATCGCGAGAAGTTCTCCCTGCGCTATCGCAACAACCATCCTTTGGACGTCGATCAATATCCGATCAGCCGCGTGGCGGCAGGTGAGGTGTTCAGCGACGTGCTCATCGAGGTCAGCAAGATCGGTGAAGGTGAAGAAGACGAGCGCAGCTGGGTGCATCGCGTGCGCAGCATGGTGCTCGAAGACAGCACCGGCACGCCCGAATCGCTGGTGCTGATCCTCGCCGACGCGACGGAGTGGGCCGGTGCCGAGCAGCGCTTCGAAAAGACCTTCAACGCCAACCCCGCCCCTGCGGTGATCTGCCGCCTGAGCGATCTGCGCTTCATCAAGGTCAATCAGGGCTTTCTGGAGATGACCGGGCATTCGAGAGAGAGCGTTATTGGCCGCTCGGTGTACGAAGTGGACGTGCTGGAAAACGCCGAACGCAAGGACCTCGCCATCGAGCGTCTGAATCAAGGCGCGACCATCCCGCAGATGCAGGCAGAGCTGAAGCTGCCGGAGGGCGGTACCAAATTGGTCATCGTCGCCGGGCAGCCGCTGGACATGAATGAAGAAGATTGCATGCTGTTTTCGTTCACCGACCTTGAGCCCAGACGCAAAGCCGAAACCGCCCTGCGCCAGAGCGAGGAACGTTTTGCCAAGGCGTTCAAGCTGACGCCGGTGCCGACACTGGTGTGTACGGCAGATCGGCAACAGATCGTCGAAGCCAACGAGGCGTTTGTCAGCACCCTGGGTTACACCCCGCAGGAGCTGATCGGCCGGACCGTCGCCGAGCTGGGCTTCATCGAAGACGGCGCTGTGATGGACGGGCTGTTCAACGTCCTGGAAACCACCGGCCGCGTCGACGGGCTCGACCTGAAAGTCCGCAAGAAAGGCAGCGAGTCGCTGGACTGCGTACTGGCCGCTGACACCGTGACGATTCAGGACAACGCTTGCTACCTCTTCGTACTGATGGACATTACCGAGCGCAAGCGATCCGAGCTTGAGCTGGTCGAGGCCATCGAAACGGTGATGCAGGACGCTTCGTGGTTCAGCCAGACGCTGATCGAAAAGCTGGCCA
The DNA here is from genome assembly GCF_057291635.1 of Pseudomonas sp. 1L-C-7-B-C1. Classification (NCBI taxonomy): domain Bacteria; kingdom Pseudomonadati; phylum Pseudomonadota; class Gammaproteobacteria; order Pseudomonadales; family Pseudomonadaceae; genus Pseudomonas; species Pseudomonas sp. 1L-C-7-B-C1. The sequence goes on along the minus strand of NZ_JBXAWH010000014.1, from coordinate 197,843 downwards.
ATGCCAAGCGGGTCAACAGTCGACAGATGCCCAGCGCTTCATTCACCGACCTGACCGCTCGCGAGCGAGATGTGCTGAGTTTGATCTGTGAGGGGCTGGCGGACAAAGAGATCGCTGCACGGTTGAACCTGGCCCTCAACACCATTCGCAACCACGTCGCGACGGTGTATTCCAAGCTGGACGTGCACAGCCGGGCGGAAGCCATCGTTTGGGCGAGGGAGCGAAATCTGTTCGCCAATCAGGGCAAAGGCAAACGCTGAGTGATGCAAATGCGCCAGTGCGTCTGGTGCATAGTCACCTTCAGGGGGTGCTGTCCGGAACCTACGCTATGGGTGTGGCTGACGCAGTTGGGTCAGCGAGATATGCATCACTGATACTCATTTCCTGGAGCCAAGATATGAAAAGCGAACAAGTGAAAGGCGTACTGGAACAGGCAGCTGGCAAGGCCCAAGACGTCTTCGGCAACCTGACCCGTGACGAGCGCACGCAAATGGAAGGCAAGGCACGTCAGGCGGCGGGTGAATTGCAGGAGCGTTACGGCGATCTGCTGGACGAAGTCGCAACCTTCACCCAGCAACGCCCGCGCACTACGTTAATGGTGCTCGCCGGCCTGACGCTGACCGTGGGCTGGTTGCTGGCCCGTCGTCGCAGTTGGGGTTCGTGGCTTGGCCAGCATGATCACTGGCCAGCCTGATCAATACGCCGCGCGGTAGATTTTCTCGATGTCGGCGGCGGTCAGCTTCCGTGGATTGTTGCGCATCAGGCGCTCGATCTTGCTGGCCTCCTCGGCCATCGCGGGAATGGCGTCTTCGGGCACATTGAAGCTGCGCAGGCCAGATGGAATCTCCACCGCTGAGCACAAGTCGGCCATGGCTTTCACGGCGAGGTCGGCGGCGTCCTTGTCGCTCAGGTGCGCGACGCGGACGCCCATCGCGTCGGCAATGTCGCGCATCCGTTCGACGCAGGCCAGCTTGTTCCACTCCATCACATACGGCAGCAACAGCGCATTGCTGACGCCGTGGGCAATGTTGAAACGCCCTCCCAGCGGATACGCCAGCGCATGCACCGCGCCAACCCCGGCATTGCCGAACGCCATGCCGGCCATGAGGCTGGCGGTGGCCATGTCTTCTCGCGCCTGCAAATTCGAAGGATTGGCGTAGGCCTTGGGCAGCGCCTTGACGATCAGTTTGATGGCGCCCAATGCGACGGCGTCGGTGATCGGCGAGGCATTGACTGAAAGGTAGGACTCGATGGCATGCACCAGTGCATCGACCCCGCTGGCTGCCGTGACACTGCGCGGACAGGTCAGGGTCATCAAGGGGCTGACCAGCGCGACGTCGGGCAACAGGTAATCGCTGACGATGCCTTTTTTCAGCTGTGCCTGCTTGTCTGAAAAAATCGCCACGTTGGTGACTTCTGAACCGGTACCGGCCGTGGTCGGGATGGCAATCAGCGGCGGGCCTTTGCGCTTGACCAGATCAACCCCGAACAACTCGGTCAGCGGCCTTTCGTGATTGGCGAACGCCGCGACGCCCTTGGCGATGTCGATGGCACTGCCGCCACCCACACCGATCAGGCCGTCGTGACCGCCTTCTCGGTAGGCCCGGGTGCAGTCTTCGATGATGGAGATTTCTGGCTCGGGTTTGACCTGATCAAACAAGCCATACCGACGGCCGCCCAATTGCGCCAGTGCGAGGTCGACCGTGCCGGATTTAACCAATATCGCGTCGGTGACGATCAGCGGGTTTTGGACATTGAGCCGCGTCAGCTCGGCCGACAACTGCTCAATCGCGGCAGGACCGGTGATCAGTTTGTTGGCGATTTTGAAGGCAGAAACACTCATCGGGCTCGTCCTTTACGTTTTTGTTGGAGACGTGGCTCTTGTACAAGGCAGGGTCAGCGTGCGTTGAGTGAAACATAGACCGGATCGCGGGATACGTCAGTTTTATGGTGTGGGAAGCGCCCTCGGTGCGCGCTATTAATGTTGCGGCGTTGCACCTGACGCCTTCCCGGCTGAAGCAGGTCCCACTAAAAGCAGGCGGTGTGTCAGCGAGAACCGCTGGATGAACGCAGTGCATGTGTAGGACCGGCTTCAGCCGGGAAGAGGCCTGCGTGGACACCGTCCATTTTGCAGTGTGCCGCAGGCCGCTTTCCCGGCTAAAGCCGGTCCTACCATTCGCGGCCCGGTCAGTTCATGCGGCGGGCTTTGATCACTCCACCGCCGTGCGCAGTTTCTCGCTGCGGCCGCGCAGCCATTCCAGCACCAGCAGCAGGACCACCGAGAAGCCGATGAGCAAGGTGGCGGCGGCGGCAATCGTCGGGCTGAGGTTTTCGCGGATGCCGCTGAACATCTGCCGCGGCAAGGTTGCCTGGCCTGGACCGGCGAGGAACAGCGTGACCACTACTTCATCGAACGAGGTCGCGAAGGCAAACAGCGCTCCGGAGATCACGCCCGGCGCAATCAGCGGCAGGGTCACACGCCGAAAGGCGGTGGTGGGAGACGCACCCAGGCTGGCCGCCGCACGCACCAGGTTGTAATTGAAGCCCTGCAACGTCGCCGACACGGTGATGATCACGAACGGCACACCCAACACGGCGTGCACCAGGATCAGCGAGATATAGCTGTTGCCCAGACCCAGCGGCGCAAAAAACAGGTAGCTCGCTACCCCGACAATCACCACCGGCACCACCATTGGCGAAATCACCAGCGCCATCACCAGCGCCTTGCCGGGGAAGTTGCTGCGGGTCAGACCGATTGCCGCCAACGTCCCGAACCCCATTGCCAGCACCGTGGCCGCTGGCGCGACGATCAAGCTGTTCTTCAGCGCGCGCATCCACTCCGCCGAACCGAAAAAGTCCTGATACCAGTGCAGCGAAAAGCCCTGCAGCGGGTAGACCAGAAAGCTGCCGGAGTTGAACGACAGCGGCACGATCACCAGCACCGGCAGCACCAGAAACAACAGAATCAACCCGCACAGCGTGCGCAGCGTGTAATGCCAGACCCGCTCGATGGGCGAGGAATAAGGGCTCAACATGGTCGTTCTCCTCAGCTCAGACGCAGGCGGCTGGCGCCGACCAGCCAGTTATAAATCAGGTACAACACAACGGTTGCCAGCAGCAGCAACCCGCCCAGCGCCGTTGCCATGCCCCAGTTGATGCTGGTGTTGGTGTAGAACGCCACGAAATAACTGACCATCTGATCGTTCGGGCTGCCCAGCAGCGCCGGGGTGATGTAGTAGCCGATGGCAAGGATGAACACCAACAGACAGCCCGCGCCCACACCGGCGTAGGTCTGTGGGAAGTACACCCGCCAGAAGCTCGCAAACGGGTTGCAACCCAGAGAGATCGCGGCGCGCATGTAGGTCGGCGAGATGCCTTTCATCACGCTGTAGATGGGCAGGATCATGAACGGCAACATGATGTGCACCATCGAGATGTAAACGCCGACCCGGTTGAACACCAGCTCCAGCGGCTTATCGATAATGCCCATGGCCATCAGCGCGCCATTGATCAGGCCGCTTGATTGCAGCAACACGATCCACGCAGCGACGCGCACCAGGATCGACGTCCAGAAGGGCAACAGGACCAGGATCATCAGTAAATTGCTCTGCCGTGCAGGCAGGTTCGCCAACAGGTACGCCAGCGGATAGGCCAGCAACAGACAGATCACGGTGATCACCAGGCCCATCCAGAAGGTGCGGGCGAAGATGTCGAGGTAAATCGCCTGATCGGGCGTCGCCGGCGCCACCTCACCGAGGTCATCGATGCGGTGGTCGACAGCGGCCAGTAAATAATAGGGGGTGAAGCTTGAGGTGTTGCGGCGGATCGCCTGCCAGTACGCGGGGTCGCCCCAGCGTTCATCAATGGCTTCCAGCGCTTCCTTATAAGAAGCCGGCTCTTCCTTGAATGGCATGGCGCGGGCGGTTTTTGCCAACAGACTGCGGTAGCCCGCCAACTCCTGGTTCAAGCGTTTGGACAGATCGCCCAGCGTCTGATTCTTGCGCGCTTCGGCCAAATCCTGGCTCGCAGCTTTGTACACCGCGTCCGGCGGCAGCCCCTTGCCGTCCCATTTCGCCACTTCCACCACAGTGAGCGGCATGCCACCCACCACTTCCGGGTTGCTGACGCTTTTGTAGAGCAGCGCCGCAATCGGCACGAGAAACACCAGCAGCAGGAAGATCACCAATGGCGCGATCAACGCCTGAGCCTTCCAGCGATTGACGCGCTCGGCACGGGCCAGGCGTTGCTTCAGGGTCGGGCTGGCGCCTTCAGTCAGGGGCACGGCGGTGGCCATAGTGAACTCCAGAATCTCTCAACAATGAGTGCGTCCCCTGCCCCGCCTTCAGACAGTTCAGACGACGCACCCGGATCTAACTCACAACGGAACGCTTACAGGGCTGCGATCTTATTTCGCCGCCCACGAGTTGAAGCGCTGTTCCAGCGACTCACCGAAGTCAGCCCAGAATTTCACGTCGATCTGCACCTGGTCCTTGATGTTCTCAGGGGTGGTCGGCATGTTTTTCAGGGTGTCAGCGCTCAGCAACGGGACGGCGCCCGTGTTGGCCGGACCGTAAGCGATGTTTTCGGAGTAGATTTTTTGCTGCTCTGGCTTGAGTGAATAAGCGATGAATTTCTTCGCCTCTTCGGCGTTTTTCGCGCCTTTCGGAATCGCCCACGCGTCGAAGTCATACACGCCGCCGGTCCAGACCACTTTCAGGTTGCTCTCCTTCTGCACGGCAGCGATGCGACCGTTGTAGGCCGAGCTCATCACGACATCGCCCGACTGCAGATATTGCGGCGGCTGTGCGCCCGCTTCCCACCACTGAATGCTCGGCTTGAGCTTGTCCAGCATCTTGAAGGCGCGGTCCTGGCCTTCCTTGGTCCCCAGCACTTTGTAGACGTCTTTCGGCGCAACACCGTCAGCCATCAAGGCGAATTCTAGGGTGTATTTGGCGCCCTTGCGCAGGCCACGCTTGCCCGGGAATTTCTCGGTGTCCCAGAAATCAGCCCAGCCGGTCGGTGCGGATTTCAGCTTGTCGGCGTTGTAGGCCAGCACGGTCGACCAGACGAAAAAGCCCACGCCGCATTCAGAGATTGCGCCTTTGACGTAGTTGTCCTTGTTGCCGAGATCGACCGACGCCAGCGACTCGAACATGTCTTCGTCACAGCCACGGGACAGCTCGGGCGATTCCACTTCCACCAGATCCCACGTCACGCTCTTGGTGTCGACCATGGCTTTGACCTTGGCCATTTCACCGTTGTATTCGCCAGCGATGATTTTGCCGTTGCCGGCTTTTTCCCACGGCGCGTAGAAGGCCTTTTCCTGGGCCGCCTTGTTCGCGCCACCGAAGGAAATGACCGTCAGGTCCGCTGCCATGGTTTGCGCAGCGCACATCATGCCGACCGATAAGGCGGTGAGCTTCAATGTCTTGAGCATCAGTTTTTCTCTCCACGAACAATGTTGGTTAAGCGATGGGGCGATTTGGCTCGCCTCTGGTTTCTTCGGTTGACGCGTAATGCGGGCGTATCAATGCGCATCCAGCAAAGGGTCCAGCGCGCGCGCGTGCTCGACCTGCCATCCAATGGGCACAACATCGCCAACGCTCAGGCCCGGATCCAGCTCGGCGATGGGCTGCTTGACGAAGAAATCGGTTTTGCCAGCGACTTCCAGGCGCACGCGCACGTGGTCGCCCAGGTAGATGAATTCGGCAACACGGCCAGAGAAACGGTTGACGCAACTTTCGCTGCGGCCGTTGAGGTTTACGCGCTCGGGACGAATGGAGAGCGTGACAGGGCTGCCGGTCGCACCGACGTTGATCGCCAGCGCTTCGACTTTTTCGCCGCGCGCCAGGCCCACCACACAACGGTCGCCGCTATGGCTGAGCAACGTGCCGCTGATGCGGTTGTTCTCGCCTATGAAGTTGGCGACGAAGGTATTTTTCGGTTCTTCATAGAGGGTGCGCGGTGGGGCGATCTGCTGGATCTCCCCTTGGTGGAATACCGCGACGCGGTCGGACATGGTCAGCGCTTCGCCCTGATCGTGGGTGACGTAAACGACGGTCACGCCAAGTCGCTGGTGCAGATGCTTGATTTCCATCTGCATGTGCTCGCGCAGTTGCTTGTCGAGCGCACCGAGGGGTTCGTCCATCAGCACCAACTGCGGCTCGAACACCAATGCGCGCGCCAGCGCCACACGCTGTTGCTGACCACCCGACAACTGCGCAGGGTAACGATGGGCGAAGGTCCCGAGCTGCACCATGTCGAGGGCGCGTTTGACCTTTTCGGCGACGTCGGTCTTGCTCATGCCGCGCACCGACAGCGGAAACGCGAGGTTCTCGGCGACGGTCATGTGCGGGAACAGCGCGTAGTTCTGGAACACCATGCCGATGTCGCGCTTGTGCGGCGGCACGTTGTTGATCGAACGGCCCGCCAGCAGGATCTCGCCAGCAGTAGGCGTCTCGAAACCGGCGAGCATCATCAGGCTAGTGGTTTTGCCGGAGCCGGAGGGCCCGAGCAGGGTGAGGAATTCGCCTTTGCAGATATCCAGGTTGAGGTCTTTGACGATCAGGGCTTCGCCGTCGTAGCTCTTTTGCACACCGCGAAAGCTGACCAGAACATCACTTGCCCCAGCGCTTGAATCGACGTTGCTCATTGCCCACACCTTTGTTTGATCCACCGTGGGGATCAAGCCTAGATGAGCCTGAAGGCCGCGCAAATCGGGGCGTGAGAGAGAATGACCTAGGTGGGATGGAAGGTTTCGGGTAGGGATTGCCCTACAGGGATGGCGCGGATAGGTATGTCGCCCGGAAGTTATTTATGGCCTGGTCTGGCGTCTTCGCGAGCAACCTCACTCCTACAAGGGGATCGCAATAACCTGTAGGAGTGAGCTTGCTCGCGATAGCGTTTTACGAAGCATTACAGGAAGTCGTTTTTAGACACGCAATCAAACCAACTTATGCTCCATCGCATACTTCACCAGCTCGGCCAGCGAATTGATTTTCAGCTTTTGCATCAGGCGCGCCTTGTGGGTGCTGATGGTTTTGCTGCTTAAAGCCAGTTGCTGGGCAATGTCGTTGACGTTCGCGCCCTGGGCCAGGCGCTCGAACACTGAAAACTCGCGTTCGGACAACAACGAGTGCAAAGGCCGGCTATCCGTCAGACCGACTTCAAACACCATGCGATCGGCCAGGTCCGGGTCGATATAACGCCCACCCGCGGCCACGCGCCGGATCGCTGTCAGCAGCAACGCAGGATCGCTGTCCTTGGTGGCGTACCCAGCGGCGCCGACCTTCAAGGCCCGCGCGGCCATTTGCGCTTCATCGTGCATCGACAGCACGAGAATCGCAGGCGGATTGTTCAACGCGCGAATTCGCGGGATCGCCTCCAGGCCGTTGACGCCCGGCATGGAAATGTCCAGCAGCACGACCTCGCACGGGATGTGGCGCAAAGCCTCCAGCAACTGCTCGCCATTGCTGGCCTCCCCGACCACTTGCAGATCTTTCGCAAGGCCGATCAGCTGTTTGATGCCCTCGCGGACAATCGTGTGGTCTTCGGCAACCAATACGCGAATCAATGCACGTGCTCCTCAGCGACCGGGTCCAGCGGAATGTGGACGCGCAAGGTTGTGCCTTCACCGGGCAAGGTGTCCAGATGCAATTGCCCACCCATGATCAGCACCCGCTCGCGCATGCCCACCAGCCCGAACGACGCAGGACGTTCGGCGCGCTGATCGAAACCCTTGCCGTCATCGGCGATGCGCATGCACAGGACGCCGTCGCTAAGCGTCAGGCTGAGCTCAACGGTGTGAGCCTCGGCATGGCGCATGACGTTGGTCAACGACTCCTGAAGAATGCGAAACAGCCCGATGGCCGTTGCGTCCTGCAGGCTGGGCAGATTGTCCGGCACCTGCACCAGGCACGGGATCTGCGTGCGCGCTTCGAAGCGCCGGGCCTGCCATTCGATGGCCGAGGCAATGCCCGCGTCGAGAATCGGTGGCCGCAGCGCGGTTGCCACGTCCCGCACCAACTGGAACAACTGCGCAATCAGGCGCTTCATGCTGTTCAATCGATCCCGCAGGCCAGGGTCGAGATCGGCGTAGGCCAGTTCGCACATGGATGTTTCCAGCTTGAGCACGGTCAGCATCTGACCCAGTTCATCGTGGACTTCCCGGGCAATACGCGCCTTTTCTTCTTCGCGCACGGTTTCCAGGTGCGCCGACAGCTCGCGCAACTGCTCGGCGAGCACCTGCAAGCGCGCTTCACTTTCTTGCAGCGCAGCGAGGGACCGACGCCGTTCGGTCACGTCGGTGATGAACACCACCAAGTACTCGGCGTCGCGAAAGCGCAGAAAGCTCAGCGACACATCGGCAGGCAGGATGCTGCCATCGGCGCGCACGCAATTGCTTTCGTAGTTCTGCGGCCCTTCTTCGGTGGAGCGCGCGGTTTTCCACAGATTGAGCCAGCGATCCATGTTCAGCCCCGGCTCGAAATCAATCAGCGGCCGGTCCACCACCCCACCCGGCGCATAACCCAGCATGGTTTCGGCGGCCTGATTGGCGTAGCGCACATGGCTGTCCCAATTGACCCAGAGAATGCCGACGGTGCTCTGATCGATGGAGAACTGCGCCAGCCGTAATGCCTCTTCGCCTGCCAGGCGCCTGGCGATGTCATCCCGCGCGGCGAGTAATTGTTTCTCCAGTTGCTGCTGTTGTTTTCGCTGCCAGTAAACGATCGCGGCGCTGGCCATGAGCAGGACCAACAGCAGTAGCGCGATGTTCTTCCACAGCCCCGGCGACTCAGTGATCTGCGGATATTTAGGCTGCAGCCATTGCGTGTGTAACTGTTCGAGATCCCGGGCCGGAATGGCGCTCAATGCTTGGCTGATGATCTCGGCGAGCTGTGGCGTGTCACGTCGGGAAGCCACACGCAGCAACTGCGGGAAGCCAATGTCGCCAACTACGGCGAGCCCGGCAAACTCGGCTTCGCGGGACAGACGGCTGAGCTGCGCTTCATCGATCACGGCGTATCGCGCCTGCTGACTGAGCAAGAGCTGCAGAGCCTGACGCTCCAGCGGCACGCCTTGCAGATTGAGGTGGGTGTAGTTGCTGCGCAGGTAGTCAGCGGTGGCGCTGGGCATGCGTACGGCGACGCGCGCCTGGCTGTCGAGCTTTTCCAGATCCACCGCACCGGTGCCATCACGTTCGCCGACGATCAGTTGCGGCACGCGCATGTACGGATCGGAATACAGCCACAGGCGCAAGCCGGCGGGCGTCTGGGTCAGGCCGGGTGCGAAGTCGATCTGGCCGTCGACAAGGGCTTTTTCGAGCTCGGCCTGATCGGCATAGCTGCGCCACAGCAGCTCCACCTGAAGGGTCTTTGCCATGAGATTGATGAGGTCGACGTTCGCGCCCGACAACTGCTGAGCACGACGATCAAGCTGAGCGTAAGGCGTTTGAAGGACGAGCCCGACGCGCAATTGCCCACGGTGGGTCAGCCAGTCCCGCTGTTCGCGACTCAAAGGGTCGGCCTGCGTGGGCGAGGCGGCGGCATGGTGCGACATCAGCAACGCGATCAGCATCAGGCCGATCAAGAGCGCGCCGGTATCGCCGATAACCCGAAGGCACCGCGCGTGGATTATCAAACTGTCGTCTCCATTTCCCTGAATCCCGTGCCGATCATGCGCTGTGTCTGGCGCTCGCTGTGGAGCCGATTGCCTGGCCTGACAAACCGCCGTCAACCCATTAGTCTGCTGGAATTGTTTCCGGCCTTTGGAATACTCGATGTCCTACACCCTTCGCGCACTATTTCCTGCGCTGTGCCTGACGCTGATACTACCTTGCTCGCCGCTCGTGGTGGCTGCGGACCCGACGCCGGATAAAGACGCCAAGCCGGCTGAAGCGCCGGTCGAGCGGGCCGCACTGCCGTCGCGCACTGAAGAAGACACCCTGGCGCTGGAGCGTCAGGTGCCGCAAGTCGAGCAACAACAGTTGCAGGCGGGCGACGAGGCCTTTCTGGCCCTGTGGAAACCGGCGAACGTCGACGAGCCCAAAGGTGCGGTGATCATCGTGCCGGGCGCCGATGAATCAGCAGACTGGCCGACGGCGGTGGCACCGTTGCGACGCAAGTTGCCGGACGTCGGTTGGTCCAGCCTCAGTTTGAGCATGCCGGACGCTCACAATGACGGTATTTTCGCCCGCGCGGTGGATGCACCAGCGGCGGCGGGTGACGGCGATAAAGCAAAGGACGTAGCGGCAAAAGCCCCCGACCCTGCGGCCACCGCTGAAGCGGAAGCTGCAGCGGCCGCCGAACAGGCCGCCGCCCAAGCCGAGATCGCCAAGGCAAACGCCGAGAAAATCTTCGCCAGGATCGACAGCGCGGTGGCGTTTGCCCAGCAGAACAAGGCCCGCAGCATCGTCCTCCTTGGCCACGGCAAAGGCGCTTATTGGGCGGCGCGTTACATGAGCGAGAGGCCATCGCCGGCTGTTCAACGCCTGGTAATGGTCACGGCCGTGGACACCGGCAAGGAAACGCCATCGCTGATGGAGTTGCTGCCCACACTGAAAGTCCCGACGGCCGACTTCGTCAACAAGGATCGTCCGGTGCCACGTCAGCAGGCACAAGACCGCCTGGACGCCAGCAAGCGAAGCAAAAACGCGCGGTTCACCCAAGTCGTACTGAGCGCCATTCCCGGCAACCCGGCGATGGAACAGGACCAACTGTTTCGTCGGGTTCGGGGATGGTTGGAAGGGGATGCAGCGAAGTAGCCCTGATCGCCTGCGATGCTGCCTGCGCTCAGGGCAGCATCAACGAAACAAAAGCGTCAGCGAAACCCGCGTCGATCGCGAATCACCGCGTAGGCGTGATGCAGTTCGCGGGTTTTCTCGGTGGCATCACGAACCTGTATCTGGCTGGCGCCACTGCCGGCGATCTTGTCCGGGTGATGCCGACTCAGCAAGCGACGATAGGCCCGCTTGATCTGCGCCGGTTCGGCATCGGCTTTCACGCCCAGCAAACGGAGCGCGTCCTGAAACTCGCCGCCACTGCTGGCGGGCGCGCCCCGCGAACGCTGCTCGTCTTCGGTCGATGACAAGCCTTCGACCTTGTCCGCCGTCCAGCCCAGCCATTTGCCCCACAGCACAATTAGTTCACGCTCGGTGCGCGACGCCCTGCCATCCGCCCACGCCATGCGCCAACAGGCACGCAACAAACCTTCTGCGGCGTGGGGCTGGGTTTTCAGGCGCGTGAGGTGGACACGCAAATTGTCGCGCCCGTCCTTACCCCGATTAAACGCCTGGATTGCCCGTCGTTGCGCCGCCTCGCCGAGGTCCAGTCGGCGCATTTCAACGCGCGCCTGCTGAATGTGCCCGTCGACCACCCGACCATCGCTCTTCGCCAGACGCCCCAGCATGATGAAAATAAGCTCGTCATCCTGCGGCACGCTGCGGCCATTGGCACGCTCGCGCATCTCCGCCCAGCTGCGGAAATGCAGTCGCCGATCTAGCGCCTGCCCAAGAAGTGCGCCGAGCATGGCGCCGGGAATGCTGGCAATCAAATAGCCGACGCCACCGCCGACCACCGTAAATGGCCACAGCATTTAGGATTTCACCGCAAGGATCTGCTCGACTTCGGCCAGACGCTCATGGGTACCGACATCCACCCAGCGGCCGCCGAAACGTTCGCCGGTCACCAGGCCTTTCGCCATGGCGTCGCGCAACAGGGGCGCCAGCTTGAACGCGCCTTCGGTGCAGCCCGCGAAGAGTTGCGGATGCAGCACCGCAATGCCGCTGTAGGTCAGGCGCGGCCGAGCTGCGTCGTCATGCACCTGCCCGTTGATCAGCGCGAAATCCCCGCCAGGGTGATGCGGCGGGTTGTCCACCAGCACCAGATGCGCAAGCCCCTTGAGCGGTTTCATCAATGAGCTGAAATCGAAGTCGACCCAGATATCACCGTTGACGACCAGAAAAGGCTCGTCGCCCAGCAGCGGCAGCGCACGGAAGATCCCGCCACCCGTCTCCAGGGGTTCGCCTTCAGGGGAGTAGCGGATTTTCAGGACCCACTGACGACCGTCGCCCAGATAATCTTCGATCTGCTGGCCCAACCACGCATGGTTGATAACAACGTCTTCAACGCCAGCCGATTTGATCGCGCGAAGGTGATACTCAATCAGTGGAACGCCGCCGGCACGCACCAGCGGTTTGGGCGTGTGCAGGGTCAACGGGCGCAGGCGCTCGCCTTTACCCGCCGCCAGAATCATCGCTTTCATGCGGCCCTCATCAAGACAATCATCAAGTGCAGTCCCTCTTCAATTTCAGTCCATCCATTACCCAGCAGATGCCGGATTTGCCTGTGTCGGTTTTGTATGGCCAAGGCTGGTCAACAGATTGCTCAACTCAACCAGCTCGGGGCGTCGCGCCAACACCGCCTCTATATAAGAGAAGAAGCGTGGTACATCCGCGACGTAGCGTGGTTTGCCGTCACGGTGGCAAATGCGGGCGAAAATACCGATCACCTTCAAATGCCGCTGCACGCCCATCAAATCACTGGCACGACGGAATTCATCGAATTCTTCCTGCACCGGGATGCCCGCCGCAGCGGCTTTATTCCAATACAGCTTGAGCCAGTCTGCTACGCGCTCCTCCGGCCAGCTCAGGAACGCATCCTTGAACAGGCACGTAATGTCGTAGGTGACCGGGCCATATACAGCGTCCTGAAAATCCAGCACGCCAGGGTTCGGTTCGCTGAGCATCAGGTTGCGCGGCATGTAATCACGGTGCACCAGCACCTTCGGCTGGGCCAGCGCGCTTTCGATCAGCAGATCGCTGACGGCCTGCCAACTGGCCTGCTGCGCCTGATCAAACGCCACGCCCAGATGATGCTTCACGTACCACTCGAGAAACAGCTCCAGCTCGCGGCGCAGCAGTGCCACGTCATAACTCGGCAACGGCGCATCCATCGGCAGTTGCTGGTAGGCGAGCAATGCGTCGATTGCGTCACTGAACAGCTGATCGGCATTTTGCTCGTCGATCACATCCAGATAAGTCTGACGACCCAGGTCATTCAACAAAAGGAAGCCCTGATTCAGGTCTTCGGCATAAATTTTCGGAACATTAATGCCCGACCCGCTCAATAAATGAGCGATATCCACGAAGGGTTTGCAGTTTTCCTGTGGGGGCGGAGCATCCATGACAATAAAAGTGCGGCCCTCCCCCTCCCAGCGAAAGTAACGTCGAAAGCTGGCGTCGCTGCTGGCAGCAGTCAACGTGGCCGGGGGTATCGGGCCCCAGTTCTGAGCCTCGAATAAGCGCGGGAGCTGTTCATCGAGCCAAACTTTCAGGTGTTGCAGGCGTACATCTTGATCTGGCATTGCAAGGGTCTCCGACGGCGCTAGCCGTCAAGCGGGTCATGCTTTATTATCCGACATCTTTTTCAGCCCATCGAGAGGCGTGCGGCCCCCCCGCGGGCAGATGGCGCGCAGGAAGCCCGGACTAATAAGATGGCATTGAAATCCCCCGCGTTTCGTAAAAAATTTCCGTTGCTCGTAACCGGCAGTCTGCTGGCGATGCAACCCTTGGCCGTCCCGTACGTGGTTGCCGCCGAACAGTATGACTGCTCGGTGTCTGCAACAGGTGCATGGGATTGCTCCCCGAAAACCAACGCAGCCCAGTTGCCTCCGCGCCCCGTGCACGACGCCAACAGTGTTTCGTCCAACAGCGGCACGGCAGATGGCGCTCAGACGACCACCACCTCCGATGGCGAAGTCGTGCCCAAAACGATGCTGGTCACCGAGGCCAAGGGCCGTGGCCTGAAGTCGCGCAGCGCCGATTACAGCCACCTTGACTGGGTGCCGCGCGAGAAGCTGACCGCAGCCCAACTGGCTGAGACCGGTCCGTATTGCTCGGGCGCCTATATCGAACCGATCCGTCCGGGCATGGACGACAAGACGCCGAAGAGCGACGCACCGACTTTCATCGGCGCCAAGGCTTCGCGTTATCAGCAGGAAGAACAGGTTGCGACCCTGGCAGGTGACGTCGTCCTGCGTCAGGGCAGCATGCAGGTCGAGGCTGACGAAGCCAGCCTGCATCAGGCCGAGAACCGTGGCGAGCTGAACGGCGATGTCCGTCTGCGCGACAACGGCGCCCTGATCGTGGGCGACCACGCTGAAGTCCAGCTGGACACCGGCGAAGCCAAAGTCGACAACGCCGAGTACGTGCTGCACAAAAACAACGTTCGCGGTAACGCCCTGTACGCTCGTCGTGCCGAAAACGCGATCATCCGCTTGAAGGACGGTACGTACACCACGTGCGAACCGAACAGCAACGCGTGGACGGTGAAGGGCAACAACATCACCCTGAACCCGGCCACCGGTTTCGGTACGGCCACCAACGCGACACTGCGCGTTCATGACATCCCGATCCTGTACACGCCTTACATCTATTTCCCGATCGACGACCGTCGCCAGTCCGGCTTCCTGCCACCGACCATCGGTACCAGCAGCGATACCGGCTTCTCGTTGCTCACCCCGTATTACTTCAACCTGGCGCCAAACTATGACGCCACGTTGTACCCGACCTATATGGCCAAGCGCGGTCTGTTGCTGGAAGGCGAGTTCCGTTACCTGACCAAGAGCAGTGAAGGTCAATTCGGTGCGGCTTACCTGAATGACGACGACGATGACCGCAAAAACCAGTCAGACTATAAAGACACCCGCTGGTTGATCAACTGGCAGGATCGCAGTGGTCTGGATTCGCGTTTGACCAGCAAAATCGATTACACCAAGGTCAGTGACCCTTACTACTTCAAAGACCTGAAAAGCGGTCAGGAAGGCGTTAGCACTCAAGACTATCTGCGGCAGCAGGGCGCTTTGTACTATCGTGGCGACAGCTACACTGCGACGTTGAATGCCGAGCAGTATCAGCTGACCACCGTGACTCAGATCACGCCTTACGGTCGCCTGCCTCAGCTCACGCTGAACGGTTCGCTGCCGTTTCAGCCTGCCGGCTTCAAGTTCGATTACGAGACTGAGTTGGTTCGGTTTGATCGCGACTTGAGAACAGGCGGCTATACCAATGAGGACGACATTACTCGACCTCGACTGGATTCCAACGTCAGCGGCCTTGCCCGTGCAAACGGCGATCGTCTGAACCTGGCACCGTCGGTAAGCCTGCCGCTGACGGCGAGCTACGGTTTTGTAACGCCTAAGCTTAAATACGTTTACACCCAGTACGATCTTGATCTGGACGCGCAGGGCAAACGTACGTTGCTGGCCGACGAGACTTATCACAGCAGCGAAAACCGCAGTGTTCCGATCTTCAGCGTTGACAGCGGCCTGTATTTTGATCGCAACACCAACTGGTTCGGTAAAGACTATCGTCAGACGCTCGAGCCTCGCGCGTACTACCTCTACGTTCCAAACAAAGATCAGACCGACATTCCGGTTTTCGATTCGGGTGAAACGACGTTCAACTACAGCTCGCTGTTCCGCGACAACCGATTCGTCGGCTCCGACCGTATCGGAGACGAGAACAAACTGTCGCTTGGCGTGACCAATCGCTGGATCGAAGACAACGGTTTTGAACGTCAGCGCGTGAGCATTGGTCAGGCGGTGTACTTTGCCGATCGCAAGGTGCAACTCCCAGGTATTTCCTTCGAAGACCGCAAAGATGCTCAGTCCGACGTTTCGCCGTATGCACTGGAATACGAATACCGCTTCAACCGCGACTGGCGTGCGACGTCGGACTTCAACTGGGACCCGGACAGCCGCAGCACTCGCTCCGGCAGCGCAATGGTCCACTACCAGCCTGAAGACGAGCCGGGCAAGATCGTTAACGCCGGCTATCGCTATCGTAACGACCAGGTTCGCTATGATCAGACGACCGGGCGCTGGACAGTGGGCGGCGGCGACGCGGTCCTCCCGGACGGCTCAGTCATCAAGGACTACTACAAGATCCAGCAGCATGACTTCTCGGTTATCTGGCCGGTTGTGCCGCAGTGGAGCGCCATCGCGCGCTGGCAGTTCGACTACAACCGCGACCGTACCCTCGAAGCCTTCGGTGGTTTTGAATATGACAACTGCTGCTGGAAGTTGCGTCTGATCAACCGTTACTGGGTCGATTACGACGAAACCACCCAAGAGGTTGCGCAGAACGAAAAAGGCGACCACGGCGTCTTCCTACAAATCGTGTTGAAGGGACTTGGCGGCGTCGTTGGCCAAAAAGTTGAAAGCTTCCTCGACAAAGGCATCCAAGGTTATCGTGAACGTGAAGACCAAGCTTTCTGATTGTCTGCGCCCGCTGATGCTGGGCGCGCTGCTTATCGGTTCTGTTGCGCACGCTGAAGTGCGTACCATCGACAAGGTAGTTGCCATCGTCGACAACGACGTGGTCATGCAAAGCCAGCTCGACCAGCGCACCCGTGAGGTTCAGCAAACCATCGCCAAGCGCGGGCAAGGCGTTCCGCCTGCCAGCGCACTGGAGTCTCAGGTCCTCGATCGTCTGATCCTGGAAAACCTGCAGATCCAGATCGGCGAACGCTCCGGCATTCGCATCAGCGATGAAGAGCTGAACCAGGCAGTTGCCACCATTGCTCAGCGCAACAACATGAGTGTTGACCAGTTCAAGGCTGCACTGACCCACGACGGGCTGTCCTACACCAGCGCACGTGAGCAGATCCGCCGGGAAATGATCATCAGCCGTGTGCGGCAGCGCCGGGTTGCCGAGCGCATTCAGGTCTCGGAGCAGGAAGTGAAGAACTTCCTGGCTTCCGATCTGGGCAAAGCTCAGTTCTCTGAAGAATTCCACCTGGCTAACATTTTGATCCCGACGCCGGACAGTGCAACGTCGGATCAGATTCAAGCCGCTGCAGCCAAAGCCAAGGACCTCTACGGCAAGCTGCAACAGGGTGCGAACTTCGAGCAGATGGCGATCGCGTCGTCGGCCAGTGAAAGTGCGCTGGACGGTGGTGACATGGGCTGGCGTAAAGCCGCTCAGCTGCCGCCTCCGTTCGGCGACATGCTGTCGTCCATGCGTCCGGGCGAGGTCACCCCTCCTGCGCGTACACCGGGCGGTTTCATCATCCTCAAACTGCTGGAAAAACGCGGCGGCGAGACTCAGACCCAGATGCGCGACGAGGTTCACGTTCGTCACATCCTGATCAAGCCAAGCGAAATCCGTAGCCCAGCCGAGACCAAGCTGCTGGCGCAACGTATCTACGACCGCATCCAGAATGGCGAAGATTTCGGCGAACTGGCGAAGAGCTTTTCCGAAGACCCGGGTTCCGCGCTTAACGGCGGTGACATGAACTGGGTTGACCCGCGCTCGCTGGTTCCGGAGTTCCGCGACGTCATGAATGAGACACCTCAGGGTGTCGTCTCCAAGCCGTTCGAGACCCAATTTGGCTGGCACGTTCTGGAAGTCCTCGGCCGTCGTTCGACTGACAGCACCAGTCAGGCGCGTGAACAACAGGCAATGACCGTACTGCGTAACCGCAAATACGACGAAGAACTGCAAACCTGGCTGCGTCAGATCCGTGATGAAGCCTACGTCGAGATCAAGCTCCCCGGAGCTGATCAGGCGGCCAAGTGAAACCCCAGCGTTTCGCCCTGACACCCGGCGAGCCCGCCGGCATTGGTCCTGACCTTTGCCTGTTGCTCGCCGCGCAGTCCCAGCCCCATCCCCTGATTGCCATTACCAGCTGTGACCTGCTCACCGAGCGGGCCGCCCAGCTGGGCGTGGCCGTTAGCCTGATTCCCGTCACACCCGCCGCCTGGCCTGACGTCCCCGCCCCCGCTGACAGTCTGTATGTCTGGGACACGCCGGTTCAGTCGCCGGTCATCGCCGGCCAGCTCGATAAAGCCAACGGCGGTTTCGTGCTCGAGACCCTGACCCGAGCCGGTCGCGGCTGCATGGACGGCCACTTCGCCGGCATGATCACAGCGCCGGTGCACAAGGGCGTGATCAACGACAGCGGCATCTCATTCTCCGGCCATACCGAGTTCCTTGCGGAGCTGACCCATACCGAACAAGTGGTGATGCTGCTGGCGACCGGTGATCTGCGCGTGGCGCTGGTGACCACTCACCTGCCCCTGCGTGACGTCGCCGACGCGATCACTGCTGAGCGGCTGGAGCGTGTGACGCGCATCCTGCACGCGGATCTGGTCAACAAATTCGGCATCGCCCGCCCGCGGATTCTGGTCTGTGGCCTAAACCCGCATGCCGGCGAGAGTGGCCACCTGGGCCGCGAAGAAATCGACATCATTGAACCTACTCTGGCGCGTCTGCGCAGCGAGGGGCTGGACTTATATGGCCCGCTGCCCGCCGACACGCTCTTTACCCCCAAATATCTGGAGCACTGCGACGCGGTGCTGGCGATGTACCACGACCAAGGCCTGCCCGTGCTGAAGTACAAAGGCTTCGGCGCCGCCGTCAACATCACGCTGGGCCTGCCGATCATTCGCACTTCCGTGGATCACGGCACGGCGCTGGATCTGGCGGGCACAGGCAAGATCGACACCGGCAGCCTCAGGGTCGCTCTGGAAACCGCCTATCAGATGGCCGAGACCCATTCATGAACGAGCAATTCCAACACAAGGCGCGCAAGCGTTTTGGCCAGAACTTCCTGCACGATGCCGGCGTGATCGACAAGATCCTGCGCTCCATTCGTGCGAAGGCCGAAGACCGCATGCTGGAAATCGGCCCGGGGCAAGGTGCCCTGACCCAAGGCCTGCTGAGCAGCGGCGCACAGCTGGACGTCGTGGAACTCGACAAAGACCTCGTGCCGATCCTCATGCATCAGTTCGGCAGCAAGCCGAATTTCAGCCTGCATCAGGGTGACGCGCTGAAGTTCGACTTCACCAGCCTGAACGCCGCACCCAATAGCCTGCGTGTCGTCGGCAACCTGCCGTACAACATCTCGACGCCGTTGATTTTCCACCTGCTACAGAACGCCTACCTGATCCGCGACATGCACTTCATGCTGCAGAAAGAAGTGGTCGAGCGTCTGGCGGCAGGCCCTGGCGGCGGTGATTGGGGTCGCCTGTCGATCATGGTTCAGTACCACTGCCGCGTGGAGCACCTGTTCAACGTCGGCCCGGGGGCATTCAATCCGCCGCCGAAAGTGGATTCGGCCATCGTTCGCCTGGTGCCCCATGAAACCCTCCCGCACCCGGCCAAGGATCACCGCGTGCTCGAACGCGTCGTCCGCGAAGCCTTTAACCAGCGCCGCAAGACGCTGCGCAACACGCTGAAAGCCCTGCTGACCAGCGAAGAAATCACCGAAGCCGGTGTGGATGGCAGCCTGCGTCCGGAACAACTGGACCTCGCGGCGTTTGTTCGCCTGGCCGACATGCTCAGCGAAAAGCCTGTCGCCGCTTGACCTTCTGGGGACATGTCCGGTCAAAGCGTCAGTGCTCATTTATCCGTTACATGTCCTAGACTGACTTTCAACCGGACCACTTCCGGCTTCTCCGCTTTCGCTTTTAAGGCCTCTTGCATGTCTGATTCTCGTTACCAGGTCGACGTCAGCGTCGAGACCCGTTTCCTAGCAGAACAATCACAGCCTGAGCACAACCGCTTCGCCTTCGCTTACACCATCACCGTGCACAACAACGGCGAGCTGCCAGCCAAGTTGCTGTCGCGCCATTGGGTCATCACCGACGGCGACGGTCAGGTTGAAGAGGTTCGCGGCGACGGCGTCGTAGGTCAGCAACCGCTGATCCAGCCTGGGCAAAGTCACACCTACACCAGCGGCACCGTGATGACCACCAAGGTGGGCAATATGCAGGGCACTTATCAAATGCTCGCAGAAGACGGCAAGCGCTTTGATGCTGTCATCGCGCCATTCCGTCTGGCCGTACCGGGGGCGCTTCACTGATGGCGGTTTACGCAGTCGGTGACCTGCAGGGCTGCCTTGAGCCGCTGAAGTGCCTGCTCGAACGCGTGGCATTCGAGCCTGGCAAAGACACGCTCTGGCTGGTTGGCGATCTCGTCAACCGAGGCCCGCAGTCATTGGAAACCCTGCGTTATCTCTACGCCATGCGCGACTCCGTCGTCTGCGTGCTGGGCAATCATGACCTGCACTTGCTGGCGGCCGGTCGCAACATCGAGCGCCTGAAGAAAGGCGACACGCTGCGGGAAATCCTCGAAGCGCCAGACGCGGTCGTGCTGCTCGACTGGTTGCGCCAACAGAAGCTGATGCACTACGACGCCGAACGTGACATTGCACTGGTGCATGCCGGAATCCCGCCGCAATGGACGCTGAAAAAGGCGCTGCGCTGCGCTGAAGAAGTGGAAGAGGCATTGCGCGATGACAATCGCTTTGAGCCCTTTCTCGACGGCATGTATGGCAACGAACCTGCCAAGTGGGACAAAGACTTGCAAGGCGTCACTCGGCTGCGGGTCATCACCAATTACTTCACGCGCATGCGTTTTTGCACCAGCGACGGCAAGCTCGATCTCAAAAGCAAGGAAGGACTCGACAGTGCGCCGGCGGGTTACGCGCCGTGGTTCAAGCACAAAGAGCGCAAAACCAAAGGCACGGGTATCATTTTCGGCCACTGGGCCGCACTTGAAGGCCGATGTGATGAGCCTGGCGTGTATGCACTGGATACGGGCTGTGTCTGGGGCGGCGCAATGACCCTGCTCAACGTCGACACCCGCGCGCTGATTCGCTGCGAATGCGACGAGCGCGGCAACGCAAAAGCACCCACCCCCGAGGCATCCCCTGTCAGCGAGCCGACGCCGCTGCAGCAGTAAATTCTCCCTACGTTCTCGACCGTTCGAGGACCCGACGGCCCAGGAGCCCGAGCCATGACTGACTTCAAACGCATCTCACCCGAACAAGTCCACGCCCTGCGCCAACAAGGCGCTGTGCTGGTGGACGTGCGTGACGCGCAGACCTATGCGACCCAGCACATTCCGGACTCCCATCACCTCGACAACCATTCCATCGCCGACTTCATTCGCCAGGCCGATCTGGACAAACCGTTGGTCGTCCTCTGCTATCACGGCAACTCCAGCCAGAGTGCAGCAGCCTATCTTGTAGGTCAGGGCTTCTCCGAGGTCTACAGCATGGATGGCGGTTTCGAGTTGTGGAAAAGCAAATTTCCTGAAGAAACCGCGCAAGGCTGATCGAAAAATATTTTTGCTGACCGCTATCCCGCGTCCTACGCGGGCTCGCGCCCTCATCTGACGAACGGGTATGCCCTGTTCATCCCCATTGCTTCTTTCTGTGCCCGAATCCGAACTACTCTTAGCCTCAGGCCATCCGAATCAGGGGAGAGCCGGTACACCGGCGCGTGGGTCATCGGTCGCTACTTTTATGGTGTTTGGGGGGTAATGGCAGCTGCGTGATCGGCTTCCATCCAGCATCAACTGACGATCCGCCGCCGGCTCCACGTATCGAGCGAGGTGACGTCATGAGTATTTTTAGCCACTTCCAACAACGCTTTGAATCGACACGGCAGGAAGAGCTCTCGCTACAGGAGTATCTCGAGCTCTGCAAAACCGATCGCAGCGCATACGCTTCCGCCGCAGAACGTCTGCTAATGGCCATCGGTGAGCCTGAGCTGTTCGACACGTCGACCAATTCCAGGCTGTCCAGAATCTTCTCCAACAAGGTCATTCGGCGCTATCCGGCGTTCGAAGAATTCCACGGCATGGAAGACTGCATCGAGCAAATCGTCTCGTACTTCCGCCACGCCGCCCAGGGCCTTGAAGAGAAGAAACAGATCCTTTACCTGCTCGGCCCTGTTGGCGGTGGTAAATCGTCCCTGGCTGAAAAACTCAAATCGCTGGTTGAAAAAGTACCGTTCTACGCCATCAAAGGGTCCCCGGTTTTCGAATCGCCTTTGGGCCTTTTCAAACCCACCGAAGACGGGACGATCCTCGAAGAGGACTACGGCATCCCACGCCGGTACCTGAACACCATCATGTCGCCATGGGCGACCAAACGACTGGCCGAGTTCGGTGGCGACATCAGTCAGTTCAAAGTGGTGAAGCTCTACCCTTCCATCCTCAATCAGATCGCCGTCGCCAAAACCGAGCCCGGTGACGAGAACAACCAGGACATCTCGGCGCTGGTGGGTAAGGTCGATATCCGCAAGCTTGAGGAATACCCACAGAACGACGCAGACGCTTACAGCTATTCGGGCGCGCTGTGCCGGGCCAACCAGGGCCTGATGGAATTTGTGGAAATGTTCAAAGCGCCGATCAAGGTGCTTCACCCACTGCTGACCGCCACCCAGGAAGGTAACTACAACAGTACCGAAGGCCTGGGCGCGATCCCGTTCACCGGTATTTTGCTGGCCCACTCCAACGAATCGGAATGGCACAGCTTCCGCAACAACAAGAATAACGAAGCCTTCATCGACCGGATCTACATCGTCAAGGTGCCGTACTGCCTGCGGGTCAATGACGAAATCAAGATTTACGACAAATTACTGTTCAACAGTTCCCTGTCCAAAGCCCACTGCGCGCCGGACACCCTGAAAATGCTCGCGCAGTTCACCGTCCTGTCGCGGCTTAAAGAGCCGGACAACTCCAACATCTATTCGAAGATGAGGGTCTACGACGGCGAGAACCTCAAGGACACTGACCCGAAAGCCAAGTCGATTCAGGAATACCGTGACAGCGCCGGCGTCGACGAAGGCATGAACGGCCTCTCTACACGGTTTGCGTTCAAGATCCTGTCGAAGGTCTTTAACTTCGATCCCCATGAGATCGCCGCCAACCCGGTTCACTTGCTTTACGTACTGGAGCAGCAGATCGAGCAGGAGCAATTTCAGGCCGAAACCCGCGAGCGGTATCTGCGTTTCATCAAGGAATACCTGGCGCCGCG
The DNA here is from genome assembly GCF_057291635.1 of Pseudomonas sp. 1L-C-7-B-C1. NCBI lineage: Bacteria > Pseudomonadati > Pseudomonadota > Gammaproteobacteria > Pseudomonadales > Pseudomonadaceae > Pseudomonas > Pseudomonas sp. 1L-C-7-B-C1. The sequence continues at coordinate 175,014 of NZ_JBXAWH010000014.1, read as the reverse complement.
CTACATCGAGTTCATCGGCAAGGAAATCCAGACCGCCTACCTCGAGTCCTACAGCGAATACGGCCAGAACATCTTTGACCGCTACGTGCTGTACGCCGACTTCTGGATTCAGGACCAGGAGTACCGCGATCCGGAAACCGGCGAGATCCTCAACCGGGTGGCGTTGAACGAGGAGCTGGAGAAAATCGAGAAACCGGCTGGCATCAGCAACCCGAAAGACTTCCGCAACGAGATCGTCAACTTCGTGCTGCGTGCCCGCGCCAATAACAACGGCAAGAACCCAACCTGGCTGAGCTACGAGAAGCTGCGGGTGGTGATCGAGAAGAAAATGTTCTCGAACACCGAGGACTTGCTGCCGGTCATCAGTTTCAACGCCAAGGCCAGCAAAGAGGATCAGCAGAAGCACAACGACTTTGTCACACGAATGGTCGAGCGGGGCTACACCGATAAACAGGTAAGGCTTCTTTCCGAATGGTACCTACGGGTCCGGAAATCGCAGTAAGGCAGCTGCAAGCGTCAAGCTACAAGCTGTAGGAAGAAAGCGCGTCAACCGCTTCTACTTGCAGCTTGCGGCTCACAACTTGAAGCTCCCCGGAGGGGCCTATGAGCTATGTGATCGACCGACGTCTCAATGGCAAGAACAAGAGCACGGTAAATAGGCAGCGCTTTCTTCGCCGTTACCGTGACCACATCAAGAAAGCAGTAGAAGAAGCCGTCAGCCGGCGCTCCATTACTGACATGGAGCACGGCGAACAGATCAGTATTCCGGGGCGGGATATCGACGAGCCGGTCCTGCACCATGGTCGCGGCGGCAAGCAGACAGTGGTTCACCCGGGTAACAAGGAGTTCACCACCGGTGAGCACATCGCCCGTCCGCAAGGAGGCGGTGGTGGAAAAGGGCCTGGCAAGGCGGGCAACTCCGGCGAAGGCATGGATGAGTTCGTGTTCCAGATCACCCAGGAAGAATTCCTCGAATTCATGTTCGAGGACTTGGAGCTGCCCAATCTGGTCAAGCGCAACCTGAGCGGCACTGACACCTTCAAGACCGTTCGCGCGGGGATCAGCAACGAAGGCAACCCGTCACGCATCAACATCATCCGCACATTGCGCTCGGCCCATGCGCGGCGTATCGCGCTGTCCGGCAGCAGCAGGGCCAAGCTGCGGCAAGTGCAGGCTGAACTGGAACGCCTCAGGATCGAGGAGCCCGACAACTTCGGCGACATCCAGGAACTGGAAATCGAGGCCGCAAAACTTCAGGCGCGCATCCGTCGCGTCCCGTATCTGGACACCTTCGACCTCAAGTACAACCTGCTGGTCAAACAGCCGAACCCAAGTTCCAAAGCCGTGATGTTCTGTCTGATGGATGTTTCCGGGTCGATGACCCAGGCGACCAAAGACATCGCCAAGCGCTTCTTCATCCTGCTGTATCTGTTTCTCAAGCGTAACTACGACAAGATCGAAGTCGTCTTCATCCGCCACCACACCAGCGCGCGCGAGGTCGACGAAGAGGAGTTTTTCTATTCACGGGAAACCGGCGGCACCATCGTTTCCAGCGCATTGAAGCTGATGCAGGAGATCATGGCCGAGCGCTACCCCACCAACGAATGGAATATCTACGCAGCGCAAGCCTCTGACGGCGACAACTGGAACGATGACTCGCCTATTTGCCGCGATATTCTGATCAAACAGATCATGCCGTTCGTGCAGTACTACACCTACGTCGAAATCACCCCGCGCGAACATCAGGCGCTGTGGTTCGAATACGAGCGCATCGGTGAAGCCTTCGCCGACACGTTCGCCCAGCAGCAGCTGGTCTCTGCCGGTGATATCTATCCGGTGTTCCGTGAACTCTTCCAGCGCAGGTTAGTGACATGACCGCTAGAGAGCAGAAGCGCCAACCCCTTTCCACGGGTTCAGAGTGGACGTTCGAACTGATCCAGGCCTACGACCGGGAAATCAGCCGCATCGCCGAACGTTATGCGCTGGACACTTACCCCAACCAGATTGAGGTGATCACCGCCGAGCAAATGATGGACGCCTACGCGTCTGTCGGCATGCCGCTGGGTTATCACCATTGGTCCTACGGCAAACACTTCCTCAGTACGGAAAAATCCTATTCGCGCGGGCAGATGGGTCTGGCCTACGAGATCGTCATCAACTCCGACCCGTGCATCGCCTACCTGATGGAAGAGAACACTATCTGCATGCAGGCACTGGTTGTGGCCCATGCCTGCTACGGGCATAACAGCTTTTTCAAGGGCAACTACCTGTTCCGCACCTGGACCGACGCCAGTTCGATCATCGATTACCTGGTCTTCGCCAAGCAGTACATCATGCAATGCGAAGAGCGCCACGGGATCGATGCGGTCGAGGATCTGCTCGACTCGTGCCACGCGCTGATGAACTACGGCGTCGATCGCTACAAGCGGCCCTACCCGATTTCGGCAGAAGAAGAACGCCGCCGCATGAAGGATCGGGAGGAGCATCTGCAGAAACAGATCAACGACCTGTGGCGCACGATTCCGAAAAGCGCCAGCAAGAACGACAAAGAGGATTTCTCACGCTTCCCCGCCGAGCCTCAGGAAAACATCCTTTACTTCATCGAAAAACACGCACCGTTGCTGGAGCCTTGGCAGCGTGAAGTCGTGCGCATCGTGCGCAAGATCGCCCAGTATTTTTACCCGCAGCGTCAGACCCAGGTGATGAACGAGGGCTGGGCCACGTTCTGGCATTACACGCTTATGAACGATCTGTACGACGAGGGGCTGGTGACTGACGGCTTCATGCTGGAATTTCTGACCTCTCACACCAGCGTTGTCTACCAGCCGGGTTTCGACAGTCCCTACTACAGTGGTATCAATCCCTACACCCTGGGCTTTGCCATGTATCAGGACATCCGGCGGATGTGCGAGCACCCGACCGAAGAGGACCGCCAGTGGTTTCCTGATCTGGCCGGCACCGACTGGCTGACGGCGGTGAAATTTGCGATGAGCAGCTTCAAGGACGAGAGCTTCATCCTGCAGTACCTGTCGCCCAAGGTGATCCGAGACCTGAAGCTGTTCAGCATCCTCGACGATGATCAGAAGGATGATCTCCTCGTGCCCGCCATCCACGATGAAACCGGCTACAAGGTGATTCGTGAAACCCTCGCCGCGCAATACAACCTCGGCAACCGCGAGCCCAACGTGCAGATCTACAGCATTGACCGGCGCGGCGATCGCTCCCTGACCCTGCGTCATCAGCAGCACGACCGCAAACCCCTCGGTGACTCCACGGACGAAGTGCTGAAGCACCTGCATCGGCTGTGGGGTTTTGATATCCATCTGGAAACGCTGCAAGGCGACCAGGTGATGAAAGTCCACCATGTGCCGCCGAGAAGCGAACACGCTGACAGTGACTATCCCCGGCTGGACCTGGCGGTCGTCCACTTATAGACCCTAAGCGTTTCCAGCCTCCGCGATTGCGACTTAAGGTTTATCCTGTCGCGCTCACGGAGGCTTTTTTATGCAGATTTATAAAGTTGGCGGCGCAGTACGCGATCGCCTGCTTGGCAAACCGGTCACTGACATCGACTGGGTAGTAGTGGGTGCGTCGACCGAAGAGATGCTGGTCAAGGGCTACCGCCCGGTGGGAACGGATTTCCCCGTCTTCCTGCATCCGCTGACCGGTGAGGAATACGCGCTGGCCCGCACCGAGCGCAAGACCGGCAAAGGCTACGGCGGCTTTGTTTTTCACGCCCATCCGGACGTCACGCTGGAGCAAGATCTGATCCGCCGCGACCTGACCATCAATGCTATTGCCGAAGACAAAAACGGCCAACTGACCGATCCCTACCACGGCCAGCAGGACCTGGAAGCCCGAGTATTGCGTCACGTTTCCCCCGCGTTCGCCGAAGATCCTCTGCGTGTCTTGCGCGTGGCGCGTTTCGCCGCGCGCTATGCCCCCGACGGTTTTACCATCGCTCCGGAAACCCTCGAACTGATGCGTCAGCTGAGTAGCTCGGGTGAACTGGAAGCGCTGACACCGGAACGCAGCTGGAAGGAAATCTCCCGGGCACTGATGGAAAAAGAGCCGCAGGTGTTCATCGAGGTCCTGCGTGAATGCGGCGCCCTGAAGGTGCTGATGCCGGAAGTCGACGCGCTGTTTGGCGTGCCTCAGCCGGAAGCCCATCACCCCGAAATCGACACAGGCGTGCATGTCCTCAGCGTGTTGCATCAATCTGCCCTGCATCGCCAGCCACTCAGCGTGCGCTGGGCCTGCCTGCTGCACGACCTGGGCAAAGGGCTCACGCCGCAGGAGGAATGGCCGCGCCACATCGCCCACGAGCATAAAGGGCTCAAAGCGATCAAGGCGGTCAACCAGCGCTTCAAAGTGCCAAGGGACTGTCAGGAACTGGCGCTGCTGGTGGGCGAATATCACACCCACGGCCATCGCGCGCTGGAGCTGAAGCCGTCGACATTGCTGGATCTGCTGCAGAGCTTTGACGTGTATCGCCGACCGCAACGCTTCGAGGAATTCATCGCCGCCTGCGAAATGGACGCCCGAGGCCGCAAGGGGTTTGAGGAGCGCACGTATCCGCAAGCCGAATATCTGCGCGGTGCTGCCGAAGCGGCGCGGCAAGTGGCGGTTCAGCCACTATTGGAGAAAGGTTTTCAGGGCCAGCAATTAGGCGAAGCGCTCAAGCGAGAGCGGCTGGATACGCTGAAGGTGTACAAGGCGTCGTATCAGCTTTAAGCCGCTGAGTTGGCCGCGGCGCCGTCGAGCTGAATGTCGGACGCCTGTTAGACCGCAGGAAGCAGGATGGCCGGGGTGAGCTGCTCGCCGCGCCATTCGAAGGCGACCGGCCAGAGCTTCTGATCGATGTTCGCTTCAGCCCACAGCTGGGCAAACGACACACCGACCTCAGGGTGCAGACGCTGCGGCGCGATCAGGGACAACGGCCACAGCACGAACGCATTTTTGAGGATTTCGGCGCGGGGCAGAATCAGGCCGTCGAAGTTGCCGACCTGTTCGCCATACAGCAGGACGTCGATATCCAGCGGCAAACCCTTGCGATCAGGAGCATAACGACCGTTATCGGCTTCGATGAATTTCAGGCGGCGGTCCAGTTCGGTCAGCGGCAGATCTGTCAGTGCCGAAACCACCAGGTTGAAAAACGGCCCGCTCTTGATCCCCACCGGGTGACTTTCGAACACCGGCGAGAGGGTCATGTCGGTGAGGAATTCGGCAAGTGCGTCGAGGCCGGCGCACAGATGGCGCTCCCGCTCGATATTGCTGCCCAGTCCCAGAAAAATCCGTATCAGCGACATCCGCGCTCGATCTCCACCCCAACGCCCTTCGCCGCTGGCACGGCTCCCGGCTTGGTCAATTTGAGGTGCAGCCAGGGAATATTGAACTCGCTCATCAGTACTTCGGCGAGTCGCTCGGCGAAGGTTTCAACCAGCTGGAATTGAGAGGCTTCGGCGAACGCCTGAATCCGTGCGGACACACTGGCATAATCGAGCGCTTTGCTCAGGTCGTCGCCTGCAGCTGCAGGCCGATTGTCCCAGGCAAAACTCAGGTCCAGGCGCAGGCACTGGCGAATGCCACGTTCCCAGTCGTAGGCGCCGATGACGGTATCGACCTCCAGACCTTCAATGAAAACTCTGTCCAAGCCTGTCTCTCCGTTGCACGACAAGGGCGCGATGCGCCGTTAGAATCAAGGCAACCTCGCCCGGAATGGTTAGCATGTTTTGGTTACTGGCGGTCCTCGCCTACCTGCTCGGCTCACTGTCCTTCGCCATCCTGATCAGCCGCATAACCGGTCGCCCGGACCCGCGCGCCAGTGGCTCGGGCAACGCCGGCGCGACTAATATGCTGCGCCTGGCCGGCAAGAAACTCGCGGTACTGACGCTGATCGGCGACGTCTGCAAAGGCATGATCCCGGTGCTGATCGCCAGAGGATTGGACCTCGACCCACGACTGCAAGCCTGGATCGGACTGTGCGCAGTGCTGGGGCATCTGTTCCCGCTGTACTTCCGTTTTCGTGGCGGCAAGGGCGTGGCCACGGCCGCCGGCATGTTGCTGGCCTTGTACCCGCCAGCTGCCCTGCTCGCCATCGGCGCCTGGCTGCTGACGTTCTACCTCACTCGCACCAGCTCGTTGGCCTCGTTGATCGCCACGCCGCTGACGCTGCCGCTGCTCGCATGGCAGGAACCCCACGCGTTACTGCCGATGAGCGTGTTAACGCTGCTCATCGTCTGGCGCCATCGCGGCAATCTACGCGACCTGTTTGCCGGGCGCGAACGGCATTTCTGAAGCTACGCCCTGCCACAACCCCCACCAGGCGCTCGAACCGATTGCCCATCAAAGACCGGGTAACTGCTCCATCGGCCAGCGCGCCTGCACGGTAATGCTCAAACTTTCCCTCTGCCCCGCCTGCAAACGCTGGCAGCCGGCAAAAGCGATCATCGCGCCGTTGTCGGTGCAGAACTCAGGCCGGGCGTAATAAACATTTCCGCCCAGGCCATCGAGCATCTGCTCCAAGGACAGACGCAACGCCTTGTTCGCGCTCACGCCGCCGGCGATGACCAGACGCTTGAGCCCGGTCTGCTTCAGCGCCCGTTTGCACTTGATGGTCAAAGTGTCCACCACCGCCTGCTGGAAGGCCAGCGAGATGTCGCAACGGGTTTGCTCGCTGTCGTCCCCGGTGCTTTGGCACTGCTGCCAGGTGTTCAAGGAGAACGTCTTCAAGCCGCTGAAGCTGAAATCCAGCCCGGGGCGATCTGTCATCGGACGCGGAAAGATAAAGCGCCCGGCCACACCGGATTGCGCCAGACGGGAAATCTCCGGACCGCCGGGGTAATTCAGGCCCATCATCTTCGCGGTTTTGTCGAACGCTTCGCCGGCGGCGTCGTCCAGAGTCTCGCCAAGCAACTCGTAGAGACCAATGCCATCGACGCGAACAAGCTGCGTATGGCCGCCGGAAACCAACAAAGCGACGAACGGAAACTCTGGGGGATTTTCTTCCAGCATGGGGGCCAGCAAATGCCCTTCCATGTGGTGAACACCCAGCGCCGGGATGTCCCACGCAAAGGCCAGCGCCTGTGCGCAGGAGGCACCCACCAGCAGGGCCCCGACCAGCCCTGGGCCAGCGGTATAAGCGATGGCATCGATCTCGGTCACGGCACAGTCGGCCTCGGCCAACACCTGACGAATCAAGGGCAGCATGCGTTTCACGTGGTCACGGGAGGCAAGCTCCGGGACCACCCCGCCGTAGACGCGGTGCAGGTCGATCTGGCTGAATAATGCGTCGGCAAGCAGCCCGCGTTCGCTGTCGTACAGCGCGACACCTGTCTCATCGCAGGAAGTTTCCATTCCCAGTACTAGCATGGGGTACGCCTTGTTGGGGCTGAATTCGAAGGCGCGCATAATAGTCGCCGCTCATGCCTGCGACCAGTGCTTTTCGATCAGAGGCTTTGCATTCCGCGAAGCAAGGGGTTAACATCCGCAACCCTTAAAAACCGACGTACTTAGTGCAAGCGTTGCAGTAAGCGTTGACCCCGGTAATGAATGAAGGTAGCTCTGGATGCCAGCCGTCAAAGTTAAAGAGAACGAACCCTTCGACGTAGCTCTGCGTCGTTTCAAGCGCTCCTGCGAAAAAGCCGGTGTTCTGGCTGAAGTTCGTAGCCGCGAATTTTACGAGAAGCCGACTTCTGAGCGTAAGCGTAAAGCAGCAGCTGCTGTTAAGCGTCACGCCAAGAAAGTACAGCGCGAACAGCGCCGCGCCGTTCGTCTGTATTAATACAGACGTCTGACGCAAGCTTCTGCCTTGCCCGGCCTTCAAAGCCGGGCTGTCGGCAGTTGCAGTTCTAGCCTCACGTAACACCGATAAAGCAACACAAGACAGAGGCTGTTGACGCCGCAGATGCGACCGAGACAAACCCCGTCGATTTCTTCCAGCCTGATTCAGGCCGCGTTGACCCGTCTACACTGACCAAGCAACCGTCGTTACGGTTTGGATTCGCCACGATCTTTCTGGCGGGGCGCCTGATGATGAGAACGCCATGGCCGGACTGATTCCCCAAGGTTTTATTGACGACCTCCTGAACCGCACCGACATCGTCGATGTTGTCAGCTCACGCGTTCAATTAAAAAAGACCGGCAAGAACTTCAGCGCCTGTTGTCCTTTCCATAAAGAGAAGACACCGTCGTTCAGCGTCAGCCCGGACAAACAGTTCTATTACTGCTTCGGCTGTGGCGCGGGTGGCAATGCCCTCGGCTTCATCATGGACCACGACAACCTGGATTTTCCCCAGGCCGTCGAGGACCTGGCCAAAGCGGCCGGGATGGAAGTCCCTCGCGAACAAGGCGTCAAAGGGCAAAAGCCCCGACAGCCTACCGATTCGCCGCTCTACCCTCTATTAACAGCCGCCGCCGATTTTTACCGGGCCGCGCTGAAGAGCCATCCAACGCGAAAATCTGCGGTGGAATACCTGAAAGGCCGTGGCCTGTCAGGTGAGATTGCCCGCGATTTCGGACTGGGCTTCGCCCCTCCTGGCTGGGACAACCTCTACAAGCACCTTAGCAGCGACACTCTTCAGCAGAAGGCGATGATCGATGCCGGCTTGCTGATCGAAAACGCCGAAACCGGCAAACGCTACGACCGCTTCCGCGACCGGGTGATGTTCCCCATTCGCGACAGTCGCGGCCGTGTGATCGCATTTGGCGGGCGGGTATTGGGCGACGACAAGCCCAAATACCTGAACTCTCCTGAAACCCCGGTGTTTCATAAGGGTCAGGAGTTGTACGGTTTATTCGAAGCTCGCAAATTTAACCGTAACCTGGACGAGATTATCGTCGTCGAAGGCTACATGGATGTCATTGCACTGGCCCAACAGGGCTTGCGCAATGCTGTCGCGACGCTGGGTACGGCGACCAGCGAAGAGCATTTGAAACGGCTATTTCGTGTGGTGCCGAACGTGTTGTTCTGCTTCGATGGTGACCAGGCTGGCCGAAACGCTGCCTGGCGCGCACTGGAAGCGACGATTCCCGGTTTGCAGGACGGCCGGCGCGCGAGGTTTCTGTTCCTGCCCGAAGGGGAGGATCCCGACACCTTGGTGCGCGCCGAAGGCACTGACGCGTTCAAGGCGAGAATCAACCAGCACGCACAACCGCTGGCTGACTATTTTTTCGAGCAACTGACCAAGGAGGCCGATCCGCGCTCCCTGGAAGGCAAGGCGCACATGGTGACACTGGCCGCGCCGCTGATCGAAAAAGTGCCGGGCGCCAATTTGCGCGAGCTGATGCGCCGACGACTGAAAGAGATCACCGGGCTGGACACCGCCGCGGTCAACCAGTTGATGCAGTCCGCTCCGGTTGAAGCTCAGCCCAGCTACGATCCGGGCTTCGATTACGAGGCCGTGCCGGATTACGGCGATTATCAGCAGCACGATTACCAGGCGCAGCAGGAATGGACACCGAACGCGCCGGGCGGTCAGCAGAAGAAATGGGACAAGAAGCCGTGGGAAAAAGGCAAGAAATGGGACAAGAACGGCAAGCGTCCTGATTTTGAGCCTCGCGGGCCACGCACACCGGCGACGGTTGAGCCGCCGGCGCTGACAGCACTCAGAACCTTGCTGCATCACCCTGAACTGTCAGCGCAGGTTGCCAACGCCAGTACGTTCGCCGATGAAGAAAACGTGTATTCGCAGCTTCTGGTGGCACTGATTGACGCCACACAGAAAAACCCGAAGCTGCGCACCATGCAATTGATTGCCCGCTGGCATGGCACCGATCAAGGACGATTGTTGCGTCAACTGGCGGAAAAGGAATGGCTGATCTCGGCCGATAACCTTGAACAACAGTTTTTCGACACTATAACTAGCTTGTCTGCCCGCCAACGCGAGCGACATCTGGAGCAATTGATCAGGAAGGAACGGCAGTCAGGTCTGAGCGCGGAAGAAAAAGTTCAGCTGCTCAACCTGTTAAATCGCAAAGTTCCTGCACAAACCCCGACCTCAACTGGCGTGTGAGGTCATAGCTCGGGTATAATCCCCGGCTTGTTTTTTGCCCGCCAAGACCTTCAGTGGATAGGGTGTTATGTCCGGAAAAGCGCAACAGCAGTCTCGTATCAAAGAGTTGATCACCCTGGGTCGTGAGCAGAAGTATCTGACTTACGCAGAGGTCAACGACCACCTGCCTGAGGATATTTCAGATCCAGAGCAGGTGGAAGACATCATCCGCATGATCAACGACATGGGGATCCCCGTACACGAGAGTGCTCCGGATGCGGACGCCCTTATGTTGGCCGACGCCGACACCGACGAGGCAGCCGCTGAAGAAGCCGCTGCTGCGTTGGCTGCGGTCGAGACCGACATCGGTCGCACGACTGACCCAGTGCGCATGTATATGCGTGAAATGGGTACCGTCGAGCTTCTGACACGTGAAGGCGAAATCGAAATCGCCAAGCGTATCGAAGAAGGCATCCGTGAAGTGATGGGCGCCATCGCGCACTTCCCTGGCACGGTTGAGCACATTCTCTCCGAGTACACCCGCGTCACCACCGAAGGCGGTCGTCTGTCCGACGTCCTGAGCGGTTATATCGACCCGGACGACGGCATAGCGCCGCCAGCCGAAGTCCCGCCGCCAGTCGATCCGAAGGCCGAGAAGGTCGAAGGTGCTGACGACGAAGAGGAAGACGCTTCCGACGATGAAGAGGACGAGGTCGAAAGCGGCCCGGACCCAGTCATCGCCGCCCAGCGCTTCGGTGCCGTTTCAGACCAGATGGCCATTGCCCTCAAGGCGCTGAAAAAGCACGGTCGTGGCAGCAAGCAGGCCAACGCTGAACTGCTGGCTCTGGCCGAGCTGTTCATGCCGATCAAGCTGGTTCCAAAACAGTTTGAAGGCCTGGTTGAGCGTGTTCGCGGTGCCCTGGAGCGTCTGCGTGCACAAGAGCGTGCCATCATGCAGCTGTGTGTTCGTGACGCACGCATGCCGCGCGCCGACTTCCTGCGCCAATTCCCGGGCAATGAAGTTGACCAGAGCTGGACCGATGGGCTGGCCAAAGGCAAAAGCAAATACGCTGAAGCCATTGGTCGTCTTCAGGCCGACATTCAGCGTTGCCAGCAAAAGCTGACCGCGCTAGAAGAAGAAACCGGCTTGACCATCCTGGAAATCAAGGACATCAACCGTCGGATGTCGATCGGTGAGGCCAAGGCCCGCCGCGCGAAGAAAGAAATGGTTGAAGCCAACCTGCGTCTGGTGATCTCGATCGCCAAGAAGTACACCAACCGTGGCCTGCAATTCCTCGATCTGATCCAGGAAGGCAACATCGGTTTGATGAAGGCGGTGGACAAGTTCGAATACCGTCGTGGTTACAAGTTCTCGACGTACGCCACCTGGTGGATTCGTCAGGCGATCACTCGCTCGATCGCTGACCAGGCACGCACCATCCGTATTCCGGTGCACATGATCGAGACGATCAACAAGCTCAACCGTATTTCCCGTCAGATGTTGCAGGAAATGGGTCGCGAACCGACGCCGGAAGAGCTGGGCGAACGCATGGAAATGCCTGAGGACAAGATCCGCAAGGTGTTGAAGATCGCTAAAGAGCCGATCTCCATGGAAACCCCGATCGGTGACGACGAAGACTCGCACTTGGGTGACTTCATCGAAGACTCGACCATGCAGTCGCCAATCGATGTCGCCACGGTAGAGAGCTTGAAAGAAGCGACGCGCGAAGTGCTGTCGGGCCTCACCGCCCGTGAAGCCAAGGTACTGCGTATGCGTTTCGGTATCGACATGAACACCGACCACACCCTTGAGGAAGTCGGTAAGCAGTTCGATGTTACCCGTGAACGTATCCGTCAGATAGAAGCCAAGGCGTTGCGCAAACTGCGTCACCCGACGCGAAGCGAACACCTGCGTTCGTTCCTCGACGAGTAAGCGACACGTCGTACCAAAACCCCCGGCATTGCTGGGGGTTTTGCGTTTTAAGGAATAAATTTCCGGCAGAGTGCCACTGTTGTCCAGCGCGGCTACACTCGATTGATTCTCATCCATGAATCACCGAGGCTGCCATGATCTGGATGCCGGCCATTGCTCTCTTGTGCTTGCTCGCCCCCGCTGCAATCAGCGCCCAGACGGTGCTCGGCGATGGCCAAAACAGGCAAGCGATCCATCAAGAGTGGCTGCCCGGCGAGGATGCTGAACCTGGGAGTGCACCCGGCGTAAGCCTGCATTCGCCCACTGACTTGATCAGCAACCGATTCGCAGGTATCGATCAACGTCGCCAACCTGAGGAATTAAGCGAACTGGACGATCCTCCACCCCTATCGCAGGCGGTCACTCACTCCAGCGAACGCAGCGAGCTCTGGCATGAGTTTTTGCTGATCGGACTGCCCGGGCTGCTGGTTCTGATAACGGTGCTGGCCATTGTGGTGCGGATCAACCGTCGCCTCAGCTCGGAAATCTCTCGCCGAATTGCCCTTGAGCATGAGCTGCGCAGCAGCGAATACCACTATCGCGGGATGATCGAAAGCCTTTCGGCCATCGCGTGGGAAGCCAATACCCACGACTACTCCTACAACTACGTCTCACCCCACGCTCAGGATTTGTTGGGTTACCCGCTGCACCAGTGGCGGAGGCCCGGATTCTGGCGGAGCATCGTTCATCCGGAGGACGTCGACTACGCACAGACCTACTGCGACCGCGAGGTGGCGGAAGGTAATGATCACAGCGTTGATTATCGAGTCCTGAGTGCCGACGGCAGGGTGGTCTGGATCCGCGACATTGTGAGCATGATCGGCTATGGGCAAGAACCCGTGATGCGCGGGCTGATGATCGACATCAGCGAAGCCAAGCAAACCGAGGAAGCGCTGCGCCTGTCGGAAGGGAAGTTCGCCTCGGTGTTCGCTCAATGCCCTGACATGCTGGTCATCGCACGTCTTTCCGACGGCTGCTTTCTGGAGGCCAATCCGGCATTTGCAGAGCAAATTGGCGTCAGCCCGGCCGACGTCGTAGGGCGCGTTCCTTCCGAGCTGAATATCTGGGGTATTCCCGACATCGGCCACAGTCTGCTGCAACGCCTTCAGAAGGGCAGCATCCGCAATCTGGAAATGCCGTTTCGGCGCAGTGATGGCCGCCTGTTCACCGGGCTTCTGTCAGCCGAGCCCTTTGATCTGGACTCCACTGCCGCAGTGGTTCTGGTGGTGAGGGACATCACGCCGCTCAAGGAGGCTCAGCAACAGCTACAGATGTCCGAAGAGAAATTTGCCAAGGCGTTCCACTCCTCCCCCGACGGCCTGCTGATTACACGGCAAAACGACGGCCTGCTGGTTGAGGTGAACGACGGTTTCAGCCGCATCACTGGTTATCACAGCTCGCTGTCGCTGGACCGTACCACCCTTGACCTGGGCATCTGGGTAGACCTGAACGAGCGACAGCAACTGCTCGAGCAGTTGAGGCGCGACGGCTTTGTGAAGGACTTTACCAGCCACATCCGTCGCAGGGATGGTCAGATCCGCCTGTGCGAGATTTCCGCGCGGCCACTGCCGATTGCCGGTGAGGACTGCATGCTCACCATCGCGCGCGATATCACCGACCGGCATCAGATGCAGGAAAAGCTGCAACTGGCCGCGACGGTATTCGAAAGCACAGCGGAAGGCGTATTGATCACCGACACCCGGCAGCGGATCAACGCAGTCAACCGGGCCTTCAGCGAGATCACCGGCTACAGCGAACAGGAAGCGCTCGGCGACACGCCGCGATTGCTGGCGTCCGGACTCCACGACAGCGCGTTCTACGCCGCCATGTGGTACCAACTGACGGCAGAGGGTCATTGGCAGGGCGAGATCAGCAACCGGCGCAAGAACGGCGAGATCTACCCGAGCTGGCTGACCATCAGTGCCGTGCGCAATCGAGACAAATTCATCACCCACTTCGTTGCGGTGTTCGCTGACATCTCAAGCCTGAAGCAGGCTCAGGCCCGGCTGGATTATCAGGCGCACCACGACCCGTTGACCGGCCTGCCGAACCGGACGCTGTTTGAAAGCCGACTGCACGCCGCGCTGACCCACTCAAGAGCGGCCTACAGCCTCGGCGCGGTGTTGTTTCTGGACCTGGATCGCTTCAAGCACATCAATGACAGCCTCGGCCACCCCGTTGGAGACCTGCTATTAAAAAGCATTGCGGTGCGCCTGAAGGAGAACCTGCGCGACATCGACACCGTCGCGCGGCTCGGTGGCGATGAATTCATCATCCTGTTGCCGGGCCTGCAAAATCCGACCGACGCCGAAGTCGTCGCCACCAAGCTGCTCAACAGTTTTTCGGCGCCGTTTCAGGCGGGCGATCACGAGTTCTTCATGAGCACCAGCATCGGCAGCGCGCTGTTTCCCACAGACGGCGCGGACGTCGCCACGCTGATCAAGAATGCCGACGCGGCGATGTATCGGTCGAAGGCCAAGGGGCGCAACCGGGTCGAGCATTACACCCGAGATCTGACCGCTCAGGCCAGCGAGCGGATTGCTCTGGAACAGGAGCTGCGGCGCGCTATCGAGCGTAACGAGTTCACCCTTTCCTACCAACCCAAAATCAGTTTGCTGACATACCGGTTAGTCGGCGCCGAAGCGCTGATACGCTGGTTCCACCCCACTTTCGGCGACGTCCCACCCGAGCGGTTCATCCCGCTCGCAGAAGAAAACGGCATGATCCTGCAGATCGGCGAGTGGGTGCTCGATACGGCCTGCCAGCAATTGCACGAGTGGAACCAGCGCTACGATGTGTTTGGCCCGCTGTCGGTAAACCTTGCCGGCGCTCAATTGCGTCAGCCCAATCTGGTCAACAAGATCGAACGACTGCTGCTCCAGCACCAGTTACAACCTGGCTGTCTACAACTGGAAATCACTGAAAACTTCATCATGTCACAGACCGAAGAGGCGCTTTCCGTCCTGCATCGCCTGAAAACACTCGGCGTACAGCTGGCGATCGACGACTTCGGCACCGGCTACTCATCGCTCAGTTACCTCAAGCGCTTGCCGCTGGACATCCTCAAGATCGACCAATCGTTCGTGCGCGGCTTGCCTGATGACCCCCACGATGCGGCGATTGTCCGCGCCATCATCGCGCTGGGACGCAGCATGCAACTGACAGTCATCGCAGAAGGCGTCGAGACGCTTGAGCAACAGCAATTCCTGGCAGACGAAGGCTGCGAACAAATTCAGGGCTACCTCGTCAGCCTGCCCCTGCGCGCGGAGCAATTCTGTGCGACATTTCTTCGTACAACCGTTTCAGACGTTTCGGATGGCACAGCGCGTAAACCGTCGTTATAATCCGCGGCCTACTGAGGGCCTATAGCTCAGTTGGTTAGAGCAGGGGACTCATAATCCCTTGGTCCACGGTTCGAGTCCGTGTGGGCCCACCAAATAAAAAGCCGCGCATTGCGCGGCTTTTGTGTTTTCGAAAGTCTGAAATCGCAGAACCTCATTCTTCGCGCGAAACTTCCTCCGAATTCTCGGCCCGTTACGGCCTTCCGGCCGGCAGTCATCTTCATACCAACCGTCGCCTAGCTGCTTAATCGAAATGCCGAGCTAGTGCGAACTTAATTCAAAAAGCTGCGGGAAAGTGGCCATTTCCCCCGTGGCCGAATCAACCACCAGTCCCTTGATACGGTCAACACGAAAGGTTCGTGGCTCGCCCCGAACGTGGCAGTAACCGTTGAAGTAAATGCGCCTCGAGTCTCCCTTGGAAACCACCTTCCGCACCGTAACTTCACGATCCGATTCGCCTGTCTCGAAGCTGCGGTAAGCAAATCTGATACGCCGCTGCCCTTGCCAGAGCACCAGCCCTCCTTCCACGAAGCCATCATCCGACTTCGAAGATCTTTGGCGCGAGGGCCGGGAAGCGCGGATGTCCGACTTGGTTTCTCGGACTGCTCGATGGTAGGCAATCGTCTCGATGCACCATCCAGATAAGGCAAATGTCGCAAGCACAAGCGCTGCAACCAAAGCTCCTCCGGACCAATCGAAATACCACAAAATCAGCAGATCAATAACTGCTACGCCACCCATGAGGGTCTTGAGTGATTCAGGTTTTTTGCTCATGAACGTTCCTTGTAAAGGTGCCCACTAGGGCTGATTTCCCCGCACTCCATTGCAGGACTATTGTGATGATTGGTAGAGCCAAGTTGCTAAGGCGCTACCTCTGCTCGTTTTAGTTGCCTAGACCTGCGCCCAAATCGCTAGCTGAGGCTCCTGTCTGGACGACTTTTCCCCAGTATCGTAAGAGGTACAGTACCGGCTTTTTCGTACTAAGGCGGCACACCGACCGTAAACCCAATCCCCTCAATCAATCACCACATGCGGCAAAAACCGGCTGCTGTCCTTGGTGATCAAACTGTCGTCTTCACGAATCCCGATCCCCGAAGCCATATCCCCCACCACCCACGATCCGATCAGCGTGTAGCTGTCGCCAAAACGAGGCAACGGCGCGAATTCCTGAAGGATGTAGGGCGCATCGTTGTAAGGGCCGTCTTCGAAAATGACTTGATCAGTCGGCGTGCGAATTTCGATGTTGGCGCCTTCGCGGGAAAAGTACGGTTTGCGCACCCAACCCTTTGGTACTGCGGATTGTGGGTGTTTATCGACAAAGGACGGCAGCAGATTGGGATGCCCTTCATTGAATTCCCAAAGCAACGGCAGGATGCCTTTGTTGGAGATGATCGCCTTCCAGGCAGGCTCGATGAACTGCGTGTCGCACTGCGGGATGGCCTGGCCGTGGGGCTCATGGAAGACATGCTCCCAGGCGTGCAGCTTGAAGATACGTTCGATCCAGCGGCCTTCGAGATCGACGAATCGGCCGTTGGCATTCAGGCCGATGTCTTCGATGTCGATGTGGCGGGTTTCGATGCCGGCGTGCTCGGCCATTTTGCGCAGGAATTCGGTCGTACCCCTGTCTTCTATCGAGCCTGACATGCACGAGAAGTAGAAAGCCCCGCCCTCCCTGATTGCCGCAAAAGCCCGGACTAGGTCTTCCGCCATCGAGTTGAACTGTGAAGCGTGGGCCGGCAATACGCCGCGCTGGATCTGCTCTTCAAGCCAGATGAGCTGAAACGCGCCCGCCTCATAGGCTGACGTAGGCGTGTCCATGTTGGCTTCCAGCAGCTTGGCCGGGTTCACGCCGTCATAGCTGAAGTCAAACCGGCCATACAGATGCGGATGGCCTTCCTTCCATGAGGTGCGGACCAAGTCGAAGAACGTATCCGGAATGGCCAGCCGGGTCAGCAGCTCTTCGCTCTCGACGACCTTTTCCACGACGTCCAGGCACATGGCATGAAGTTCCTGGGTCGGCGCTTCGATGTCACGTGTGATCTGCGCTTCGGTGAACTGGTAATAGGCCCGCTCATCCCAGTAGCGCTCACCGTCGATGGTGTGAAAGTTAAACCCTTCACGCTCGGCTGTCTGGCGCCAGTCAGGACGCTCCTGAATGCTGATCCTTTTCATGGGTAACGTCCCTTTTAGCCGCCGAAGCTTGAGCCGCTGCTTTTGCCACCCCACCCGCTGCGAGCGGTGGCCTGGCTGCCGAAACCGCCACGGGATACGGAAGACGAGACCGATGAATTGCGGCCCAGGGTGCTTTTGCTGTAAGTCCCGGTCGAGCTGGTTCGCGCCTGAGTGGAGTTGCCGAAGGTCTTGCCCCGCTCGATCTGGCGCGACAATGTGGACGTCTGGTAACCCCCACGGGAGTCCCGCTCCTGGTAAATCGGCTGGGAGTAGTAACGACCGCCGCCGCCAGTGAATCCGTTGACCATGTTGCTGACGAGCATGCCCATCAGGAATCCGTTTACCCCGGAACCAAAGCCACCGCCACCGCCGCCGCCGCCCGACTGCTCGGCCTGCGCCTTCGCTGCGTCGACCTGTGACTTGGGAAGCTCACCGGAAACTTCCAGCTGGAAGCCGCCGAGCTTGGGCGTGAATTTGCCATCGGCATTCTGCTGGCAGTAATCAGGGACGAAATCTGCTTCGCAGGCTGTCTTGTCGTCGTAGGTCGGGGCTACGCGGCGGTGCTCCGCCAGCGCACTCATGTAGGCGTCCGAGCAGACATCGACCGGGACTTTTTGATCCACACAGGCTTGTACCGACGGATAGGTCTGCTGCGCGGAAACTTCCACAGTGTCGGACTTGCTGCACGCGCTGATCGCCAGCGGCAGGGTGCTGGCCAGGACCAGCTTGAGGGAACTACGTCTCATCGATAACTCCTTTCGATAACAGGCGATCAGGTCGACGGCGTCATGCAGGCCGAGTTGAGAAAACCGACACTGATCGAGACGCTGGCGGCATAGATCGCCGCAGCAAGCTCGCCTCGGGTAATGCGTGCGGAAAGATCCTTGAGGACCATGCTGGTCGCGGTAAACGCCAGCAACTGTACGACAGCCGCAATGATTGCCCAAATCACCACATCCAGTACGCTGATGCTGTAGGTGATGACGTTGCTGGCAGGCAGGGCGAAACCGATGAGTGCACCGCCCAGGGCGACAGCCGCAGCTACATTGCCCTCACGAATCTGGGCGAACTCCTTGTGCGGCGTCAGACGCGTGTAGGCCATCTGAAACAATGCGAACAACCCGCCGGCCACAATGATGTAGACCACAAAACTCAGCAACGACTGGAAGCTGACGGACATACGAAGCGCTTCAAGCATTTTTACTTCCTTTTAAATGACGGTGAAATCAGTGGACTGCAGGGTCACGCCGACCGACGTGGTGAAGGAAACAACGCCCTCCTCGTCCTCTTCAACGGACAGCAATAGAAACTCGCGTCGGTCCACCAGGCCCGTGTCCCGCGCGTACAACATGCTCAGGTGTTTGATGCGGTAGGCGCCGTCAGGGCTGACGACCTGCTCGTCCATGGGCGTGAGCTCGGTCTGGCCTTCTTCCGTGCCCCACTGACGCCCGTACTCCCAGCCGTCATGTTCGAACACCGGCAGACCGACGCTGGACTCAGGCCCCACAAGGCGCTTGAGCTCCGCCTCGCTGTTGATCGTGACGACGCTGCTGTAGCCGAACAGGATGATGTCCTGGACGTCTTCAGCGGCAGGCCCGTTCATCATGACTTGCAGCCAGTAATCTTCGTCCTCGAAGTAGAAGCGCACCAGACGAACCGATTGCCCCAGATCGACCTGCCCCACTGACCAGACCACTTCTTCGTCAGGAACCACCAGCTCCGAATGGCCGTCGAGCATCAGCTTGAGCGAGTCATCGAGGTCGAGCATACGACCGGTAGCCAGCCCGAGCGGATTAGCCAGGGCCGCATTGGCGAGGGGGTTGGAGCCGGCCGGTGGAATGGGCGACTCCAGCCCTAGCGCGCGTTTGATCCAGCTCATGTGTCATCTCCTTGAATTCGCGCCGAGGCGATGTAAAAAGTTGTGCCACTCACTGCGCCGGACCTCGCTCGACAAGCCGCCGTGAGTGCATTAGCCAGGCCGTCACAATACCGGCAAGCGCGCCACACAGGTGTGACTCAATCGATACACCCGGCACCGGAATGAAGCCAAAAATCAATCCGCTGTAGCCCAGCAGGGTCACCAGTGCAATCGCGAAGCTCGCCAGACTGCGCTGGTACCACGCCCGGGCCAGCAGATACGCCCACAAGCCGAAGATCAGACCGCTGGCGCCCACATGGATGACCGGACGACCGACCACCCAGACCATCAGCCCGCCGAGCACAACGATGAGCAGCACCACGCGCACGTATCGCTGAAGCCCCTCGGTTGCGACTAGCCAGCTCAGCACCACAAAAGGCAGAAGATTGCTCAGCAGGTGACGGACCGATCCATGCAAAAACGGGGAGAACACGATGCCCTGCAGGCCGGATAAGGTCCTGGGCACCAGGCCGTGAGACAGCAGGCTGTTGGCGGTCAGGGAGTTAACCATCTGCACAACGATCATCACAGCGGCAAGGCAGAGTATCGTCCGTAGTCCGTTTCCGATATTCATCTGCACACCGGTGAGCCGAAAAAAGAAGCCGAAAAAAAGGCAGACGGAAACCCGGCTGCCTTCTCTTACGGTGTTACTGGCCCGAGTTACCGCTCTGGCTTTGTGCTTTCAAGCGGGCGAGAACGTCAGCTGCGCCGCCGGTTTTCGAGCCAATCCCGGCATCCTGAAGACGACGCTCCAGATCGCCTCCGTTGGCAGCCTCGGTCAGCTCATCGGCCGCTTCAAGCCTGGCGTCCTGTTCATCCTGACGCTGCTTGATACGAGCCAGCGAACCCACTGCGGTTTCGAGTCGGCCATTGGCGCCGCCCGTTGCAGCAGCCGCGTTGATCTGCGCCTTTTGCACGCTGTCACGGGCCTTGGCCATATCGGTCTGCTGACGCAGGCCTTTGATCTGGCTTTCGGCCTTGATGACCTGTGCGGTCAATTTCGCCACATGGACGCCGAACTGATCGGCCGCGAGTTTTTCTTGATCGCGCAGAGCCGTCAGCTCGGCCACTTTCTCGGCGCACTCGAGGGCGAGGGCTTCTTCGCCTTTATTCATCGCGGCGAGCGCTTTCTGCTCCCAGTTGGCGATGTTCTTGTCGTGCTCTTCGACGCGCTGCAGCGAGAGCTTGTGCTTGGCCTTGATCTGGATCAGCTGGTTGCGCGCCGCGAGCATGGAGGCATCGGCGTCACGGATTTCCTGATCGAGGATTCGCAGTGCCTGAGCATCGACGATGGCTTCACCCACCTCGGAAGCCCCACCACGCAACGCTGTGACCATTTTTTTCCAAAGGCTCATTGATGTGTCTCCCGATTACTGTGAATCAACTTTAAGAAAATCTTCGTAGGCGTCGGCCGCATGAATCACGTTTTCTGCCAGCGTGAGCACCTCGTGGACGATGACCGTCAGCGAAGAGGCGGCGCTCAGTGCGCCAAACATGTTGTAGAAGGTTTCGCCGTTTGGCAGGGTCTCAATGCCGATCGACGACAGCGGGAACAGCTCCCGGCTGCGCAACACGGCGTCGTTGAAAGCGTCCGGGTCTTTGACCTCGGAGGCGTACACCAGCACGGAATCAACCAGGATCTGGTCGCCCGCAATGGCAATGATGATGGGCAAGCCGCCGAACTGGTTCATCACCAAGCTCAGACTCGGCTCGGCGCCTTGAATGAGGGTCAGCTCGATATCTTTGTCTTTCACCACGTCCAGCTCGGCGAACGCCGAGTGAAGTGTTTTGATCGTCCAATTGGTATTCTCAGTCATGAATCCCTCCAGTTTGATCCGGTTACCCAAGTAGGGCTGGCGTAGTACCTTTTCGATATCTCTCAATACCTCCGCGTTTTCCGGAAGTACGTACAGCTCTCGTTTCACGTACCCGGCAGCCGTCAGCCGAGCGCGCATTTCGCGCATGTAGTCGGTTGAAGTTTTCCGAGCCATTGAAGTCTTTCCTGAACATCACATGTGATAGCAACGCACCCTACGCGCAAGCATTGATATACGCAACATCTCACATGTGATGATTTTGTGAATGAAACCACGACGGTGGTGACGCGCCGCATTTACCGGGCTTCGGATATATTCATCTTCCCCATGGTCTGTAACCCCATGAACTCAGCCTCCCTCCCCTCCTGGCTTCGCCGCGTACTGCGTCCACTGCTGGACCCATACCGCCGCTATCGCCATGCCCGCTACATTCACGCCGGCCGAATCGTAGTCGGACTGCTGGTGTCGATACTGCTGACGACCGGTTTTCATCTGCCCCATGGGGAATGGGCGTCGGTGACGATGCTGATCGTGATTGGCGGGTTGCAGCACCACGGCAATATCGGCAAAAAGTCGGTGGAGCGCGCTTACGGGACTTTGATAGGCGCGGCACTGGGCCTGGCAGTCGTGGCGCAGGAAAGCTACTTGGGCATGCCATTGCTGACGTACGTGGTCATGTCGCTGATCTGCGGTTTCTTTGCGTATCACGCCATTGGCAAGGGCGGTTACACGGCGCTGCTGTCGGCCATCACCCTGTTTATCGTGGCGGGCCACGGTGATAACCCGATCACGGACGGGTTGTGGCGGACGGTGGACATCCTGATCGGCATCGCCCTCGCCCTGGCGTTTTCCTTCGCGCTGCCGTTGTATGCCGTGTATTCGTGGCGCTATAACCTGGCCAGTGGCCTGCGGGACTGTGCGCTGGCTTACGACCGCATCGCCAGCGGGCAGTCGATCACCGCAGACGAGCACGTGAAGTTGACCGCGCGAATGGGCGCGACGCTGTTGCAGCTGCGCTCGCTGATGCCGTCGGTGTCCAAGGAAGTAAAGATATCGATCGTTGAACTGGACGCCATTCAGCGCCACTACCGCATGTGCCTGAGCATCCTCGAGATTCTTTCGAACCTGCGTCCGGCAGATACTGGCAGTACAGGGGTGACGGCGGAGCAACGGCGAATCCGTCGCATGCTGATCGGTATGGCCCGCGCGCTGCAGACCGGTGCAACTGAACGTTTGCAGCGGCCAACCGAGAGTTTGACCGTCGGGCCCGACGTTCCAACCGCCTCGACCGAGGTGCTCGGTTATCAGCTGATGACCCGCCAGTTCACCCAGAACCTCGAAAGCCTGCAACACCGACTGGCGAAAACAGCGCCGGCGTGGAAGATCTGAACCCTGCCAGCGCTGTGATCACATATCGGCGGAGGATCAATAAACCGGCGGAACAACCATCTCGCGCGGTACCGGTGCCCGTAGGTAATTGGCGTTGTACTCGCGTTCCGGCAGCACCACTTGCGGTGTTTCGGTATCGCCGCGCGGGATCTGCTCCAGCAGGTGATGAATGCAGTTCAGGCGCGCCCGCTTCTTGTCGTCGGCCTCGACGATCCACCACGGCGCGACATCGGTGTGGGAACGGGTGAGCATTTCTTCTTTCGCATTGGTGTAGTCCTCCCAGCGACGGCGGGACTCAAGGTCCATCGGCGACAGCTTCCACTGTTTCAGCGGGTCATGGATGCGCATCAGAAAGCGCCGGTATTGCTCGTCGTCGGTGATGGAGAACCAGTACTTGATCAGGATGATGCCCGAGCGCACCAGCATTTTTTCGAACTCGGGGACGGTGCGGAAAAACTCTTCGTACTCCTCGTCATTGCAGAAGCCCATGACCCGCTCTACCCCGGCCCGGTTGTACCAGCTGCGGTCGAACAGCACCATTTCGCCGGCGGCGGGCAGGTGCGCGACATAGCGCTGGAAGTACCACTGCGTGCGCTCGCGTTCACTCGGCGCGGTCAGTGCAGCCACGCGGCACACCCGCGGATTGAGTCGTTGAGTGATGCGCTTGATCGCACCGCCCTTGCCTGCCGCATCCCGGCCTTCAAACAGCACGACAACCTTGAGCTTCTGGCTGACCACCCAGTCCTGCAGTTTAACCAGCTCGCCTTGCAGGCGTAGCAGCTCGCGGAAGTACAGGCGGCGATCAATCCCCTTGGGCACCTCCTCACCCAAGTCAGCCAACAAGCCATCCAGGCGCGCGTCGTCGTACTCCATTTCCAGTTCTTCGTCGAAGCTATCGAGGATATCGGCCTGGATGTAACGGGCGGTTTCGGAGAAATCCAGAGTCATGACGAGGCTCCCGGCGTGGATTCAAAGGGGTGGGGAGAGAATTTAGGCACGCCAGGGGTGACAGAAGAATGACAAAAGCCTTACAGCGCGGAAAAGTCCTACATGACCAACGCAGGTTTTCTGGCGCCCATCCCTGCTGGATGAGCGACGCAGAATGCCTGAGCTTTCGCGTCGCCTTGCCTTCGAATATCACCCCAACCCCCACGGAATCTCCTAACATGCCCCGCTTGCCGAAGGAGATACACCCTTGCCTGACACCCGCCCCCCAGCAATCGATGACATCGACCGCAAACTGATCGCCGCGCTGCAAATCAATGCCCGGGAACCGGTCGCCAATCTAGCTCGGCAATTGGGCATTGCGCGCACCACCGTGACCTCGCGACTGGCGCGCCTGGAAAAAGCCAAGGTCATCACCGGCTATGGCGTGCGACTGGGTCAGCGGCTGGTGGACGGCGGGCTGCAGGCCTATGTCGGGATCACCGTGCAGCCTCGCTCAGGCAAGGAAGTGCTGCGACGGCTGAGTGCGCTGGCGCAGGTGCAACAGTTGTGTGCCGTGAGCGGCGAATTCGATTACGTGGCGTGGCTGCGCACGGATTCGCCGGAGCAGCTGGATCAGATGCTTGATTTGATCGGCAGTGTCGATGGCGTCGAGAAGACCACTACGTCGATCATCCTGAGCAGCAAAATCGACCGCGGGCAGCCGTCCTGAACTGACCGCTCCTGACAATATGACGAAGCGCTTCGTCACTTTGCCGGCATTCTCGACACATCGACAACACTCTGCGTCTTAATAACGTCCCAACTGTTATCTAGACTTGTCCACTTTCGCGCCGCAGTCGAACAAGGTCAGTCATGAAGAACAATCGCCACCCCGCCAACGGAAAAAAACCGATCACGATTTTCGGCCCGGACTTCCCGTTCGCCTTCGATGACTGGATCGAACACCCGGCGGGCCTCGGCAGCATTCCGACGGAAAACCTCGGTAAAGAAGTGGCGATCGTCGGCGCGGGTATCGCGGGGCTGGTGGCGGCTTATGAGCTCATGAAGCTGGGGCTCAAACCCGTCGTTTACGAAGCCTCGAAAATGGGCGGCCGTTTGCGCTCACAACAGTTCGAAGGCGCTGAAGGCATCATCGCCGAACTGGGCGGCATGCGCTTCCCGGTCTCCTCCACCGCCTTTTATCACTACGTCGACAAGCTCGGCCTTGAATCCAAGCCCTTCCCCAACCCGCTGACGGCTGCCTCCGGCAGCACAGTGATTGACCTGGAAGGCAGCACCCACTACGCACAAAAACTGTCGGACTTGCCTGCACTGTTTCAGGAAGTCGCCGACGCCTGGGCCGACGCGCTGGAAGCCGGCTCGCAGTTTGCCGACATTCAGCAAGCCATCCGCGACCGCGATGTGCCTCGGCTCAAAGCGTTGTGGAACAAGCTGGTGCCGTTGTGGGACGACCGCACGTTCTATGACTTTGTCGCCACGTCCAAGGCCTTCGCCAAACTGTCGTTCTATCACCGCGAAGTCTTTGGTCAGGTCGGTTTTGGCACCGGTGGCTGGGACTCGGACTTCCCGAACTCGATGCTGGAGATCTTCCGCGTGGTCATGACCAACTGCGACGATCACCAGCACCTGATCGTCGGCGGCGTCGCGCAAGTCCCTATCGGCATCTGGCGCCACGCCCCTGAACGTTGCGCGCATTGGCCCGAGGGCACCAGCCTGTCGACGCTGCACCGAGGCGCCCCGCGCACGGGCGTCAAAGGCATCAGCCGCGCCGCCAACGGCCAGTTCGCGGTCACAGACAATCTGGGGGATGTTCGCCATTACGATGCGGTTCTGGCGACGTGCCAGAGCTGGTTGCTGACCACGCAGATCGAGTGCGAAGAGTCGCTGTTCTCGCAGAAGATGTGGATGGCACTGGACCGCACGCGCTACATGCAGTCGTCGAAAACCTTCGTCATGGTCGACCGGCCGTTCTGGAAGGACAAAGACCCGGAAACCGGCCGCGACCTGATGAGCATGACCCTGACCGATCGCCTGACCCGTGGCACTTATCTGTTCGATAACGGCACCTATTCCAACGGCGTCGAGAAGCCGGGGGTGATTTGCCTGTCGTACTCGTGGATGAGCGACGCGCTGAAAATGCTCCCTCACCCCGTGGAAAAGCGCGTCAGCCTGGCGCTGGGCGCGCTGAAAAAGATCTACCCGAAGGTCGATATCGCCGCACGCGTCATCGGAGACCCGATCACCGTGTCGTGGGAATCCGACCCACACTTCCTCGGTGCTTTCAAAGGCGCGCTGCCGGGCCACTACCGCTACAACCAGCGGATGTACGCGCATTTCATGCAGAAGGACATGCCTGACGAGCAACGGGGCATTTTCATCGCCGGTGACGACGTGTCCTGGACGCCGGCCTGGGTTGAGGGCGCTGTGCAGACGTCGCTGAACGCGGTGTGGGGCATCATGACCCACTTTGGCGGCAAGACTCACGCCGAGAACCCGGGCCCGGGTGACGTGTTCCACGAGATCGGCCCGATCGTTTTGCCGGAATAAGGAAGCCTCCAATGCGCGTCGCCCTCTACCAATGCCCGCCGTTGCCCCTCGATGTCAGCGCCAATCTTCGGCGCCTGGAAGCTCAGGCGGTCGAGGCATCGGCGCAGGGGGCGAAGCTGCTGGTCCTTCCGGAGATGTTTCTCAGCGGGTACAACATTGGTGCCCAGGCCGCGCGGGAGTTGGCGCAAGCGAGCGACGGCCCGGCTGCGTTGAGGATTGCCGAGATCGCTCAAGCAACGGGTATCGCGATTCTGTACGGCTACCCGGAGTTGAGTGGCGACGGTCAGGTATACAACGCGGTGCAGTTGATCGACGCGCAAGGTGTTCGGCTCTGCAATTACCGTAAGACCCATCTGTACGGCGAGCTGGACAACGCGATGTTTAGCGCAGGCGATGAGCACTTTCCGGTGGTGGCTTTTGGGGACTGGAAGCTCGGATTTCTGATCTGCTACGACGTCGAGTTTCCCGAGAACACGCGCCGTCTGGCCTTGGCCGGCGCAGACCTGATTCTGGTACCGACCGCAAACATGGCGCCCTACGACTTCGTCGCGGAAGTCACCGTGCGGGCCCGTGCCTTCGAAAACCAGTGCTACCTGGTCTACGCCAATTATTGCGGCAGTGAGGGCGATATCCATTACTGCGGCTTGAGCAGTGTCTGCGCGCCGGACGGTCGACAAATCGGTCTTGCCGGTCAGGATGAGACCTTGGTGATGGCAGATCTGGACCGTGACGCGATGAGTGAATCCCAAACGATCAATACCTATTTCAAGGATCGCCGGCCAGGGTTTTATTCGGGACTGGGGAAGCCGTAAGGTCATCATTCGACGTCGCCACTGCGCACGTCCCACACCTGCACGCCCTTTATCCGCTAGCATGGCCGCTCAGTCATCCAACATCACAAGCGCCATGCCCAACCCCATCAGCCAACGATCCCTGACCCTGTCCAACGGCTTGAATGTGGTGCTGGTTTCGGCCCCACGTTTGAAGCGTTGCGCTGCGGCGTTGCGGGTCGCGGCAGGCAGTCATGATGTTTCGCCCCGCTGGCCGGGGCTTGCGCATTTCCTTGAGCATCTGTTCTTTCTCGGCACCGAGCGCTTTGCGGCTGACGAAAAGCTGATGGCGTTCGTGCAGCGCCACGGCGGGCAAGTGAACGCCAGCACACGCGAGCGCACCACCGACTTTTTCTTCGAACTGCCGCGCGCCATGTTCGCCGACGGTCTTGAGCGGCTGTGCGAAATGCTCGCCCATCCGCGCATGACGATTCCCGATCAGCTGCAAGAACGGGAGGTGCTGCACGCGGAATTCATCGCCTGGTCGCGGGACGATGCCTCTCGTGACCTGCTGAAGCGCCTGCAGCCCTTGTCGGCCTTGCATCCGATTCGATGGTTTCATGCCGGCAATCGCTTCAGTCTTCCGGTTCCCCGTCAGGCATTCCAGCATGCGCTGCAGGATTTCTACCGACGGTTCTATCAGGCCGGGCAGATGACGTTGAGCCTCGCGGGGCCTCAGTCGCTGGATGAACTGGAACAATTGGCCACGCAGTCTGGCGGGTGTTTCGCTCAAGGTATTCGGGTTGAGCAACAGCATCCGCCTGCGCTGCTCACTGATGCACCGAAGCCAATCGGCGAGGCTGATCAGCGTCGGATGCATCTGACGTTTGCGTGCGAAGGCTTACCGGTCGGACAGGAGCATGCTGCTGCCTTTCTCTGTACCTGGATGAGCGATGCGCAAGCGGGTGGGCTGGTGGCGGAGTTGCGCGAACAGGGATTGATTGAGTCTCTGAAGGCTGAGGTCATGTATGAATTTGCCGGTCAGGCATTAGTCGACGTCGCGTTCGTGTCGGCTGCAACGCCTCCCGACGCGTCATCGCACGTACCAGCACTGGTTTTCAGCTGGCTCGCCTTCTTCAAATTTCATTACCGTCAGTCGATCGAAGAATACGCACGGCTGGAACAGCGGCGTCTGGCCGTCAGCGGTGCGCTGTCGCTGGCGCGGTATTACAGCGCTGAACCTGATGCGGCGGGTCTGTCGACAGAGGCGGTTGATGCGCTGCTCAGCCAGCTCACACCCGCAGCGCTGTTACGCACGCAAGTCGAGCCCTTGGCGTGTGGCTCATCCAGCGTTGAGTGGCGGCTGCCTGAGCCCAATCCATTTCTGAAACCCGCAACGGCATCTACCATGCCGACCTTGCCC
The DNA here is from genome assembly GCF_057291635.1 of Pseudomonas sp. 1L-C-7-B-C1. Classification (NCBI taxonomy): domain Bacteria; kingdom Pseudomonadati; phylum Pseudomonadota; class Gammaproteobacteria; order Pseudomonadales; family Pseudomonadaceae; genus Pseudomonas; species Pseudomonas sp. 1L-C-7-B-C1. Next base: position 146,725 of record NZ_JBXAWH010000014.1, on the reverse strand, counting down.
TTGGCCAAGCTGACATTCAGCAATGCGCTGCCAGCAAACGGCGAGGCCGCGCTGTACCTACGATGGACGCTCGTTACTGCGCAGCCCAAGCTTGCGCGAATGTTGGAAGAAAGCCTGAGATCACTGGCGGCCCAAGCCAGTCAAGCGGGAGTCACGCTGGCATTCAGTGCCTACGGCAGGTTCTGGCAGCTGAAAGTCTCAGGCCTGGCGGAACCGTTGCCCGCCGTACTGGAAGAGGCGCTGAGTCTGCTCGTCCAGCCGGATGCGCAAACCCTGGCGCGCTACGGTGCGCCAACTGATGAACCGGCCGCTATCCCGATCCGTCAGCTGTTGAAGACGCTTCCTGATCATTATTTGAACAATTCAGTCACCCCACACACCCACGACCTGCAGCGCGTGTGGGCTGAGGCCAGTTGGACAGGGTTTGTCACGGGTTTTACACCCTCAGCGGGCAATGTGTTGAGCCACGCTGCCCGGCTCATCCACGGTCTGCCTGATGGTTCGGCACTCGCAACACCTCGAGACACAGGAAACCGGTGGGTAATCGAACCGTCCGAGTCTTCCGAAACTGCGGTGCTGATGTTCTATCCAGCGCCATCCGATTCTCTCCATGACGAAGCCACATGGCGACTCTTCGCACAGCTGATGCAGGCCCCGTTCTACCAGCGTCTGCGTGTCGAGCTGCAACTGGGCTACGCCGTCTTCAGCGGTTTCCGACAGATCGCCGGGCATGGAGGTCTCCTGTTTGGCGTGCAATCCCCTAGCGCGAGCGCGGAACAGCTCGTAGCGCACATCGAGACCTTCATCGAGGGTCTGCCGGCATTGATCAACGCCGCAGACCTACCCGCGCAGGTAAAAATCCTGCAGGACCAACTCGAAACGGCTGACATGGAGCACCTGCAAGCAGCCGAACTCCTCTGGCAAGCGCACCTGGCAGGCCACAGCACTGATTACTGCACCCGCCTGCAACATTCCCTTGCACATCTTCGGCAGGACGCTTTGCTCGAAGCCGCCCATCGGCTGGCACAGCCGGACGGCGCCCGCCTGTGCCTGTCAAACCGTGCCAGTCCGCTCTAGCCCGCGCAGGTCATGGTCCGCAAACAGCCGATCATTGCCCGTTGTGCAAGGATCTTTATCGGATATTTCATCATTGGGCCGCCGATAATTTTAGTAACATAGCCCCCTAAGCATTTGAACGTCTCCGCTCGCCGGAGCACTAACGAATGTAGTCACCCACCGCTGCACTAACCCAGAAGGAGTCAATTATGTGGACTAAACCTGCTTACACTGATCTGCGTATCGGCTTTGAAGTCACCATGTACTTCGCAAGCCGTTGATTGTTGCGCGGTGAGAAGCCTCGGTTCGCCGGGGCTTTTTTATTAACGCGATTCTGATTTCAGGGCCGATCGGCCGTCGCTACGGGGTTCACATGCACATCCAGATTCTCGGTTCCGCCGCCGGCGGTGGTTTCCCTCAGTGGAACTGCAACTGCGCCAATTGCGCAGGCTTTCGCGACGGCAGCTTGCGGGCGCACGCGCGCACCCAGTCGTCCATCGCGCTGTCGGACGACGGTGTGAACTGGATCTTGTGCAATGCCTCTCCCGACATCCGCGCCCAGCTCCAGGGTTTCGCCCCGATGCAGCCCAATCGTGGCCTGCGCGACACCGGGATCAGCGCGATCATTCTGATGGACAGCCAGATCGACCACACCACCGGGCTGCTGAGCCTGCGTGAAGGCTGCCCGCATCAAGTCTGGTGCACAGACATGGTCCACGAGGACCTGAGCACCGGTTTCCCGCTGTTCAACATGCTCAAACACTGGAATGGCGGCCTGGCCTGGAATCGCATTGAGCTGGAAGGCAGCTTTGTCATTCCAGCCTGTCCGAACCTGCGCTTTACGCCATTTCCACTGCGCAGCGCGGCACCGCCCTACTCGCCTCACCGATTCGACCCGCACCCGGGCGACAACATCGGCTTGATGGTCGAGGACCTGAGCACCGGCGGCAAATTGTTCTACGCCCCAGGTCTGGGCAAAGTCGACGATGCCCTCATGGAGAAAATGAGCGGCGCCGACTGTCTGTTGGTCGACGGCACAATGTGGGACGACGATGAAATGCAGCGTCGTGGCGTCGGCACCCGCACCGGGACGGAGATGGGTCATCTGGCGCAAAACGGCCCCGGCGGCATGCTCGAAGTGCTGGAAAAGCTGCCGCAACAGCGCAAGGTGCTTATCCATATCAACAACACCAACCCTATCCTCGACGAAGACTCGCCCGAGCGCGCTGAACTGGCGCGGCGGAACGTCGAAGTGGCATTCGACGGGATGAGCATCGAGCTTTAAGAACGCTGAATAACCGACTGTGGGGTGAGTTTGCTCCTGAAGGTGTCAGATCAGCCAGCCGATGAGGCACAGGTAGATCGCCTTCGTGAGCAAGCCCACTCCCACGAGATCTGCGGAAATTCTTGACGAGAACTGCCGACATGAGCGATGCAACGCCGCTGTCCCCCGCTGAATTTGAACAGGCCCTGCGCGCCAAGGGCGCGTATTACCACATCTATCACCCCTTTCATGTGGCGATGTACGAAGGGCGCGCGACCCGCGAGCAGATTCAGGGCTGGGTCGCCAACCGGTTCTACTATCAGGTGAATATCCCGCTGAAGGACGCTGCGATCCTGGCCAACTGCCCGGACCGGGAGATCCGCCGCGAGTGGATACAGCGCTTGCTGGATCATGACGGAGCGCCCGGTGAAGACGGTGGCATCGAAGCCTGGCTGCGTCTGGGTCAGGCCGTGGGACTGGATCCTGACCAGCTTCGCTCGCAGGAACTGGTCCTGCCCGGCGTACGATTTGCGGTCGATGCCTACGTCAACTTCGCCCGTCGCGCCAATTGGCAGGAAGCGGCGAGCAGTTCGCTGACCGAGCTGTTTGCGCCGCAGATCCATCAGTCGCGTCTGGACAGCTGGCCGCAGCACTATCCGTGGATCGATCCGACCGGCTACGAATACTTCCGCACCCGCCTGGGCCAGGCCCGCCGCGACGTCGAGCATGGTCTGGCGATCACGCTGCAGCACTACACCACGCGGGAAGGCCAAGAGCGCATGCTGGAAATTCTGCAGTTCAAACTCGACATTTTGTGGAGCATGCTCGATGCCATGAGCATGGCCTACGAGCTGAACCGCCCGCCCTACCACAGCGTGACCGACCAACGCGTCTGGCACAAAGGAATTGCCCTATGAGCTTCAATCGCGAACAGGTGCCCAACTGGCGCCGCGGTTATCGTTTCCAGTTCGAGCCCGCGCAAAACGGTCACGTGCTGCTTTATCCTGAAGGCATGATCAAGCTCAACGAAAGCGCGAGCGGGATTGGCGGTTTGATCGATGGTCAGCGCAGCGTCGGCGCGATCATTGCGCTGCTCGACGAAAAATTCCCCGGCGTTCCCGAGCTCGGCACTGACGTCGAGCAATTCATGGAGGTCGCCCGTGCAGAGCTCTGGATCGAATTTGCCTGACTTAGTGAACACGCGGTCCGACGTCTACATTCCGCCCACGCCCCCGGTCGGGCTGCCGCTGTGGCTGCTCGCCGAGCTGACCTATCGCTGCCCGCTGCAATGCCCGTATTGCTCAAACCCGCTGGACTTTGCCAAGCAGGGGCAGGAGTTGACCACCGAGCAGTGGTTCAAGGTCATGGCCGAAGCCCGGCAAATGGGCGCGGCGCAGATCGGCTTCTCAGGGGGCGAGCCCCTGGTGCGCCAGGACTTGGCGGAGCTGATTGCCGAAGCGCGGCGGCTGGGCTTCTACACCAACCTGATCACTTCCGGCATCGGCCTGACCGAGCAGAAGATCATCGACTTCAAGGAAGCCGGGCTGGACCACATCCAGATCAGTTTCCAGGCCAGCGACGAGCAAGTGAACAACATGCTCGCCGGCTCGAAAAAAGCCTTCGCGCAGAAGCTGGAAATGGCCCGCGCTGTGAAAAAGCATGGCTACCCGATGGTCCTCAACTTCGTGACCCATCGGCACAACATCGACAAGATCGACAAGATCATCGAGCTGTGTGTGGCGCTGGAAGCGGACTTCGTGGAGCTGGCGACCTGTCAGTTCTACGGCTGGGCACACCTGAATCGTGTGGGCTTGCTGCCGACCAAAGACCAACTCGTGCGCGCCGAACGCATTACTAACGAATACCGGGTCAAGCTCGCCGCTGAAAATCACCCGGTGAAGTTGATCTTCGTCACCCCGGATTATTACGAAGAGCGTCCGAAAGCCTGCATGAATGGCTGGGGCAATCTGTTCCTCACCGTGACGCCGGATGGTACTGCGCTGCCGTGCCATGGCGCGCGGCAGATGCCGATCCAGTTTCCCAACGTGCGCGATCACACCATGCAGCACATCTGGTACGAGTCGTTCGGTTTCAATCGCTTTCGCGGTTACGAGTGGATGCCAGAGCCTTGCCGCTCCTGCGACGAGAAGGAAAAAGACTTCGGTGGCTGCCGCTGTCAGGCGTTCATGCTCACCGGCGATGCAAGCAATACGGACCCGGTGTGCAGCAAGTCGCCGCAGCATCACTTGATCACCCAAGCCCGTGATGAAGCCGAGTATGCTAGCCAGACCATCGAGCAACTGGCCTTCCGCAATGAACGAAACTCACGCCTCATCGCCAAGTCCTGACCTTCTTTCTGCCGCCCAGGCTGTGGCGGCAGGCACCGATTTCGCCGAACTCAGCGTCAGCCCTGCGGGGCTTTTCTGGAGTGAATTCCGCCCGCAGGATGCCGCCACACGCATCTGGCGCTGGCACGACGGCGCGACCGTTTGCCTGACACCCGAGGGTTTCAGCGTGCGCAGCCGGGTGTATGAATACGGCGGCGGGTCGTTCTGCCTGACTGACGATGCTGCGGTATTCGTCAACGAAGCGGACCAGCAGATTTACCTCCAGCCCTTCGACTCCCAAACACCTCAACCCCTGACCCAGGGCGACAAGCTCTTCGGAGATGTCCGCTACGCGAGTGGGCAGATTCTGGCGGTTGAGGAGGATAAGGACACTCACCGGCTGGTCGCGATCGACGTCGCTGACGGCCGCCGGCAGGTACTGGCCGAAGGCGCCGATTTTTATGCATCGCCCACCGTCAGTCCGGATGGCAATCGCCTGGTGTGGATAGAGTGGTGGCGGCCCCATCAGCCGTGGACGTCTACGCGACTCATGAGCGTCGAACGCCAGGCCGATCTCGCGTGGGGACGGCCGCACTGCCTCGCGGGCGGGCTGGGGCTGGAATCGCTGCAGCAACCCCGCTTTGATGAGGCTGGCCGCCTGTATTGCCTGACCGACCGCGCCGGCTTCTGGCAGCCGTGGGTTGAGACGCTGGATGGTTTTGAAGCGCTGCCTGCCGCCGCTGCCGATCACGCTTCGGCGCCGTGGCAACTGGGCGCGTCGACCTGGGCGCCGCTGAGTGATGGCGCTTACCTCGCCGCTTGGTTCGAGGACGGCAAAGGTCTGCTCGGCCTGCGTTCGGCGCAGGGTTCAGTTGAAGATTTCAGCGGGGATTACAGCCGTTTCAGAAGCCTCGCGGTGGACGCGGATTACCTCTATTGCATCGCGGCGTCGCCCGTCAGCCCTTCTGCGGTGATTGCCATCAGCCGTGCTGACAAGCGCGTTCAGGTGCTGGCCGGCGGCGTGAGCCCCCTCCCCGTCGAGCGAATCAGCCAGCCGCAAACCCTGCGTTATCCGAGCGGCTCGAGCGAAGCGCACGGGTATTTCTATCCGGCCATGAATGGCGACGATAAGCCGCCGCTGGTGGTGTTCATCCACGGCGGCCCGACCTCCGCCTGCTATCCCGCACTGGACCCGCGCATTCAGTTCTGGACCCAACGGGGCTTCGCTGTCGCTGACCTCAACTATCGCGGAAGCACCGGTTACGGCCGAGCGTATCGTCAGGCGCTGTTTCTGGAATGGGGCGTTGTCGACGTCGAAGACGCGTGTGCGGTGGTCGAGTACCTGGGCAATCAGGGTTTGATCGATCCGGAAAACGCATTCATCCGCGGCGGCAGTGCAGGTGGCTATACGACGCTGTGCGCATTGGCCTTCAAGGATGTGTTCCGCGCGGGCGCGAGCCTGTATGGGGTGAGCGATCCGCTGGCACTGGCGGAAGCCACGCACAAGTTCGAAGCGGATTACCTGGACTGGCTGATCGGCGACCCCGATGTCGACATGGCGCGCTACCGGGAGCGCACGCCGCTGCTGCATGCCGACCAGATCAAGGTTCCTGTGATTTTCTTCCAAGGCGAACTCGACGCCGTGGTCGTCCCAGCCCAGACCCGCGACATGCTCAAGGCGTTACTGGAAAACGGCATCCCGGCCGAAGGACACTTCTACCCCGACGAACGCCACGGCTTCCGCAAAGCGGCCAACCTAGCCCATGCACTGGAGACCGAGTGGGCGTTTTACCGGAAAGTGATTGATGGGTGATTTGAGGTTGTTCAGTTCGCGCGGATTTCGGTAGGACCGGCTTCAGCCGGGAATTGGCCAGATGGGCTGTCAAGGGGACAGATTAATTTACGGTGAAGCGTTGTAAATAAATCAGTCCCCTTTAAAAAGTCCTGGCCCCTTCGCGAGCAAGCTCGCTCCCACGGGGTATTGCGATACACGCTACATTTCTGTGGGGCATAGCCAGTTTCACAGGCGTACGCAGTCGCCTGGTAGGACCGGCTTCAGCCGGGAAGAGGTCGGTGGATGCAACGATCAATTTGCGGTGTGGCGATTGAAGCCTTCCCGGCTAAAGCCGGTCCTACAAGTCGCAGGAGGGCATTGAGCCCTACCAGAAAGTCTGTGCCGCCCCAGAAAAGAGCGGCGAGTAATCCCAGAACGACGTCCATCCCTGACCTTCCTGATCATAAAGTCCGACGTCGGACTTTATGTCAGCTGACCTGAGACAGGAAGCGCGGTGTTCAGCGGATCGGGTTACTTGCGACTGACAATAATGTAGATCGCATGGATGATCCCCGGGATGTAGCCCAGCAGGGTCAGCAGGATATTCAGCCAGAAAGCGCCGGCGAAGCCGACTTGCAGGAACACGCCCAGGGGTGGCAGCAGGATGGCGATGATGATGCGAATGATGTCCATGGGTGGAGCTCCTGATTAAGTGGCCCAATAGAAGAGGGCCGCACAGCTAATCGACCTTGAGCCACTACAGGGGTTCCGCAGCGCACTTCCTCAAGCCATTACCTTCCCGCAGGCGCCCCAAGCGAAGCGGCCGATGGCATCGCACTTTTTCAAAACGCAGAAAAAAGAAAACCCCGCCTAAGCGAGGTTTTCCAGACTGTTTCCCATGACTTCCATTTCTTCCCGCCGTCCTGGCAGGCAATCCCTTACGTGTCCCTGTTATCTGTTTGCGCATCCTGCGCGACGTCCATGTGTGTAGATTAAACTTGGATCCACTAAAGCGATAGAGCCGATTGCCATCACGTCATGTAAGCAAATGCTTACATGGTTTCCGTAGTGTCAGAACTGTGACGCCTTCAACAGATACAGCGACTCGCTGCCTGCCGTGACCGACGCCGAAAGTGACTGAATTCGCGGCAGCAGCCGCGCAAAATAAAACCGTGCAGTGCCCAGCTTGCCGGCGTAGAAATCTTCCTGAGCTTCTTTGCCCCACGCGGCTTTGGCCATCATCGCCCACATGTAGGCGTAGGCCGTGTATCCGAACGCATGCAGATACTCAACGGACGCGGCACCGATTTCATTCGGGTTGCTGCGCGCCCGGTCCAACACCCAGCCGGTCAATTCGTCCAGTGTGGTCAGTGCTGCGGCCAACGGCTTGGTGAACTCGGCCTGCGAACTTTCAGATGACGCGATAAATTGACGGACCTCGTCGGAAAACAGCTTGTAATACGCTCCGCCGCTGGCGACGATCTTCCGCCCCATCAGGTCCAGTGCCTGAATGCCGTTGGTGCCTTCGTAGATCTGGGTGATGCGCACATCACGCACCAGTTGCTCCTGACCCCACTCGCGAATGTAGCCGTGACCGCCGAACACCTGCTGACCGTGCACAGTGGTGTCCAGGCCCATGTCGGTGAGGAAGGCTTTGGCGACCGGGGTCAGCAGCGCGACCAACGCATCGGCGCGCTGACGCACATCGGCGTCTTCGCTGTACTTGGCGGTGTCCAGTTGCATGGCTACGTACGTGGAGAACGCGCGACCGCCTTCGTTCAGCGCCTTCATCGTCAACAGCATGCGGCGCACATCGGGGTGAACGATGATCGGGTCGGCCATGGTTTCTTTGGACTGCGCGCCTGTCGGGGCCCGGCTTTGCAGACGGTCGCGGGCGTACTCGATCGCGTTCTGATAAGAACGCTCGCCGGACGCCAGGCCTTGAATGCCGACCCCCAGTCGCTCGTAGTTCATCATGGTGAACATCGCCGCGAGGCCTTTATTCGGCTCGCCGATCAGATAGCCCTCGGCCTGATCGAAGTTCATCACACAGGTGGCCGACGCCTGAATGCCCATCTTGTGCTCGATGGACCCGCAGGACACCGTGTTGCGCTCACCCAGGCTGCCGTCGTCGTTGACCATGATCTTCGGCACGAGGAACAGCGAAATGCCCTTCGGCCCTGCCGGTGCGTCCGGCAGCTTGGCCAAGACCAGATGGATGATGTTCTCGGTGAGGTCGTGCTCGCCGCCGGTGATGAAGATTTTAGTCCCGCTGATTTTGTAGGACCCGCCGGTCTGCGGCTCCGCTTTCGTGCGGATGATCCCGAGGTCGGTGCCGGCGTGAGCTTCGGTCAGACACATTGAACCGGCCCATACCCCGGCGTACATGTTCGGCAGGTACTTGGTTTTCAATGCTTCGCTGGCGTGGGTGGCGATCGAGACGCACGCGCCGGACGTCAACATCGGGTACAGCCCGAACGCGAGGCTCGCGGAGTTGACCATCTCTTCGACTTGGGCAGACACCGCTTTGGGCATGCCCATGCCGCCAAATTCCGGATTGCCGCCGACGCCGACCCAGCCCCCTTCAGCGTACGTTTTGTACGCCTGAACGAAGCCTGCCGGTGTGGTGACGACGGTATCGTCCCAGTGACAGCCTTCTTCATCGGCCGCGCGACTCAGGGGTGCAACGGATCTGCCAGTGACTTTGCCCGCCTCTTCGAGAATCGCCTCGACGGTCTCGGCGTCCACGGTTTCAGACAGTTCGGGCAGCGTGGCCCAAAGTCGGGAGACTTCGAACACTTCATTGAGGACGAAGCGCATATCGCGCAAGGGCGCTTTGTAGTCAGCCATGGCAAACCTCGTTTCAGCGGCAAAGAACTCGGGGAGGAGCGGCGCCGCAGGGATATTGCGGCGCCGGTGCGTCAGTGGGACGAGTGTACCTGAACACCATTTGCGACACATAGGGTCAACACGTGACTATTATCTGTTTTCCGGTCATGACCAAATCACAGTCAGGCCCATGCCCGCTTGCGACCGCGAGTGGGTTTGTCTAGTGATTAAAAAACGTTGATTTAGCCAGCGGCTGCCATGCGAACAGCGCCGCGCTTGCTCGTCTGTGCATGACTGATGACGCAGTTACGGCCGGCACCTTTGGCGGCATACAGCGCCTGATCGGCAGACTTGAGGACTTCTTCCGGATTGCGATGCTCGGGAAGACGCTCAGCCACACCAATGCTGACCGTCACCGATACCGCTGAAGCCTGGGAACCTGCCCGACGCTGGCGCCCTTGCAGGTCGTCATTCGGCCGATTGTCCTGATTGCGCAGCTGAATCTGATAGCTGGCGATGGTTTCCCGGATGACTTCGAGATGCGGCATGCACTCTTCCAGGGTTTTGCCGGCAAACACGATGGCGAATTCTTCACCGCCATAGCGATAGGCGCGCCCGCCACCGTTGGTGATCTTCGACAATTTGCTCGCCACTAGACGCAGCACCTGGTCGCCGACGTCGTGGCCGTGGGTGTCGTTGAATTTCTTGAAATGATCGACATCGCTCATCGCCAGCACATAATTGCGGCCCAGTCGCTGCATCCGCTCATTGAGCGCGCGTCGGCCGGGCAGCCCGGTCAGCTCGTCGCGGAACGCCATTTGGTAGGCCTCGTGCGCGACCGCCGCCGCAATCATCAGCATCACCTGGCTGCACATGATGTTCAGGGTGAACGGCAGGATGAAGGTTTTCGGCAACGCCCAGAACATGCCGAGCAACCCCACCAGTTGTGCGGCATGCAGCGGGCGCGGCTTATAGAGGTATTGCGTGATCAACACGGCGAACGCGATGAAAAACGTCACGTAAGACAACTGGATCAGGCTCATCCAGTCTCCGTGCAGCGCCGGCCAGCGGATTTCGGCGAGCCAGGCCAGCAGCCCGGCGGGAAAGCTCTGTTCGAGTCCCAGCGCGACGCTGCCGACGGCGACCAGTACCGCCAGCCGAGCGACAAGGTCTTGGAACAGATGGGTCCGCTCTTCCCACGCGGCAAACAGGCCAAACATAACCGGAAGCAATAGGCAGCACAGATGAAACACCACGGCAGCGTCCTCTCGGACCTTGCCGTTATCGCGGTAGTAATCGGTCTGCGTGTCGAGGAGGAAATAGGCGATGTATACCGTGATCATCAGGAACAGTTCACGCTGCCGCTTGTAAACGCCGCAATACGCACCACCCAGCAACAGCACCAGAGTGGGCAGCACGTTGAAGAGTGAGGTGAAGAAGACGTTGAGGTCTTTCACGTACGCGGCCGCCAGTCCGGCAATCAGCAAGGCCAGAGAGGGTAAAAAATGACTGAGCCGTGCGGCAGAAGGGCGCAGCAAAAGGACTATCTCCTCACCGAAAGATGCGAGCGCTGATTAAATGGCATTGTGCCTGTATCGGCCGCGTCATGCATAGGATGAGGAAGAATGTGCATGGCCTTGGGGCAAAGACCGGCAGACAAAAAAAAGCCGCTTGTCCCTGAGGACAAGCGGCTTGAGTGAAACGCTTCCGGTGACTTAGTAAGCCAGGCCGAAGTGTTCTTCGTTCATGTCCATCAGGTTGCTGGCGCCCGACAGCATGGTTGCCACGTGGGTGCGGGTCCGCGGCAGGATGCGTTGGAAGTAGAAGCGCGCCGTCTGCAGCTTGGCGGTGTAGAAGGCTTCTTCGCTGGTGCCGGCCGCCAGTTTCTCGGCTGCCACACGAGCCATGTCAGCCCAGAAGTACGCCAGGCAGGCGTAACCGGAATACATCAGGTAATCCACCGAAGCGGCACCAACTTCTTCACGGTCTTTCATGGCGGCCATGCCGACCTTCATGGTCAGTTCGCCCCATTCTTTGTTCAACGCAGCGAGCGGTGTCACGAATTCGCTGATCGCTTCATTGCCTTCCTGCGACTGGCAGAACTTGTGGACGATCTTGGTGAAGCCCTTGAGCGCCTCGCCCTGAGTCATCAGCACTTTACGACCCAGCAGGTCGAGCGCCTGAATACCGGTGGTGCCTTCGTAAAGCATGGCAATACGGGCGTCGCGAACGTTCTGCTCCATGCCCCACTCGGCAATAAAGCCGTGGCCACCGTAGACCTGGACGCCGTGGTTGGCGGCTTCGAAACCGACTTCGGTCATGAACGCCTTGGCGATCGGGGTCATGAACGCCAGCAGGCCATCGGCTTGCTTCTTGACTTCGGCGTCGTCGCTGTACTTGGCGATGTCGACCTGCTTGGCGGTGAAGTACACCATCGCGCGAGTCCCCTCGGCGAAGGCCTTCATGGTCAGCAGCATGCGACGTACGTCGGGGTGAACGATGATCGGGTCAGCGGCTTTCTCCGGCGCCTTCGGGCCAGTCAGCGAGCGCATCTGCAGACGCTCACGGGCGTATTTCAGGCCGCCCTGGAAACCGATCTCGGCGTGAGCCAGACCTTGCAGCGCCGTGCCCAGACGCGCGGTGTTCATGAAGGTGAACATGCAGTTCAGGCCTTTGTTCGGCGGGCCGATCAGGTAACCGGTGGCGCCGTCGAAGTTCATCACGCAGGTGGCGTTGCCGTGAATGCCCATCTTGTGTTCCAGCGAACCACAGGTCACAGCATTGCGCTCGCCGACGCTGCCGTCAGCGGCCGGCACGAATTTCGGCACGATGAACAGGGAAATGCCTTTGGTGCCGGCAGGCGCATCGGGCAGGCGGGCCAGCACGATGTGGACGATGTTATCGGCCATGTCGTGTTCGCCAGCGGAAATGAAGATCTTGGTGCCGGACACTTTGTACGAACCGTCAGCCTGAGGCTCGGCCTTGGTGCGCAGCATGCCCAGGTCGGTACCGCAGTGAGGTTCGGTCAGGCACATGGTGCCGGTCCACTCGCCCGAGACCAGCTTGGTCAGGTAGGCGTCCTGCTGCTCAGGGGTGCCGTGCTCGGAGATGGTGTTCATCGCGCCATGGGACAGGCCTGGGTACATGCCCCACGACCAGTTGGCTTCACCGACCATTTCACTGACCGCCAGACCCAGCGACTCGGGCAGACCTTGACCGCCATGGGCGACATCGTGAGCCAGGCTCGGCCAGCCACCTTCAACGAACTGCTTGTAGGCTTCCTTGAAACCGGTCGGCGTTTTTACGCCGGACTCGCTCCAGGTGCAGCCTTCGATGTCACCCACACGGTTCAGCGGGGCCAGAACCTGCTCACAAAACTTGGCGCCTTCCTCGAGAATGGCGTCAACCATGTCAGGCGTGGCGTCCTGGCATGCTGGCAGACTCTGATAGTGCGCTTCGTAGCCGAGCAGCTCGTCACGGACGAAGCGAATATCACGCAAGGGGGCCTTGTAGTCAGGCATAGCGATAAACCTCTGCTGGTGAATCCTGGAATTGGATGACCGTGTGGTCACTGTGGGGCATTGCCCCGGCGCCGACGCTTGGGTTCACGCGGCGATCAAACAGGTGTTTGAAACATACGTTTACGCCTATACCTTGTCAAGCGACGCCCAGCGCCTTTCATCACCTGATGCGGGCAACTCGCAGGCGTGCGTAGACGACGCCACGCGGTTAAAACCGGAGCGTTGAGTCTAGAAAACGTCGAGGTAAAAAAGGCTAAAGCGCCCGCAGGATAGGCACGTGAATGAGGCGTTATTCAGGAGGGTGGCACGCAGCGACGTGCGCCGCAGCGCACGATAGAAGGCAAATCAGGCGAAGGTATCGATCAGCGTGCCAAGCATTTCGTCGCTGGCTTTTTCGACTCTCACGCCAGCCTGTACTTGAATCCGGCCTTGGGTCAACTCGACAACATTGGTGGCCATGTCGGAGCGTTGCGGACGGTCCACAGAGCGCAGGCGCTCTAGCTGGAAATCCGAAGACTGACTGCGCCCGGACACCTCGGTGGCGGGACTGGCCAACTGGGTTGCAGCCTGATCGACACGGCCCTGCCCGACCTGCATTGCGCTGAGGCCTGGGTACAGTGTGTTATTCAGTGAGATTTGCATAAGCACGATCCTCTGTTCGTAGCGAACACAGCGATTAAAGCAGCAAAGCGACTGGATTACTCTGCGAAGCGACTAGTGGCATTAAGCCTTGTGACGCGCCTCACACTCAGCGACTCATTACTCGCTAGTCCAACAGCTCCAGATGCAGGTGCTCGGCGATCATCTCCGCGGTTGCCTTCTTCATGAACGGCACGCGACCGAGGCACGGCGCTGGCAAACGCTCCGCGAGCGTGGCGAGGTTTTCCTCAAGCCGTGACGTTTTGGGATCGATGATATTCGCCACCCAGCCCGCCAGTTGCAGACCGTCGTTGGCGATCGCTTCAGCGGACAGCAATGCATGACTGATGCAGCCCAGCCGCACGCCTACCACGAGAATCACCGGCAGCTTCAGCGCGATGGCCAGGTCAGACAGATTGGCCTGATCGGCCAGTGGAACGCGCCAGCCGCCAGCCCCTTCGATCAGCGTGAAGTCGGCCTGCTTGTCGAGGATATGCTGCATCGGGCCGAGCAAGGACTGCACGGTCAGGGCGACACCCGCCTCCCGTGCGGCCAGATGGGGCGCGATGGCTGGCTCGAAGGCCACCGGATTGACTTCGTTGTAGGTCAGTTGGATCGAACATTCGGCACGCAGGGCGACGGCGTCCGAGTTGCGCAGACCTTTGGATTTGACGTCGCACCCTGAAGCCACGGGCTTGCCTGCCGCCGTACTCAACCCCGACTGCCGCGCCGCGTACAGAAGCCCTGTGGCGATGGTGGTCTTGCCAACGTCGGTGTCGGTTCCCGTGATGAAATACGCAGCGCTCATCGTGGCGACCATCCGTTCAGATATTTCAAACTATTGCCTGCTTACTATAGCGCCCGTTTGACGGACGCTGACTAATAGATCATTTTTTAATCAATTTCAGGCTTCGCCAAGACGGCGTACACCACCTGATACGTGGCGGGCAGGCCTTTTTCCTGACGAAACCTTTCGTACGCCTCCATCAAAGCCTGAATTCGCGCGCGGCCGGTCAGGCCTCCCGGGCGACCCGGATTGATGTTGTGCGCACCCAATGCCTTGAGCTCGTGGGTCAGGCTGCGCACGTCAGGATAGTGCAGCACGTGGGGCAGGACTTCGAGGCTGCGCACGCTCAGACCACTGTCCGCGCAGAAGCGTTGATAGTCCTCGCGCTCGCGGAAGCGGTTGACGTGGACCATGCCGTCCACCGCCTGCCAGCTGTCGCGCAGTTCAACCAGCGTCCCGACGCAGAGGCTGGCAAAAGCGAACACGCCGCCCGGTTTCAGCACACGACGCGCTTCGCTCAGCACCGCGGAAAAATCCGGGCACCATTGCACCGCCAGGCTGGAGAACATCAGATCGACGCTCGCGTCGCGCAGCGGAAGATGCTCCGCGTCGCCTGACACGTAATGAGTGGCGCCCCCTAAAGGGCGTGCATAACGCAGCATGCCTTCGGCGATGTCGAGCGCAACGCCTTCGCTCTCAGGAAACGTCTGCGCCAGTGCGCGGCTGAAGCAACCGGTGCCGCTGCCCAGGTCCAACCAGCGGGAGGGTGCCAAGGCTGGCAGTCGCGTCATCAGCTCGGTGCCGACGGCGCGCTGCAAGTCGGCCACGCTGTCGTAACTCGCCGCGGCCTTCGAGAAGGACGCCGCCACCTGACGCTTGTCAGGCAGGGTGTGTTGCCCGGCTGCCTGTTGCTGTTTCACGGCCTTCAGCACCGCGCAGTGGGAAAGATCAGTCATCACCGGACTCGTGTAAAAACGCATGAACTGCAGCGGCGACGCCGTGCGGGTTTTCCAGAATAAAAGCGTGACTGGCCTGCTCGATTACGCCGACTTCGATGTCAGGCTGGAGGCAAAGCAAGTCCGCCGATGCTTCAGCGGGCACCAACGCGTCTAGACCGCCGAACAGATGCAATTGAGGACCGCGAAACCCTTGCAGCGCTTTGCGCGTGTCCATTTGCTCGAGCAGCTTCAGGCCTTCGATCAAACCGGCACTGGTGCCGTGGGGCGCGCAGGCTTTCAGTTGTCTCGACAGCGGCCGTGGCTCTTCGGCGCCTTGCACGCATAACAGGGTGAAGCGCTTGAGCGTTGCGTCCAGGTCGGCTTTGCAACCGGCAATGAACGCGTCGAAATCCGTTTGTGGCATCGCATTGGGCCACTCGCTGCGGGCCACGAAGCAGACGTTGCTGGCAAACGTCGCCAGCCCACAGCAGCGCTCGCCCCTGCGCGCAGCGAGTTCGGCGGCGAGCATGCCACCCAGGGACCAGCCGCCCAGCCAAACGTTATCGGGCAACGTTGAATCCAGCTCATCGAGCCATTCGTCGAGGCTGTCAATGTCCATGTCCGGCAAGGGTTCGATGACGACCCGCAAATGCTCGTCGAGTCCGCGCAGCGCCGCCGCCAGCGGTTCCAGAGGAGAAACGCCAAGGCCCCAACCGGGCAACAGGATCAACTGATCACGCATGGTTCAGCTCCGAAGATTCGTCTACGCCCAGCAGCGGAAAACACTGCTCCAGTGCATTCAACAATAGCTGCACCTGCGCCTCGCTGTGGGCGGCGGACAGTGTCACGCGTAAACGCGCGCCGCCCGCAGGCACCGTCGGCGGCCGAATGGCGGTGACCATCACGCCGCGCTCTCGCAGCAACTGCGACAGCCGCAACGCGCGCCCGCTGTCGCCAATCAGGATTGGCTGGATGGGCGTGAAACTGTCCATCAGCGCCAGGCCGAGGGCTTGAGCGCCAGCGCGAAACTGCTTGATGAGTGCAGCCAGGTGCTCACGCCGCCAGTGTTCGGTGCGCAGCAGTTCGAGGCTTTTCAGCGTTGCGCACGCCAGCGCTGGCGGCTGACTGGTGGTGTAGATATAGGGGCGGGCGAACTGGATCAGGGTTTCGATCAACTCTTCGCTGCCCGCGACGAATGCGCCCGCCGTGCCGAAGGATTTGCCCAGCGTGCCGATCAGCACCGGAACGTCATCGATGCCCAAGCCGAAGTGTTCGACTATGCCTGCACCGCTTGCACCCAGTGGGCCGAAACCATGAGCATCGTCGACCATCAACCACGCGTTTTTGGCTTTGGCCGCCTTGGCCAGCGCGGGTAGGTCAGCGACGTCGCCGTCCATGCTGAATACGCCGTCGGTAACCACCAGCGTGTCGCCAACGGCTTTGTCCAAGCGGGTGGCAAGGCTGTCGCAATCGTTGTGCAGGTAGCGGGAAAAACGCGCACCGCTGAGCAGGCCGGCGTCGAGCAACGAAGCATGATTGAGGCGATCTTCCAACACGGTGTCGCCCTGCCCGACCAACGCGGTGACGGTGCCGAGGTTGGCCATGTAGCCGTTGGAAAACAGCAGCGCGCGGGGCCGCCCGGTGAACTCGGCGAGTGCTTCTTCGAGGGCGTGATGGGGCGTGCTGTGACCAATCACCAAATGCGAAGCGCCACCGCCAACGCCCCAACGCTCGGCGCCGGCTTGCCAGGCCGCGATGACTTCGGGGTGATTGGCCAGCCCCATGTAATCGTTGTTGCAGAACGCCAGCAGCGGCTTGCCGTCGACGATGACTTCAGGGCCCTGCGGGCTTTGCAGCAAGGGCCGCTGACGGTAAAGGTGCTCGGCACGACGGGCAGCGAGACGTGCGTTCAGATCAAAGGACATGCAGGCCTCGTAGGTAGACGCGGGGTAATGAGCACACGGTTATCGTCAGGCTGGAGGTGAACCCGTGGGAGCGAGCTTGCTCGCGAAGAGTCAGGAACATCCGCTAAATTTTCAGCGGCTGGAATGCCGCCTTCGTGAGCAAGCTCACTCCCACAATGATGCACTTTGGCCGGAGGATCGAAGGCGCATCAAACAGCCGCGTCGTAAAACAGCTCGCTGCTTTTCTGCTCGATCAGCGCTTGTTCGATGGCGGCCTGATGCACCTCGTCCGAGTGCTCTTCCCGGGCTTCTGGCTGAATGCCCAGACGCGAGAACAGCTGCATGTCCTTGTCGGACTGCGGGTTGGCGGTGGTCAGCAGTTTGTCGCCGTAGAAGATCGAGTTGGCGCCGGCGAAGAACGCCAGGGCCTGCATCTGGTCATTCATGGCTTCGCGGCCGGCGGACAGACGCACGTGGGATTGCGGCATCAGGATGCGCGCGACGGCCAGCATGCGGATAAAATCGAACGGATCGATATCCTCGGCGTTTTCCAGCGGCGTGCCGGCCACTTTCACCAGCATGTTGATCGGCACGGATTCCGGGTGCTCTGGCAGGTTGGCCAGCTGGATCAGCAGATTGGCGCGGTCGTCCAGGGATTCGCCCATGCCGAGAATGCCGCCAGAGCAGATCTTCATACCCGAATCACGTACGTACGCCAGGGTCTGCAGGCGATCGCTGTAGGTGCGGGTGGTGATGATGCTGGTGTAGAAATCCGGCGAGGTGTCGAGGTTGTGGTTGTAGTAATCAAGGCCTGCGGCGGCCAGCGCCTGGGTCTGGTCCTGATCCAGCTTGCCGAGGGTCATGCAGGTTTCCAGGCCCATGGCCTTGACGCCTTTGACCATCTCCAGCACGTAGGGCATGTCTTTGGCCGACGGGTGTTTCCACGCCGCACCCATGCAGAAACGGGTCGAACCAATGGCCTTGGCGCGTGCGGCTTCTTCCAGCACTTGCTGGACCTGCATCAGCTTTTCTTTTTCCAGACCTGTGTTGTAGTGGCCCGATTGCGGGCAGTACTTGCAGTCTTCCGGGCAGGCGCCGGTTTTGATCGACAGCAGGGTCGAGACCTGCACGCGGTTGGCGTCGAAGTGAGCGCGGTGCACGGTTTGCGCCTGAAACAGCAGGTCATTGAATGGCTGTGTGAACAGCGCCTTGACCTCGGCTAGATTCCAGTCGTGACGCAGGTTGGCATTGATGCTGGCGCTCATGGGCGGCTCCTTGATGTTTTCTGGACGATGACCCGGGCGGCTTTGCCCAGCGGTAAAACCGGAAAGCCCACAGGCGCAACACGGATGTTCGGCATATTTAAGGAAGCGACATGCGCTGTCAACCGCATAACGAGCGTGAGGTTTACATCTGGTTAAAAAACGCACAGACATGTTTGCTGTGCGATGAAGCGACTGATTCCACCACTACGATCTGCGTGCCCTGTGAACGCGAACTGCCTTGGCTGATTGACCAGTGCGACCGATGCGCATTGCCCATGCCGATGTCCGGTCTGACCTGTGGCGCCTGCAATCGCCAGCCTCCGGCCTTCAATGAAGTTGTCGCTCCGTGGCTTTACGACTTCCCGATCGACGCGCTGGTCACACGCTTCAAGCATCAGAGCAAATGGCCGCTCGGCCGACTACTGGCGGAGCTGTTGGGCGAAACCCTGCACCACCGCTTCAATGAAGGCCTGCAGCGACCGGACGTTCTTATCCCGGTGCCACTGGCCAAAAAGCGATTGCGTCAGAGGGGCTTCAATCAAGCGGCGATGCTGGCGAACTGGCTCGGTGCGCGATTGGGCTTACCCGTCGATGAGCGCGTGATTGGCCGTGTAAAGGAAACACCCTCGCAGCAGGGCCTGGATGCGAAAGCCAGAAAGCGCAACCTGGCGTCCGCCTTTGCGCTGAAGGACGCGACGCCGATTGGCGGCAAGCACCTCGCGCTGATTGATGACGTCCTCACCACCGGCTCAACAGCCAACGCACTGGCAGAACTGTTGCTCAAGGCCGGCGCAAAATCGGTGGACGTGTATTGCCTGGCAAGGACGCCGAAGCCAGGGGACTAAGGGCCGGGAGGTTAAGAAATCCTCGGCATTTGGGCGTGAGCCGTTTTGCCTTACACTCCGGCGTCTTCACTCTCAGCGCATCCGACCCCCTATGTCACTACCGCCGTCCCTCACCCAGCACATGGTTCGTCGCCCCCATCGCATTGCGCTGTTGCAGCACATTGCCGAGCAGGGTTCGATCACCCGTGCAGCAAAGAGCGCAGGGCTGAGCTACAAGGCGACATGGGACGCCATTGATGAGCTGAACAACCTGGCGCAGCAACCGCTGGTCGAGCGCAGCGTCGGCGGTCGAGGGGGCGGCGGCGCGAAATTGTCGGCCGAAGGCGAGCGGGTGCTGCGGCTTTATCAGCGCTTGCAGGCGTTGCAGACCCAACTGCTGGAAACCTCGGAGGAGTCCAATGACCTCGCCTTGCTCAGCCGCTTGATGCTGCGCACCAGCGCGCGCAATCAGCTGCATGGTCAGGTCAGCGGCGTTCGTTCTCAGGGCCGCAACGACATGATCACGTTGCAGCTCGCGGGCGGCTTGTCGATCGAGGCGCTGATCACCCACGACAGCACCCTGCGACTGGGGCTTGAGATCGGCACGGATGTGTTCGCCCTGATCAAGGCCGGCTGGCTGGCGTTGCTGGCGCCCGAGCAGCTTGAAACAACCGGACACAATTGCCTCACCGGGAAAATCGAGGAAATTTTCAATGCTGAGGATGGCCCGAGCGAAGTCAGAATCGTTCTTCCCAGCCATCAAATCCTTTGCGCCGTGGTCGACGCGGACCGGCTGCACGCCTTGCAGCTAAAGGTCGGCGGTGAGGTTAAGGTTCAATTTGCGCCCTCGAATATTCTGCTCGGCACGCCGCTTTAAGCGCCGCTTGCACGCTAGCCCGACCCCCGACTCGTCATCTGACCGACACAATAACGTCATCCGAACTGCATAGGGTTTTGCCCTAAACCGCAGGGAGCCCGTGATGACGCTATTAAAAGATAACCAATCTACCGACCTCGAAAACATGGTTGGCCTGACCCGACGCGGATTCATCAGCGCGGGCGCCCTGTGCGGCGCAGCGATGTTTCTCGGGGGCAACCTGCTCAGCCGCAGCGTGATGGCCGCCAGTGTCAGCGCCGCCAACAGCACGCTGCTCGGCTTCGACAGCATCCCCTCTTCCACCGCTGACAGCATCAGTCTGCCGCCCGGCTATCGCTCCTCGGTCCTGATCAGTTGGGGCCAGCCGCTGCACACCAACGGCCCGGCATTTGACCCCAGCGGAAAAGGCACTGCAAAGATGCAGGAGCTGCAATTCGGCGACAACAATGACGGCATGAGCTTGTTTACCTTCCCCGGTGACAAGCCGGAGACCGCCGGCCGCGCACTGATGGCGATCAACAACGAATACACCAATTACCGCTACCTCTTCGATCACGGCAAAGACCCGCAATCCGCCGAAGACGTGCACAAGGCTCAGGCGAGCGAAGGTGTGTCGGTGATTGAGGTCAAGCGCGACGGTCAGCAGTGGGCGTTCGTACAAGGCTCCAAATACAACCGGCGCATTCACGGCAATACGCCGATCCACCTGAGCGGCCCGGCTGCCGGCCATGAATGGCTGAAGACCGCCGCGGACAAGACCGGCAAGAACGTCCTCGGGACCTTCCAGAACTGCGCCAACGGCAAGACGCCGTGGGGCACCTATCTGACCTGCGAAGAGAACTTCACCGACTGCTTCGGCAGCAGCGATCCGGCACAGACCTTCGACGCCGCGACCAAACGCTATGGTGTGACGGCCGCCAGCAAGGAAGTGAACTGGCACCTGCACGACCCGCGCTTCGACGTCGCGAAAAACCCCAACGAACCCAATCGCCATGGCTGGGTGGTTGAGATCGATCCGTTTGATCCGAAATCAACGCCGGTCAAACGCACCGCCCTGGGCCGCTTCAAACACGAAAACGCTGCGCTGACGGAGACAAAGGACGGCCGCATCGTGGTGTACATGGGCGACGACGAACGCGGCGAGTTCATCTACAAATTCATCAGCCGGGACAAGGTCGATCACAAAAACCCCAAGGCCAACCGCGACATCCTCGACCACGGCACGCTGTACGTGGCGCAGTTCGACGCTGGCGACAGCAATCCCGATCATCCGAAAGGCCAGGGGAAATGGATTGAGCTGAGCCACGGCAAGAACGGCATCGACGCGGCCAGTGGTTTCGCCAATCAGGCTGAAGTGCTGATTCATGCGCGCCTCGCGGCGAGCCAGGTGAAAGCGACGCGCATGGACCGGCCCGAGTGGATCGTCGTCAGCCCCAACGACGGCCAGGTCTATTGCACACTGACCAACAACATCAAGCGCGGCGATGAAGGCCAGCCGGTCGGCGGTCCGAACCCCCGGGCGAAAAACCAGTACGGGCAGATTCTGCGCTGGCAGGAAACCGGGTCAGATGCCGCCGCCATGGACTTTGCGTGGGACTTGTTTGTGGTCGCCGGCAACCCGGGCGTGCATGCCGGTACGCCCCTGGGTGGATCAAACAACATCAATCCGCAGAACATGTTCAACAGCCCGGACGGCCTGGGCTTCGACGTGGCCGGGCGGCTGTGGATTCTGACGGATGGCGACTCCACCAATGCCGGCGACTTCGCAGGCATGGGCAATAACCAGATGCTGTGCGCCGACCCTGCAAGTGGAGATATCCGCCGGTTCATGGTCGGGCCAGTAGGCTGTGAAGTAACCGGCATCAGCTTCGCGCCCGACCAGAAAGCGCTGTTCGTCGGCATTCAGCACCCCGGCGAAAACGGCGGTTCGACCTTCCCCGAGCACGTGCTGAATGGCAAGCCGAGGTCATCGGTGATGGTGATCACGCGTGAGGATGGCGGCGTGATCGGCGCATAAGTAGCGCTGCAATGCGTTCGAACTCATGCGCTGGGTGACGGGCGATGCATAACCTGTGGGAGTGAGCTTGCTCACGAAGGGGCCAGTACATCCGCCGAATTCTCTGCGGACCGAACACCGCATTCGCGAGCAAGGTGGAGCGCCACCCCGGTCGCCCCCACAAGAATCCCGGTCGTCTGCTGATGCAGCTTTCCAAGCCGCACCGCACTTACGGAAGTAAGCGTGCCACTGTGTCAGGTGTAACACGCCTGAGTTACCATGACTGGCCCGACGCGGCAGCCTGCTGCGCGCAGGAGTTAGCATGGCCCACCCGTTTGCAACACTTACACCTGACCTGGTGCTGGACGCCGTCGAGAGCATCGGCTTTGTCACCGACGCCCGTATTCTCGCGCTCAACAGCTATGAGAACCGCGTCTATCAGGTCGGCATCGATGAACAGCAGCCGCTGATTGCCAAGTTCTACCGGCCCGATCGCTGGACCAACGAAGCCATTCTCGAAGAGCACAGCTTCACCGCAGAACTCGCTGACGTCGAAATCCCCGTCGTCGCGCCCCTCGTCCACAACGGCGAGACCTTGTTCGAGCACGCCGGTTTTCGTTTCACCCTCTTCCCCCGTCGTGGCGGTCGCGCGCCAGAACCCGGCAATCTTGAACAGCTCTACCGTCTCGGCCAGTTGCTGGGGCGCATTCACGCCGTCGGCGCCACGCGCCCGTTCCAGCACCGCGAAGCCCTCGGCGTGCAGAACTTCGGCCATAACTCGCTCAACTACCTGCTGGACAACGACGTGATTCCGCGCAGCCTGCTGCCGGCCTATGAATCCGTTGCCAAAGACCTGCTCAAGCGCGTCGAAGACGTCTACGCCGCCACGCCCCATCAGAACATCCGCATGCACGGCGATTGCCACCCCGGCAACATGATGACCCGCGACGACATCTTCCACATCGTCGATCTCGACGACTGCCGCATGGGCCCGGCGGTGCAGGACGTCTGGATGATGCTCGCGGGTGATCGTCAGGACTGCCTGAGTCAGCTGTCGGAATTAATGGACGGCTACAACGAGTTTCACGATTTCGATCCCCGTGAACTGGCGCTCATCGAACCGCTGCGCGCACTGCGCCTGTTGCATTACAGCGCCTGGCTGGCGCGTCGTTGGGACGATCCTGCGTTCCCCCACAGCTTTTCCTGGTTCGGCACCGAACGCTATTGGGGTGACCAGGTGCTGGCGCTGCGCGAGCAGTTGTCCGCGCTGAACGAGGAGCCGCTGAAGCTGTTCTGAAAACGCTGAATACGCTGCAGGACACCACAACAAAAAAACTTGCCGAAGGACCACCCATGCAAGCTGCCAACCCGCGACGCGGGTACATTCTGGGCCTGAGCGCCTACATCATCTGGGGGCTGTTTCCGATTTACTTCAAGGTGCTGGCGAGCGTTCCTTCGCTGGAAATCATCGTCAATCGGGCGATCTGGTCGGCCATCTTCGGTTCGCTTCTGCTGCTGGTCTGGAAGCATCCCGGCTGGTGGCAAGAGCTGCGGGATAACCCTAAACGCCTCGCCATTCTCGCCTGCAGCGGCACGCTGATCGCCGCTAACTGGCTGATTTACGTCTGGGCCGTGAACAACAACCACATGGTCGAAGCCAGCCTGGGCTACTTCATCAACCCGCTGATCAACGTGATGCTCGGCATGGTGCTGCTGCGTGAAAGACTGCGGCCGTTGCAATGGGTCGCGGTGATGCTGGCGTTGATCGGTGTGCTTCAGCAGGTCTGGCAAGTGGGCAGTCTGCCGTGGGTGTCGCTCGCGCTGGCGTTCACCTTTGGCTTCTACGGCCTGATTCGCAAAAAAGCGCCCGTGGCTGCGTTGCCCGGGCTGGTGGTGGAGACCTGGATTCTGGTGCCACTGGCCGTGGGCTGGTTGATTTTCAACCCGCTGGCCCACAGCGCACAGCCGGCGTTCTGGACCACATCCGAGGCACTCTGGCTGGCGGCGGCCGGTCCGGTGACCCTCGTGCCGCTGGTGTGTTTCAACGCCGCAGCAAGGCATTTGCCCTACGCGACGCTGGGCTTTTTGCAGTACATCGCGCCGACGCTCGTGCTGGCCCTGGCGGTTGTGCTGTACGACGAACACATGCCCTCGGCCACCTTGGTAACCTTCGCCTTCATCTGGTCCGGGTTGATCATCTACAGCGTCGACGCCTGGCGCTCCCTGCGCAGACGCGCCCAAGCCTGATGGAATAGAGTAATCGCTGTAGGCCTTCTAAAGAGCAGGGCCTACAGCGGCGACATTGTTTACTCGTCCGCCGGCAAATGCAGTTCCACCATCAGGTCATCCGCCAGGGTTTCCAGCCGCTGTTGCAGCACATCCAGTGAAAGATCCATCGGCAATCCCAACTCGGCATGGGCGCGAAACAGCGTTTCGCTGCTCATGGGGGCGGGCTCGACGCTGGTCACCAGATGCTCCAGGTTGACGCCTTGCTCGGTCAGCACGCGAGTGACGTCGCGCACGATCCCGGATCGATCATTGCCCACCAGCTCCATGGTGATGGGCCTGCACTCCGGCAAGGATTCCGGAAGGACTTCGGCGAACAGGACGCGGATGCCTTTTGCCGAAAGCCCTTCCAGCGCGCTGCGCAGGGGCGGATGCGCGTCGACCGGCGCGCTGACCCGCAGGATCCCGGCGAACTGCCCGGCCATGTGTGACATACGGCTTTCCAGCCAATTGCCACCGTGATCGGCAATGCATGCCGCGAGCTGCTCGACCACGCCTGGCTTGTCCGGCGCTGACACTGTGACGATAAGATGATCCACAAACGACTCCTTTGATGCAGCGACTGAGGCCTGTTTAATACCACGCCTCCTGGGTTGCAGGGTGTTTGCGGGGAGTATAGGCACGTCTAACCGGCGCGCAGTGGCGTCACTGCTTCAGGAATTTTTGTGTACGATCCTGATAATTATCTGGAACAATCTGCACATTCTTTGAGAACATCCGGCACCGCTGCGTGACCGAATGCCCAAGTTCGGTCGCTCGGTGCACTTTCAGTCTGATTTTCATGCCGCAACTCATCATGTAGTATCGCTTCGCGTTCACTACATAGATGTCGAATCCAGGCCTGATCCGATGTTCCTGCAAGGCCAAAACCTGTTTCCGCGCTTTACTTCAGGTGCCCGCCGCCCCGCCCAGCCGCCCGTACCGGCATGTTCTGGAAGGGCTCGCAGTGACGTCGATGGCTTTAACAAGAAAGCGCTCATGATTGAAGCGCAGATAGCTGAGCAGAGTGAGGCAAGCAATGACTGAACACGTTCAAGTCGGTGGCCTGCGGGTCGCCAACGTCCTGCTGGATTTCGTGAACAACGAAGCCATTCCTGGAACCGGCCTCGACGCCGCTGCATTCTGGGCCGGTGCCGATGCGCTCATCCATGAGCTCGCGCCCAAGAACAAAGCCCTGCTCGCCAAGCGAGATGAATTCCAGGCGCGTATCGACGCCTGGCATCAGTCCAATGCCGGCAACGCCCACGACGCGGCCGCCTACAAGGCGTTCCTGCTGGAAATCGGCTATCTGCTGCCGGAACCGCCGGACTTCCAGATCACCACACAACACGTCGATGAAGAAATCGCTCGCATGGCCGGCCCGCAATTGGTGGTGCCGGTGATGAACGCACGCTTTGCGCTCAATGCTTC
This sequence comes from Pseudomonas sp. 1L-C-7-B-C1, assembly GCF_057291635.1. Classification (NCBI taxonomy): domain Bacteria; kingdom Pseudomonadati; phylum Pseudomonadota; class Gammaproteobacteria; order Pseudomonadales; family Pseudomonadaceae; genus Pseudomonas; species Pseudomonas sp. 1L-C-7-B-C1. The sequence continues at coordinate 121,028 of NZ_JBXAWH010000014.1, read as the reverse complement.
GAATGCCCGCTGGGGCTCGCTGTATGACGCGCTTTACGGCACCGACGCCATCAGCGAAGCGGGCGGCGCGGAAAAGGGCCAGGGCTACAACCGGGTACGCGGCGACAAAGTCATTGCCTTCGCCCGCAGGTTTCTGGACGAAGCCGCCCCGCTGTCGGCGGGGTCCCATGTTGACTCGACCGGCTACAAACTGGTCGACGGCATGTTGATTGTCAGCCTCAAGGGCGGCAGCAATACCGGCCTGCGCGATGATGCTCAACTGATCGGCTTCCAGGGCGACGCGTCGACGCCGACTGCGCTGCTGTTCAAGCACAACGGCCTGCACTTTGAACTCCAGATCGACGCGACGAGCCCGGTCGGCCAGACCGATCCGGCCGGCGTCAAAGACGTGCTGATGGAAGCGGCGCTGACCACTATCATGGATTGCGAAGATTCCATCGCCGCCGTCGACGCCGACGACAAGGTGGTCGTGTACCGCAACTGGCTCGGGCTGATGAAGGGTGATCTGTCCGAAGAAGTCTCCAAAGGCGGTACGAGCTTCACCCGTACGATGAACGCCGACCGCGTCTACACCTCACCCACCGGTGAACCCGTCACGCTGCATGGCCGTTCTCTGTTGTTCGTGCGCAACGTCGGTCACCTGATGACCATCGATGCAATCCTCGACAATCAGGGCAACGAAGTCCCGGAAGGTATTCTTGACGGCCTGCTGACCAGCCTCGCGGCCATCCACAACCTCAAGGGCAATACCTCCCGCGCCAACAGCCGCACGGGCTCGGTGTACATCGTCAAACCGAAGATGCACGGCCCGGAAGAAGTGGCATTCACCAACGAGTTGTTCGGGCGCATTGAGGCTGTGCTGAACCTGCCGCGCAACACGCTGAAAGTCGGAATCATGGACGAAGAGCGTCGCACCACGATCAACCTCAGGGCCTGCATTCAGGCGGCAAGCGAGCGTGTGGTGTTCATCAACACGGGCTTCCTGGACCGCACCGGCGACGAGATTCACACGTCCATGGAAGCGGGGCCTGTCGTGCGCAAGGCGCAGATGAAGGCTGAGAAGTGGATCGGCGCGTATGAAAATTCAAACGTCGATATCGGCTTGAAATGCGGCCTGCAAGGGCGCGCGCAAATCGGCAAAGGCATGTGGGCGATGCCTGACTTGATGGCCGCGATGCTCGAACAGAAAGTCGCCCACCCACTGGCTGGTGCGAATACCGCCTGGGTTCCGTCGCCTACCGCCGCGGCGCTGCATGCACTTCATTACCACAAGGTCGATGTGTTCGCGCGTCAGGCTGAGCTCGCCCAGCGCGCGCCGGCCTCGGTCGACGACATTCTGACCATCCCGCTGGCACCGAACACCGACTGGACGGCTGAGGAGATTCAGAACGAGCTGGACAACAACTCACAGGGCATCCTCGGTTATGTGGTGCGCTGGATCGATCAGGGCGTAGGCTGCTCGAAGGTGCCGGACATCAACGACATCGGCCTGATGGAGGACCGTGCCACGCTGCGGATCTCCAGCCAGCACATCGCCAACTGGCTGCGCCATGGTGTGGTCAGCGAGCAGCAGGTGATGGAAAGTCTCAAGCGCATGGCGCCGGTGGTGGACCGTCAGAACGCAGGCGATGCGCTGTATCGCCCGCTGGCGCCGGACTTCGACAGCAATATCGCGTTTCAGGCAGCGGTCGAGCTGGTGATCGAAGGCACGCGGCAGCCCAATGGCTACACCGAGCCGGTCCTGCACCGTCGCCGTCGGGAGTTCAAGGCGAAACACGGCGCGTAATCAGCGCCCAAACAAAAAGGCGGTGTCCAGTTAAGTGGACACCGCCTTTTTTATTGCACAACTTTTTATGGCAAAACGCAGCTCGAAGGCGGCGTTATCAGGCCATTTCCAGTTCTCGCTTCACCAGGCGCAACAGCTGCTTGGTGTTGATCGGCTTGAGCAGAAAATCCACCACGCTCAGGTGCATGGCGTCGATGGCGTCGCGCACATTGGCGTCGCCGGACACGATAATGATCGGCAACTCCGCACGGTCCGATTCACGCACGCGACGGATCAGGTCCAGCCCGTCGCATGGCGCCATGCGCAGATCGGTGATCAAGAGCGCAATGGACGGCCGGGTCTGCAGCAAATGCATGGCGCTGGTGCCGCCGGCGGCGGTGATGCAGCTGATGTCATTGAGACTGAGAATTTCGGCCAGAACTTCCCGAGCATCCTTGTCGTCATCGACGATCAACACCCGTTGTGGCGATTGGGATGCAGGCGCGAGCATTACCTCATTGAGGGCTTCGCGCTCTTCATCACTCAAAATACTGTGATCGAACATACCCGTCTCATCTTCCTGTCGACTTCAATTCTGACAGCGCAAACGATTGATACGCTGCACATCCTGTCGGCTTCATGCCGGGCCCTTAAAGCCTCGTGCTCACTGCATCGCTGCGGTATTACACCTTGGTTCGATGCGATTCAACGCCTTTGCAGTCACCTAAGACTTACGTCCAATGGGCACTGCCCGATAAGCGGTCGACCATGGGGTCAATAAAAACAAGCGGTATCGGTCATGAGCAAAGCGGACGCTTTTACCCAGGCAGGCAAAACAGCCGTTCTGCAGAACATCCACGGCACGATGCAGTTTCTGCAAAAATTCCCGCCGTTCAACCAGATGGAAAACGCCCATCTGGCCTACCTTGTCGAGCAGTGTCACCTGCGTTTCTACGCTACAGACGAGAGCATCATCAAGCCTAGCGATGGGCCAGTAGAACATTTTTACATCGTCAAACAAGGCCGCGTGGTGGGCGAGCGCCCTCACTCGGCAAAAGGCGGCACCGAGACCACGTTCGAAATCACCACGGGCGAGTGCTTTCCCCTCGCCGCGCTGCTCGGCGAACGCGCCACGCGGACCGAACATCTGGCGGCCCAAGACACCTTCTGCCTGCAGCTGAACAAGCAAGCCTTCATCAAGTTGTTCGCGCTCTCCAATGAATTCCGCGACTTCGCTCTGCGCGGCGTCAGCAGTCTGCTCGATCAGGTGAATCAGCAAGTAAAGCAGAAGGCGGTGGAAACACTCGGCACCCAATATTCGCTGAACACGCGGCTGGGTGAACTGGCGATGCGTCATCCGGTGACGTGCTCCCCCGAGACGCCGCTGCGCGAGGCCGTGCGGCAGATGGACGAGCAACAGGTCGGCAGCATTGTGATCGTGGATGAGGCCAAGGCGCCGCTGGGCATCTTCACGCTGCGCGATTTGCGTCAGGTCGTTGCGGACGTCAACGCCGACTTCGGCCAACCCATTGAGCGCAGCATGATTGAGGCGCCGTTTTATCTGAGCCCGGACGCCAGCGCGTTTGACGCAGCCATTGCCATGACTCAGCGGCATATCGCTCACGTGTGCCTGGTCAAGGATCAGCGCCTGTGCGGCGTGGTGTCCGAGCGCGACCTGTTCTCGCTGCAGCGTGTGGATCTGGTGCATCTTGCGCGCACCATCCGCAGCGCGCCGCGCATCGATTCGCTGGCCAACCTGCGCGGCGACATCGTCCAACTGGTGGACCGAATGCTTGCCCACGGCGCCTCGTCCACGCAGATCACCCAGATCATCACCCTGCTCAACGACCACATGGTCTGCCGCGTCATCGAGCTTACGCTTGAAGAAAAAGGCGATCCCGGCATTGCTTTCAGCTGGCTGTGTTTCGGCAGCGAGGGCCGGCGCGAGCAAACGCTGTACACCGATCAGGACAACGGCATTCTGTTCGAGGCCGGGGATGCCGCCGAGGCCGCCGAAATACGCGGCCGGCTGCTGCCCATCGCCGAGCGGATCAATCAAAGCCTGGCGGTGTGCGGATTTGCCCTGTGCAAGGGCGGGATCATGGCGAGCAATCCGCAGCTGTGCCTGTCGCGTATCGAATGGGCGCGGCGATTCGGCTCCTTCATTCGCGAAGCCACGCCGGAGAACCTGCTGTCGTCTTCCATCTATTTCGATCTGCGCGTGGTCTGGGGCGATGAAAGCGGCGGCGATCAATTGCGTCAGAGCATTCTTGCCCAGGTGGCAGACAACGCGTTGTTCCAGCGCATGATGGCCGACAACGCCCTGCGTCAACGCCCGCCGGTGGGCCGTTTCAAGGATTTCGTGGTCGCCCGCAAAGGCAGCGAAAAAGACACGCTGGATCTGAAAACCCAAGGCCTGACGCCATTTGTCGACGGCGCGCGGTTGCTGGCGCTGGCCAACGGCGTCGAGGCCAGCAATACGCTGGAAAGGCTGCGCCAACTGGTCGCCAAAGAGGTTATCGACCCGCTGGACGGTGCGGCGTATGAAGAGGCCTACCACTTCATCCAGCAAACCCGCATGCAGCAACATCAGCAGCAAAACCGGCAAAATCTGCCGTACTCCAACCGCATCGACCCGGATGTGCTCAATCATCTGGACCGACGCATTCTGCGTGAGTCGTTCCGCCAGGCGCAGCGGCTGCAGACCAGCCTCACCGTGCGCTACCAACTGTAAGCGACTGATCATGAATTTGTTCCGCTGGCTCAAGCCAAACAGACGCGCCGTCGCCCCTGAACTCACGCCTGAACAGCTACGACGCCTGCGCGCCCTGCCCGGCCCGACCGCATTGGATCGGAAGACATTGCGTCAGCAACGCTGGGTCGTGGTCGATCTTGAAACCAGCGGGCTGAATCTGCAGCGGGACGAAGTTCTGTCGATCGGCGCGGTGGTCATCGAAGACGGCGCGATCGATCTGGGGCAGCAGTTCGAGCGCACGCTGATGCGCACCGATCACAAACTCAGCCCCAGCGTGTTGCTTCACGGCCTAGGGCCCACGGCAATTGCCGCAGGCAGCGAGCCAGTCGAAGCACTGCTGGATTTCATGGCGTTCGTGGGTGACAGCCCGCTGCTGGCGTTTCACGCGGCGTTCGACGAACACATGCTGGGGCGTGCATTAAAAGAAAGCCTGAGCTATCGCCTGCTGCACCCCTTCATCGATGTCGCTCACATCGCGCCCTTCATTTGCCCGAACGCGAATTTGCGTCAGGCAGGCCTGGACGACTGGACGCGATTCTTCGGGCTTCACGCCGAAGAGCGTCATCACGCCAGCGCCGATGCCCTGGTGACCGCCGAGCTCGCGATGATCCTGTTCAGCCACGCCAGGCGACAAGGGATAGAAACCCCCGCACAGCTTGAGCAAGGTGTGGCGAAATGGCGACGGCAGCAGCAGTCGCACTCGTTTTAGCATCCATCCTCTGCGCCAGCCTCCGCATCCCGTCTCGCCTTACAAACCGAATGGTCGATTCGTACATCAACCGTTCGGCTTGTTCCTACAAGGACCAATTGCCAGTATTGGGCGGCTCTGACACAATCGCGAACAATTCTCGTTAGCCACTTTGTTCTCCTCGGTGCGTTCGTGTCGTCACTTCAAAGTCCCCAGCAGCAGCTCGTCGGAACGCTCTATCGCGACCACCGCGGCTGGCTGCTGGGTTGGCTCCGACGCAACGTGGCCTGCCCCCATCGCGCCGAAGACCTGAGCCAGGACACGTTCATTCGCCTGCTGGGCCGCGAGCAATTGCTTGAACCCCGCGAGCCCCGGGCCTTTCTGGTCTCGATCGCGAAAGGCTTGTTGTTCGACCACTTCCGCCGAGCCGCCCTGGAGCAGGCGTATCTGGACGAGCTGATGCTGATTCCCGAGGGCGAACAACCTTCGCTGGAAGAGCAGCAACTGATTCTCGATGACCTCAAAGCCATTGATCGCCTGCTGGGCAAGCTCTCCAGCAAAGCGCGCGCCGCCTTTTTGTACAACCGCCTGGACGGGATGCCCCACGCGGAGATCGCCACAAAGCTCGGCGTTTCCGTACCCCGCGTGCGTCAGTATCTGGCGCAGGGTTTGCGCCAGTGCTACATCGCGCTGTATGGCGAGCCAACATGAGCCGTATTTCCACCCGACCTGTTTCATCCCCCGTGCTGGACGCCGCCATTGCCTGGCAGCTGTGCCTGGATTGCGGTCGAGGCAGTGAGGTCGAGCGCGAAGAGTTCGCCAAGTGGTACGCCGCCAGCGACGAGCATGCCCGCGCCTGGATGCAGCTGGGCATGGTCGATCAACGTTTCGCCGGCACCACCGGCCCGGCACGTTCGGCGCTTCTGCGGTCCCGTGATGGCATCGGTGTGCGGTTGCGCAAGCTGGGCCGCGGGGTTGCAGGCTTCGCGCTGGCGCTGGGCTTGACGGTGTTTTTGGGGGATCGCCTGCTGCCGGTGGATTACTGGCTCGCGGATCTGCGCACCGCCACCGGCGAGCAACGCACCATTCGCCTGTCGGATAACACCCTTATCCGGCTCAACACCCACACCGCGCTGGACGTGCGGTTCGATGACACACAGCGACGGATCGTGCTTCAGGAAGGCGAAATCTTCGTGGAGACCGGGAGCCACAGCGACGCGCGTCCGTTCATCGTCGAAACCCCGGAAGGGCAGATGCGCGCCCTGGGCACGCAGTTTCTCGTCAAACGGCAGGCTGATGGCACGCTGTTGAGCGTGCTGCAATCAGCCGTTGCCGCTCATCCGCAGGCTTCCACCCACGAACTGGTGCTGAACGAAGGCCAGCAGATGTTGATTCATCGCAACAGCCTCGGTCCCATGCTGGCCCTCGCACCCGGTACCGGCGCCTGGATGCGCGGCATGCTGGTGGTCGATAACGCCCGCCTGGGAGACGTGGTCGCGGAGCTTGCCCGTTATCGCCAGGGCCATCTCGGCGTAGCGAAAGACGTTGCGGACCTTCGCATCACCGGCAGCTTTCCGCTGACCAACACGGATCTGGCGCTCAAGGCATTGACGCCCACGCTACCCGTGCAGATCGAAGCGCGTACGCCGTGGTGGGTGACGGTGGTCCGCAGCGAGAAAAAGCCGACGACTGCGCTGTAAATACTGCCCTTTAAATAAAGGCCCGCGAGCGAGTGCGACTTATTTTCTCCCGGCCCTATCACTTTTCAGATCTCGTTCGGCACATAGGCATTGAGAACCATTTCCTTCGAGGTGCCGTTCATGTCCCGCACGCTTCAAACCCTTCTGCGACCGAGTCTGCTGGCTATCGCCGTCGCCATTGCCGCACCGATGCTCAGTGCGCCGCTGATGGCCGCCTCCCAGGCGTCCAGCGTGCGCGCCTACAATCTGCCGGCCGCGCCGTTGTCGACGACGCTGACGCAGATTGCCAGTCAGGCGGGCCTGGCGCTGTCGCTGGATCCGGCACTGGCCGCGGGCCGCACGTCGGCGCCGGTTCAGGGTCAATTCGACGCATCAGGTGCGATGGGGCAGGCGCTCCGTGGCACCGGCTTGCAATTGAACCTGACCACGGCGGGCACTTACACCCTCGTGGCTGCGCCTGAAGGTGCGATGGCATTGCCGGCCACCAGCATTCAAGGCAGTCAGGAAAGTTTCGAAAACGCGTGGGGGCCGGCGCAGGGCTATGCCGCGAGTCGCACCGCAGCGGGCACCAAAACCGACACCGCGCTGGTCGAAGCGCCGCGCTCGATCTCGGTCGCGACCCGGCAGCAGATGCAGGATCGCGCAGTACAGAACATCGACGACGCCGTTCGCTACATGCCGGGCGTGGTCGCCAGCAGTTACGGCAGCGACAGCCGGGCCGAATGGCTGAAGGTCCGCGGTTTCGAACCCACCCAATTCCTCGACGGCTTGCCGCTGCCCAAAGGCGCCTACGTGATGCCGAAGATGGAAACCTGGGACCTGGAGCGCATCGCCCTCCTGCGTGGGCCGGCGTCTTCGGTTTACGGTCAGACCCCGCCGGGCGGCATGCTCGACATGGTCAGTCGTCGCCCTGAAGCCGAAGCCAGCCATGAAGTGCAGGTTCAGGTCGGCACTTACAATCGCAAGCAGATCAGCTTCGACAGCACCGGCAAGATCGACGACGCCGACAATTTCGAGTACCGCGTCAGCGGCGTCGTGCGCGACAGCGGCACCTCGGTGGATCACATCGATGACAAGCGTTACAACATCGCGCCGAGCCTGACCTGGAACATCGACCCGGACACCAAGCTGACCTTCCTCAGCCAGTTCAATCGCGACGATACCGGCATCACCAGCCAGTTTTTGCCGATCCAGGGCACCAAATACCCGTCGGCCGTAGGCCGCGTGAAGTACCACGAAAACCTCGGCGATCCGGACTGGGAGTTTTACGACAAAACCTATTACGCGCTGGGCTATGCCTTCGAGCATCGTCTGAACGACGTCTGGCAGTTCAAGCAGAACGTCCGCTACACCAAGAGCGACCTGTCCTTTCAGGGGATCACGGCCGGTGGCTTCTTCGGTTCGGTCAGCGATGATGGCACCGTCCAACGCGGCGCCAACGTCGTGAACGAGGACATCTCCCAGTTCGCGCTGGACAACAACCTGCAAGCCGACTTCGACACGGGCGCTCTCAAACACACTGTGCTGCTGGGGCTCGACTATCAACGCCTGAACCACAACTACAAATGGCAGTACGGCGCCGCGCCGACCAGCAACATCGCCAACCCGATTTACGGGCAGGACTTCAGCAACGTCGACTACACCGCGTATCAGGACTACAACCAGAAAACCCAGGACGTCGGTGTCTACATTCAGGACCAACTGGCCCTGGATAACTGGCGTCTGACCCTAGGCGGGCGCCAGGATCTGCTCAAGACCGAATCGAAGTTCTACAACAGTGATCAGTCCGATGACCGCACCGACAGCGCGTTCACCGGCAACGCCGCGCTCAGCTACGTCTTTGACTCCGGCTTCACGCCGTACATTTCGTATGCCGAGTCATTCCAGGCCGAGCAAGGCGGCGCCAATGGCGTAGCGTTTCAGCCAGGGACGGGCAAGCAGTACGAAGTGGGTCTTAAATACCAGCCGCCGGGCAGCAACATCATCTTCACTGCGGCCGCGTACGACCTGACCCGTCGCAACATCGTGCTCAGCGATACCCTTGGCGTGCAGCGTCCTCTGGGCGAAGCAAAGGTGCGTGGCTTCGAGCTGGAAGCGGTGGGCAATGTCACCGACAACCTGAAAGTGACGGCGTCCTACACCTACGCCAACAGCAAGATGACCAAGGTCACCGACCCGCTGGACAAGAATCGTCCGCTGCCACTCACGCCTGAAAATCAGGCGGCGATCTGGGGTGATTACACGTGGCACAACGGCGTGCTAGACGGGTTCGGCCTGGGCTTTGGCGCGCGATACATTGGCGAAACCGACAACATTGCAATAGGAAGTTACGGTTTTGTCGCCGACTCCAACTACGGCCACAGCAATGCTTACACCGTCTACGACGCCGCCGTGCATTACGACCTCGGCCGCATGAGCACGTCGTTCAAGGGCGTGAGCGTGTCGGTCAACGCCAACAACGTTTTCGACAAGGAATACATTTCCACCTGCGACGGCTTCTACTGCTATTACGGCGACCGCCGTACAGTGCTCGCGAGCGTAGACTACAAATGGTAATCGTTTAAACTCTCATTACCTGAAACAAGGGCCGCTCCCATACAGCGGCCTTTGTTGCTTTCGCCTACTCCGGATTTCCACATGAAAAGCCAAACCATCCGCCGCTGGTCTTTCATCCACACGTGGACCAGCCTGATCTGCACGGCATTCCTGCTGATGCTGGCAATCACCGGCTTACCCCTGATCTTCAGTCACGAGATCGCTCACCTGACGGGCGATGCGCCGGAATTCAAGGAAATGCCCGCCGGCACTCCGCATCTCGACCTCGAACAACTCGTCCGCTCAGCCGAAGCCCACCGCCCCGGCGACGTGATGCAGTACTTCGGCTGGGACGACGATGACCCCAACGGCGTCTACGCCATCATGGGCAAAACTGCCGGCGGCGACCCGAACGAATCCCACAGTTTCATGATCGACGCGCGCACCGGCGAAGCGATGGAAACCCCGAATGCCAATGGCGGTTTCATGATGATCATGCTGCGCCTGCATGTGGACATGTACGCGGGGCTGCCGGGCAAACTGTTGCTGGCGTTCATGGGCCTGCTGTTTGTCATGGCGATCGTTTCCGGCGTCGTGCTGTACGCACCCTTCATGCGCCGTCTGGATTTCGCCACGGTGCGGCCGAATAAATCCACGCGGGTGCGCTGGCTTGATCTGCACAACCTGATCGGCGTCGTCACCCTGACCTGGGCCATTGTCGTCGGCCTGACCGGCGTGCTTAATGCCTGCGCCGATCTGGTGATCGCGCAATGGCGTACCGACGCGCTGATGACCATGATCGCGCCATACAAAGACGCCCCTCCTCTGGCCGAGCGCGGACCAGCCACCCGGCTGATCGAGATATCGAAGGCCACCGTCCCCGGCGCCGAGCCGAGCTTCATAGCCTTTCCCGGATCGCGCTTTTCCAGCGAGCATCATTACGCGGTGTTCATGAAAGGCGACACGCACCTGACCTCCCACCTGCTGACCCCTGTCCTGATCGACGCTCAGGATCTGCACGTGACCGCAACGCTGGGACGCCCGTGGTACATGGACGCACTTCTGTTGTCGCAACCGCTGCACTTCGGTGACTACGGCGGCATGCCGATGAAAATCCTCTGGGCCGCGCTCGATGTGCTGACGATCCTCGTCCTCGGCAGTGGCTTGTACCTGTGGTGGGTCCGCCGCCGCGCCGCTGTCGCCGTCGCGCAGGCAGTGGCCGTAGAGGCGGAAGTCGCATGACCCGACACAAAAAACACTCTGCATTCTGGAAGACATTCGCCAAACCGGGCTGGATTGCACTGCTGACAGCGATTGGTCTGTTTGCGGCGCTGCTGGGCGACGGCGCGTGGGACGTGCTGTCGTGGATCGGCATGGCGATCCCGGCCTGGCTTAGTTGCAAGGGGCTGATGGCGCGCAAGCGGGTTTGATTCACCGCCCCACGTTTCTACATGATTTACATCGAACCGCACCCAATGGACCGGTTTGCTTTGACGACGGCAGGGGGTGCGCGCATCCGCAGTAAAACATCACACCCTGCCCGGCACCCGCCCCGTCGTTATAAATCGAACAAGTCTGTAAGAAACCTCCCTCCAAACAACAGTAAGCGTCCTGCACGCTCCGTGCTCATAGGCTGACCTCGCCCACGAGTCACCATCCCGATAATCGATATTCCGCCCTGGCAGGGCATCCACACTATCCATCGGGAAGACGCACCATGGCGCTCGACGCTTTTTTGAAGATCGAAGGCATTCCTGGCGAAGCTCTGGATGAGCAGTGCAAAGACTGGATTGAAATCACCGGGTATTCGTTCGGCACCTACCAGAGCGCGTCCGTTACAGCCAGCACGGCAGGGGGCGCAACTTCCGGGCGTACCACGCTCAGCAACCTGACGCTGACGAAGATGCTCGACAAATCGAGCTGCAAACTGATGGCGGCCAACTGCGCCGGAGAGCACTTCAAGGAAGTGAAGCTTTCCGTACACCGTGCAGGGGGGGACAAAATGAAGTTCTACGAAATCATTCTCGAAGAAGTGATCATTGCCGAATACAACCAAATCGCCAACGACGGCATTCCCACCGAACTCATCCAGCTCAACTACGGCCGAATCCGCTCGACCTACACCCTGCAAAAAAGAAACGACGGGAGCGGGGCCGGCAGCGTAACGGGCGGATGGGACAGGATCGGCAATAAGCAATATTGCTGAGCGAGGGACAGGTCATGGACTTCGAACGCACCCAACATGTCGGCCATTACGGGGTCGTGTTCACGCTTATTCACTTCACCGTGCAGCCGGACGATGCCGCATCGTTGAGAACGATCAACCTACCGGAAATAACCAAGGGTCATTTTGAGGTTATCCGGTTGATTGAGGAAACCTACGAGCGAATGCTTGCGCAGGGGCGGCCTTGCCGAATGGTGCTTGCGGTGTCTAATCGCCTTAGCCGGAATACTGCCGATCTATTAAATGATCAACGAGTGAGAGTGGGTGGCGCCATATCCTCGCTGAGCGGCAAAGCTGTTACAGAGGTGTTCGGTCCGATAGTAGGAGGGATGGCGGGCATGTTCTCAGGAGGGAAGGCCAAACAAGGAATTCCGACCTACCACGTCGGTGATGTAATAGTCAGTATCGACGCACAAGTTGCGGGAGGTATTGGCCCTCAGAGATCCTCGTCAGCATTGCTGCTTAAAAACAACGGTGATGGCTAGATGGCGTTTTATATCTCGTTAGTCATCGTCGCGGCTGCCATCTGGAGCGCCTGTCGAGTCACAAGACAATGGCGCTATCAGTGGGTGCTTGGCCTCGCCATCATCGTCTTTTGGTTCTCTTACGTTGTCCCTTGGGTCGTGAGAGCGGAAGCAATTGAAGATGAGCAGTTTCTTGATTATGAAATATTGCTCGAAGGCCTGCTCTACGTAGGATTGGGATTACTGGGCGACAACTGGTGGCGTGACGACGAGCCAAAGTAGCGAATCGCATTGCTTCAACCCACCAACTGGCTTGTCCCACGCGCCTCCTCGCGCGGGGCAAGCACGTTCCGCCATCCTAGTCATCACATAACCTCCCGCCATTTACAAATCCAGCGGGCCCGCGTTCTGCCTCCGATCTCACGACTCCATAGGCGCTCGATCACCCCAAAGCCCAGCCCCGCCGGTGACAATCCCGTTACATAAAGAAATACAATCGCGATTTACGGGTATTTCAATTGACAACAAAACGTGCGTTTGACTAAATCCAGTCATACGACGACGTATAACGATCGCCGCCAAATAAAAACAATACCCAGAGTGGACTCGATGAAAATCAAAGGCATCCGTTGGTGGATGGTCGCGCTGATAACCGGCGGCCTGATCGTCAACTATCTCGCACGCAACACCCTCTCCGTCGCCGCTCCCACCATGATGAGCGAGCTGAACATTTCCACCGAACAGTACTCGCACGTCGTCATCGCGTGGCAGATGGGCTATGCCTTCATGCAGCCGGTTGCCGGCTATGTGATCGACGCCATTGGCACCAAAATCGGCTTTGCAGTGTTCGCTATCGCCTGGTCGGTGGCGTGCGCATCAGCAGCCATGGCAACCGGCTGGCAGAGTCTGGCGTTCCTGCGCAGCTTGCTGGGCATCACTGAAGCGGCAGGTTTTCCGGCGGCGATCAAAGCAACGACTGAATGGTTTCCCGCCAAAGAGCGCTCGGTCGCCATCGGCTGGTTCAACATCGGTTCGTCGATCGGTGCGTTGCTGGCCCCTCCCCTCGTGGTCTGGGCGATTCTGCACAGCGGCTGGCAGATCGCGTTCATCATCGTCGGCGGGCTGGGCCTGCTGTGGAGCGCTGGTTGGCTGTTCTTCTACAAGCACCCGCGCAATCAGCGTCTGCTGGGCGATGTGGAGCGCGATTACATTCTTGCGGGTCAGGAATCCCACCTGAAGGACGCGCCCACCAAGCACGCCAGCTGGAAGAAGATCGTCGGCACCCGCAATTTCTACGCAATCGCCTCGGCCCGCATGCTGTCGGAGCCGGCATGGCAGACCTTCAACGCCTGGATTCCGCTGTACCTGATGACCGAGCGCCACATGAACATCAAGGAAATCGCGATGTTTGCCTGGCTGCCGTTTCTCGCCGCCGACATCGGCTGCGTGTTGGGCGGTTACCTGAGCCCGTTTTTCTACAAGCATTTCAATGTGTCGCTGCTGACGTCGCGCAAGATGGTGATGGTATTGGGCTCGCTGTGCATGATCGGACCGGGCTGCATCGGTCTGGTGGACAGCCCTTATGTCGCCATCGCACTGCTGTGCGCGGGCGGTTTTGCGCACCAGACGCTGTCGGGCGCCTTGTACGCCATCACGTCGGACTCCTTCGGCAAGAACGAAGTGGGCACGGCAACCGGTCTGGGTGGCATGTTCGGGTTTCTCGGCGCGGCATTGTTCACGCTGGTGCTCGGGATCATGGTCACCAAGGTAGGCTACAGCCCACTGTTCGTGGCGCTGGCCGCTTTCGATCTCATCGCCGCCACGATCATCTGGTTTGTTGCCAAGCCGCTGTTGACCGGCACACCTTCGGCGCAGTCCGGCAGCGCATCGGCTGATTCGGCAGATGGGGTCCCGACGGTCTGACATTTATGTACGGGCCTTCGCAAATCGGCCCGGCATTGACTCAGGATATTGCGCAGCGTCCCGGCCCTCACTAGTCTGAAGGCTCAGCCCGATCAGAGGAATGCCCATGTCTGCGCCCAGCATGACGCTGTATTACAACGCCGCTTCGCCATTCGCGCGCAAGGTACTGATCTTGCTTCATGAAACCGGACAGGCAAGCCGGGTGAGTCTCAAGGCGGTTGCGCTCACCCCCGTCAGCCCCGACGCTGAAGTCTGTCGCGACAATCCGTGCGGGAAAATTCCGGCGCTGTGCCTGGCCGACGGTAACGTGATCCATGACAGCCGGGTGATTCTCGACTACCTGGACCAACAACATGTCGGCAACCCCCTCATTCCCAAGGAAGGCTCGGCGCGCTGGCGGCGATTGACGCTCGCGTCACTGGCCGATGCCCTCATGGACGCTGCGCTGCTCATTCGGTACGAGACCTTCCTGCGGCCCGAGGAGAAACATTGGTCGGAATGGCTCGACGCCCAACAAGAGAAAATCGCCCGCACCCTGGCCTATTTCGAGGCCGAAGCCGTCACTGAATTGAGTACGCATTTCGACGTCGCATCGATCAGCGTGGCCTGTGCGGTGGGCTATCTGGATTTCCGCCAGCCGAATCTGGGCTGGCGCAGCAGCTACCCGCGATTGGCAAACTGGTATGACGAAGTCAGTCAGCTGCCGTCGATGCTGAAGACTCAGCCGCCTGCGTGAGCAATGTGGAGCGCCACCCCGGTCACGCCCATAAGCCCAGCCGCGCGGCCGAAATCTCGAGTCTGCCTTGATCCTGAGGGAGCGAGCTTCCTCGCGAAAGGGGCGACAGCCGCTGCTTTCTTTGGCGCCTGAATCGCCGTTTCGTGAGCAAGCTCACGCCCATAGGGGGTGTGTTTGCTGCAAGACAGCGCGTCGGCTGGACGACGGGAGATCTCCCATCAGCACTCAGGCTTGTCCGCCGTATAACGACGGGCCGGATTAACCGCCGCGCCGAATTCGCGCAGGGCCTTGGCGCCGATCAGTAACGGGTAGTTGAAGTGACTGCGGTCGACGAGGTTGACCTCCACGGTGCGCTTCACGCTGCCCAGGCATAGTTCGAGGTCAACAACCGGGCGCTTGGTGGGATCGGCAGGCTCTTCGTCATCGTCGCCTTCGGAACGGCCCTTGATCCGGCTGATGCGCGAAACTTTGTGCTCATACACTTTGCTGTCGGCGTCCTTGGTCGCCAGACGGAAACGCACCCAGTCATCGCCATCGCGCTTGAACAGTTCGATGTCCTTGGCCGACAGCGATGCGGTCAACGCGCCGGTGTCCATTTTGGCTTTGAACGTCTCGCCGATTTCCGAGACCTGGATGTATTCGTAACGGCCGTACAACGTCGGTTCGGCAGCCATGACAGGCAACGCCAGCAAAGACATAAGCGCCAGAAGGGATTTCACGGATTTGATTCCTCGTGATGAATGGGCGAAGCGTGTGCCCGGTTTAGACCGTCACTTTGCCGATGGTTCGCGCCGGGACTGGAGCACCGGGCAGTCGCGGTGCAGGCAATGCCGAGCGTACCGAAAGCGGCGTGAAACATTCGTCGGTATCGCCAGGGATTTTGCGCCAACCGCCCGGCCTGCTTATCATTGCGCGCCACCCTGTCGACCGCGAGTGCCTTATGCGTCACCTGCTTACCGGAATTGCCGTCACGCTGCTGCTTCTGCTCAACACGCTGGTGCTGATCGGCCCGCTGATGGTCTTTGCGCTGCTCAAGTTGGTGTTCCAGAGCGAGATGCGCGACAACTGCTCGGCAGCAGTGATGTGGATCGCCGAGACCTGGTGTGAAATCAACAAGCTGATCTTCAAAATTTGCCTGCCAACCCAGTGGGAAATCCGCGGCGATGAAGGCCTGCGTGGCGACACTTCTTACTTGGTCATCGGCAACCATCAGTCCTGGGTGGATATTCCGGCGTTGGTGCAGGCGCTGAATCGGCGTACGCCGTTCTTCAAATTCTTCCTCAAGAAAGAACTGATCTGGGTGCCGTTTCTAGGCTTGGCGTGGTGGGCGCTCGACTACCCGTTCATGAAGCGCTACACCAAAGCGTTTCTCGCCAGGCATCCCGAGCTCAAGGGCAAGGATCTGGCGATCACCCGGGAAGCGTGCGAGCTCTTCAAACGTCAGCCGGTGACGATCGTGAATTATCTGGAAGGCACACGCTTCACGCCGGCGAAGAAAGCCCAACAGGCTTCGCCGTACCGCCATCTGCTCAAGCCCAAGGCAGGCGGCGTCGCATTCGTGCTGGCGGCGATGGGTGAGCAACTGGACGCGGTGCTCGATGTGACGGTGGTCTATCCGAGCGCACGAATTCCCGGGTTCTGGGACTTGATATCAGGACGGGTGCCGCGGGTGATCGTCGACATCAAGACCCGCGAACTCAACCCTGCGCTGTGGCAGGGCGATTATGAGAATGACCCGGTGTTCCGCGTGTATGTGCAGGACTGGGTCAACCGGCTGTGGGAAGAGAAGGATGCGCGAATTGCCGAGTTACGCGGTCTGATTTCCTAGCACCACTTCTTGGCAACAAGCGCCCCTTTTGCAGGGGCGCGGCAACTCAATTACTTGGCGCCCCAGACGCCACTCAACGCCTGCAACGCTGAACCGCCGGCGCCTTGCTGACCAAGGTATTGCAGGATCACCGGCACGAACTGGCTGACCATGCTGCTGTTCATGCCCAGGGCGCTGAACGCCTTGTTCACGTCGCCCATGCTCTGCACATTGCCCAGCGCGCTATCCAGGGCCGAGCTGCTGCTCCCCGAATTACCCAACAGTCCGCCCAGACCACTCAGGCTGCCCAGGGCCGAGTTGCCGGCCAATTGATCAAGGCCGGGCACTGATTTGCTCAGTTGCGAATAGTCGTTGCCAGCGAGTTTGTTCTTGGCCAGCCCCAACAAGGCCCCGGTGCCGCCCACCGCTTGCTCCGGCGTGACCTTCAATTGCGTGCCCAGCGTGTTCAGCAGCCCGGCGGCCTCAGGCGCGGCCGTTGCCTTTTGCTGGCCGCCGGTAGCATTGGCAACCGCGTTGGCGGCGTCATTCAGATTGAAGGCGAAGACCGGCGTGGCGGCCAGCGCCATCAGGCTCGCCAGCGCAGCACCGCGTACGTTTTTCAGTGAAACTTTCATCGCAACAACCTCGTTTGCCGGGGGACCGGCCGTAGCCGGGTAAACACGCGTTGGACCGCCTCTCGAAGGGAAGTTCCACGCAGGCCGTCAGGGTTAGCGGACGTAAAACAGCCGCTGCGGCTCGAAGGTCCGCGCCAGCCGTTGATCCGCAGCCGTCGAGCCCGCCTCCAGGAGCCGATGACGAATGAACGCCTTATCGAAATGCTCACCGTTGCGGAGCTTCTCGCGCAGGCTGATCAAGCGCGTGCCACCCTGATGATCGGCGCCTCGATAAAGCGGCTCACTGAAGAGGCGTACCTGAGGGTCGGGGCTGGCTCCCATGGATGTCAGCTGAACCTGCGTGATGATCGCGAAACCGGACAACCAGGGCGACCAGAGCCGGGAGACGTCGGCAGCGAAACACTCACCCGGCGTGAAGTCAGCCTCGCAGTCCGCCAGCTCACGGTAGGTCGGCGCCACTCGCAGATGTTGGCGGTAAGCGGCTCGGTATCCGGCCTTACAGACTGGCGGCGCGATTCCGGCCCAGATGCAGTCGTTGGGATTTTCAAAGAACAACTCCGACGAGGCCCAGCCCGGCGGAAAGGGCTCCAGGTGAGCGCTGGCCAGGGTTGCAGGCAGGACAAAGAGCGGCATCGTGACGAGGAGATAAATCGAGGTTCTGACCCACCAGACAAACATGCATGACTCGCCAGCTGAAAAACGGGCCGGACAAATAGCACGGAGAAAAGGCAGCTGAAACCAGCGGGAACGGAATTCAAGCGCGCCTCAGGCATTTTCAGAAACGCCCTACAAATGCCGGACTAGAAGCCTACGTCAGGTATAAAAAAAGCGACCCGAAGGTCGCTTTTTTTTAAGGGTCAGACAATCATGCGGCGCTGAACAGTTTGTGTGGATCGATGACGAATTTCTTCGGCACGCCAGCGTCGAACTCGCCGTAACCGCGCGGGGCGTCGTCGAGGCTGATGACTTCCACGCCCACCACATCGGCGATGTTGATGCGGTCCCACATGATCGCCTGCATCAGTTGGCGGTTGTACTTCATGACCGGTGTCTGGCCGGTGTGGAAGCTGTGGGATTTTGCCCAGCCCAGGCCGAAACGAATGCTCAGCGCGCCGACCTTGGCGGCAGCGTCCACGGCGCCCGGGTCTTCCGTCACGTACAAGCCAGGAATGCCGATCTTGCCGGCGACGCGCACCACGCCCATCAGCGAGTTGAGTACGGTGGCCGGTGCCTCGGCCTTGGCGCCGGAGTGGCCGTGGCCGCGTGCTTCGAAGCCCACCGCATCAACGGCACAATCCACTTCAGGCTCACCCAGCAGATCGGCGATCTGCTCGTGCAGCGGGGTGTCTTTGGACAGGTCGGCGATCTCGAAACCCTGGGCTTTGGCGTGGGCCAGACGCACCGGATTGACGTCACCGACAATCACGACCGCTGCGCCGAGCAAGCGTGCTGAAGCGGCGGCGGCGAGCCCCACGGGACCGGCGCCAGCGATGTACACCGAGCTGCCCGGGCCAACGCCGGCAGTCACTGCGCCGTGGTAGCCGGTGGGCAGGATGTCAGAGAGGCAGGTCAGGTCGCGGATCTTCGACATCGCCTTGTCACGATCAGGGAGTTTGAGCAGGTTGAAGTCGGCGTACGGCACAAGCACATATTCGGCCTGGCCGCCGGTCCAGTCGCCCATGTCGACGTAGCCGTAGGCACCGCCGGCTCGGGCCGGGTTGACGGTCAGGCAGACGCCGGTGTGTTGCTCTTTGCAGGAGCGGCAACGGCCGCAGGCAACGTTGAACGGCACGGATACCAGATCGCCGATTTTGAGGTTCTCGACATCGCTGCCCTTCTCGATCACTTCACCGGTGATTTCGTGCCCCAGTACAAGGCCGACCTGGGCTGTCGTTCGCCCACGCACCATGTGTTGATCGGAGCCACAAATGTTGGTGGAAACCACGCGCAAGATCACCCCGTGCTCGATCTTCTTGCCGCGCGGGTCCTGCATCTTGGGATAGTCGATTTTCTGTACTTCGACCTTGCCTGCGCCGAGATACACCACACCACGATTACCAGACATACATGTCACCTCTTTATTTGTTGTTGTAGAAGAGAGTGGATCGGGTTTCGAGCGGCAAGCTACAAGCCGCAAGAAGTGTGCACGCCGCCTTTTCTTGCGGCTTGAAGCTTGAAGTTTGCAACTACCCCCTACAGCACCACCGTCCTGTTGGCGTTGAGAAACACCCGTCGCTCGATGTGGTATCCCACCGCGCGCGCCAGGGTCAGGCCTTCGATGTCGCGGCCCTTGGCGATGAGGTCTTCGGGGTAGTGACTGTGGTCGACCACTTCGACGCCCTGGGCGATGATCGGCCCTTCGTCGAGGTCGTTGTTGATGTAATGGGCCGTCGCGCCGACCAGTTTCACGCCCTTGTTGTAGGCCTGGTGATACGGCTTGGCGCCCTTGAAGCCCGGCAGCAGCGAGTGATGAATGTTGATCGCCTTGCCATCGAGCTTGCGGCACAGCTCCGGCGACAGCACCTGCATGTAGCGGGCAAGCACCACCAGTTCGGCGCCGGTGTCTTCGATCACCTTCATTACCCTGGCTTCCTGCGCCGGTTTGTCGTTGGGGTCGAGGGGGAAATGGTAGTAGGGAATGTCGTGCCAGCGCGCCAACGGTTCGAGGTCCGGGTGATTGGAGACAACGGCGACCACGTCCATGGACAGCTGATTGATGCGCTGACGGTAGAGCAGATCGTTGAGGCAGTGGTCGGCCTTGGATACCATGATCACCACTTTAGGGCGGTAATTCGGCGCGGTGAGCTCGAAGATCATGCCAAACGATTCGCCACGCTCGGCAAGGCCTGCACGGAAGGACGACTCGTCAAACCCCTCCGGCTGGCGAAACTCGACGCGAATGAAGAAGCGGCTGGACAGCCGGTCATCGAACGAGTGGTGCTCGGTGACGTAGCAGCCCTGCTCGAAGAGGTAACGCGTCACCGCGTCCACCGTGCCCAGCACGCTGGGGCAGTCGGCGGTCAAAATCCAGGTATCGGGGGCGCGGCTCATGGTTAGTCCTTTTGATCACAAAATTCGGCGTTCAGATCTTGGCTGATCGTTCCCACGCTCTGCGTGGGAATGCGGTTCAGGACGCTCCGCGTCCATTGTCGAGTGACGCAGAGCGTCATGGGCGGCGTTACCACGCGGAGCGTGGGAACGATCAAATCAAGCAGCAATGCCCAAACCATACTCCGCACTCGCGTCCTGCAACCACATCCACCAGTAATCGGCGAAGCTGCGGCGGATGACCAGTTCCCAGGTGTCTTCGCCGGTACGGCGGATCACCAACTGCGATTTGGCGAACACCGTGCCGATGGCCTTGCCCACCGGGAAGTTGCTCGGGTGCACGTCGTAGCTGGTGGACTTCATCAGCACTTCGCGGACCTTCGGGCCGGTCAGCTCCAGCAGCGATTGCCCGCCGCTGACGTTGACGATAGCGATGTGCAAACCGGCTAGCGCCTCGCGCAGCTTCTGTTCGACGGCGAATTCTTCACCGGTCGGCACGATCAGCAACCACTCGTCCGGGCCAAGCCACTGGATCGAGCTATCGCCGCTTGAGACCAGCGCCAGCGCGCCCGGCAGTTCCATGCCCAGCGCCTTATGCACGCCGGCTGCGAATGCCGGATCGTGGCCATTGCCACGGATGGTCAGCTGGCCAAGCAGTTTTTTCTCCCGCAGCACGACGCCCGGATTGCTGCGGCCTTTGCCGATCAGGCTCTGAAGGTCAGCGTGAAACAGCGGCGACTCGGCTTTGGCGTCGGTCGCTGGCCGCTGTTGGTAAACGTTGGCTGTGGTCATAGAGCACCTGTGTTGAATTCTGTTGTTTCAGTGAACACGTTCCCGTAGGAGTGAGCTTGCTCGCGATCGCGGTGTATCAGTCACCAGATGTATGCCTGATCTCACGCTATCGCGAGCAAGCTCACTCCCACAGGGATGTAAGCAAGCCAAGACTTACTCCACGTTCTGCTGATCACCCTTCGGATCAAAGAACACCGAGGACACAATCTCCGCCTCGATCACCGACCCATCTGCCAAGGGCGCAAACACCCGCTCACCCATGCGCTTCAGCCCGCCCTTGACCACACCCATCGCGAACGAATAGCCCAGCGAGTTCGCGGCGTAACTCGAGGTCACGTGGCCCACCATCTTCATCGGGATCGACTGCTTCGGATCGAACACCAGTTGCGCGCCTTCCGGCAGCCATTTATTCGGGTCAACCGGTTTCAGGCCTACAAGCTGCTTGCGATCTTCCCGCACGCAGTCCTCACGGTTCATGCCGCGCTGGCCGATCCACGAGAACGGCTTGGTGCGGCCGACACACCAGCCCATGTTCAAATCGTCCGGGGTCATCGAGCCGTCAGTGTCCTGGCCGACAATGATGAAGCCCTTCTCGGCCCGCAGGACGTGCATGGTTTCAGTGCCGTACGGGGTCAGGTTGTACTGTTTGCCGGCTTCGGCGATTTTTTCCAGAACGCCCATGGCGTAGTCGGCCTGGATGTTCACTTCGTAGGAAAGCTCGCCGGTAAACGAAATCCGGAACACCCGCGCCGGCACACCGCCCACCAAGCCTTCTTTCCAGGTCATGAAGGGGAACGCTTCACGGCCCAGATCGATATCGGTCACTTCGCTGAGCAGCTTGCGGCTGTTCGGGCCCGACAGCGTCAGGGTCGCGTAGTGGTCGGTGACGGAGGTGAAGTACACCTTCAGGTCCGGCCATTCGGTCTGTTGATAAATTTCCAGCCACTGCAGCACGCGGGCAGCGCCGCCGGTCGTGGTGGTCATGATGAAGTGGTTGTCGGCGATGCAGGCGGTCACGCCGTCGTCGAAGACCATGCCGTCTTCCTTGCACATCAGGCCGTAACGCGCTTTGCCCACATCGAGCTTGGTCCAAGCGTTGGTGTAGATGCGGTTCAGAAACTCCCGCGCATCCGGGCCTTGAATGTCGATCTTGCCCAGCGTCGATGCGTCCAGCAGACCCGCGCTGTCGCGCACGGCCTTGCACTCGCGGCGCACGGCGGCATGGATGTCTTCACCGGCTTTGGGGAAATACCATGGACGTTTCCACTGACCGACGTCTTCGAATTCAGCGCCGTTCTTCACGTGCCAGGCGTGCAGCGCGGTGAAGCGCACCGGCTCGAACACGTGACCACAGTGACGCCCGGCAATGGCGCCGAAGGTCACCGGCGTGTAGTTCGGGCGGAACATGGTGGTGCCCATTTCCGGGATCGATACGTTCAGCGAGCGGGCGGCAATCGCCAGCCCGTTGACGTTGCCAAGCTTGCCCTGATCGGTACCGAAACCCAGCGCGGTGTAGCGTTTGACGTGCTCGACGGACTCGAAACCCTCGCGGGTCGCCAACTCAATGGCCGCCGCGGTGACGTCGTTCTGCAGGTCGACGAATTGCTTCGGCGCCCGCGCAGTGCCTTTCTCGTGCGGGACTTGAAACAGCGCCAGTGTCGGCTCTTCCACGCGGCTCAACGCTTTGGGCAGTACGCCTTCGACCGGTTTGAAACCGGCTTCACTGGCGGCGCGAACACCGCCTTCAAAGCCATCGGCCAGTGAGTCGCCGAGGGCGTAGACGCCGTTCACACCGCCGACGCAGACACGTTTCTGCGGCGCTTCGCCCGGCACGAAACCGAGGATGTCTTCGCGCCAGACCGGCTTTCCGCCCAGGTGCGACGCCAAGTGAACGATCGGGCTGTAACCACCGGAGCTGGCGACCAGATCGCACTCGAGCCATTCGCCAGGACTGGTGACCTTGTGGGCTCTGACGTCGATGGCGCAAACCCGGGCTGCATTCACGCGCTTGGTGCCACGGGCTTCGGTGACGGCGCTGCCGGTCAGGATGCGAATGCCTTTGGCGCGGGCTTCTTCCACCAGTGCGCCGCGCGGGTTGTGACGCGCATCGGCGACAGCTACCACGTGCAAGCCAGCGTCGAGCCAGTCCAGCGCCACGCGGTAGGCGTAATCGTTGTTGGTCGACAGCACCAGTTTCTTGCCCGGCGCCACGCCATAACGGCGCACGTAAGTGGAGACCGCGCCGGCCAGCATATTGCCCGGCACATCGTTGTTGCCGTAAACCAGCGGGCGCTCGTGGGTACCGCTCGCCAGCACCACGCGCTTGGCGCGAACGCGGTGCATGCGCTGACGCACCTGGCCAATCGGTGCACGGTCGCCGAGGTGATCGGTCAGGCGCTCATGAATGGTCAGGAAATTGTGGTCGTGGTAACCGTTCACCGTGGCGCGCGGCAGCAAGGTGACGTTGGGCAGGCTTTTGAGTTCGGCCACCACCGTCGCCACCCATTCTGCCGCTGGCTTGCCGTCCAGACTTTCGCGGCTGTCCAGCAGGCTGCCGCCGAATTCTTCCTGCTCGTCAGCGATGATCACGCGAGCGCCGCTGCGAGCCGACGCCAGTGCAGCAGCCAGACCTGCAGGACCGGCGCCGACGACCAGCACATCGCAGTGCTGGTTCATGTTGTCGTAGGTATCCGGATCCAGCTCGGTCGGCGAACGCCCGAGGCCCGCTGCCTTGCGGATGTACTTCTCGTAGGTCATCCAGAACGATTGCGGGTACATGAAGGTTTTGTAGTAGAAGCCCGGCGGCATCAGTTTGCCACCGACCTTGCCGAGAATGCCCATCATGTCGGTATTCACGCTCGGCCAGCCGTTGGTGCTGGTCGCGACGAGGCCCGAGTAAAGCGCCTGTTGCGTGGCGCGCACGTTGGGAATCTGCGTGGCTTCGGTGGCGCCGATCTGCAGCACGGCATTCGGCTCTTCGGAACCTGCCGCAAAGATGCCGCGAGGACGGGAATACTTGAAGCTGCGGCCAATGATGTCGACGCCGTTGGCGAGCAAGGCTGCGGCCAGTGTGTCGCCTGCAAAGCCCTGATAGGTCTGGCCGTTGAAGTTGAAATTCAGGACCTTGCTGCGATCAATGCGGCCGCCATTGGGCAGGCGATTGGACTGGCTCATACCTGTTCTCCCTTTCTGATCGCGGGCGCTGGATTGACGAACTGCGGCTGCGTGCCGATCGGATAGGTTTCGAGAATCTCGTAGGTCACGGTGTCACGCGTGGTGTTGAAGTACTGACGGCAGCCCGCTGCGTGGATCCACAGTTCGTGGTGCAGGCCGCGGGGATTATCGCGAAAGAACATGTAGTCGCCCCACTCTTCGTCGGTGCAGGCAGCCGGGTCGAGTGGACGCGGGATGTGGGCCTGACCGGAGACGTGGAATTCCTCTTCGGAGCGCAGTTCGCCACAGTGAGGACAGAAGATATGCAACATGGGAAAAGTCCTCTGTTAGTGGGCTACGGCTGCAGCGCCGTGTTCATCGATCAATGCGCCGTTGTGGAACCGGTCGATTGAGAAGGGCTTGGCCAGCGGGTGCATTTCGCCTTTCGCCAGACTGGCGGCAAACACGTTGCCCGAGCCGGGCGTGGCCTTGAAGCCACCGGTACCCCAACCGCAGTTGAAGAACATGTTCGGCACCGGCGTCTTGGAAATGATCGGGCAGGCGTCCGGCGTAGTGTCGACGATGCCGCCCCACTGGCGGTTCATGCGTACCCGCGACAGCACCGGGAACATCTCGACGATGGCCTGAATGGTGTGTTCGATCACCGGGTACGAGCCGCGCTGGCCATAGCCGATCCAGCTGTCGATCCCGGCCCCGATCACCAGGTCGCCCTTGTCGGACTGGCTGATATAGCCGTGTACGGCGTTTGACATGATCACGCTGTCGATAATGGGCTTGATCGGCTCAGACACCAGCGCTTGCAGCGGATGGGATTCCACCGGCAGACGGAAACCGGCGAGCTTGGCCATGTGGCCAGAGTTGCCGGCAGTCACCACACCGACGCGCTTGGCGCCGATGAAGCCCTTGTTGGTTTCGACGCCGATGCACACGCCGTTTTCCTTGCGAAAACCGGTCACTTCGGTCTGCTGAATCAAGTCCACGCCCAACGCATCGGCGGCGCGGGCATAGCCCCAGGCCACGGCGTCATGACGCGCCACACCGCCGCGACGCTGCACCGTTGCGCCGATGATCGGGTAACGGGTGTTTTTCGAGCAGTCGAGATACGGAATTTCTTCAGCCACTTGCTTGCCGTTGAGCAGCTCGCCGTCAACACCGTTGAGGCGGTTGGCGCTGACGCGGCGCTCGGAATCACGCATGTCCTGCAGGGTGTGGCACAGGTTGTAAACGCCGCGCTGGGAAAACATGACGTTGTAGTTGATGTCCTGAGACAGGCCTTCCCACAGTTTCATCGCGTGTTCGTATAAGTGCGCGGATTCGTCCCATAGATAGTTGGAGCGCACGATGGTGGTATTACGCGCGGTATTGCCGCCGCCCAACCAGCCTTTTTCGACCACGGCCACGTTGGTGATGCCGTGCTCTTTGGCCAGGTAGTACGCCGTCGCCAGACCGTGCCCGCCGCCGCCGACAATCACGACGTCGTAGACCTTTTTCGGGGTGGGCGTGCGCCACATGCGCTGCCAGTTTTCGTGGTGGCTGAGGGAGTGTTTGAAGAGGCCGAAGCCCGAGTAATGCTGCATGGTGCGACTCCTGACTCAGCGGTAAACCGGGAAATCGGCGCACAGCGCGGCGACCTGGTCGGCAACATTGGCCTCGACATCGGCGTCGCCGAGGTTGTCGAGGATGTCGCAGATCCAGCCTGCCAGCGTGATGCACTGGGTAACTTTGAAACCGCGCGTGGTCACAGCGGGTGTGCCGATGCGCAGGCCCGACGTCACGAACGGCGATTGGGGATCATTCGGCACGGCGTTCTTGTTAACGGTGATGTGCGCTCGACCCAGCGCCGCGTCGGCGTCTTTCCCGGTCAGGCCCTGACGGATCAGGCTGACGAGGAACAGGTGGTTATCCGTCCCGCCCGACACTACGTCGTAACCGCGATCAATGAACACCTGCGCCATGGCCTGGGCGTTGTCGATCACTTGCTGTTGGTAGGCTTTGAAACCGGGTTCCATGGCTTCTTTGAAGCACACGGCCTTGCCGGCAATAACGTGCATCAGCGGGCCGCCCTGGGCACCCGGGAACACGGCGGAATTAAGCTTCTTCTCGATCTCTTCGTTGGCCTTGGCCAGGATCAACCCGCCACGCGGACCGCGCAGGGTCTTATGAGTGGTGGTGGTGACCACATCGGCATACGGCAGCGGGTTCGGGTACAAACCGGCGGCGACCAGACCGGCCACATGGGCCATGTCAACGAACAGCAGCGCGCCCACTTTGTCGGCGATCTCACGAAAGCGCGGGAAATCCAGGGTTTTGGAGTAGGCCGAGAAACCGGCAACGATCATCTTCGGTTTGTGCTCGACGGCCAGTCGCTCGACTTCGTCGTAATCGATCAGGCCAGTGGCAACGTCAATACCGTATTGAACGGCGTTGTACAGCTTGCCCGATGAAGACACTTTGGCACCGTGGGTCAGGTGACCGCCATGGGCCAGGCTCATGCCCAGCAAGGTGTCGCCCGCTTGCAGCAATGCCAGGTAAACCGCGCTGTTGGCCGAAGAACCGGAATGCGGCTGGACATTGGCGTAGTCGGCGCCAAACAGCAGCTTGGCGCGATCGATCGCCAGTTGCTCGACTTTGTCGACATGCTCGCAACCGCCGTAGTAACGCTTGCCGGGATAACCCTCGGCGTATTTGTTGGTCAGGCCGCTGCCCTGGGCCTGCATCACACGCTTGCTGGTGTAGTTCTCCGAGGCGATCAGCTCGATATGGTCTTCCTGACGCTGCTCTTCGGCACTGATCGCCGCCAACAGTGCATCGTCATAACCCTGGATCTGGTCTTGCTTGCTGAACATCGCGGTTCTCCCAGCGGCGGCGCGGCGCCTGAATGATCGACAGGGCTTTGAACTGCCCTTTGGCCACGATGGTATGGCTGACGCCGACAGCCCAGATGCCTGCGCGCGCCACACAAAGGCGCGTTTACGACATGGGTCAACGGGGAGCGGGATTTGCGCGGCTCTGCGCGGCTCTGCGCGCAGCAGACTGTCGGCCCTGAGCCTTCCGCGAATCCTCGGCACGCCACAACACCTCAGACCAATGGGCACGGGGACTGTCAAAACTGACAGTATTCAAATAGCGACAGCGGCCTTACTTTTGAGCCAACGGATTAACTGCCAGCCACTCACTCAAGGGAATGATCATGAGCACAATCGCAAGGTCGCATACGCTAACTCCCCAGTTGTGGAAAACCCTGAGGGGGAAAAACGTCAGTCGGCAGGGACCCGCTACGGAGCCGCTGCTCTTTCTGACTCAAGGCGTGTTTCACACGGTAGATATAGAAGGCTCGGTCAAGCTGAGGATTATTCGGGAACTGAACGAGTCTGAGGCGCTGCTTGCCGTCTACGTCGAAGATTCGGATGTAGTTCTTTCGGCCACAGTTGCAGTGGGCGATGCCAGGCTTTATGCGACTCCCCAAGACATCGTTCATCAGGACGGCGGGTACTATTCGGTCATTCTCAAGATCATTTCCTATCCGGACGCAGAAGTGGTTGCCGATATTTATTTATGGGAACTACCACCCACTGCGGCACCGGAGTCCGTCGAATCCGACCTTGCGCTGTATCTTCCAAAAGGCTCGACTTTTTACGTAAGTCCTACTGAAGAAGACATTGTGATGGACAGAACTTTCAGAGTGTCCGAAGACCGCCAAGTGTCAGTGAACATCCGTACCGTTGAAGGGCGCAGCTACTCAAAAACTGTTACGGAAGCTGAAGCAATCCGATGTGCCGCGCCCGGTGATTACTATGTAGAGAACAGTTCCAATAAGCTGTCGGTCGTATATGGCATAACAACTCATCCCGAATTACCGTCATCACCGATCCTTAAGCATATGCCGCTGCCCGATATGCCGAGGTCCCGCCATGACCTCGGCAAGTGAGTGACGACACTCAGGCTTTTTGCGTAATCAACCCATCCGCCCGGAACATGCTGCGAATACCCCGCACGGCCTGACGGATGCGGTCCTGGTTCTCGATCAGCGCAAAGCGCACGTGATCGTCGCCGTATTCGCCAAAACCGACACCCGGCGACACGCAGACTTTGGCTTCGGCGAGCAGCTTCTTGGCGAACTCAAGTGACCCCAGGTGCGCGTAAGCATCGGGAATCTTCGCCCAGACGTACATCGACGCTTTCGGGTTCTCGACCATCCAGCCCAGCTCATGCAGACCTTTGACCAGTACGTTACGGCGCTGACGATACTGCTCGGCGATGTCGAGCACGCACTGCTGATCACCTTCCAGCGCAGCAATGGCGGCCACTTGCAGCGGCGTGAACGTGCCGTAGTCGTGATAGCTCTTGATCCGCGCCAAGGCGTTGACCAATTCCGGATTGCCGACCATGAAGCCGATCCGCCAGCCCGCCATGTTGTAACTCTTGGACAGGGTGAAAAATTCCACCGCAATGTCCTTGGCGCCGGGCACCTGCATGATCGACGGGGCTTTCCAGCCGTCGTAGACGATGTCGGCGTAGGCCAGGTCGTGAACCACCAGCACGTCGTACTGTTTGGCGAGGGCAACGACGCGCTCGAAGAAATCCAGCTCGACGCATTGAGCGGTCGGGTTGGACGGGAAACCCAGAATCATCATCTTGGGCTTGGGGATCGAGCCGCGAATGGCTTTCTCCAGCTCTGCGAAGAAGTCCACGCCTGGCACCAGTGGCACGGAGCGCACTTGGGCGCCGGCGATGACGGCGCCATAGATGTGGATCGGGTAACTGGGGTTTGGTACCAGAACGGTGTCGCCCTGATCCAGCGTGGCGAGCATTAAATGCGCCAGGCCCTCTTTGGAGCCGATGGTGACGATGGCTTCATCTTCAGGGTCGATGTCGACGTCGTAGCGTTTCTTGTACCAGCTGGAGATCGCCCGACGCAGACGCGGGATGCCACGCGAAGTCGAGTAGCCGTGAGTGTCTTCACGTTGGGCGACGGTGACCAGTTTCTCGACAATGTGCGGCGGCGTTGCCCCATCGGGGTTGCCCATGCTCAGGTCGATGATGTCCTCACCACGACGACGCGCAGCCATTTTCAGCTCGGCGGTGATGTTGAACACGTAAGGGGGGAGTCGATCGATGCGCGCGAAACGGCGCGGCGAACCTTGGTCTGCCATGGAAACCTCTGAAGACGTAAGCGCCCGGAACCGTCCGAGCGACGCAGGCCACTGCGGTGGCCTGAGGCGGAAGATACGGGCGGGGATGGAGGTTTGTCTAGAGCGATACTGCGAAATTGACGGTGCTCACACGGGCCTCTTCCCGGCTGAAGCCGGTCCCACTGAATCACTGAGTTTCGACAGATGATCGTTCCTGCGCTCCGCGTGGGAATGCCGCCCGAGACGCTCTGCGTCCATCGCTGAGACGCAGAGCGTCAGTGGATGCATTCCCACGCAGAGCGAGGGAACGATCGTTTCACCGTCATTCAATTAGCTGCCGCAACCCGAACAGCAGCAAAAAATGCACCGGATAAATCAGGTACGCCCACCGCCGCATCGGCCACACACCGAATGCCGGGCGCCCGCGCAGAATCGCTAACCCTAACAACGGCGCAAGCAGACAGGCCACCAGCGCACCGATGGAAATCGGGTCGCCCCACAGCATGCCGTCGATAATCTTCGGCCACTCGTTGCTCAATAAACAGACAATCCCCGGCACAACCGCCAGCCATATGGAAGTGCGCAGCACGAGCACAAACGCCAGAGGCAGCAACACCCCATACATGCCGAACATCAACTGCGGCCCAAACAGAACACCCATCGCCAGGGCAGCGATACCCAAGACCCTCGCCGGCCACGAGCGACTCAATCCACCCTGCGCGACCAGCAAACCCAACGCCAGCGTAGGCAGCACATTGAGCGTGGTGACCTCACCGGCCATGTAAATCCGATATGGCAGCTCCGCGACCACGGAAAACACCGCCAGCCACGTCAGGTATTTCCACTTGATCGAAGCATCCACATCGTGCCGGCCAGTGCGTACGACGTTGACCGCGATCGCCAGGCAAAACCACGGGAACGCCAGACGCCCCGGCACGTACAGCCAATTGGCATGCCAGCCGACGTAGCGCAGGTGATCCATCACCATGCTTAGCATCGCCAGCCACTTGAGCAGGTCCAGCGCGCGATTCCGCCCGGGTGTGGTCATTGATTTCGGTTCGCTCATATTGCTTCGCTGTCTGGCTGAATTTTCTGACGCAAGAATGCATGACCAAACCGATCAACTTTGGTTACAGTCGCAGCCTTCGATTACAGGGAACCGGCCATGTCAGACCAAAGCCAGCAGTTTGCCAGCGACAACTATTCGGGAATCTGCCCGGAAGCGTGGGCGGCCATGGAGCAAGCCAACCACGGGCACCAGCGTGCCTATGGCGACGACCAGTGGACAGCGCGCGCGGCCGATCAATTCCGTCAGTTGTTCGAAACAGACTGCGAGGTGTTCTTCGCCTTCAACGGCACGGCGGCCAACTCCCTGGCGTTGTCATCACTCTGCCAGAGCTACCACAGCGTTATCTGCTCGGAAACCGCCCACGTCGAAACGGACGAATGCGGCGCACCGGAATTCTTCTCCAACGGCTCCAAACTGCTGACCGCACGCAGCGAGAACGGCAAGCTGACGCCTGATTCCATCCGGGAAGTCGCGCTCAAACGCGCCGATATCCACTATCCAAAACCCCGCGTCGTCACGCTGACCCAGGCCACGGAAGTGGGCAGCGTTTATCAGCCTGAAGAGCTGAAGGCCATTAGCAACACCTGCAAGGAGCTGGGCCTGAACCTGCACATGGACGGCGCCCGCTTTGCCAATGCCTGTGCGTTTCTCGGTTGCTCGCCTGCCGAACTGACCTGGAAAGCAGGCGTTGACGTTCTGTGCTTCGGGGGAACCAAAAACGGCATGGCGGTGGGGGAAGCAATTCTGTTCTTCAATCACAAGCTCGCTGAAGACTTCGACTACCGCTGCAAGCAGGCCGGTCAACTGGCCTCGAAGATGCGTTTCTTGTCAGCGCCTTGGGTGGGTTTGCTGGAAAACGACGCCTGGCTCAAGCACGCACGCCACGCCAACAGCTGCGCGCAGTTGCTGGCGGATCTGGTGAAAGATATTCCGGGCGTTGAATTGATGTTTCCGGTGCAGGCCAACGGCGTGTTCCTGCAACTGTCGGAAGCGGCCATTGCCGCGCTGACCGCCAGGGGCTGGCGCTTCTATACCTTCATCGGCAACGGCGGCGCCCGCTTCATGTGCTCGTGGGACACCGAAGAAGCCCGCGTGCGTGAGCTGGCAGCGGACATCCGCTTGGTGATGGGGAGCTGAAAACAGCTCGCGCCTCACTGGCAGGCTGCATGACCACAGCAGCCTGCGGATGGACTGAACCAGTGGCTCAGTTCTGAGCAATCACCTTTTCGATCACCTCAACCGTTGCGCTGACCTTGTCTTCGTAACGGCTCAGCGCTTCGGCATGTTGTTGCTTGAGTTCAATCTGCTTTGAACACAGGTTCAACGCCGCCAGCACCAGCAAGCGGTCGCCGATCAGCGTCGGGTAACTGCGCTTGGTTTCAAACAATGCCGATCTCAGCATCGAGACCGCATCCATCAAGGTCTGCTCTTGCCCGGCAGGTGCCTTGATCGTGTAGTCGTTGCCAAGGATGGAGATAACCTTGGCGCCGTCCTGATCCGTGATCATGCGTCAACCGCGCTGACGCTGGTGGCACGATCAACCAACGCCTGGATGCGCGCAGCCGTCGCGCCTTGCTTCTCTTCCTGCTCCATCAGACTCAGCTGCAGACTGTCGTTGTCATCCCGGGCTTGTTTCAACTCTTCGGTGAGTCGCGCGTTTGTGTTCTGCAGCTCCTGATTGTGTTGCACCAGGTCACTGACGAGCTTTTCCAACTGGCTTAGGGATGCTTCCAACATTTTGATATCTCAGGCAAATTTCAAAGGGCGCGTACGATAAAGAAAAGTCACTTTAGCTACCAGTGAAATCAGGGCATCCAAGCCACTACACCGACCAACAAGCATCTCTACAACTCTATTCCGCAAACGCATAACGGCCCTGATTGACTACGTTTCTGCGATCTTGTTCCTGCTGTTCGTCAGATTAGCGGGTGCGACATAACCGCACAGCGCAGACCAGTGGCATCAAGTCCCCATATGGCCGACCGATAACCCGTGCATCTCTGACACATTTATCTTTTGCCTCGCATGGATCGCGGCCTTCCTGGAACCGTAATGTCCCTACGTAATTTGAATATCGCGCCCCGCGCCTTTCTTGGATTTTCCGTCATTGGCCTGCTGATGCTGATTCTGGGCATCTTCGCTTTGTCGCAGATGAACAAGATCAACAACGCCAATGTGGTCATGGCGACCAACAGCATGCCGAGCATCAAGGCGCTGGATAAGCTGACCGAGGGCAGCATTCGCCTGCGCGTGTTGTCGTATCGGCTCATGCTCAATCGCGACCCCGACACGCTGCAGAAAACCACCGAATTGTTCGCCATGCGCAACAAGCAGATTGACGATGCCCGTGCGATCTACGTCAAACTGATTTCCGCACCTGAAGAACAGTCGGCCTACGACCAGTACGTCCAACTGCTCAACGACTATCGCCAGCTTGAAAGCCGCATGAAGTCGCTGAGTCAGGCCAATGACATGACCGAACTGACGCGCCTGCTCAGCGCCGACCTGCAGACCAACTCGGACCAGATGAACGTAGTGCTCGGCAAGCTGGTGGAGATGAACACGCAACAGCTCAACCAGGCCAGCGCCAACGCGACTCAGCAGTACTCGACCGCGTTCACGATGGTCGTCACGCTGCTGATCATTGCCACTGCGCTGACCTTGCTGTTCGCCTGGTCGCTGACCAACAGCATTACCCGACCTATCGCATCGGCACTGCACGCTGCCGAGGACATTGCCGAAGGTGACCTGACGCGCACCATCACGGTGGACGGTACTGACGAAGCGGGCCGTTTGCTGGCCGCGATGCTGAAGATGCAATCCAAGCTGCGCGACACCCTGCAGCGCATTTCCGGTTCGGCGACCCAGCTTGCTTCGGCAGCCGAAGAGCTGAACGCTGTCACCGATGAAAGCGCCCGTGGCCTGTCCCAGCAGAACAACGAAATCGAACAGGCCGCCACCGCGGTCAACCAGATGACCAGTGCCGTAGAAGAAGTCGCACGCAATGCTGTGAGCACCTCGGAAGCGTCGAAGAATGCCACCACGTCCGCCAGCGATGGCCGCGATCTGGTGCAGGAAACCGTCAGCGCCATTGAGCGCATGAGCACCGATGTGCAGAGCACCTCCACCTTGATCGGCAATCTGGCGGACGAGTCCCGTGACATCGGCAAGGTGCTGGATGTCATTCGCGGTCTGGCGGACCAGACCAACCTGCTGGCCCTTAACGCCGCCATCGAAGCGGCCCGTGCAGGTGAAGCGGGTCGCGGGTTTGCTGTGGTTGCCGATGAAGTCCGCGCCCTCGCCCACCGCACCCAGCAGTCGACCAGCGAAATCGAACGCATGATTGGCAGCATCCAGGGCGGCACCGAGCAGGCTGTTAACTCCATGCGCAGCAGCACCGAACGCGCCGAGTCCACCCTGAACATCGCCAAGGGCGCCGGTCTGGCGCTGGATACCATTAATAGCGCGGTGGTGGAAATCAACGAACGCAACCTGGTCATCGCCAGCGCGGCGGAAGAGCAAGCCCAAGTCGCTCGGGAAGTGGACCGCAACCTGGTGAACATCCGTGACCTGTCGACTCAGTCGGCGACCGGGGCGAATCAGACCAGTGCTGCCAGCAACGAGCTGTCACGTCTGGCTGTGGATCTGAACGGAATGGTTGCGCGCTTTAAGGTTTAACCACGGTTAAGAGCCGCTCGAGACCGAGTCGGCTCTTCCAAACGGGTGAGAGGTTGAGGCCGGCGTCAGGCCTCAATACTCAATCCGCACATCCCCCTTCGGCACGCTGCAGCAGGCCAGGATGTAACCCTCGTCTACGTCATCATCGGTGATGCCGCCATTGTGCTCCATCTCCACCTCCCCGCTCAGTTTCATCACCTTGCAGGTCCCGCAGATACCCATGCCACAGGCCTTGGGAATCATCAGGCCAAGCTTGGCAGCCGCCGCGTGTACGGTTTCGCCCGGTGCGACGCGAATACTCTTGCCGGTGTCGGTGAATTCCACCTGATGCAAGTCAGCGACATCCAGGTCGGGCGCGTCGGCGGCCTGTTCGGCCTGTTCCACGGCGTCGGCGCGGGCTTCCGGCGGCGTCGCGCCAAAGGATTCTTCGTGGTACTGCGCCATGTTGAAACCGTTGGCTTCAAGCAAGCGCTTGACCGCGCTCATGTACGGCGTCGGCCCGCAGCAGAACACCTCGCGCTCCATGAAATCGGGC
Source organism: Pseudomonas sp. 1L-C-7-B-C1 (assembly GCF_057291635.1). Taxonomy (NCBI): domain Bacteria; kingdom Pseudomonadati; phylum Pseudomonadota; class Gammaproteobacteria; order Pseudomonadales; family Pseudomonadaceae; genus Pseudomonas; species Pseudomonas sp. 1L-C-7-B-C1. Next base: position 86,368 of record NZ_JBXAWH010000014.1, on the reverse strand, counting down.
GCCATCAGCTCGAGCATCTTCTGGTTCAGATAACCGCGATAGCCTGCCCAAGGCTCACCCAACCCATGTTTCTCACAGACGATGTGCAGAGCGAAATTGTTGATTCGCGACGCCATCTGTTCCAGCTCGCGGTGGTAAATGATGTCTTTGGGCGAGCGCGAACTGTGGACGAAGACCATGTCGACGTTGGCGTTGGTGTCGTAGTACCAGCGCGCCATGGACATGACCGGCGTGATGCCGACGCCGCCGCTGAGGTAAAGAATCTTCGGATTCGGGAAATCGATGGCGTTGAACAGACCCACCGGCCCGTGCACCGCCAGCTCCTGGCCTTCGTGAAGCGTGTCGTGCAGCCAGTTCGAAACCTTGCCGCCGGGCACACGCTTGATGGTGATTGAGAAACTGTAGGGCACCGAGGGGGAACTGGAGATGGTGTAGGAGCGCATGATCGGCACGCCGTCGATTTCTAGCTCCAGGGTGACGAACTGCCCGGGCTTGAAGAAGAACAGAATCGGCTGATCCGCCATAAAGCAGAAGGTGCGCACGTCCCAGGTTTCCTGGATCACTTTGACGACCCGTACCAGGTGGCGGCCGTTGGACCACGTCTGGGTGTTGACCGGGCTGAGGAAACTCTGGGACATACTCACTCTCCACGGCCGACGGTCGGCCTCTTATGGTGCGATTCTGCGTAACGGGCGACCCGCCTATTTACCTATCAGCGACATTCACATACTTATGGCGACCAGCCCCGGTCTATAGGCGTCGGGCCGTCGGAAACGGATTCGGCCATGTCGCCCATGGATAAGGTTCGGGTCGCGCCCGGCTCCACACTCGCCATCAATTCGTTACAGAATTTTTATCTGTCGGCCGGCGCGTCAGAAACCCTGCCGCCTCACTTGATTCGCTACACACCCACCGTATCAGCCACATTCGTAGGCTGCGCCAAGCGCGGCCTGAGGACTTGAAAGATGGACGTCACCGCAACTCTGAGCTTGGGCGATCCGCTGGAACCTGCGCGCAAGGCGACTGCCGAGATGCTGCACACCCGCGAGCGCACTTACTCGCTGCCGCAGCCTTTCTACAGCGATGAGCGGCTGTTTGAAATCGACATGCAGGAAATCTTTCAGAAAGAGTGGCTGATCGCGGGAATGAGCTGTGAAGTGCCGGCCAAGGGCAACTTCCTCACCCTCCAGATCGGCAAGAACCCGATCTTGGTCGTGCGCGGACCGGACGGCTCGATCAATGCGTTTCACAACGTCTGCCGCCACCGCGGTTCTCGCCTGTGCACCAAGGAAAAAGGCAAGGTTGCCAAGCTGGTCTGTCCTTACCACCAGTGGACATACGAACTCGATGGTCGCCTGCTGTATGCCGGTACCGAAATGGGTGCGGACTTCGACATGAAGCAGTTCGGCCTCAAGCCGGTGCATTGCAAAGTGGCGGGCGGGTACATTTTCATCAGCATGGCCAGCAACCCTCCCGCCATCGACGCGTTCCTGCAGACGCTGAATCACTACATGGAACCGTACGACATGGAGAACACCAAGGTGGCGGTGCAAACCACCCTGGTCGAAAAAGCCAATTGGAAGCTGGTGCTGGAAAACAATCGCGAGTGCTACCACTGCAATGCTTCGCACCCCGAACTGCTGAACACCTTGCTGGAGTGGGACGACGTCACCGACCCGCGCGCCGACCAGGCTTTCAAGGACCACGTTGCGGCATCCGCCGCCGCATGGGAGGCCGAAAAGATCCCCTTCGCCCACGCCAGCTTTGGCCTGCGCAACCGCATCGTGCGCATGCCGCTGCTCAAAGGCACCGTCTCGATGACGATGGATGGCAAGCAAGGCAGCAAAAAACTGATGGGCCGCATCCAGAACCCGGACCTGGGCTCGATGCGCATCCTGCACCTGCCCCACTCGTGGAACCACTGCATGGGCGATCACGTCATCGTATTCACCGTGTGGCCGGTCAGCGCGCAAGAAACCCTCGTTACCACTAAATGGCTGGTGCACAAGGATGCTGTCGAAGGCGTGGACTACGACGTCGCGCGCCTGCGTGAGGTCTGGGACGCCACCAACGACCAGGACCGTCGACTGGCCGAAGAAAACCAGCGCGGAATCAACTCCATCGCTTACCAGCCGGGGCCGTACTCAAAAACGTACGAATTTGGCGTGGTGAATTTTATCGACTGGTACAGCGCCAAATTGCTGGAAAACATGGGCGCCGAGCCTGCTTCTTATCTGAAGGGGGTGGCGGTTAATCACGAGTAGAGTTTTTCTGTCGGATTTAGACTGACACTGTCGCGGGCAATCGCGTTTCTACAGACATTAGAGCTGTAGGAACGCGCTTGCCCGCGATGGGTTTTGGATCGCTGCGCGGAAATCTGCGTGACGCTCCCCGAACCTACATGTGATCTTGCCCCACTTTGATAAATGCTAAAAAAGACTTCTGATCATTTTTTGAGCAGATCGCTCAAATGACCGGATTCAGGGGTTAAACCCCGACCGCGAACATGTTATCCACAGAAGCGCCAACAGCATATGTGTGTAAGTCTGCAAAGTGCTGTGGAAAAGCGTGAAAAGCGCTCATTAGAGCTGACCAGCGGCGCGAATTAGCTCTGGATGGCTGTTATTGGTTAAATTTTGAGCAAAGCTCTAGACGCCACGAATTACAAGGTCTGCAGCGAATCACGAACATCTTATCCACACGCACGCTCACAGACAATGTGGGTAAGAACACGCGCCACCAGGACTGGTCTGTGGAAAAAACTTATAGGAATCCGCTACATAGAGTGATCAAAAAACAACCACGCAGCTGAGAGCGACGCCAGCAAAGGGCTGGAGCGATACGCGAACAGTTTATCCACAGGCGGATCAACAGCGATTGTGGGTATATGCACATGGACGTTTGGGTCGGTACGTTTAGGAAGCGTCTGACATCCAAGTCCCGGACCGCTCGCTACACTCAGCGCACATCAACCGTCAGCAGGGAGCACGCTCATGCATCACTGGACACCGTTCTCACGCAAAGTCGTCATCGAGGCAAACAACAGGCTATCCAAGCGTAAGCAAGGGGGCTCGTTTGCTCTGCCCAAAGAATTATTGGGCATCATCAGCTTTAAACCCAAGACAACCGAAGAAATCAGGGAAGCATTCCGATCGGCCTCCCGCAGGCTCCGGCAGGAGTGACTGCACATGACCGAAGAGCGCTACAACTACATCTTCAGCGAGTTAGTGAACGATGAAGACGACATACTCGGCCAACTGGCGTACTCGGTGTATAAACGGCAAAAAATCGAGTATATCCACGCGTTCAAAGAGAGAAACGGTACTGATCCGCTAGATTGCGATCTCGTTGCGTTCCACGACATCAGCAACAGTAGTTCGCAACTTGAAGCCTATCGAACCCAGGCGACCCGGCTGGCGACAAACTTTCTGGAGTCCTCACTGAGTACCGAAACGGACGAGTTGGCAGCGTTTTACTCTTCCAGAGCCGCCAACGATATCCGCATGGCGCGGCCAGGGTTCTGGAAGGGGGCTGCGCAGAGCCTCGTTGGCTCGGGCTTGTTCACTCTACTCGTCGGGTGTCTCGTTTTCTTCGCATGGAGTTTGAAACAAGGGCCGCGTCAGGTCATTGAGCAGGTTTTCGACGTTGTGATTGTTGATGCAGATTCCAGGGGTCGAAAAATGCAGCCAGAAACGCCTCAGTCGTGATCGGAGAAAAGGCGCCATCGCGGCGCCTTTCGGGGCTCAACGAACTACCCCCTCCTCCACCAACAATTTCAAAATCGCCGCAGCCCCCTCCTGAGCAGTCACCCCCTTGAGCACCTGCCCACCGCCTCCGGTCGCTTTAGCCGTGGCGGCCTTCATACGATCAGCGCCGCTTTTCGCTTTGATGACCTTCAAGCGCTTTGGCCGTGGCTTTGCGGGGGTTAACTCCGCGTCGGTAAACACTTCGTCGATGACTACTTCAATCTCTTCCACATCCAGCAGACCGCGTTGCGCCGGGCCATATGCGCTTTGACGAGGTTTTGGTGCGGCGTTATCCACAGTCGCCAGAAACGGCAGTCGTACTTTGAGTCGGCGACGCTGACCTCGGGGGAGCGCCTGCAGCACCTGGGCGCTGCCATTGCTCATGGACTCGACCTCGGCCAGGCCCACCACGAGCGGCCAGCCGAGCGTTTCGGCCAACAAATAGGGAAGCATGCCGGACCCTTCGCCCGTCTCGGCCTGACTGCCGGTCAGCACCAGTTGCACGCCCGACTCACGAATGTAATCCGTTAGTCCAGGCACTGCGTCCGCGCCTGGCGGCTGGGCGAGCACATGGAGTTCGTCCACGCCCATACCCAGGTAGCCCCGTAAGGCAGGCTCTTCAGCATTACCCGCATGCAACACGTGCAAGTTATCCCCAGCCAGTTGCAAACCCAATTCAACCGCGCGGGCGTCCTGATCGGCGCGACGCGGACGTCCTGACGTCGGGTGCGCGCCGACGGAGACGAGGCTGATGACGTGCAGCGCACCTTTATCCACAGAGCCCCCCATTTTAGGCTGCATCGCGCTTCGCTCCAGTCCGGTAAGTGTCGACCGCTTCCATCAGCGCTTCGAGAATGGCCGAACTCTCTCCGATCACCGACAGATCAGCACGCTTGATCATGTCGCAGGTCGGGTCGAGATTGATGGCCACCACCTTGTCGCAGGCGCCGATCCCCTGCAAATGCTGGATCGCCCCGGAAATTCCGACCGCCACGTAAACCCTGGCAGTGACCCAGGTGCCGGACGCACCCACTTGGCGATCGCGCATCATGAAGCCATCGTCCACCGCCACCCGGGATGCGCCTTCAGTGGCGCCCAATGCGACGGCGGTGCGGTGAAACAGCGGCCAGTCCTTGACCCCGTTACCACCTGAAAAGATAAATTCAGCTTCAGACATGGGGATAAGTGCCGGATCGACTGCCACCGCGCCAAGGTCTTCGATGCGCGGCAAGCTGCGTGCAACTGCTGTGGATAACTCCACGGGCAGCGCTTCATGCCGCGTTTCACTGACAGGTTCGGCACATTCTGCTTGCGCAAGAATAATGCGTGACACGGGGCGCAACAGGTCTTGCGCGCCAGCGCCTGCGCGGCCAATGCAGTGTTCGCCAGCCACTTGCCAGACGCGTGTCGACGGCCGCTCTCCCAGACTTGCCGCAAAACGGCGACCCAATTCTCCCCCGCCGTTTCGGCTGTCAGGCAACAACCAGTGATGGGGGTCGAACTGGTTATCCACAGCCCGCAAACCTTGCACACGTTGCTCGGGGGAATAGCCAGTGAACGCATTGCCTTCCAATATCAACAGACGATCAACGCCAGCAGTATCGAACGTTGTCTCTTTGTGCTCGCCAAAAATCACCGCCAGAACAGCGCCCTCGTTGCCGGCCAGCCCATGGGCCAAGCCCAGCAGGTCTCGGTCGTGGCTGCTCAACCGGCCGCCGACCATGTCGGGGACGACAGCGACATAGAAAGCAGGCGTTGCGATCCGATGCAGCGGCAATTGCACGTCAACAACTACTGAGCGTTTGGTCGCGCCGCCCTGTTGCGCTCCACTTCGATCAATGCGTTTGACGCCGTTGGGACCGATAAAACCGACGCCATGCACGTTTTTACGCAGGACACCGTTCGGGCCCATCCAGCTGGCTTGCGCCGGTTGCATGGCAGCGTGCAGCGGATGCAGCCGGTTACGTGCTATCCATTCGGCACGTGGGTCACGGCGGATAATGTCGCTCATCAATGCGCCTCCGCAGGTTCACGTCGGGCCGCCGCCGGTTTTACCGGCGCGGTATCTTCCAGCAGTGCGTCAGCCACCAGCTCGGCGATGTCTTTGATCATGGGCCGTGGCTCTACAACGCCTTCGAGCATCGCGGTGCATTGTGGACAACCCACAGCCACCAGCTCGGCGCCGGTCTCGCGGATGTCATCCATGCGCATGTCCGGGATGCGTTGCTTGCCGGGAATGTCAGTGATCGGCGCGCCGCCGCCGCCGCCGCAGCAACGTGAGCGGAATCCGGATCGGACCATTTCCTTGACCTCAATGCCCAGCGCACGCAGCACATCGCGCGGCGCCTGGTATTCGCCGTTGTAACGGCCGAGGTAGCACGGATCGTGATAGGTCACGCTGGTGCCTTTGTGCTGGCCCAGCTTCAACGCGCCGTCGCCGATCAGCTCCGCCAGATACGTGCTGTGGTGCTGTACGACGTAGTGGCCTTCGAACGCGCCGTATTCGTTTTTCAGCACGTGAAAGCTGTGTGGGTCGCAGGTGACGATGCGCTTGAACTCGTACTGCGCCAGCGTCTGGATGTTGCGTCTGGCAAGCATCTGGAACGTCGCCTCATCTCCCAGACGACGGGCCACATCCCCGCTGTCGCGTTCTTCCAGCCCCAGCACGGCGAAGTCGACCTTGGCGGCTTTCAGCACTTTGACGAAGGCGCGCAAGGTGCGCTGATTGCGCATGTCGAACGCGCCGTCGCCGACCCAGAACAGTACGTCCACGGTTTTTTTGTGGCTCATGAGGTCAAGGTTCATGTCGGCCGCCCAGTTCATGCGTCCGCCCGGGGCGAAGCCGCCTGGGTTGTCGGTCGCGATGAGGTTTTCCAGTACCTCGGCGCCCTTGTTGGGCGTTGCGCCTTTTTCGAGGGTCAGATGCCGGCGCATGTCGACGATCGCGTCCACGTGCTCGATCATCATCGGGCACTCTTCCACGCAGGCCCGGCAGGTCGTGCACGACCACAGGGTGTCGGCGTCGACCAGCCCGTTGACGATAGGTTGATGGGGGTTGCCGCCATGCTCGCCAATAGGCTTGCCCTGGCCGTCGAGGGACGGATAAGGGCTGCCGGCGAAGTGGGCATCGGTGCCGCCCGCCAGACCGACGACCATGTCCTGTATCAGTTTTTTCGGGTTCAGCGGCTGGCCGGCGGCGAAGGCAGGACAGGCAGCTTCGCACTTGCCGCACTGCACGCACGCGTCGAAACCGAGTAGCTGATTCCAAGTGAAATCCTTGGGTTTTTCTACGCCCAACGGCGCGGTGTTGTCCGCCAGATCGAGGGGCTTCAACCCTGTGGAGCGGCCACCGCCGAAGCGCTCGGGGCGCCGGTGCCACGCCAGGTGCAATGCGCCGGCGAAGGCGTGTTTCATCGGGCCGCCCCAGGTCATGCCGAGGAACAATTCGCAGACGCCCCAGAGCACGCCAATCCCCAGAATGATCGCCAGCAACCAGCCCCCGAAGTTCACCGGCAGTACGCCCGCAACGGGCAGCGTGACGATAAAGAACGAACCCGAGAACGCCAGCAGGCTTTTTGGCAGGCGCATCCACGGGCCTTTCGACAGCCGACTCGGCGGATTGCGTCGACGCAGGTACATGAAGATTGCGCCCACAAACATCACCGCCGACATCAGCAACAGCGCGTAACCGAGGACGCGGTTATGCAGGCCGAATCCATGAACCAGAATCGCCAGGACGATCGACGCCACCGCGCCGCCGGCCGTAGCCACGTGGGTGTTGGCGATGTATTTGTCCCGCGCGACGACGTGGTGCAGATCGACCATGTAGCGCTTGGGCATCGCCAGCAATCCGCCGAGCAGATCGACCTTGGCGGCACGCCCGTTGCGCCACAGGCTTACCCGCCGCAGCGCGCCGAGGACCGCGAGGGCCAGGGCAGCGAAAAGCAGGATGGGAAGAAGGGTGTTTAACATGTGGAGCTCCCAAAGACTCAGGGTCTTGCAGGTCGGGATGCCTTACTCGATTCCTGTAGGAGTGAGCTTGCTCGCGAAGCCGGACCGACATTCAGCATGTATGTCGACAGACCCGTCGCTTTCGCGAGCAAGCTCACTCCTACAGGGCTGTGTGTCGGCCGCTAGAAATCCTTGCACAGCCTGAGTGCGTCATAGATCGCCGCATGGGTATTGCGTTGTGCCACGCAATCGCCGATACGAAACAGCAGATACCCGTCACCTGACTGACTCAATGAAGGCTGCGGCTGAATCGCGAACAGCGCGTCGATGTCGATCTGACCCTTGTTGCGCGACCCTTCCTTCATCCCGTAATAAAGCTCCTCGTCAGGACGCACGCCGTTCTCGATCACCACCTGATCGATCACCCGCTCCTCTTTGGCGCCGGTGTATTCGTTCTCCAGCACGGCCACCAACTTGTCGCCTTCGCGGTAAACCTTTTCCAGCATAAGGTCTCCGGTCATGATCACTTCCTTCGGGTACATGCTGCGGTAGTAGGTCGGGAACGACGTGCCGCCGATGGCCACACCCGGCTTGATGTCGTCGGTGACGATCTCGACCTGGCTACCCTTGTCGGCGAGAAAATCTGCCACGGACATGCCGGTGAATTCGCAGATGGTGTCGTAGACCAGCACGTTCTTGCCCGGCGCGACTTTGCCGTCAAGCACATCCCAACTGCTGACGACCAACCCTTCGGCCGCGCCCCAGTGCTCGTTCTGCTCCACGAATGGATGACCGCCGACCGCCAGCACCACCACGTCCGGGCGCAGGTCCATGATGGTCGCAATGTCTGCCGCCGTGCCAAGGCGCAAATCCACTTTCAGGCGAGCCAGCTCCAGCTGATACCAGCGCGTGATGCCGGCGATCTGATCGCGCTGCGGCGCTTTCGATGCCGTGGTGATCTGGCCGCCGATGGCGTCTTTCTTCTCGAACAAAGTGACGTCGTGGCCCCGCTCGGCCGAGACGCGCGCCGCTTCCATCCCCGCAGGCCCTGCCCCGACGATCACCACCTTGCGCTTCACACCGGTGGTCTTTTCGATGATGTGCGGCACGCCCATGTATTCACGGGACGTCGCGGCGTTCTGGATGCACAGCACGTCCAGGCCCTGGTACTGACGGTCGATGCAATAGTTGGCACCGACGCACTGACGGATCTGATCGACCTGACCCATTTTGATCTTGGTGATCAGGTGCGGGTCGGCGATGTGCGCGCGGGTCATGCCGACCATGTCGACGTAGCCGCCTTCGAGGATGCGCGTCGCCTGATTCGGGTCCTTGATGTTCTGCGCGTGCAGGACCGGCGCCTTGACCACTTCCTTGATCCCGGCCGCCAGATGCAGAAATGGCTCCGGTGGATAACTCATGTTCGGGATAACGTTGGCGAGGGTGTTGTGCGTGTCGCAGCCCGATCCCACCACCCCGATGAAGTCGATCATGCCGGTCTGGTCGTAGTACCTAGCGATTTCCTTCATGTCTTCGTGGCTGAGGCCGTCCGGGTGAAATTCGTCACCGCAGATACGCAGGCCGACGCAGAAGTCCGGGCCGACTTCCTTGCGCACAGCCTTGATCACTTCAAGGCCGAAGCGCATGCGGTTTTCGAAGCTGCCGCCCCACTCGTCAGTACGCTTGTTGACCCGTGGGCTCCAGAACTGGTCGATCATGTGCTGGTGCACCGCCGACAGTTCGACGCCGTCCAGACCACCAGCCTTGGCACGCGCTGCCGCGCTGGCGTAGTTGCCGATCACCCGCCAGATTTCTTCCGGCTCGATGGTTTTGCAGGTCGCACGGTGTACGGGCTCGCGGATGCCCGAGGGCGACATCAGCGTCGGCCAATGATCGCCGTCCCAACGGGAGCGACGGCCCATGTGGGTAATCTGGATCATGATCTTGGCGCCGTGCTTGTGCATGGCGTCAGCGAGGTTCTGGAAGTGCGGAATGATCTTGTCGGTTGCCAGGTTGACCGATTTCCACCAGCCTTGCGGGCTGTCGATGGCCACGCTGGACGAGCCGCCGCAAATGGCCAGACCGATGCCGCCTTTGGCTTTCTCCTCGTAGTACTTTACGTAACGGTCGGTGGTCATGCCGCCGTCGGTGGCGTAGACCTCGGCGTGCGCAGTACTCAATACGCGGTTGCGTATGGTCAATTTACCGATCTGAATCGGTTGAAACATCGCTTCGAAAGCCATGACGGAAACCTCGACTTACAACGGCTTGACGACAAACAGGCCGTCGTCGTGGCCTTCTTCGGATCCGCCGTAAACCTGCTCGGCCACGGTGCGTATTTTGCTGCCGCTGGCTTCCAGGACCTGGTCCATGGCGCCGGCAAACCAGCCGGTGAACATGTAATCAACCTTGCGCCCCACTTTGCCGTAGACGTAAACGAAGGCCGAGTGCTCAAGCTTGACGCTGGCGGTGCCTTTTTCCAGATCGATGTCCTGAATCTTGAACAGGCCCCAACCGCGCTGGGACAGACGATTCATGTAGTGCTCGAACACCGCTACGCCTTCTATGCCGTGGCATTCGGCTTCTTTCTCGCACCAGTGCCAGGCGGACTTGTAGCCGGCCTTGTAGAGGATTTCGGCATACGCCTCGGCGCCCAGCACTTCTTCGATGCCCATGTGGTTATTGACGAAGAAATGGCGCGGCACGTAGAGCATCGGCAGGGCGTCGGAGGTCCAGACTCCGGTCTCGCTGTCGACTTCGATTGGCAATTGCGGGGCGATCTTGGCCATGGAAACTTAACTCCGAAAAATTCGAGTGGATGCCCTCTCCGCGAGGGGGAGAGGGAAAATTCAGTGCTCGGCGCGTGGGGCCGGAGGCTTATTCGCCCCAGACGTCGCCCAGAATGCGAACCCAGTTTTCGCCCATGATCTTGCGCACCACGCGCTCGGAGTGGCCGCGTTTGAGCAGGGTTTCGGTGAGGTTCGGGAATTCGCCGACGGTACGGATGCCCAGCGGGTTGATGATCTTGCCGAAGTTGGTCAGGCGGCGGGCGTAGCCTTTGTCGTGGGTCAGGTATTCGAAGAATTCCTGGCCGTGGCCCTGGGTGAAGTCGGTACCGATGCCGATGGCGTCTTCGCCGACGATGTTCATTACGTACTCGATGGCTTCGGCGTAATCGTCGATGGTCGAATCGATGCCCTTGGCCAGGAACGGCGCGAACATGGTCACGCCGACAAAGCCGCCGTGATCGGCGATGAACTTCAGCTCGGCGTCGGATTTGTTGCGCGGGTGTTCTTTGAGGCCCGAAGGCAGGCAGTGGGAGTAGGTCACTGGCTTCTTCGATTCGAGGATGACTTCCTCGGAGGTCTTCGAGCCGACATGGGAGAGGTCGCACATGACGCCGACACGGTTCATCTCCGCGACGATTTCACGACCGAAGCCCGACAGGCCGCCGTCGCGCTCGTAGCAGCCGGTGCCCACCAGATTCTGGGTGTTGTAGCACATCTGCACGATGCCCACGCCCAGCTGCTTGAAGATCTCGACGTAGCCGATCTGGTCCTCAAAGGCATGGGCATTCTGGAAGCCGAACAGGATGCCGGTCTTGCCCAGCTCCTTGGCCTTGCGGATGTCAGCCGTATTGCGCACCTGGATCACCAGGTCGCTGTTTTCACGAATCAGTTTCTGGCTGGACGCGATGCTGTTGACGGTCTGCTGAAAACCTTCCCACACCGAAACTGTGCAGTTGGCCATGGTCAGGCCACCTTTGCGCATGTCCTCGAACAGCTCACGGTTCCATTTGGCAATGATCAGCCCGTCAATGACGATGCTGTCGGCGTGTAATTCGGCTGGGCTCATCAGGCGGTCCCCTGGGGTTCTTTAATGGCCGGAAGGTCTGCCGGCGCTTTGGGGTCAGCATATGCCTGAGGGTTGGAGGAGCCGGGTGCAAAAACGACAGGGGAATTGCCGAAAGCGTCAAGAAACGACAAAGGGCATAGGCATGACGACGCAGCAGGTCCTCGCGATAATGCAGCGGTTCACGCAGGAGCGGGTTTTCGCTCTGGGACGGACCTCAGAAGTCGGGAAGGTGCACCCAAACAAAAAAAACGAGGGCGATTAACGTGGTCAATGTCACCAGGGCCAACTGAACCAAGATCATGTATTTGAATTTTTTAGGGAATCTATTGACCTGATCCACGTCGATGGCGCCCAACTTCAGGAACATATGAGGCCGAAGGACCATAGCGCCAACGATGGCTAATTTTCTGATATCTCCCGTAAACCCTGTTCCGATCTGGAACAAACTGGAGTCCGTAATCGCCAAACAGCTACCCAGTGATTTATTGACTTTGTTTCGCAGATACAATGTTATCAACACCGTATACAGCAGAGTGACAACGAAAAGGATACTTATCGTCAAAACTATAACGTCATGATCTGCAGAATGAATGGCGCCACCATGACGATAGTGGCCGCTTCTGATTGCCATAATAAACTCCGGGCCGATCACAAAAAGCTGTCAGCTACTAATAGCTTCACGCACCCTGCAAATACAACCAAAATACTTACATGCCTACATTGATGATGCCACCCTTTGAAAATAGCTCTCACTAGCGTCGGCTGCTATTTCGGTGCCAATGGAGATATTCTTCAAAGCATATGAAGTCGTTAGAAATCATAAAAGTAGAGCCAGGCACGAAACACCAACATGGCCGTAAAAAAAATGATATTTAGAAAAAACGGCACCACGATCAATAGTTTCCATTTTTTTGGAAAGTCCACTACCTGCCGAACATCAATGACTCCTCGCTTGAGGAACAGCTTAGGGAAAATTAAGATACACGCCACAGTACCTACCCTATAGACATCTCCGATAAATCCCAAGCCACCAAAAGTAGCCTTGATATCTACAATTATGGAACATCGAGAAAGACGGCTGTCCACCTCGTCCCTTACCCACCAGGTGATGAATAGCAGCACCAATAAGTTCAGGATTCCAGGGATCATTATCGAAGTTGCAACTAGGCCAGGAACGATATCTTTCATTGAGAGACCTCATAGAGTAACTCGCCCGTCATCTCGCCTCCTTTACCTCCTATCTCGCCCCCCAACCAACCCAATATCCCAGCAGTGATGACACCGCAGGCGAGTGCACCCGGACCTGTTGTAAGCCCCAACCCGGTAACGCAAATCACAGTAGCCACTCCCGCGCCGGCCGCAGCGCCCCCCAAATTACCAACCAGCTTACTCCCCTCAACATACTTCGCCTTCGTACACTCATCCTCCCGGCCCGTCGAGCAAGCCGTCTTGATATCAACCGCCGTCGAAGCTGTATCGAGAACTATCCCCACATAAGCTCCTCTTTTTATTAGCTTCGCCGCTTTGGCAACGCCGCTCGTTTTTTCGGCGTAGTGTCTGATCTCGCCAGTGTGCAGGTAGCTTTTAGTTGAGATCCCCAGCATTCGCCGGATTGAGCCTGTGTTCCGCAGTCCTGCTCCCAGACTAAGAAAGCCTTTCAGCAGCTTTTCGAGTTTGTCGAAAAGCTGGCGGCGTTTGGTGTAGAACAGATTTCGTTCGATCAGGGTTCCCGAGGCCATGTGTTGCTTATGCAGGGCATCGATGCTGTCGAGCGTGGTCTTGATCTGCTCCAGATGCTTTTCCCAAGCGTCAGCAGCCATTCCGATACCGATTGAAGGTATTGCCCAGTAGACGCGTGATGAGTTCGTGGTTGGCCACGATGAAGTCGTCGCCTCCTGCGTCGTTATCGATGAGGCCCTGATGGGTCATCGTAGCAAGCCTCATGAGTTCGGCTTCTTCAGACGTGCACGCGGAGGTTGAATCATCGGGGACGATGACGATTTCTCCCGCCGCTACGGTGGAATTGCGGATGTGGGCATTAAGCACATCGAATTTATCGGCCGCGCGGCGCCCCAAGGGCAGTTTTGCCTTGATAGAAAAATAGGTCTGCATCTGATCATTGATGAAGCTTTAAGGCCGCGACATAGACGACCCTCACGCGTAAATCGTGTTTTTGATACGGTCCCAGCCACCCGTCACGTTGCCGCCCCCACCACCATCGCTACGACGCTGCTGAACGTAGTTGGTTTTGATACGTCCGTAATCGAGCTGCACCACTTCGCGGGGCACGCCGTCGGTGGCACTGTGGCTGTAGTCAGAAATGATCACTTCCTCTAGCACGATCTCAAAGTACTTGAGCTTTTCGCCGCCAGCGCGGTGCACCGCGATGGTTACTTTTTTGAAATGCTGGCCTGCGCAGCTCGCTTGCATCAGTTTGGCGCTTGCCGAATCAAGGAACTTGGAAAAGTTGAATGTGGTGACAGTGGTCCGGCCCGACGAGGCGCCACCCGCCGAGGTTGCGGTCGCCGATGCGCTCTGATGGGTACCGAAGTTATAGCCGAGGATTTCGATCCAGTTCTTGTGCTGGTCGTCGAGGCTCTCACCCGGGATGCCGTCGAATTGGATAAATGCGTCGAGCGCCATGAGTTCTCTCCCTGAGTTGCTTGGTTATTTGCGAGTGCCGGTTAACGGCGCGGATTGGATCCTACCCAAAGAAACTCGCTACAAAAACCCTGATGGAAAATTTCAGACTTTTCCGTAGGACGGTTCTTTCACTTCGCGAATATTCGAGAAAACTCCCTATCTGACGCATCAGAAGTCCAAGCGTCGCGAGCAAATACGACCGCAAAATGGTCAAAACCGTCAGTAAGCGATAACCGCTAACGGCGTACAAAGGCGGCCCGCATTTGATACCTGTTCTTTGCCTCGCGGTTGCGCCAGAATCCAATCCATCTCTGACTCGGAAAGCCCCAATGAAAACCATGTTTCTGGCTCTGGCTCTATTCGCGACAGGCGCACACGCTGCATCCAACCCGGCCGCGAACCCTTGTGACGGCGTTGAAGAAGATCAGCAGACGCTTGAGTGCTCGGTGTACAGCCGCGACACGGCGGAAAAGCTGCTGACAGAGAATGTGCAGAACGTGCTTGAGCGCGTGCAGACGCAGTTCGGGGCGAACAAGGCCCAGGCCGAGGAATTCGCCACCAAACTCAAGGCGGCTCAGGAAGCCTGGAAAAAACTGCGTGACGCGGACTGCGCAGTGGAAGTGTTCCCGGCCAAGCCTGGCACCAAAGAGTTCAACATCGACCAGAACGATTGCCTGACCCGCGCCAGCGACGAACGATCGGAGTATCTCGACACCGTCGCGCAATCCGAGTGATCCCGAATGCGCTACCCTGACGCCCTTCCCGAGCTCAAGGTATGCACATGAACATCTGCGGCGTAGAAATCAAAGGCAGCGAGGCCATCTTCGCTGTCGCCACTCGCGCGTCCGGCGCGCTCGAACACCTTCCACTGCCGACCAAAAAGATCGCACTCGAAGACGACGATGAAGCCGTCAACGTGAAAGCGTTCGCCCGCCAGATCGAGGCCTTCGTGCGCGATAACGGCATTGGTCACATCGCGATCAAAAAGCGCAGCAAGAAAGGTGAGTTCGCCGGCGGTCCGACGACGTTCAAGATCGAGACTATCTTTCAGCTGCTGGAAGACTGCGATGTCATTCTGCTGTCGCCCCAGACCATTAATGCTCAGATGAAGAAGCACAGCTTTGAACTGCCCGCAGCACTGAACAAGTATCAGCATGAGGCGTACAAAGCGGCGTGTTCGGCGCTGATGAAGACCAAGTAGAAAGGTCTGCACCCGATCGCTTGCTCGGTGGTGGGCCGGGGTTAAATCCGACTGTAGGACCGGCTTTAGCCGGGAAGGCGTCAGGCGCCACCACCTTAAAATGAGGGTGCTCAACCGGGCCTATTCCCGGCTGAAGCCGGTCCTACTGAACGAGCCGGAGCCTGAAGAAGAAGACGAAAGCCGCCCGCCGGGTCATCTATACCGAATTATAGTCGCGACTATAATTCACCATAATTGAGCATCAAACAGCCTTCACCTCGCGCGTGCGCCCTCGATCCTCCCTCGGGCACAGCACAAATTTTGCTCTGTAACTGCGGGTGAAATAGGATGGCGATTCAAAGCCGCACGCAATGCTGACCTCCAGCACGCTCATGTCGCTCTGACGCAGCAGTTGCCTGGCTTTTTCCAGCCGCAGGCCGAGGTAGAAGTTGCTCGGCGTGTCGTTCAAGTGCAGACGAAACAACCGCTCCAGCTGACGCCGCGTCACCTGAATCCCTTCCGCCAGTTCCAGCGTGCTCAGCGGCGGCTCGGTGTGCTGCTCCATGACGCCGATGACCTGCACCAGCTTCTTGTTATTGATGCCGTAACGGGTGGCGATCTGCATGCGCTGGTGGTCTTTGCGCTGGCGTATGCGCCCGAGGACGAACTGCTCGGACACCTTGATCGCCATATCCGCGCCATGGGCCTGCCCAATCAGGTCAAGCATCATGTCGATGGAGGCCGTGCCTCCGGCGGAGGTGATGCGGCGCCGGTCGATCTCGAACAGCTCCTGCGTCGCTTGCAGCCGGGGATAGGTTTCCTTGAAGGCGTCCAGCGCTTCCCAGTGCAGGGTCAGGCGATACCCCTCCAACAGACCGGCTTGGGCGAGGACGAAACTGCCGGTGTCGATCGCCCCGAGAACCACGCCTTCCAGGTCCAGCCGGCGCAGCCAGTGTTCCAGTGTCCCGGTGTAAAACTTCAATGGATCAACGCTGCCCATCACCCACAGCGTCGCACCCTTTTTCAGCGGCTCAAGCGCGGCGTCGGCGTTTACCGACATGCCGTTGCTGGCAATCACAGGACCACCGTCGACGCTCAGGATGTGCCAGCGAAACAGCTCGCCTCCAAAACGATTGGCGACGCGCAGCGGCTCCAGCGCCGACACGAAGCCCATCATCGAAAAGCCAGGCATGAGCAGAAAGTAGAAATCCTGGGACATCGTTGGCGCGTTCCTTGGGATCGGAGCAGATGGGCGATTGGGGTGGAGACGTGAGTTCAGAAATGATCATGCCTCTTGGGCCCGATCATCAAATACACCTCTTGCCGATGGGCAGCAACAGCACAGGTCGCTGCTGTGCAAGACCGTGTCGCCGCTGTGCGTTTTGAGAGGCTCGCCGCTGCGTAGTTTTGCACCTCAAAAGCGGGCCGCAATGTCCGCGTCACTGTCTGGCCTGCAAGGAACCTCCCCCATGAATCATGACGTCATCATCACCTGCGCACTGACCGGTGCTGGCGACACGACCGGGAAAAGCCACCTTGTCCCGATCACGCCCAAGCAGATTGCCGCTGCCGCAGTCGAGGCCGGGAAGGCCGGGGCAACCGTCGTGCACTGCCATGTGCGCGACCCCGAGACCGGCAAGTTCAGCCGTGACGTCGAGCTGTACCGCGAAACCATGGACCGCATCCGTGAAGCGGACATCGACATCATCGTCAACCTGACCGCCGGGATGGGCGGCGATCTGGAAATCGGACCTGGCGAACGTCCGACCGAATTCGGCCCCGGCACTGATCTGGTCGGTCCGCTGACCCGGCTCGCGCACGTCGAAGCGCTGCTGCCGGAAATCTGCACGCTGGATTGCGGCACCCTCAACTTCGGCGATGGCGACACCATTTACGTATCCACGCCCGCGCAACTGCGGGCCGGTGCCAAGCGCATTCAGGAGCTGGGTGTTAAGGCCGAACTGGAGATTTTCGACACCGGCCACCTATGGTTTGCCAAGCAGATGATGAAAGAAGGCTTGCTCGACAACCCGCTGTTTCAGCTGTGCATGGGCATTCCGTGGGGGGCGCCGGCGGACACCACCACGATGAAAGCCATGGTCGACAATTTGCCCGCCGACGCGGTGTGGGCTGCCTTTGGCATCGGCCGCATGCAAATGCCGATGGCCGCGCAGGCGGTATTGCTCGGCGGCAACGTGCGGGTCGGTCTGGAGGACAACATTTGGCTCGACAAAGGTGTGCTCGCCAGCAACGGCGCACTGGTCGAGCGCGCCAGCGAAATTCTCAGCCGCCTGGGCGCACGGGTTCTGACCCCGGCTGAAGGCCGCATAAAGATGGGTCTGAAGAAGCGGTTTTGATCCTCACGCAAATCCTCCCGTGTAGGAGTGAGCTTGCTCGCGATAACGGTGTGTCATTCACACATCTGGCACAGATAACCAGCTATCGCGAGCAAGCTCACTCCCACAAGGTCCCCGACACTTTTTCGAGTTTCCGATATGACCTTTATCACCACCATTAAAACCTTCGCAGCCTTGGGCAGCGGTGTCATCGGCAGCGGTTGGGTGGCGCGCGCGCTTGCTCATGGCCTGGATGTCGTGGCCTGGGACCCGGCGCCGGGAGCAGAAGCAGCGCTGCGCAAACGCGTCGCCAATGCCTGGCCGGCGCTTGAGCAAAAGGGTCTGACGGCGGGCGCCTCCCAGGAACGTCTGCGCTTCGTCGACACCATCGAAGAGTGCGTTCGCGAGGCCGACTTCATCCAGGAAAGCGCTCCGGAGCGCCTTGACCTCAAACTGGATCTGCACAGCAAGATCAGCGCGGCGGCCAAGCCTGACGCGATCATTGGTTCCAGCACCTCCGGCCTGCTGCCGTCGGAGTTCTACGAAAGTGCCACGCACCCGGAACGCTGCGTGGTGGGCCATCCGTTCAACCCGGTTTATCTGCTGCCACTGGTGGAAGTGGTCGGCGGCAAAAACACCGCGCCGGAAGCGGTACAGGCAGCGATTCAGGTTTATGAGTCACTGGGCATGCGCCCGCTGCATGTACGCAAAGAAGTCCCCGGTTTTATTGCGGATCGCTTGTTGGAAGCGCTATGGCGTGAGGCGCTGCACCTGGTCAACGATGGCGTGGCGACCACCGGCGAAATCGACGACGCCATCCGTTTCGGCGCCGGCCTGCGCTGGTCATTCATGGGCACATTTTTGACTTACACCCTGGCCGGCGGCGATGCGGGCATGCGTCACTTCATGGCGCAATTTGGCCCCGCGCTGCAGTTGCCGTGGACCTACCTTCCGGCGCCCGATCTGACTGAGAAGCTGATTGACGATGTGGTCGACGGCACCTCGAATCAGCTCGGTAGCCACAGCATTGCAGCGCTGGAGCGGTATCGCGATGACTGCCTGCTGGCGGTGATTGAAGCGGTGAAAACCACCAAGGCCAAACATGGAATGGCGTTTGAGGATTGATACGCGAGAGCCATGTCGCCGGTTGACCACGAATAACTTTGGACTGATCCCATGCCCGCGCTCATTACCTACAAAACCCCTGTCCTCGCCGAGTGGGTCGACTACAACGGTCACCTCCGCGACGCCTTCTATTTGCTGATTTTCAGCTTCGCCACAGACGCCTTCATGGACCGCATCGGCCTTGCCAATGACGATCGGGATGCCAGTGGCCACTCGCTGTTTACGCTCGAAGCGCACATCAACTTCCTGCACGAGGTGAAACTCGGTGAAGCCGTGGAAGTGCGTACGCAAATCGTCGGACACGATGGCAAGCGGGTGCAGCTTTACCACGGTCTGTACAAGGCAGAGGGGGATGTCGAGCTGGCAGCGAGCGAGCAGATGCTGCTGCATGTGGATCTCGCGGATGGGCCGAAGTCGGCACCGTTCAGCGAAGTGTCGCTGCAGGCGTTGCGCCTGCTCTCGGAAGCTCAACTTGATCAGCCGGAGCCAAGGTATGTCGGGCGGATCATCGCCCTGCCCGGCCGGCGACATACCGTGTAGAAACGCAGATCACGGCCACAAAAAAGCCCGCATCGCTGCGGGCTTCTTCATTTCAGCAAATCGATCAGAAAACGATCAATTCACTTTGGCGTTCAACTCGCCTTTGGCATAACGCTCGAACATCTTCTCCAGAGAGATCGGCTTGATCTTGGAGGCGTTGCCAGCGGTGCCGAATGCTTCGTACCGGGCGATGCACACGTCGCGCATGGCCGATACGGTTTTCGCCAAGTATTTACGCGGGTCGAACTCGCTCGGGTTCTTCGCCATGAACTCGCGGATGGCACCGGTGGACGCCAGACGCAGGTCGGTGTCGATGTTGACCTTGCGCACGCCGTGCTTGATGCCTTCAACGATTTCTTCGACCGGCACGCCGTAGGTTTCTTTGATGTCGCCGCCGAACTCGTTGATGATTTTCAGCCATTCCTGCGGAACCGAAGAAGAGCCGTGCATTACCAGGTGAGTGTTCGGGATGCGCTTGTGGATCTCTTTGATCCGCTCGATCGCCAGGATGTCGCCGGTAGGCGGCTTGGTGAACTTGTACGCGCCGTGGCTGGTGCCGATGGCGATGGCCAAGGCATCAACCTGGGTTTTCTTGACGAAATCGGCCGCTTCTTCCGGATCAGTCAGCATCTGGCTGTGATCCAGCATGCCCTCTGCGCCAACGCCGTCTTCTTCACCGGCCATGCCGGTTTCCAGCGAGCCCAGAACACCCAGCTCACCCTCAACCGAAACGCCGCAGGCGTGAGCCATGGCGACCGTTTCCTGCGTCACGCGAACGTTGTACTCATAGTCAGCCGGGCTTTTGCCGTCTTCGCGCAGCGAACCGTCCATCATGACCGAGCTGAAGCCCAGCTGGATGGAACGTTGGCAGATGGCCGGGCTGGTGCCGTGGTCCTGGTGCATGACCACCGGAATGTGCGGGAATTCTTCGATTGCCGCCAGGATCAGGTGGCGCAGGAACGGGGCGCCTGCGTATTTGCGCGCACCGGCCGAAGCCTGAACGATCACCGGAGAGTCAGTCTTGTCGGCCGCTTCCATAATGGCGCGCATTTGTTCCAGGTTATTTACGTTGAATGCAGGGACGCCGTAACCGAATTCGGCTGCGTGGTCCAACATCTGGCGCATGCTGATAAGTGCCATTGTCTGTTTCTCTCCCGGTGGGGTCGTTAATCGTGCGTGCCGTATTGGCGGCTATTCAAATTATAGGGGTCGATTGTTCAGTCATCGCCCCGGTGCAGCCTCGCTCGAACTGCTCGGCCCTTTACGGCGCCTTGCAGCCACGACCGATCAAATCGTTGGTAGCGTCCCAGTAGACCAGGCCTTCGCTGCCTTTGTTGTCGAACGCCAGCACGCCGTTACTGTAAAGCGACCCGGAAGCTCCGGGCGACGCTTGCAGACGGAATACCTGCTCGCTCTGATTGAGGCGTACATCCACCTCCTTCTTCGCGGCATCGGCATACTTCCAGAAAATCTCGGCTTTGCTGTCGCAGACCCAATGGGTCCAGGGGGCTGCCGGTTCCGAAGCCTTCATGCTGGCGCAACCGCTCAGCAGCATCAGTGTCGCAAGGGCTAACAAGCCTTTCATTACTACTCCCGAATCCCCTGCATCGCGTGACAGATGTCGATCACGGCGGGGGCAATGCTGTTCCTGTATTCCGGCACACCGTCACCCAAGAATCAATGACAGGGGACTGGTCCCACGGCAGGCATGAATTCGTATTTTTCCCAGACTTCAGGCCCGCCACGCTTGTAAACGATCGGTACGGTTTCCGCCTGCCAGCCCGCCTGGTAGCAACTGACCTGAAGCAAACCCGGCGCCGCGGTCGATGCCGTCTCCGCTTCAGGCTTGCTTGCGCAGCCGACCAGCAAACCCGCCATGATCAACAGCGGTAATGGCTTGACCATTTCACTCCCCTTCACCTTGGCCGGTCAGGCCTTGGCGCGTTGTTCCAGAACTTCCACGGCAGGCAGAACCTTGCCCTCGACAAACTCGAGGAACGCACCGCCGCCTGTAGAGATATAGGAGATTTTGTCGCCTACACCGTATTTGTCGATGGCGGCCAACGTGTCGCCGCCACCGGCGATGGAGAAAGCAGAGCTCTCGGCGATGGCGTGAGCCAGCGTCTTGGTGCCTTCGCCGAACTGATCGAACTCAAATACGCCAACCGGGCCGTTCCAGAGAATAGTCTTGGAAGATTTCAGCAATTCGGCGAAGTGAGCAGCTGTTTGAGGACCGATGTCGAGGATCATGTCGTCCTCGGCCACATCGGCGATCAGCTTGACGGTGGCTTCGGCATCGGCGGCGAATTGCTTGGCAACCACCACGTCGACCGGCAACGGCACGCTGACCTTGGCGGCGATGGCTTTAGCGGTATCGAGCAGATCCGGCTCGTACAAGGACTTGCCAACCGGATGACCGGCCGCAGCCAGGAAGGTGTTGGCGATGCCACCGCCGACAATCAGCTGATTGCACTTCTCGCTCAAGCTGTTGAGCACATCCAGTTTGGTGGAAACCTTGGAGCCGGCGACAATGGCAGCCATTGGCTGGGCCGGGTTGCCCAAGGCCTTGCCCAGTGCGTCCAGTTCGGCTGCCAGCAAAGGACCAGCTGCAGCGACTTTGGCGAATTTGGCAACGCCGTGAGTCGAGCCTTCTGCACGGTGGGCGGTGCCGAAAGCGTCCATCACGAACACATCACACAGAGCGGCGTACTTCTGCGCCAGCTCGTCAGCGTTCTTCTTTTCGCCCTTGTTGAAGCGCACGTTCTCGAACAGCACGATATCGCCCGCCTTGACGTCGACACCGTCCAGGTATTCCGCGACCAGTGGCACTTCACGACCGAGCGCCTTGCTCAGGTAGTCCGCGACCGGCTTCAGGCTGTTCTCGGCGGAAAACTCACCTTCGGTTGGACGACCAAGGTGTGAGCAGACCATGACCGCTGCGCCTTTCTCCAGCGCCAGTTTGATGGTGGGCAACGACGCGAGAATGCGTGCATCGCTGGTCACCACGCCATCTTTGACCGGGACGTTGAGGTCTTCGCGGATCAGTACACGCTTACCTTGCAGATCGAGGTCGGTCATCTTCAACACGGTCATGGGGCATTCCCTGTTTTTACTATTGTTTATGAATGGTGTGCAGGTAGTGATCGGCGACATCCAGCATGCGATTGGCAAAGCCCCACTCGTTGTCGAACCAGGCCAGGAGGTTCACCAGCCGAGGGCCCGAAACCCGCGTCTGGCTGGCATCGATGATGGCCGAGTGCGGGTCATGGTTGAAATCGCAACTGGCATGCGGCAATTCGGTGTACGCCAGCAGCCCCTTCAGCGGGCCGCGGGTAGCGGCCTCGCGCAGGATACGGTTGACCTCGACGGCATCGGTGTCATGGGCGACCTGCAGCGTGATGTCCAGGCACGAGACGTTCACCGTCGGCACACGAACTGCTTTGGCCTGAATTCGGCCGGCAAGTTCCGGAAGCAGGCGCTCGATGCCGCGCGCCAGACCAGTGGACACCGGGATAATCGACTGAAAGGCCGAGCGCGTACGGCGCAGGTCTTCATGATGATAGGCGTCGATCACTGGCTGATCGTTCATTGCCGAGTGAATGGTGGTGATGGTCACGTATTCGAGACCCAGCTCGCGGTTCAGCAGGTCGAGCAACGGCACGCTGCAGTTGGTGGTGCACGACGCGGCAGACACCAGCCGCTCCTCGCCCGTCAGGGTTTCTTGATTGATGCCGTAGACGATGGTGGCGTCGACATCGGCTTCGCTGGCCATGGGCTGGGAGAACAACACCCGCGGCGCACGAGCGGAAAGAAAGCGCTCTCCGTCGGCACGCGTGTTGTAGACGCCGGAGCATTCAAGCACCAGATCCACATCGAGCGAGCCCCAGTCGATGCCTTCCGGCGTCGCGCTGCGAAACACTTTGATGACGTGATCGTTAATGTGCAGAAAATCGCCTTCGACCCGCACTTCGCCGGGGAACCGACCATGTGTGGAGTCAAAGCGCGTGAGGTATTCGAGACTGGCCATGTCGGCCAGGTCGTTGATTGCCACCACTTCGAAGCCAGCCTTCGCACCTCGTTCGCACAGCGCGCGCAGCACGCAGCGGCCGATGCGACCGTAACCATTGAGGGCGACTTTATAAGGGCGTGGCTTAGGCATGGGGTTCTCAAAATCTTGAGTGGTACAGAGAACCTGCAGGCGCGTGACTCGCCCAGCGAATTGTTGCCAGATACAGGCAGCAAATCGCAGGACAAGGCACGCGCCTACAAGGGCAACGCGGTGGTGCTTAGTCTTCCAGCAGCTCTTCAGCCGTGGAGAGAACGTTCTCCAGCGTGAAGCCGAACTCTTCGAACAGCAGGTTGGCAGGGGCCGACTCGCCGAAGGTGGTCATACCGATCACGCGACCTTCCAGGCCCACGTATTTGTACCAATAGTCGGCGTGAGCCGCTTCGATGGCGATGCGCGCGCTGACTTCCAGCGGCAGAACCGACTGCTTGTACTCGGCGCTCTGAGTTTCGAAAACGCTGGTGCACGGCATGGAAACCACACGCACGTTTTTGCCGTCCGCGCTCAGCTTGTCGTAAGCCTGAACAGCAAGGCCGACTTCGGAACCGGTGGCGATCAGGATCAGATCCGGCTCGCCGTTGCAGTCGCGCAGCACGTAGCCACCGCGGTTGATGTTTTCCAGCTGCTCGGCATCACGCGCCTGATGCTGCAGGTTTTGACGAGAGAAGATCAGCGCCGATGGGCCGTCATCACGTTCGATGGCGTGTTTCCAGGCGATGGCGGACTCAACGGCATCAGCCGGGCGCCAGCAGTCCAGGTTCGGCGTGGTGCGCAGGCTGGTCAGCTGCTCGATCGGCTGGTGGGTCGGGCCATCTTCGCCCAGACCGATGGAGTCGTGGGTGAATACGTAGATGATGCGTTTCTTCATCAACGAGGACATGCGCACGGCATTGCGGGCGTATTCCATGAAGATCAGGAACGTCGCGCCGTATGGCACGAAACCGCCGTGCAGGGCGATACCGTTCATGATTGCGCCCATGCCGAACTCACGCACGCCGTAGTGCAGGTAGTTGCCGGTGGCGTCTTCGCCGGTGATGCTGCGGCAGCCTTTCCAGATGGTCAGGTTGGAACCTGCCAGGTCAGCGGAGCCGCCGAGGAATTCAGGCAGCAGCGGACCGAAGGCGCTCAAGGCGTTCTGGCTGGCCTTGCGGCTGGCGATGGTTTCGCCCTTCGCGTTGACTTCTGCCACGTACGCGGCGGATTTCTCGGCGAAGTCAGCAGGCAATTCACCGCTCATGCGGCGGATCAGCTCGTTGGCTTCGGTCGGGAAGGCAGCGGAATAGGCAGCGAAACGCTGGTCCCACTCGGCTTCAACGGCCAGGCCTTTTTCCTTGCCATTCCACTCGCTGTAAATGTCGGCCGGGATCTCGAACGGACCGTGAGTCCACTTCAGCGCAGCGCGGGTGAGGGCGATTTCTTCAGTGCCCAGCGGAGCGCCGTGGCAGTCTTCCTTGCCCTGCTTGTTCGGCGAACCGAAACCGATGGTGGTCTTGCAGCAGATCAGCGTCGGCTTGTTGCTCTTGTGAGCGGTATCGATGGCGGTTTTGATCTCGTCGGCGTCATGGCCGTCGACGTTGCGGATGACCAGCCAGCCGTAAGATTCAAAGCGCTTCGGGGTGTCGTCGGTGAACCAGCCCTCGACTTCGCCGTCGATGGAAATTCCGTTGTCGTCGTAAAACGCGACCAGCTTGTTCAGGCGCAGCGTGCCAGCCAGCGAAGCGACTTCGTGGGAGATGCCTTCCATCATGCAGCCATCACCCATGAACACGTAGGTGTGGTGGTCAACGATGTTGTGGCCTGGACGGTTGAACTGGGCAGCGAGCGTCTTCTCCGCGACCGCGAAACCGACGGCGTTGGCGAAACCCTGACCCAGTGGGCCGGTGGTCGTTTCAACGCCCGGGGTGTAGCCATATTCCGGGTGACCCGGGGTGCGGCTGTGCAGCTGGCGGAAGTTTTTCAGGTCTTCGATGGACAGGTCGTAACCGGTCAGGTGCAGCAGCGAGTAGATCAGCATCGAGCCGTGACCGTTGGACAGGATGAACCGGTCGCGGTCAGCAAACATCGGATTGGCTGGGTTGTGCTTCAAATAGTCGCGCCAAAGAACTTCAGCGATATCCGCCATGCCCATCGGGGCACCCGGGTGGCCGCTATTGGCCTTTTGCACGGCATCCATGCTGAGGGCACGAATGGCATTGGCTCGCTCACGACGGCTTGGCATCGCTGATCTCCTGGGGCAGATAAAAGTGGGACCGGAAAAAGGCGGCCATTTTCCCTCAGGCACCCTCCGGGGGCAATGACAGATCACACGCCATCGGTGTTTTCCTCTGCCGCTGACGTGTTTTCGTACGCCACACCCAACGCCTGACGGCAAACGGCAGAATCACGGCGCCGGGAGGTCGCCACTGATCGACCAATATCAAAACTTTTTGATATTGGCCTTGCGACCGGCTTGGTCGATAACTAGACTGCCTGCCTTATGAATCTTCGCGTGCCTGCCATTAGCCATGATGAATGCGACGAGCTGGCTGCCCTGTGCAAAGCCGGCGGCGATCCGCTGCGGCTGAATGTCCTGCGCGCGCTGTCGAATGATTCCTTTGGCGTGCTGGAGCTGGCGCAGATCTTCGCCATCGGTCAGTCCGGCATGAGCCATCACCTCAAGGTCCTGGCCCAGGCCGATCTGGTGGCGACGCGGCGTGAAGGCAACGCGATTTTCTATCGACGCGCCCTGCCCAACACCGAACACACCGGCGGCAAGCTGCACGCGGCGATGCTTGAAGAAGCCGACAATCTGCGCCTGCCCGACGATGTACAGACCCGGATCGGGCTGGTGCATCGCCAGCGGGCGAATGCCAGTCAGGACTTCTTCGCACGCACTGCGGAGAAATTTCGGGCTCAGCAGGACCTGATCGCAGGACTGCCGCAATACCGCGACAGCCTGCTGTCGTTGCTGGACAAGCTGAGCTTTCCCGCCGATGCCACGGCGATAGAAGTCGGGCCCGGGGATGGCGGTTTTCTGCCGGATCTGGCGCGGCGTTTTCGGCACGTTACGGGGCTGGACAACAGCCCGGAAATGCTCGATCTGGCGCGCAAGATCTGCACGCAAAGGGCGTTGGGTAACGTTGAGCTGAAACTGGCCGATGCACTGACCAACGCTAATATCTCCGGCAACTGCGTGGTGTTGAATATGGTGTTGCACCATTTCGCCGCGCCCGCCGAAGCGCTCAAACAATTGGCCAACCTGTTGCAACCGGGCGGTAGCATGCTGGTGACAGAGTTGTGCAGCCATGACCAGAGCTGGGCCAAGGAGGCCTGTGGCGATCTCTGGTTAGGCTTCGAACAGGAAGATCTGGCCCGTTGGGCCATCGCTGCGGGGCTGGTCCCCGGGGAAAGCCTGTACATAGGCTTACGTAATGGTTTCCAGATCCAGGTCCGCCATTTTCAGCGACCGGCTGGCGACACTCACCATCGGTAATAATCAGGAAAACCGTCGAGATGAGCGAATACTCCCTTTTCACCTCCGAGTCCGTGTCTGAAGGACATCCGGATAAAATCGCCGACCAGATCTCCGATGCGGTGCTGGACGCCATCATTGCCCAGGACAAGCAGGCGCGCGTCGCCGTGGAAACCCTGGTCAAGACCGGTGTGGCCATTGTTGCCGGCGAAGTCACCACCAGCGCGTGGGTTGACCTGGAGCAGATCGTTCGTGATGTGATCTGCGAGATCGGCTACACCAGTTCCGACGTCGGTTTCGACGGTGCCACCTGCAGCGTGATGAACATCATCGGCAAGCAGTCCCCTGACATCAACCAGGGTGTCGACCGGGCAAAACCTGAAGATCAGGGCGCTGGCGACCAGGGCCTGATGTTCGGCTACGCCAGCAACGAAACCGCCGAGCTGATGCCTGCGCCGATCGCGTTCTCGCACCAGCTGGTACACCGCCAGGCAGAAGCCCGTAAATCCGGCCTGTTGCCATGGTTGCGCCCGGACGCGAAATCCCAAGTCACGTGCCGCTATGAAAACGGCATCGTGGTGGGCATCGACGCCGTTGTTCTGTCGACCCAGCACAACCCGGAAGTGTCGTACAAAGACCTGCGCGAAGGCGTGATGGAGCTGATCGTCAAGCACGTGCTGCCGGCCGAATTGCTGCACAAAGACACCCAGTTCCACATCAACCCGACTGGCCAGTTCATCATCGGCGGCCCCGTGGGCGACTGCGGTCTGACCGGTCGCAAGATCATCGTCGACAGCTACGGCGGCATGGCCCGTCACGGCGGCGGCGCGTTCTCCGGTAAAGATCCATCCAAGGTCGACCGCTCGGCAGCCTACGCTGGCCGTTATGTTGCCAAGAACATCGTCGCTGCCGGCCTGGCCGAGCGCTGCGAGATTCAGGTTTCCTACGCGATTGGCGTTGCACAGCCTACGTCGATCTCGCTGAACACCTTCGGCACCGGCAAGATCAGCGACGACAAGATCGTCCAACTGGTCCGCGAGCACTTCGACCTGCGTCCGTACGCGATCACCACCATGCTCGACCTGCTGCACCCGATGTACCAGGAAACCGCAGCCTACGGCCACTTCGGCCGCACGCCGCAAACCAAGACCGTGGGCGACGACACGTTCACCACGTTCACCTGGGAAAAAACTGACCGCGCCGACGCCTTGCGCGCTGCGGCTGGTTTGTAATACCCGCAGGGTGCATAGCGCTTAGCGGCACCCGCAAGAGAAAAGCCCCTAGCGATGTGAGTCGTCAGGGGCTTTTTGCATTCGGGCTGAAGGAGCAATCACACCCGCCGCGCCACCAGCAAAAACGACGCCGCACTCGCCAACAACCCCGCACACGCCCGGTTGAACCACCGCTTGCCACTAGACTTGGCAAACAGCCGACGCGCATGCACCCCCATCCAGCAATAAAGCGCGATGGCGATACATTCCAGTATCAGAAACATCGCCCCCAATTGTGCGAACTGAGTAGTGACTACGCCGGAGCGGTCGACGAATTGCGGCAGAAACGCCGTAAACAACAGAATGGCTTTGGGGTTGCAATGGCGACCAGAAATTCCTGGCGTGCCAGCCTCGTTACGCCGGCCTGCGCGCCGGCTTCGACATCGTGCGCCTCGCATGGCGCTCGCCACAGTTGTAACGCCAGATAGAACAGATACACCGCCCCCACAATCTTGATCGTATGAAACAGCCACTCGGACGTATGCAGCACCGCTGTAAGCCCGACTGCGGCCAGCGAAATCATGATCGCGAATGCCAGCAACCGACCAAGCCCACCGGTGCAGGCGCGGCCAAATCCATAACGCGACGCGTTGCTGATGGAGAGCAGATTATTCGGGCCCGGCGCCATGTTCAGGGCGAAACAGGCGGGGATGAATAGAGCAAGGGTCGACAGGTCCATGGCGGCGTCTCTTCCAGTAGCCGGGTGAAACATCATTTTGCACTCGTCACCAGCCGGCTCAAGACACAGCTAGGCCGGGAAACAGCGCCTGGCTGTACCGGTGCGAGACAAACGCGGTAACCAAGGCGCAATGAAACGCTCATCGAGAAAACCTAGCCTTGCAGTCCCTCCCCCGGCAAGGACGCTCCGATGTTGCCCCTCCTCCGCGCGATGACCTGCGCTTTGATCGCCCTCGTTTCAACTGCTGCCAATGCCGCCTCATGCCCCGACTGGCCACCGGCAAAAGCCCGAAGCGAAATCCTCGCGCTGCAAAGCCAGATCACCCAATGGGACGACAGTTATCACCGCCAGGGCGTCTCGCTGGTGGCCGATGAGCTGTACGACCAATCCGTGCAGCGGCTCGCCGATCTGCGCGGTTGTTTCGCCGCGACGCCAGCCTCGCCCTTGAACCCGCTGAAAACCGCGCGCGGTCACGTTGCCCATCCCATCCCTCACACCGGCCTGACCAAATTACCGGGTGAGGCCGCCGTTCAGGCGTGGCTTGAAGGCCGAAGCGATCTATGGATTCAGCCGAAGGTAGACGGCGTGGCGGTCACGCTGGTGTATGTCGACGGCAAACTGGTGAGCGCCATCAGCCGGGGCGACGGGGTTTTCGGCCAGGATTGGACGGGGCATGCCCACCAGATCGAAGCGATCCCTCGCCATCTCGCGTGGGAAAAGACGGTGATCCTCCAGGGTGAGCTGTATTGGAAACTGACAGATCACGTTCAGGCGGCCGCCGGCAGTCTGAACGCTCGAAGCAAAGTGGCCGGGTTGCTGGCGCGTCACGCGATCAGTGAGGAGGAAGGTGCGCAGATTGGCTTGTTCGTCTGGGACTGGCCGGAAGGTCCGGCGGCCATGACCGAGCGACTGGCAGGGCTGAGAGCCATGGGTTTCGAGGACAGCGCGCGCTTCAGTGAGCCGTTGGAGGGCTTCACTCAGGCAAAGAACTGGCGCGAGCACTGGTACCGTTCGCCTCTCCCGTTTGCCACCGATGGCGTAGTCATTCGCCAGGGCGAGCGTCCATCAGCTGAGCGCTGGCAGGCGAAAGCGCCTTACTGGATCGCGGCCTGGAAGTACCCGTTTGCGCAGGCGCTGGCCGAGGTGCGCAAGGTTCATTTCAACGTCGGGCGCAGTGGCAAGATCACGCCCGTGCTGGACATCGAACCGGTGCGCCTGGATGACCGGATGATCGCCCGCATCAGCGTGGGCTCGCTTAAGCGCTGGCAGGAAATGGACATTCGGCCTGGCGATCAGGTCGCGATCAGCCTCGCCGGCCTGACGATTCCGCGTCTGGATGAGGTGATATCGCGCAGCGTTGATCGTGCGCCGCTGGATGTGCCGCGAGCGGAGGATTTTCATTCGCTGAGTTGCTGGCAGCCCTTTGAGGGCTGCGAAAGTCAGTTCCGTGAACGGTTGAAATGGTTGAGTGGGAAGAAGGGGTTGGCGCTCAACGGCGTAGGACCGGGCACGTGGGATAAGTTGATTCAGGCAGGACAATTAAACGGTTTGCTGGACTGGATGACCCTCGACAGTGTGCAGCTTGCTAACATTCCCGGTCTGGGCGAACGCAGCAGCGCTAAACTGCTGACAAGTTTCCAGGGCGCACGAGAAGAGCCGTTTGTCGTCTGGCTCAAGGCCATCGGGTTGCCACCGGCTACAGGCGTTGATCTGGGTGAGTCCTGGGCGGCCCTGGCCTCACGAAGTGTGGAGGAATGGCAAATCGAACCTGGTATTGGCTCGGGACGTGCGCAGCAACTGCATGCATTTTTCCGAGACCCGCAGGTGCAGGCTTTGAGCAAGCAATTGCGGGACGAAGGCATCAAAGGTTTTTAGTCTTTTTAGGGCCACATGATTGTGTCGAGCGTATGGCTATTTGTATTCAAGGAGTATTCATGAAATTCCTGTTATCCCTTTTTGCATTCACTGCGTGCGGATTTCTGGCCGCGCCGGTGTTTGCAGCCGAGCAGGCGCCGGAGCCGTCCGGATGCGCCGCCAAGCGCCAGGACATCACCACTCAGCTCGAAAACGCCAAGGCTGCTGGCAATACCAATCGGCAGGCAGGGCTGGAAAAAGCGTTTAGTGAAGTGAACGCGAACTGCACCGACGCCGACTTGCTCAAGCAGCAGGAGCAGAAGGTGCTGGATGCCAAGCGCGAAGTCAGCCGTCGTCAGGCGGATTTGAACAAGGCGATGAGCAAGGGCGATCCCGAGAAAATCGACAAGCGTAAAGACAAGCTGGCCGAGTCCCGCAAGGAGTTGCAGGAAGAGCAGGAGAAGCTGGAAAACGTCAAGCCGGACGAGGATGACGATTAAGCGCAATTACTGCTTTCTGGAGGAGCGAGCTGCCCGGGAAGTGGCGTTCAGTCCCAAATATTCAGCGACTGTACTGGCCTCTTCGTGAGCAAGCTCACTCCCACAGGTCGCGTGTTTGCTGCCACATCGCGTCAACTTAGAAATAGTGAGCGGTCAGACAGAGACGCCAAACAGCGCAATCACCAGCCCCATACCGACGATCCAGGCCAGCGAACGCAACGCCGCGAGATCCGCCAGATAAAAGATGATGTAGAGCAGGCGACTGGTCACGAACAGCACGGCCAGTACGTCGATCGTCACCAACTGCGCCACGCCGGCGACGTGGGCAATGATTACGCCAGCGGCAAACCCGGGAATCGCTTCAAAACTATTGAGCTGCGCGTTGTGGGCGCGGCGCGGGAGACCTTCGAGGCGGTCGAGAAAGTCGCGGGGATCATGATTGTGCCGTGCACTGAATTTGCCGCTGCTGAACTTGGCAATGCCAGCGCACCCTATCGGCAACAGAATCACGATCAACACGCACCAAAAAGCAACGGTCATAACCACATCCTTTTTTTAGAATTTGAGCTTCATCAGAAACATCCCGGCCAACACCTATCTACAGGCTAAGAGCCACGGCCCGCCGAAAGGTTCTTACAGGTAACGCATGCCATCGTAGGACCGGCTTCAGCCGGGAAGGCAACATCCATCACACCGCGAAATTGATGGCGCACACAACGACCCCTTCCCGGCTGAAGCCGGTCCTACAAAAAACATAGCATTCAGTCAGTTGAATTTGGCGTAACTCCGCACCGTAGGACCGGCTTCAGCCGGGAAGGCGTCGCCCGCCACACCACAAATTTGATAGCGCACACACCGGCCCCTTCCCGGCTGAAGCCGGTCCTACAGAGAACAACCTGCGCGCAGTTTGTTCGCCGTTACTGCCACCGCCATCCCGATTGGCTAAGATGCCAGCCACGCGGCCGACCTCGGCTGTATTTCGTTGCCCAGGAGCCTGCATGTCCAGCGAAGAAGACGCCACCCTCAGTGGCGCAGCGCCGATGATTCCCGATCAGCGCCGGGAGTTGATGCTGCGCCAGTTGCGCAAGCATCAGGTGCTGAGCGTGCATCAGCTCATGGAAATGTTCGACTGCTCGCACATGACTGTTCGCCGCGACATCGCGCTGCTTGAGCAAAGCGGCCGTGCCTATTCGGTGACCGGTGGCGTGCGCATCGCCAGCCAGGTTCACAGCGAGCCCAGTCACCAGTCCAAGGCCGTGGTCGAGCTGCCCCACAAGCAGGCGATGGCGAAACTGGCCGCCAGCCTGCTGCACCCTGAGATGACCGTGTACCTCGACGCCGGCACCAGCACGCTGGAAATCGTCCCGTACATCGTCGCACTGGCGGGCATGACCGTGGTCACCAACGATTTTGGCGTGGTCAACGCCCTCGCCGATGCGACCCATGTGGATGTGATTCACACCGGCGGGCTGCTGGATCACCCGAACCGATCCTGTGTCGGCGGGCTGGCCGCCTCGACGTTGCGGCAATTGGCAACCGATGTGGCATTCATGTCCACCAGCTCGTGGGACCTGCAGCGAGGCACAACCACACCTTCTGCGCTGAAGGTTGAGGTCAAGCAAGCCGCCATGCAGTCGGCATCGCGCACAGTGTTGCTGACCACCAGCACGAAATACGGGACGTTCGGCATGTACAAGGTCGCCGGCCTGGAGCAGTTCGACACGATCATCAGCGACGACCGCCTCGCCCACGGCGCTGCGGACAGCATTCGCGGGCTGGGGGTTGAGTTGATGTTGGCATCCGTGGGTAAAGTCGAGCGTTCCTGAGGCGGATATCCCTGTTGTGGGAGTGAGCTTGCTCGAGAAAGCGGTATTTCAGCCCCTGAAGATGCAGTGAATGCTCCTGCTGATTCGCGAGCAAACTCGCTCCCACAGTTCCTGTGTCGACAGATACACACCAGCCCTAAGTCGCGTCCCCAAGCCCTGGCAACCCGCTAGGGCTTTTTTACGCCCGATCACATCGATGTTAATTTTTGTTAATTCAAAAAAGCACTTCACATTATCCGATCACAGGTTCACTATCTTTAACAGATCAGAACAAACACGTTCGAGTGCTGATGAACTTCGGCGCTCACCCGAGGAGAGATTCATGGATAACAAGAATGTCGGCGTCATTGGTCTGGGTGCGATGGGCCTGGGCATTGCGCGCTCCCTGCTGCGCAGCGGCTTCAACGTTCATGCCTGTGACGTGCGCGCGGCCGTCACCGAGCAATTCGCCAGCGAAGGCGGCGTTGCCTGTGAATCTCCTGCGAGCATGGCGGCCGCCTGCGACGTGATCATCACCGTCGTGGTCAACGCCGAGCAGACCGAAACCGTATTGTTCGGTGACAACGGCGCAGTCGCCGCCCTGCGCCCGGGCAGCCTGATCATCGGTTGCGCCACCGTTGCACCGACCTTCGCCATCGCACTGGGTCAGCGCCTCACCGAAAAAGGCCTGCTCTACCTCGACGCGCCGATCTCCGGCGGCGCGGCCAAGGCAGCTGCTGGCGAGATGACCATGATGACCTCCGGCCCGGCTGATTCATACGCCAAGGCCGACGCGATCCTCGACGGCATGGCGGGCAAAGTCTATCGCCTGGGCGACGTTCATGGCCTGGGTTCGAAAGTCAAAATCATCAATCAGCTGCTGGCGGGCGTACATATCGCCGCCAGCGCCGAAGCCATGGCACTGGGCCTGCGCGAAGGCGTCGATGCCGATGCGCTGTACGAAGTGATCACCAACAGCGCTGGCAACTCGTGGATGTTCGAGAACCGCGTGCCACACATCCTCAAAGCGGACTACACGCCGCTTTCGGCTGTGGACATCTTCGTCAAAGACCTGGGCCTGGTACTCGATACCGCCCGCGCCAGCAAATTCCCGCTGCCGCTGTCGTCCACCGCCCACCAGATGTTCATGCAAGCCTCCACCGCAGGCTTCGGGCGCGAGGATGATTCTGCCGTGATCAAGATTTTCCCAGGCATCGAACTGCCGACCGCCAAGCCTGAAAACAACTGAGATGACGCTGATGAGCACCACGACTCCGCGCCCTCTGTTGGGCTGCATCGCCGATGACTTCACCGGCGCCACCGACCTGGCCAACATGCTTGTGCGGGGCGGCATGCGCACTGTGCAGAGCATTGGCATCCCGAGCGCCGAAAGCTTGGCCGAACTGGACGCCGACGCCATCGTCATCGCGCTGAAATCCCGCACCACACCTGCCACTGAAGCCGTCGAGGAATCCCTCGCCGCGTTGCAGTGGCTGCGAGACAGGGGCTGTGAACAGATCTTCTTCAAGTACTGCTCGACGTTTGATTCCACCGCCAAAGGCAACATCGGTCAGGTCAGCGAAGCGCTGCTCAAGGCGCTAAACAGCGACTTCACCCTTGCCTGCCCCGCGTTCCCGGAGAACGGGCGCACGATTTTCCGCGGCCATCTGTTCGTGCAGGACCAACTGCTCAGCGAATGCGGCATGCAAAACCACCCGTTGACGCCGATGACCGACGCCAATCTGGTCCGCGTGCTGCAATCGCAGACCGCTCAGAAAGTCGGCCTGCTGCGATACGACAGCATCGCCAAAGGCGTCGATGGCGTGCGTGCGCGTATCAAAGAGCTACGTGCAGACGGCGTGGTCATGGCGATTGCCGACGCGCTGTCGGACGCTGATTTGTACACCCTGGGCGAGGCCTGCACCGATCTGCCGCTGCTCACCGGTGGCTCGGGTCTTGCGCTGGGTCTGCCGGGCAATTTCCGTAAAGCGGGCAAGCTGCGTGACATTGATGCCGCGAAGCTTGAGCACGTCGACGGCGGCGAAGTCGTATTGGCGGGCAGCGCGTCGGTGGCTACCAACGGCCAGGTTGCCGCCTGGCTTGAGGCTAACCGGCCGGCTCTGCGCATCGATCCATTGGCACTCGCTGAAGGCAAACCGGTGGTGGCAGACGCTTTGGCCTTCGCCCGCGACGCTGGGCAAACCGTATTGATCTACGCCACCAGCAGCCCGGAGGACGTCAAAGCTGTGCAGCAAAAGCTCGGCGTCGAACGTGCTGGCGCGTTGGTCGAAGACGCCCTCGGGCAGATCGCTCGCGGCCTGCTGGACGCTGGCGTGAAACGCTTTGTGGTCGCCGGCGGCGAAACCTCCGGAGCTGTGGTTCAGGCCTTGGGTGTGAGCCTGCTGAAGATCGGCGCGCAGATCGACCCGGGTGTTCCAGCGACCATCAGCAGCGGCGCGAAGCCTCTGGCCCTGGCGCTGAAGTCAGGGAATTTCGGCGGTCGTGACTTTTTCGACAAGGCCCTCAAGCAGCTGGCAGGAGGTGCCCAATGAGCAACGTAACCAGCCCTTCAGTGAGCGCCGAAAACAAGCAGCGTGAAGAAATCTGCACCATCGGCCGTCTGCTGTTCGGACGCGGCTACACCGTCGGCACCGCAGGCAACATCAGCGCGCGCCTTGACGACGGCTGGCTGATCACGCCAACGGACGCGTGCCTGGGGCGCCTCGATCCCGAGGCCATCGCCAAGGTCAATCTGGCCGGCGAATGGGTGTCCGGCGATAAGCCGTCGAAGACATTGGCCCTGCATCGTCAGGTCTACGACCGCAATTCCGGTGTTGGCGGCGTGGTGCACACCCACTCGACGCACCTGGTCGCGCTGACACTGGCCGGCGTCTGGAAACCCGACGACATCCTCCCGCCGATCACCCCGTATCAGGTGATGAAGGTCGGGCACATTCCCTTGATTGCCTACGAGCGCCCCGGCTCGCCGAACGTCGCTGAACAAGTGGCGAAACTGGCGAACAGCGTGCGCGGCGTGATGCTCGAACGACTCGGCCCGGTGATCTGGGAAAGCTCGGTCGCCAAGGCTTCTTATGCGCTGGAAGAGCTGGAGGAGACCGCACGCCTCTGGCTGATGAGCAACCCCAAACCTGAACCGCTGGACGCAGCGGCCCTGGAAGAACTGCGCCAGACGTTCGGCGTGAACTGGTAACCCCAACGGCGTTTTGATCGAAAACCGGCCTGCCGGTTTTCGGCGGACCGGCTTGGCCGGAAAACAATAACAACGGGACACAACATGACTCCTCTATTGCTCATGATCATCGCCGGAGCCGGCATTGCGCTGTTGCTGCTTCTGGTCCTGAAATACAAGTTTCAACCGTTCGTGGCGCTGATGCTGGTCAGCATTATCGTGGCGCTGGTGGCCGGGGTTAAACCGGGCGATCTGGTAGCGACCATCGAAGGCGGCATGGGCAAAACCCTCGGCCACATCGCGATCATCATCGCCCTTGGCGCCATGATCGGCCGCATCATCGAACTGTCCGGCGGCGCCGAGGCGCTGGCCAAGACCCTGATCAACCGCTTCGGCAACCGGCGCACGCCGCTGGCCCTGACCGTGGCGGGTTTCATGGTCGGTATTCCAGTGTTCTTCGAAGTCGGCGTGATCATCCTCATGCCACTGGCCTACGGCGTCGCCCGGGCGGCTCGCAAACCGCTGCTGGTTTATGCGCTGCCAATGTGCGCAGCGTTGCTGTCGGTACACGCCTTTCTGCCGCCGCATCCGGGCGCCGTTGCAGCCGCCGGCCAGCTGGGTGCGGACCTGGGTCGCGTATTGATGTTCGGACTGCCGATGGTGGGCATTCTGTGCCTGATCGGTTACCTGATTGCCGGGCGCATGACCCGCAGGGTCTACCCGATGACCGACGATATCCGCAGCGAAGTGTATGGCTCCCACGTTACCAATGAAGACCTGGTGGCTTGGGCCAATAACGATTACTCAACGACCTCCGAAGCGGCACACGCCAAGGTACTGGGTCTTGAAGAAAACGCCAGCAGCCTGGCGGCACGCCTGCCAAAAGCGCCGGCGCCGGGGGCAGGCATCATCATCGCGCTGATTTTGCTGCCGATCATTTTGATTCTGCTGGGCACGCTGGCGACCACGATGTTGCCGGCCGACTCAATGCTGCGCAACGTGCTGACCGTTCTCGGCGCGCCGCTGGTGGCACTGCTGATCGACACGCTGCTGTGCGCCTGGTTGCTGGGCTCGCGCCGTGGCTGGAGTCGCAATCAGGTGTCCGACGTCGTGGGTTCGGCATTGCCCGGCGTGGCGATGGTGATCCTGATTGCGGGTGCTGGCGGCGTGTTCGGCAAGGTGCTGGTGGATACCGGTATTGGCGCGGTCGTGTCCGAAGCGCTGCGCAACACCGGCCTGCCGGTTCTCGCACTGGGCTTTCTGCTGACGCTGCTGTTGCGTGCCGTGCAGGGCTCGACCACAGTGGCGCTGGTGACCACGGCCGGCATTCTCAGCCCGCTGATCGCCACGCTGAACCTGAGCGCCAACCACATGGCCCTGCTCTGTCTGGCCATGGGCGGTGGCGGTCTGGCGATGTCGCACATCAACGACGCCGGTTACTGGATGTTCACCAAACTGGCGGGCCTGAACGTTGCCGATGGCCTGCGCACCTGGACCTTTCTGGTGACCATTCTGGGCACCCTCGGTTTCTTGATGACGCTACTGCTCTGGCCTTTCGTCTAACGGCTTCAATTAGGAGATAACCATGCCTCGCTTCGCTGCCAACCTCAGCATGATGTATCCGCAACACGACTTTCTGGCGCGTTTCTCGGCTGCGGCGAGTGACGGTTTCAAGGGCGTGGAGTACCTGTTTCCGTATGACTTCAAGGCCGAGGAAATCAAGCTGCGTCTGGACGACTTCGACCTGACCCAGGCGCTGTTCAACGCCCCGCCCGGCGACTTCACTAAGGGCGAGCGCGGCATTGCTTCGTTGCCGGGCCGGGAGAGTGAATTCCGCGACGGTTTCCAGAAAGCGCTGGACTACGCAGCGGTGCTGGGCAATGACCGGATTCACGTCATGGCCGGCCTGCTGCCCAGTGAAGACCTGCGCCAGAAGCATCACGCGGTGTACCTGGAAAACCTGAGCTTCGCCGCACAACAGGCGGCAAAGGTCGGGCTGACGGTGTTGATCGAGCCGATCAACACCCGGGACATTCCGGGCTTCTTCCTCAATCGTCAGGATCAGGGTCAGGCCGTGCTTAAAGAAGTCGGCGCCGACAATCTTCTGGTGCAATTCGACTGCTATCACTGCCAGATCGTCGAGGGCGACGTCACCAGCAAACTGCGCCGCGACTTCGCCGGCATCGGCCACATCCAGATCGCGGGTGTGCCGGACCGCCATGAGCCGAGCGTGGGGGAAGTGAATTACCCGTGGCTGTTCGAGGAAATTGATCGCCTGGGCTACACCGGCTGGGTCGGCTGCGAGTACCGTCCGAAAGGCGATACCAGCGAAGGCCTGCAGTGGCTGCGGGACTGGCAGGCGCGTGATCCGGCATAACCGGCACCCTCTTTTTACTGTAGGAGTGAGCTTGCTCGCGATGCATCAGACCAGACGAAGATTCTTCGCCTGACACACTGCAATCGCGAGCAAGCTCACTCCTACGGGTTATGCCTTGATCAAGAATCCTCTTCCGTTGCGCGATCACTCGTTGATGACATCTTCCTTGAACTGATCTTTCACGTAAGTGATTTCGGTCTTGCCGTGGGGTGCCGGCAGGCCGTCTTCGCCCAGGTTCACGAAGACCATTTTCTCGACCGTGAGAATGCTCTTGCGGGTGATCTTGTTGCGCACCTGGCAGGTCAGGGTGATGGAGGTGCGGCCAAATTCGGTGGCGGTAATCCCCAGTTCGATGATGTCCCCCTGACGCGAGGCGCTGACAAAGTTGATCTCGGAAATGTACTTGGTCACGACGCGCTGATTGCCCAACTGAACAATGGCGTAGATGGCCGCTTCTTCGTCGATCCAGCGCAACAGGCTGCCGCCGAACAACGTGCCGTTGGGGTTGAGGTCTTCGGGTTTTACCCATTTGCGGGTGTGAAAGTTCATGGGGGCTCCGGGGTGTTTGGGAGACGGTGGTGGATGTGCCCCAGCTTCAAGCTTCAAGCCTGAAGCTGCAAGTTAAAAGCAGGTCCGCTGTTGTTTACCGCTTGCCGCTTGCAGCTTGCCACTTGCAGCTCAAAGAAAGATAATCGCCACCGCTTCAAAAAACGGTCATCACACCTTGTGACCGTTTTCCCGCCACCTGTCCGAGGGGCGCTGCAGCAGGTCAGACCTGTCAGGCTCGGAGAGGGCGTTGTTTGATCAGGCTTCCCGCCGATCAAGCTTTAAACGCACAACGGCGCCCATTCGCACCCTACGAATGGAGACTCTTTATGAGTGCTGTACTGACGCCCAACGATTTCAACGACTACAAAGTCGCCGACATGTCCCTGGCTGCCTGGGGCCGTCGCGAAACCATCATCGCCGAATCCGAAATGCCAGCCCTGATGGGCCTGCGTCGCAAGTACGCTGGCGAACAACCGCTCAAGGGCGCGAAGATTCTCGGCTGCATCCACATGACCATTCAGACTGCCGTGCTGATCGAAACCCTGGTTGCCCTGGGTGCCGAAGTACGCTGGTCGTCCTGCAACATCTTCTCGACTCAGGATCAGGCCGCTGCCGCCATCGCTGCTGCCGGCATTCCGGTTTTCGCCTGGAAAGGCGAGACCGAAGCCGAGTACGAGTGGTGCCTGGAGCAGACCATCCTCAAGGACGGTCAGCCATGGGACGCCAACATGATCCTCGACGACGGCGGCGACCTGACCGAGCTGCTGCACAAGAAATACCCGGCCATCCTGGACCGCGTCCACGGCGTGACCGAAGAGACCACCACGGGCGTTCACCGCCTGCTGGACATGTTGGCCAAGGGCGAACTGAAGATCCCTGCGATCAACGTCAACGACTCGGTCACCAAGAGCAAGAACGACAACAAGTACGGCTGCCGTCACAGCCTGAACGACGCCATCAAGCGCGGCACCGACCACCTGTTGTCCGGCAAGCAAGCGCTGGTCATCGGCTACGGTGACGTGGGCAAGGGTTCGGCTCAGTCGCTGCGTCAGGAAGGCATGATCGTCAAGGTCACCGAAGTCGACCCGATCTGCGCCATGCAAGCCTGCATGGACGGTTTCGAACTGGTTTCGCCCTTCATCAACGGCGAGAACGACGGCACCGAAGCGAGCATCGACAAAGCACTGCTGGGCAAGATCGACCTGATCGTTACCACCACCGGCAACGTCAACGTCTGCGACGCCAACATGCTCAAGGCGCTGAAAAAACGCGCAGTGGTCTGCAACATCGGTCACTTCGACAACGAAATCGACACGGCTTTCATGCGCAAGAACTGGGCATGGGAAGAAGTGAAGCCGCAAGTGCACAAGATCCACCGCACCGGCGCTGGCCAGTTTGACCCGCAGAACGACGACTACCTGATCCTGCTGGCCGAAGGCCGTCTGGTGAACCTGGGCAACGCAACCGGTCACCCGAGCCGCATCATGGACGGCTCGTTCGCCAACCAGGTGCTGGCGCAGATCTTCCTGTTCAACCAGAAGTACGCTGACCTGAGCCCTGCTCAGAAAGCCGAGCGTCTGACCGTTGAAGTGTTGCCGAAGAAGCTGGACGAAGAAGTGGCCCTGGAAATGGTACGCGGCTTCGGCGGCGTCGTGACCAAGCTGACCAAGACCCAGGCCGACTATATCGGCGTGACCGTCGAAGGTCCGTTCAAGCCGCACGCTTATCGCTACTAAGCAGTAAGCGGCAAGCTTCAAGCTTCAAGCGGCAAGTGAAGGCATCACCATTGTGAGCACTTGCCGCGTCAGGCTTTAAATCGTCCAAGCATTTAGCAGCACCAGGTGGCAAGCCTTGAGCTGCAGGATACGGCGCACCGCCACTCTTGCAGCTTATGGCTTGTAGCTTGCCGCTGGAGACTCGCTCCATGAGCCAAGACCGTAGCTACAGTTTCGAGTTCTTCCCGACGAAGACCGACGCTGGCCATGAAAAACTGCTTGCCACGGCGCGTACGCTGGCCAGCTACAACCCCGAATTTTTCTCCTGCACTTACGGTGCCGGGGGTTCCACGCGTGATCGCACGATCAACACCGTGCTGCAGCTGGAAAAAGAAGTGCACGTCCCGGCCGCTCCGCACTTGTCGTGTGTCGGTGACAGCAAGGCTGACCTGCGCAGCTTGCTGACGCAGTACCAGCAAGCCGGCATCAAACGTATCGTTGCCCTGCGCGGTGACCTGCCCTCAGGCATGGGCATGGCCAGCGGTGAGTTGCGTTATGCCAATGACCTGGTGAGCTTCATCCGAGAAGAAACCGGCGATCACTTTCACATCGAAGTCGCGGCTTACCCCGAGATGCACCCACAGGCGCGCAACTTCGAAGACGATCTGAAAAACTTTGTGCGCAAGGCCAACGCCGGCGCCAACAGTGCGATCACCCAGTACTTCTTCAACGCTGACAGCTACTTCCACTTCGTCGAGCGCGTACGGAAGATGGGCGTGGATATTCCGATCGTGCCAGGCATCATGCCGATCACCAACTACAGCAAACTGGCGCGCTTTTCGGACGCATGCGGTGCGGAGATCCCGCGCTGGGTTCGCAAGCAGCTGGAAGCGTACGGCGACGACACGGCGAGCATTCAGGCGTTTGGCGAGCAGGTCATCACCGAGATGTGCGAACGACTGCTGCACGGTGGTGCGCCCGGCTTGCATTTCTACACGCTGAATCAGGCCGAACCGAGTTTGGCGGTCTGGAACAACCTCAAGCTCTCTGCACGATAACGGTTTCAATCCAGACGGATTGAAACCGCGCTGGCTTCACCGGCAGGCCGCGTCACCCCGAGGCCTGCCAGCCCCGTCATTGAGCCGAGCCTTCTGTTTTTGTTGAGAATCATTGCTTTTATTTAGTTAGCTCGCGTCGTAATCTCGCGCGCATGCCGCCCATCCTCCCACTATTCATTGCCGCTCTTCTCGCCTGCCTGAGCTTCAGCGCGCTGGGCGAAAAACTGCGGATCGTCACCGAACCCTGGTCCCCGTACGTCATCGTGGACGACAACCATGCCTCCGGGCTGGATTACGACACGACGGCGGTTGTCTTCGAGCGTCTGGGCATCGACGTCGAGTGGCAGTTTCTCCCGTGGAAACGCTGCCTGATGATGCTCCGTGACGGCGAGGCCGACGGGGTTCTCGACATCTTCAAGGACGAAGCACGCCCTGATCTTTTGTATCCAAACGAACCGTTATCGAGCATCGACTGGGTGCTGTTTCAAGCCAATGCCCGGCCGCATGCCTTCAATGGCGTAGAAGACCTGCACGGGCTGACCGTCGGCGTTTCTCCGGGTTATCGATACAGCCCGGCGTTTGACAGCTCGACGGCGTTCATCCGCGAGCCTGCGCCAAGCCATGAAGCGAACTTCGGCAAACTGATTCGCGGCCGCATCGATTTGATGGTGACCGATCGCCTGCTGGGCCGACAGATGATCGAGCGACTCAAGCTGGAAGGCCAGGTCAGTCAGTTGCCGACCGTGCTCAACCACCGGGGGCAGTACCTGGCGCTGCGCCCCAATGCCGGCATGGACTTGCTGGCCCAGCGCTTCAGCGCAGAACTCAAGCGTTTCAAGCGCGAACCCGCGTACGCAAAACTGGTGGAGCGGTACACCGGCGAAACACTGACGACATTGCCTGCAGAACCGGGGGAAAGTGTCGATAAAACCGTTGAGCAGCAGGAAAGCAGCGCGTTGTGATTGCTCTGTTATACTCCGGCGTCCCCGCCAGGCTTGCGCCCGGGTGCACGGTCTCACAGAAGACTTCTCGAACACGTCAGCAGCGCACTTTTTGCGCCCCTGCCCGAGTTGAACTTACAGACCTCCACAGGACCGGACGCCATTGCACCTTCCAAGGAGTGTGCGATGACCGCAGCAGGGTCGAGCGCATTCACGTTACGTGCAGAACCTTTAGTCTGCGCCTGGAAGATCATCCCTATTTGGGCCTCTATGGCCCCAACTCAAGACAGGATTACTCATGTCCTTTGCTTCCCTCGGTCTCTCCGAGGCTTTAGTCAGCGCCATCGAGGCTGCTGGCTACACCCAGCCTACCCCAGTGCAACAGCGGGCCATTCCCGCCGTGTTGCAAGGCCGCGATCTGATGGTCGCCGCCCAGACAGGTACTGGTAAAACCGGTGGTTTCGCCCTCCCAATCCTGGAGCGGTTGTTTCCCAACGGTCATCCGGACAAATCCCAGCGTCACGGCCCGCGCCAACCCCGCGTTCTGGTCCTGACCCCGACCCGTGAACTGGCCGCTCAAGTCCACGACAGCTTCAAGATCTACGCCAAGAACCTCAAGTTCGTCAGTACGTGCATCTTCGGCGGTGTCGGCATGAACCCACAGGTCCAGGCCATGGCGCGCGGCGTTGACGTACTGGTCGCCTGCCCGGGTCGTTTACTCGATCTGGCCGGTCAGGGCAGCGTCGATCTGTCCCACGTTGAGATCCTCGTACTCGACGAAGCCGACCGCATGCTCGACATGGGCTTCGTTCACGACGTGAAGAAAGTCCTCGCGCGCCTGCCCTCCAAGCGTCAGAACCTGCTGTTCTCGGCAACGTTCTCGCAGGACATCACCGCGCTGGCCGGCAAACTGCTGCACAACCCGGAACGCATCGAAGTCACGCCGCCGAACACCACGGTCGAGCGCATCGAACAGCGCGTTTTCCGTCTGCCGGCCAACCACAAACGTTCGCTTCTGGCGCACTTGATCACCCAAGGCGCGTGGGAACAGGTGCTGGTGTTTACCCGCACCAAGCACGGCGCCAACCGCCTGGCCGAGTACCTGGACAAACACGGCCTCAGCGCTGTGGCGATCCACGGTAACAAAAGCCAGAACGCGCGCACCAAAGCGCTGGCCGACTTCAAGGCTGGCACCGTTCGCATCATGGTCGCGACCGACATCGCTGCCCGTGGTCTGGACATCGACCAGTTGCCCCACGTGGTCAACTTCGAACTGCCTAACGTCGACGAAGACTACGTGCACCGCATCGGTCGTACCGGTCGCGCAGGCCGTAGCGGCGAGGCGATCTCGCTGGTTGCGCCGGACGAAGAGAAGCTGCTGAAAAGCATCGAGCGCATGACCAAGCAGAAGATTGCCGACGGCGATCTCATGGGCTTTGACATCACGGCCGTTGAAGCCGAGAAGCCGGAAGTCCGCGAGCGTCCGGACGTGCGTAATCCGCGCAATGCCCGTGGCCCGCGTGGCGACGGTCCGAACGGCGGCGGCGGTGGTGGCGGTCGCAAGGACAAAGGCAAAGACAAGGGCAAGGAAAAGCCGGCCGCTGCAGCAGCTTCGGGCGAGCGCCCGGCACGTCCGGCACGCCCGCAAAGGCCGCGTCAGGGCACGGCGTCGAGTGAATCACGTCAGTCGCA
Organism: Pseudomonas sp. 1L-C-7-B-C1; assembly: GCF_057291635.1. Taxonomy (NCBI): domain Bacteria; kingdom Pseudomonadati; phylum Pseudomonadota; class Gammaproteobacteria; order Pseudomonadales; family Pseudomonadaceae; genus Pseudomonas; species Pseudomonas sp. 1L-C-7-B-C1. Next base: position 41,844 of record NZ_JBXAWH010000014.1, on the reverse strand, counting down.
GCCAGCGGCGTCAGGTGCGAATCGCGCACCCGACGAATTCCTCGATGACGAAGTGGACAACTTCGGTAACCGCGCCGACTACGTCAGCCCGTACCAGAACAAGAACCAGAGCCGCGGTCGTCGTCCGGGCGCTCCTGCCACTGGGGCCGCACCGGCACCACGTGGTCAGGCGCCAGGCCGTAGCGGTCCGCGCGGTGGTTCAGGCAGCGGTTCGGCCACTGGCGCTCCCGCCAGCACCGATACCGCCGGCGCTCCGGCCAAACGCAGCGGTCCTCGCAACGGCTCAGGCCGTGATGGTCAGGCTCGCCGTGAAGACCAGCCTCGTGCACGTCGCCCGGCACGCGAAGACCAGCCAGCGCGTCAGGAGCCAGCGGTTCGCGGCCCTCGCGACGGTCAGCCTGCACCGAAGATCATGCACAAAGAGTCCAAGGGCGATCGGTTCCCTTCGGCTGAACAACTTGATCAGCTGCCAAGCCGCCCACGCGGTGAAAAACCAGCCCTGCTGACCCGCAACCGCGAAGGTTAAGCAGCGCCGGTTGTTGAGTAGCAAATAAAACGCCCCGACTGGTTCGGGGCGTTTTTGTTTCTGCCGGCTTATGAGTCCTGTAGGAGTGAGCTTGCTCGCGATTAACGGTGGGGCAGATACAAAGCGCTGCCTGCTAGATAGCAATCGCGAGCAAGCTCACTCCTACAGATGCGGTGAGCAGTACATTCTCAGGAATGCCGCATTGCCATCGCAGGGCAAGCCTCGCTGAAAAAAAGCGCTACACACAAAAACGCCGACCCAAAGGTCGGCGCTTTATCACTACAACAACGGGTCTTACTTGGCTTTGACGCCTTCGAACGAGATGTCCAGGTCCATGGTGTCGGACTGTGGACCCAGGTCCATCATCTTGCCGAAATCAGAGCGCTTGATCGAGGTAGTGCCCTCGAAGCCGGCACGGTAGCCGCCCCATGGATCCTTGCCTTCACCCAGGAAGGTAGTCTTGACCACAACCGACTTGGTCACGCCGTGCAGGGTCAGGTCGCCAGTCACGTCAGCCGTGGTTTTGCCATCGGCGTTCTTGCCGACGTTGCTGACCTTGGTGGAGACGAATTTGGCGTCAGGATAAGTTGCGACGTCCAGGAAGTCCTTGCTGCTGATGTGCTTGTCACGTTCAGCGTGGTTGGTGAAGACGCTGGCGGTCTTGACGTCGATGCTGATCTTGCTGTCTTCAGGCTTGGCGGCGTCGAAGCTGAATGTGCCGGTCCAGTCCTTGAACGTGCCGTAGATGAAGCTGTAGCCCAAGTGGCTGATCTTGAAGTTGATGAAGGCGTGCTGGCCTTCCTTGTCGATCGTGTAATCAGCGGCCATTGCCTGACCCGCAGTCAGCAGCGCGGTACCAAGGGCCAGTGCAGCAAGTGTCTTTTTCAACATACGTCTTCTTCCTTTCCAGTTGAATTGAGTATCAGGCCTTACGGCCAAGCATACGTACAAGCGTGGCATCACGATCAACGAAGTGATGCTTCAAAGCGGCCAGCCCGTGGAGTCCAGCGAAAATCACCAGGGTCCAGGCCAGGTACAAGTGAACGGTGCCCGCCACGTCTGCCTGGTCGGGCAGTCCGCTGATCAATGCAGGCACTTCGAACAATCCAAACACCGGAATCCCGACACCGTCTGCGGTGGAAATCAGGTAACCGGCGAACATCACCAGAAACAGGTCCAGGTACAGAAACGCGTGCCCCAGTTTCGCAGCCGTCTTCACAAACCGGCTGTGGGTGGCAGGCGCTGCTGGCGGCGGACTGAGGAAACGCCAGATCACCCGGATCAGCATGAACAGGAACAGCGTGATGCCGATGCTCTTGTGCAGGTCAGGGCCAGCCTTGCGCCACGTGTCGTAATAGCCCAGCCCCACCATCCACAACCCTAGCGCAAACATGCCGAACACCGTCAGCGCGACACCCCAATGCAAAACGATGCTGACCCAGCCATAGCGAGAAGAAGAGTTGCGTAGCTGCATGCTGAATATCCTGTGAGGGCCGAGGGAGAGACTAGCGCTTTACCTATCGAAAGAAAGCGCAAAATGTTGCTTTGAAGAATCAGAAAATCCGATTGAAATCTTCTGACATATTTTCGTACGAAGGAGATTAAGCCAGCGTTACGATTCATCCAGGCGAAAAAAAGGCGCGGTATCAAGCCGCGCCTTTGTTTTCAGCCGTTACCGATCAGTTTTTGCTGTCGGTCGCGGGTGCTGCCGGAGCCGTTGCCGGAGCCGCCGGAGTGGCCGGTGCCGCCTTGTCACCCGTGGCCTTGACCGGCGCTTTTTTCGCAGCGTCGGTTTTGGCAGGGGCTTTGTGAGTGGCTGCCGGTTTGGCGGGGGCCTTTTTGACGGGCTCCTTCTTCGCCGGTTCTTTCTTGGCCGGTGCCTTTTTCGCAGGCTCCACGACCGCAGGCTTGGCTGGTTCAACCACTGGCGCTGGCGGCGGGGTTACTGGCGCAGGCGTTGGAGCCGGGGCTGGAGCCGAAGCAGGCGCTGGGGCTTTCTCGGCCGGTTTCGGCTCAGGCTTGGAACCGCCGAACAGGTTCGAGAAGAAGCCGCCAATACCGCCGCTGCTTTCCTTGGCCGGTTCAGGGGCCTTCGGAGGCGGCGCTTTGACCGGTTCGTACGACTTGCCTTCAGACAGACCCTGCACCTGAGCGGCCGCGCGCTGACCCGAACGCAATGCGCCTTCCAGGGTGCCCGGGTACAAAGTGTCAGTATGTTCGCCGGCAAAGGCTACGCGCTGCAGTGGTCGTTCCCACAAGCGCCAGTATTTGCTGATCTGGCCTGGGCCGAACGCCAGGTAGGCGCCGCCGCTGGACGGGTCGATGCTGGAGCGACGCAGTTCATAACCGGTGAACGCGCCGCGGGCCTGTGGATAGAACGCCTGCATGCGGATCAGTACCTGATCCACCAGTTGCTTGTCGCCGAACGCCTGCATGATGCGGGCGTTGTCACCGGACAGGTTGATCACGACGTTGGCGCCGCCCTTCAATGCAGGCTCGACCCACAACATGCCCAGGCCAGTGTTGCTGTAGATCTCGCCGGACATGCGCGCCTTGCTGTCCCAGACCGGGGTCTTGAACTTGAGCATGATCTGGTCATGCCAGCCGTAGTTGGTGCTCTTGATCGCGCCCAGACGCTGGGCGTCCAGGGCCGGGGTCATCTGGATCTTGCTCAGTGCGCGCAACGGCACGGCCAACACCACATATTCGGCTTCGTAACCCAGCGAACCGACCTTGACGGTCACGCCGTCCTTGTCCTGGTTGATGGCCGACACCGGCGAATTGGTCTTGATGACTTTCAGCTGTTTGACGAATTCCTCGGCCAGCACCGCGCTGCCACCCGGCAGGCGAGCGGCGCGACGGTCGCGGTCGTCGACGTTGCGATTGACCCGCGTTTGTTGTGCGAGATACAGCAGCGACAGACGCGAAGGTTCGTCGTAGCGCGTACGAATCTGCTGATTGATCAACTGGCGCGCAGTCGGTGGCAGGCTCAGACGGTCCAGCCAGTTGGCGACGGTGATCTGGTCCAGTGCAAACAGCGTGCTGTTGGCTGCCGGGTTGTCCGGGTCAGTGATCGAGCGGGCCAGGTCATCCACCGCCGCTTCGTAGCGCTTGATGGCTTCAGCAGTCGCTGGCTGTTTGGTCGCCAGGTCGGCGCCGGTGAAGTACTCGCCTTCGATCAGGTAGCTCGGGGTCCGCACGAATTCCGGCGCGGGCACCGCCTTGATCTTGAAGCGATCAATGTACTGATTCAGCACCGGCTGGGCCTTGGCGTTGCCAATCCATTCGCTGCCGGCCAGACCGGAGCGGCCGCCAACGTTGGGTTTGGCTTCCAGCAAGGTGACTTGCCAGCCTTTGCTTTGCAGCTCGTAAGCCGTCGTGAGTCCCGCCAGACCGCCGCCGACGACGATCACCGTATGCGGCTTATCCACGGCAAGCGCCGAAGCGCTGACCATCCCAACCATCACCAACGCACAGGCGCGCAGCCAACCAGAAAGCATTCAGCGAACTCCGGAGAAAAACGGGGGGAATTGTCGGATTTTGTTGTCCGATTTTTCGAAGAGCGCGAAGGATACGCGAGCCGCGAAACGCCCGCCAGCAATGTCGGCAAGCCTGATTTTCGCGCGCGCGACGACTGAAACAACGCGCTAAAGGTTGTCCCGCTGGCATGCATTGCATAGGCTTGCGCGATTGTTTGCCCTCGCGCCATGCGAGCCGCTATGTGGAGAAGAGTAATGGGCCTTAACGACCAGTGGATGCAGCGCGACCTGAAGGTCCTTTGGCACCCCTGCACCCAGATGAAAGACCACGAAAAACTGCCGCTGATTCCGATCAAGCGCGGCGAAGGGGTCTGGCTGGAGGACTTCGAAGGCAAGCGATACTTAGACGCGGTCAGCTCCTGGTGGGTCAACGTATTCGGCCACGCCAACCCGCGTATCAATCAGCGCATCAAGGATCAGGTCGATCAGCTGGAGCATGTGATTCTGGCGGGCTTCAGCCATCAGCCGGTCATCGAGCTGTCCGAGCGCCTGGTGGCGATGACGCCCGAAGGGCTGACGCGCTGCTTCTACGCCGACAACGGTTCGTCCTGCATCGAAGTCGCGTTGAAAATGAGCTTTCATTACTGGCTCAATCGCGGCAAGCCGGACAAAAAACGCTTCGTCACTCTGACCAACAGCTACCACGGCGAGACCATGGCAGCGATGGCAGTCGGTGACGTGCCACTGTTCACCGAAACCTACAAAGCGCTGCTGATGGACACCATCAAGGTGCCGAGCCCCGACTGCTATCACCGGCCTGAAGGCGTGAGCTGGGAAGAGCACACCCGCACGATGTTCGCGGTGATGGAGCAGACCCTCGCCGAGCATCACGACAGCGTCGCGGCGGTGATCATCGAGCCGCTGATTCAAGGCGCAGGCGGCATGCGCATGTACGACCCGATCTACCTCAAGCTGCTGCGCGAGGCCTGCGACCGGTATGGCGTGCACCTGATTCATGACGAGATCGCCGTGGGCTTCGGCCGCACCGGGACCATGTTTGCCTGCGAACAAGCCGGCATCCGACCGGATTTCCTGTGCCTGTCCAAGGCGCTGACCGGCGGTTATCTGCCGTTGGCAGCGTGCATCACCACCGATGACGTGTACGACGCGTTTTACGACGACTACCCCACCCTTCGCGCGTTTCTGCACTCCCACAGTTACACCGGCAACCCCTTGGCGTGCGCGGCGGCGTTGGCAACGCTGGATATTTTCGAGCAGGACAACGTCATCGAAAACAACAAGGCGCTGGCCCAGCGCATGAAGACCGCGACGGCGCATCTGGTCGATCACCCGAACGTCGCTGAAGTGCGGCAGACCGGGATGGCGATTGCCATCGAGATGGTGCAGGACAAGGCCAGCAAAACGCCGTATCCCTGGCAGGAACGGCGTGGGCTGAAGGTGTTCGAGCACGCGCTGACCCGAGGTGCACTGCTGCGTCCGCTGGGCAGCGTGGTGTACTTCCTGCCGCCTTACGTGATCACGCCGGAGCAGATCGACTTCCTGGCCGACGTGGCGACCGAAGGGATCGACATCGCGACGCGCAGCAGCGTCACGGTGGCGGTGAGAGAGAACTTCCATCCTGATTTTCGTGATCCGGGCTAGCAGGCCGTTACACACATTCTCCAGGCGCTGCATTCAACACAATCTTTAGAGACACAACCATGAGACTGTCCCGCTTTTTCGTCGATGCCACCCTCAGCGTCGGGGAGCACGAACTGCCAGAGGCCCAGGCCCATTACATCAGCCGCGTGTTGCGCATGTCTCAAGGCGACGCGGTTCAGCTGTTCGATGGCTCGGGCCATGAGTTTCGCGCCACGCTGGCGGAAGTCGGCAAAAAGCAGGTGCGGGTGCAGGTAAACGAAAGCTTTGCCGGTCAGCCGGAGTCGCCGTTGCACATCCACCTCGGGCAAGGCCTCTCTCGGGGTGAGCGGATGGATTGGGCGATTCAGAAAGCCACCGAGCTGGGCGTGACGCAAATCACCCCGATCATCAGCGAGCGCTGCGAAGTGCGTTTGAAAGACGAGCGTGCGGAAAAGCGTCAGGCACACTGGCAGCAGATCGCAATCAGTGCCTGTGAACAGTGCGGGCGCTCAGTGGTGCCGGTGATCCATGCTCCCGTGACCCTGGCCGACTGGCTCAAGCAGACAGAAGCGGACTTGAAGCTGGTGCTGCACCCGGTGGCCGCCCCCCTGACCAGCCATGAAAAGCCCGGCAGTCTGGCGTTTCTGATTGGTCCGGAAGGCGGGCTGAACGACGCCGAAGTGGCTCAGGCGCAGGACGCCGGTTTCCACGCCGCCCGCCTCGGCCCCCGCGTACTGCGCACCGAAACCGCGCCAGTGGTGGCGCTGAGCATCGCGCAACAGTTGTGGGGGGATTTCTAGGTTACGGACGGCACTGACCACATGTAGGACCGGCTTTAGCCGGGAACACGTCGGGCGTCACGTCGCGAGTTTGATGGCGCGCAGGCCGGCCTCTTCCCTTGTAGGACCGGCTTTAGCCGGGAAAGCGTCAGGCGTCACGCCGCGAGGTTTGGTGGAGCGCAGGCCGGCCTCTTCCCGGCTGAGGCCGGGCCTACTGGGGTCGCATGCATCCTCCAGAGATTTAGCGGATGTTCGTGCCTCTTCGCGAGCAAGCTCGGCTCCCACAGGAATGGTGTGAGTCAGCCAATATCGCGCCGCCATTGATGCACAATGCGTATGACAGTCATCACTCCGGTAACTCCGACTCTCGACGCCGCGCTTTCGCAGGTTCCGGCCGGGCGCAGGGCAGAAATTCTCCGCGCCCCGGCTCACCCAACGGACTGCCGTCCCATACCCGTTCCCCTCTGGCGAAGGTCATCGCCGGCCATGCACTCAAGCGCATCCCCTCGTACGGGGTGTAATCGACATTGTGGTGCAGCATCTCGTTGGTCAGCTCGATATCCAGGTCGTCATCCCAGATCACCAGATCCGCATCCGACCCGATAGCGATGCTGCCTTTGCGCGGATACAAGCCGTACAGCCGCGCCGCATTGGTGGCCGTCAGCGCGACAAATGCCTGCGGGCTGATTCGCCCCTTGCGCACGCCTTCCGACCAGAGCAGCGCCATGCGCGTCTCGACGCCCGGAATGCCATTGGCCACTTCGGAAAACGGCGCCGCCTCGCCGTGGGCACGTTTGCCGTCCGGGCCGCCGTAGCGAAACGGCGCGTGATCCGACGAGAAAACTTCGAACGAGCCATTCTGCAAGCCGTCCCAGACCACTTGCTGATTGCCGGCGTCTCTCGGCGGCGGACTGCAGATGCACTTCGCGCCTTCGAAGCTGTCATCGCAGCCCAGCGAATCTGCCGTCAAAAACAGATACTGCGGGCAGGTTTCGCCGTAGACCTTCAAGCCGTGGCTCTGCGCCCAGCGGATCTGCTCGATGGCCTCACGCCCCGACACATGGACGATGAGAATCGGCACATCCACCAGCTCGGCCAGTGCAATGGCCCGGTGCGTGGCCTCACGCTCCACCAACATGGGACGAGAGCTGGCGTGGTAACGCGGCGCGCTGAGACCGGCGGCGAGCAGGCGCTCGGTCAACCAGGCGATGCAGTCGCTGTTTTCAGCGTGCAGCATCACCATCGCGCCTTCGGCCCTCGCCACCGATAGGGTTTCCAGAATCTCCCGGTCGTTGAGCTTCAGCGCGTCGTAGGTCATGTAGATCTTGAATGAGGTGTAGCCCTCGGCAATCAGCTCGGGCAGCTCGCGGCGCAGCACGTCCTCGGTAGGGTCGGTGACGATGAGGTGAAACGCGTAATCGATCAGCGCCCGACCATCAGCGCGCCGATGATAATCCTCCACCGCCGCCCGCAGGCTTTGTCCCTTCTGCTGGCAGGCAAAGGGAATCACTGTTGTAGTCCCGCCACACGCCGCCGAGCGGGTGCCGCTCTCGAAGTCATCGGCCATGACCGAGCCATCGCCGGTCGGCTGATCCAGATGCACATGGCTGTCGATCCCGCCCGGCGTCACAGTTCGCCCTCGGGCATCGACTTCCTCTGCGGCACCTTGCAGGCCCAGGCCCAGCGCGACAATTCGGCCGTCGCGCACACCGATGTCGCACAGGAAACCGTCCGCCGCCGTCACCACATTGGCGTTACGGATGATCAGATCAAAAGCCTGCATGTCGTTCACTCCGTCAGGCGCGGGTCAGCCAGGCCTTGGCGATCTCTTCGCGGGTCGTGAACCAGACGCCTTCGCGGGCCTGGGCGTACTCGATGAAATGCTTGATCGCGCGGACACGACCCGGACGTCCGACCATCCGCGGGTGCAGCCCGATGGACATCATTCGCAGGCCGTCAGCGGATTCTTCGTACAGCACATCGAAGCTTTCCTTCATGTACTCGAGGAAATCGGACGCCTGGGACAAGCCCGGGGAGTTCCAGTAACGGAAGTCGTTGACGTCGCTGGTGTAAGGCACCACCAAATGTTGCTTGCCCTCGACGTCGACGAAATACGGAACGTCATCGTTGTAGGCGTCGGAGTCGTAAAGGAACCCGCCCTCTTCCGCCACCAGCCGACGCGTATGAACGCTGGCGCCGTAGCGGCAATACCAGCCCACCGGGCGCTTGCCGCAGGTGCGCTCGAACGACTCGATCGCCAGACGAATGTGCTCGCGCTCCTCGGCCTCGGTCAGGCGGAACACTTCTTCCCAGCGGTAACCGTGGCTGCAGATTTCATGACCCAATTCGACGGCGGCCTTGGCCACATCCGGGTTCTGCTCGAAAGCCACCGCGCAGGCATGAAAGGTCGCCGGGACGCTGGCCTGTTGCAGGATGTCGAGGATCCGCCAGATGCCAACGCGGGCGCCGTACTCGTACATCGACTCCATCGCCAGATTGCGCACGCCGTCGGGAAACTGATAGCTGCCCCACTCGGTCATGCTCTCCTGGTCTGGATCACCCATGGCCAGGGAGCGCTCCGAGCCTTCTTCGTAATTGATGACAAAGTTGACGGCCAGCCGCGCGCCGTTGGGCCAGGTGCCTTGGGGGCGCTGCCGGCCGTAGCCGACCAGATCTCGAATGGGTGACGCCATAAAAGCCTACTCCTGCAACGTTCGATCAGTCGGCCGACCGCCAAGCCAAGGCTCAGCAGTCAATGGTTTTCAGTGCATCGTGGTCCGGACCATCGAGGGTCTGACCGGTCCGGAACGCCAGGCCCATGGCCAGGGTCTGCGCAATGCAGAAAGCGGCGGTTAGCGAGCGAAAGCCCAGCAGCTCGGCGTCGTTGACCTCGATCATCACCGACGCAGTTTGTCCGATGGGGCTGAGAATGCTGTCAGTGATCGCCACGATGGGCGTCCCCGCAGCAACCGCTTGCTGGCAGGCGTCGATGGTTTCCTGCGCGTACGGCGGAAAACTCACCGCCACCAGCACGTCATCGCCGTGCAGCGCGCCGACCTGCTCGCGCAAACTGCCGCCCAGGCCGCTGATGTGTACGGCACGACGACCGACACGGCTGAGGGCGTAACTCAGGTAGGAGGCCATGGGAAACGAACGGCGCATGCCGACCACGAAGGTGGTGCGCGCCTGTTCCAACAGCTCGATGGCGCGTTCGATGGCCTCGACCTGCTCGCCTTCGGCCAGGTGCTCCAGCGAAACGATATTCGCGCGACTGAACGCCGAGAGCATGGCGCCCACATCGGTGGGATCGTCGAGCAGTTGCTCGCCACGGTAATGCCGGATGCGCTCTTTGAAACTGCCCTGCCCGGCCTGCTGCAACGGCTGCTTGAACAAGCGCTGCAGATCGCTGAACCCGCCGAAGCCCAGCGCCTGGGCCAGCCGAATGAACGCCGACGACGGGATGCTGGAGATCTTCGCCAGCGCCGCGACCGTGTTCAGTGCCACATCGTGGGGGTGCTCGTTCAGGTAATGCGCCGCGTCACGCTGCCGCGCGGTCAGGCGTTCCTGATGTTCGACGATGGCGGCACGCAGCTCGGCCAGGGTTTGGGGTACAGGCATAAGAAGGCTCGATAAAAGTCAGGAGGGACGCAGTTCTGTGATCGCCCGGGCCAAGTGCTCCACCAGACGATTCAGCTCATCGACGCTGTTGTAGTGGGCGATCGACACACGAACCACGCCGCCGTATGGGGTCAGGCCCAACTGTTCGATCAGGCGGCGAGCATAGAAGTCACCAAAGCGGATGCCCATGCGGTGATTGTCCACCCGGCGCACGATGGCTTCCGACTGAATGCCCTCCACCACAAAACTGATGGTCGGCACGCGATCACCGTCAGTCACGCGGGATTTTCCGATGATTCGTACGCCCGGCGTCTCCCGCAGAAACGCCAGCAGCGTTTCGGCCAACAGGTCTTCCTGCACTTCAAAGGCATCGAACGCGGCCTGCATCAACTGGCGTTCGCTGCCGCTGGCGCCAAGGCGTCGACCGATGTCGATCAGGTAATCGCTGATGCCAATGCAGCCGTAGGACAGCTCGTAGTTCAAGTTGCCGGGCTGCAGCTTGTAGGGAATGACTTCCTGACCGATGAAAAAGTGGTTCAGGCTCGGCAGTTCCAGCAATGCTTCCCGCTTGCCCCACAGCACAGCGAAGTGTGGGCCGAAGGTCTTGTAGAAGCTGAACACGTAATAATCGGCGCCGCTGGCTTGCACATCGACCAGCCGATGGGGCGCGTAGGCCACGGCATCGACGCACACCTTGCCGCCCACCGCGTGCACCCGGCGCGCAACTTCGGCGACTGGGTTGACGCTGCCGAGGATGTTCGACGCATGGGTCATGGCCAGGTAGCGGGTCTTGTCGCTGAGCAGCGCGTCCAGATCGCCGAGTTCCAGGTCCATGCTCTGCGCGTTGACCGCCCAGACGCGCAATGTCGCCCCGCGCTCTTCGCACAACCGCACCCACGGCCCGATGTTGGCTTCGTGGTCGCAGTTGGTGACGATGATTTCGTCGCCGGGATTGATCGACGGCGCGATGGCGCGGCAGAGGATTTGCAGCAAATGGGTGGTCGAGCCGCCCATCACGCACTCTTCCGGGTAGCGCGCGTTGATCAGTTGCGCGACCGATTCCCGCGCCTGCATGACCCGCGCGCCAGCGTCCACCGACTCACTGTAGGACGCGCCCAGTTGCACGGCGCTGTTGAGCAAGTAATCGGTGATGCGCTCGGCGACCGGCTTGAGCACGGCCGAACCGCCGGCGTTGTCCAGGTAGGCGTAGCCGCTGGCGAGGGCGGGAAACTGGCTGCGTACGTAATCGATGTCCAAGGCATTCAAAGGATGAGCTCCAGAGTCTGATCAGTGATGCAGGATGGCCTGCAAAAACGCGCGGGTTCTCGGCTCTTGGGGGGCCGTGAAGAAATCGTGCGGGTTGTTCTGTTCGATGATTCGGCCGTTCTCCATGAAGATCACCCGGTCGGCGACCTTGCGCGCAAAGCCCATTTCGTGGGTCACGACGACCATGGTCACGCCGGAGCGGGCGAGGTTCTGCATGACGTCCAGCACTTCGCCGACCATCTCCGGGTCGAGTGCCGATGTGGGCTCGTCGAACAGGATCACTCGGGGTTCCATGGCCATGGTCCGGGCGATGGCCACGCGCTGCTGCTGGCCGCCGGACAACTGGCTCGGGTATTTCGCCGCGTGGGCGCCCATGCCGACTTTCTCCAGCAACAGGCGCGCGCGTTCGTTGGCGTCACGGCGAGACATGCCACGCACCCGCACTGGCGCCAGCGCCACATTGGCGAGCACGGTGAGGTGCGGGTACAGATTGAAATTCTGAAAGACCATGCCGACTTCGCAACGAATGCCCGCCAATTTTGGGCCTGTTTCAACGCGCTGGCTGCCGACGCGGATGTCGCCCTGCTGATACTCCTCCAGCAGATTGATGCAGCGGATCAGTGTCGATTTCCCGGAGCCCGATGGCCCGAGGATCACCACGACTTCGCCTTGATCAACGGTCAGGTTGATGTCGGTCAGGGCCTGGAATGGCCCGTAGAATTTGGCCACGCCTTCCATTTCGATGACGGTGCTCATGAACTCTTCCTCCCGGCGCCATTACGCCGCTCGATCCAGCTCACCAATTGCACCAGCGGCAGAAGCAGCAACAGGTACATCACCGCCGCGCCCACCAGCGGTGTCGGGTTGGCCGCCAGCGCCTGGGCTTGAGTGGCTTGTTTCAGAAGATCGGGCATCGCCACGACGGACGCCAGCGCGGTGTCTTTCATGACGTTGATGCAGTTGCTGGTCATCGGCGGCATGACGATGCGCATGGCCTGGGGCAGGATGATGTCGCGCATAGTGTTGAAAAAACTCATGCCCTGGGATGCCGAGGCTTCGAACTGCCCGCGCGGAATGGCCTCGATGCCGGAGCGGAAGATCTCCGCCGAATACGCGCAGGACACCAGCGAAAGCGCCGCAGTCGCTGCCGCAAAGGACGATAGGCGAATGCCCACAAACGGCAGCGCGTAGTAGATCAGCACCAACAGCACCAGCAATGGAATCGAGCGCAGCACGTCGATGTACACCCGCGCCAGAAACCGTACGGGCGCGTACCCATACAACCGCAGCATCGCCAGCACCAGCCCGCCCACCAAGCCGAGAATGATGCTGACCACGCCGAGCATCACCGTCACGCCCAGGCCGCGCAGCATCAGTGGCAGCGCATCGACGAACACGCTCCAGTTGAAGAACGTTTCTAACAACTCCATTGCGATTCCTTGGTGGCGAGCAGTGACGGACGCGGGCGTGAGCAGTCAGGGGTTACTTGAGTACGTCGACCACTTTGACGGTGCTGGACTCCGGATCAGCGTCGGCACCGAACCACTTCTCGTGCAAGTCGGCGATCACGCCTTCTTTTTTCATCGTACTGATGATGTCGTTGACCTGACCGGCCGATGCCCAGCCCTTGGCGTGCATCAACGAGTACTTCTCGCCGGTAGGAATTTTCGCGACGACTTTGTACTGCGGCTTGTCCTTGATGTAGTACAGGACCGCAGGGATGTCGCTGATGTAGCCGTCCATGCGGCCGGACGCGAGGTCGAGCATCGCAGGCGACAGCCCTTCATAGCGTGAGACTTCTTTGAACTTGTATTCGGCCTGATGGGCGTTGACCCACATGTCGCCGGTGGAACCGGTGTCGACGCCGACCACCTTGCCGTCCATGTCTTTCAGGCCGTTGATGCCGGATTTGGCGAGCACCGACAGGGATTGGTCGCTGTCGTAATACGGCTGGGCGAAGCCGACGGACTCAAGGCGCTTGGGGGTGATGGTGATCGAGGAGATGGCGATGTCAGCGCGCTTGGACTGCACGGCGCTGAACAGGCCGTTGAACGGGATGTTGACGAACTCCACGGTCTTGCCGGCGCGTTTGGCGACTTCCTTCACCACATCGACTTCGAAGCCGACGATCTCGCCTTTGGCGTCCTGAAACTCCCACGGCACGTTGCCCACGTTGGCGCCGACGGTCCAGTCGGCGGCCCAGGTGGATGCGGAAAAGGCGGTTGCCACGGCCATGCTCAAGAGTACTTTCACATTCATGTCTTGCTCCCCGATTGATCAGTCAGTTCAAGAAGGCCGCCTTACCACAAGAGGGGGCGTTTCGAGGATCAGACTAGGATGACGAATCAAATAATTCAACAAATAAAATAAATGAATTAAATGCTTCAATCGGGTGCGAAAGTTATCCGCATTGGTGCAGGTGGGAAAGCGGGCAAGGCTGTGGGGTGTACAGAAAATGATCAGTGATTTGAAGGATGCCATGCACCGAAGCGGCGCATGGATGGCTGGGTGCGCGTCGGGAATTGCCGGTCGCGCAGCAAGGATGGTCCGTGTAGGAGTGAGCTTGCTCGCGAAGACATCATTCCAACCGCTAAAAAATTCAGCGGATGTACCGGCCTCTTCGCGAGCAAGCTCACTCCCACATTTCATTTGTTGGCATTTGCATTTGTGGTGTCGTCACGCTTGGCAAGAGCTGACGTTGCCGCGATTTATCGCTCTCAACTCACAAAACGTAACGCGAAATCGCGACAAAGTGCAGCAGGCTGCCGGCAATCACAAACAGGTGCCAGACCCCATGAAAGTGTCTGACCTTGGTGTCGAACGCGAAGAAAATGATCCCCACGGTGTAAAACACGCCACCCAGCGCCAGCCAGATGAATCCGGTCATGCCCAGCGCGGCGATCAGTGGATTGACCGCGACCAGCACAATCCAGCCCATGACCGCGTAAATGACGATGGACATCACCCGTGCTTCGGAGCGAGGTTTTATTTCCTGAAGGATGCCCATGATTGCCAGCGCCCAGACGATACCGAACAACGTCCAGCCCCAGGTCCCGTGCAGCGTGACCAGACAAAACGGCGTGTAGCTGCCGGCGATGAGCAGATAGATCGAAAAGTGATCAACCTTTTGCATGATCACTTTGGCCCGGCCGCGAACGCTGTGATAGACCGTCGACGCGCTGTACAGCATTACCAGCGCCACGCCGTAGACCGCGACGCTGATGATCTTCCAGATATCCCCGGACATCGTCGCGACAACCAGCATCCACACCGCGCCGATCGTCGCCAGAATCGCCCCCACCAAGTGGGTCCAGGCGTTGAATTTTTCTCCGTAGTACATCCGCAAACTACCTCTCAATTGCATGACACCCGCCAAGCGTCCTGCTTCTGAACCGCAATGACAACGCATTGTGTCGTGTTATCGAGAATTTAATGCAGTCAGCAACCGATCTCTTCGGCACAATCGGGCGCTCTCAAAACAAGAACCCGGCGCGGGCCCACACGATGCAGATCGACGAAGAGCTCACCCTCAAGAAGCTGGAAATCTTTCTGGCGTTCATGCGCACCGGCAATCTGGCGCGCGCGGCAGCGGAGCTGCAGACGAGCACGGTCAGTGTGCATCGGGCGATTCACTCGCTGGAAAGCGCGTTGCGTTGTCCGCTGTTCAAGCACGAAGGTCGCAACCTCACGCCCCTCGAAGGCGCTTATGTGCTGGAAGAGCGCGCGCAGAAACTGGTGCAGGACGTGCTCGCCACCATTGAACAAACGCGTCAGGCGGCGGGGTTTTCGGCCGCGCGTTTCAAACTGGGCGCGCTGTATTCACTGACGGTCAAGACCGTGCCGCAGCTGATCATGGGCCTGAAAATCCGCCGCAGCGAACTCAACATCGACCTGATTCTGGGCTCGAACATCGACCTCTTCTACAAGCTGAAGAACATGGAAGTGGACGCGATTCTGGTGTCACTCAACGAGAGCGTGAGCGATCCGGATTGTGAGCAGTTGCCGCTGTTCTCCGACGATATTTTTCTCGCCACGCCGGCTGACTCACCCTTCGCGCTACAGAGCGAGGTGGACCTGAGCGACCTTCGGGAGGCGACCTTCATTACCCTGACCCAGGGTTTCGCCACCCATCGGGATGGCGCGCGAGTGTTTGAGCAGGCCGGGTTCGAACCGAAGGTCGCCATGCAGGTCAACGACATCTTCACGCTGCTGAGCATGGTCAGCTCGGGTGTGGGTTACGCATTGCTACCGGGGCGAATCGCCGCCGTCTACGAAAACCGCGTCCGCCTGGTACCGCTGCAGGCGCGATACCGCATGCAGCAGCACATCGGACTGGTCTTCCTCAAAGCGCGCGAACGCGACCCGAACCTCTTGGCGTTGCTGGCGGAGTGCCGGATGTACTCGAATCGGCTGGCTCAGGCCTGATCCCGGCTTCAGCTCGATCCAATATCCACTGTGGGTGTGAGCTTGGTCTGGGCCGCATCGGGGCGAAGAGGCCAGGATATCCGGCCACTTCCTCTGCGGACCGCCAGGAAGCCTTCGCGAGCAAGCTCGCTCCCACAGAATCGCCGTCAATTTGATATCTCGGCCGGTTCGCGGGACTTGTGGGAGTGAGTTTGCTCACGAAGACGGCATTCCAGCCGCTGACAATTGGCTGGATGCACCAACCCCTTCGCGAGCAAGCTCGCTCCCACCGGCAGGCTGTCGGCAGATACATCTGCGGCGTCTTCTGACACCGCGCTTTCTCGCAGCAGACACATCCCTTGTGGGAGTGAGCTTGCTCACGAAGGCGGCATTTCAGCCGCTGACAATTGGGTGGATGCTCCAACCCCTTCGCGAGCAAGCTCGCTCCCACGATTCCGACGCTTGCAGGTAGTTCTGCAATCAGGCGCGCAGCGGCAGCATGTTGCTGAACACCGCGCATCCCAAAGCCTCAGCCCAGAATCCCGCGCACGATGAAGTACAGCAGCGACGGCCCCAGCAGACAACCCAGCCCAGTGTGGAACGTCGCCGTCAGCGCGCCGTAAGGCACCAGCCGCCGATCCGTTGCCGCCAGTCCTGCCGTCACGCCGCTCACGGTGCCGGCCAGACCGCCGAAGACCATTGCCGAACGCGGGTTATCCAGGCCCATCCAGCGCGCGGCCATCGGGGTGCCGACCATCACCAGAATGGCTTTGATCAGACCGGTCGCGATAGACAGCGCCATGACATCCGAGGTCGCGCCCAACGCCGCACCCGTCACTGGCCCGACGATGTAGGTCACGGCGCCCGCGCCAATGGTGGTGATGCTCACGGCGTCGCGATAGCCGAAGGCATATGCTACGCAGCACCCCACAATGAACGGCAGCAATGTGCCCAGCAGCAGCGAAAACGCGCCGATCCATCCGGCCTTTTTCGCTTCGGTGGCTTGCACTTCGAAGGCCGTGGCGACGATGGCGAAATCACGCAGCATCGACCCGCCCATCAAGCCGATCCCGGAAAACAACGCCAGATCCGCCAGCCCTTTCTGCCCGCCGGTCATCGTGCCGCCGACCCACGCCAGCACCAGGCCGATGACGATCGCAATGGCCGATCCATGAATGCGCCCGAACGTCAGGCGCTTGGACAGCACCACCGAAATCCACATCACCACGCCTACAACCGCAAACGCGGTGACCAGGCCCTGACTGATCAGGTCTTTCTGAATAAGCTCCCACATATCAGCGGCCTCCTGCTGGCGAAACAGTCGGCGCGATCACCGGAAGCGGGTTCGCGAGCTCGTCTTCTTTGGGCAGTGGCTCGCCCTTGTTGATGCGACTGATGACCGCAATCGTGCAGCCGCACACCACCACCGACACCACCGCGGCGATGACCGCGATCGGCCCGCCCTTGAGCGCCGTGACGACGTTTTGCTGAGCGGCCATGGCCACAACCACCGGGATGTACATGGCGCCCCAGAAGCCGACGCCCATTTCGCAGCCTTCGCTCATGCCGCCGCGCTTTTGCATGAACAGCCGCGCGCAGATCAGCAGGATCATCGCGATCCCGACGCCACCTACGTTGGATTTGACGCCCAGCAGCACGCCGAGCAGATCACCGAGAATCACCCCTGCGAGGGTGCAGATTGCGAGTAACGCCACGCCATAAATCACCATTGTTCTTATCCTCAAATTGCATCGTCGAAGTTGTTGTTTTTGTGTTCCTTCGAAAGCAGCAGTCGGTTTATGGGTGGCGGCGTTCCTCCTCTCGCGACAACGCGCCGAGCGTGTCCAGCCGGGCGCCCTGAAAGGCGACAGCCGATCCTTGTTCGAAGACGCGGCGGGCCAGACCGGTAAGCACGGTGCCCGGCGGCAGTTCGATGTGCAGGCGTGCGCCACGCTCGTACGCGGTTTGCACCGTGCTGCGCCAGTCGATGACCCGGCACATATTGAACGCCAGATCGTCGCGCAACTTGTCGGCGCTGAGCATCGGCCGCGCGGTGCTGCCGCTGAGGTATTTGAGCGTCGGCGCCTTCAGGGAAACGTTGGCAAACGCATCAGCAAGGGCCCGAGCAGGTTCTGCCAGCAGTTCGCAATGGGACGGCACGCTGACCGCCAGCCGCTTGGCCGCCGCAGCGCCTTGCTCTTTTGCGAGCGCAGCGACGGCCGCCATGGCCTCGTCTCGCCCGGCAATAACGAACTGGTTGTCGGCGTTGATGTTCGCCAGATAGACCGGCCTCTCAACGCTATGAATTCGTGCGATCAGGCTTTCGACCGTGGGTTGGTCCAGCCCGATCAGCGCGGTCATGCCGTAGCCCTGTGGATAAGCGCTTTGCATCAGCTCGCCACGCAGCGCGACCAGCCGCACCGCATCGGCGAAATTCAGCGCGCCTGCGATCACCGCCGCCGGATAAGCACCGATGGACAAACCTGCAACCATGTCGGGGATGTTGTCATCGGCCATCAACACCCGCGCACACGCGACGCCGGCGATCAACAAACAGAGCTGAACAGCGCGAGTCGATTGCAGGGCGGCGGCGGTGTCCAGCGTCAGGACGTCCTCGTTCAACGCCGCGCTCGCTTCTGCCAGGCACTGCGTAACCAACGGGTGCTCTGGCAGCCCGTGGAGCATGGCCGGCTGTTGCGCACCCTGGCCGGGAAATGCCCAGAAGCTGCTCATGCCGCGACCGCCTGCGCCAGCCATGGGTTCTCCACAAGCCGCGCGCCGTCTTCGGCTTTGAGCAGCACCTGGCGAGACGATCCTGCCCACTCGCGCAGCGCCACGGCACCAAACGGGGTTTGCAGCTGAAGGTCGATGCGGCAGACCGCGCCGGCAAGCTGCTCGACCAAACGAGCGGCGTGCTGGCGATCAAACAATTCAGGGGTACGCAGGATGAGATCCAGGTCGCTGTCCGCGTGCAGCACCGGCACGCCACTGGCCAGTTCGAAACCGGCGCCACCCGCCACGCCCCACGGCAGGCCGAGTGCGTTCATCACGGGACGGATCTGCTGCAGGGCGCGCAACGCCGGCCAATCAGCGTGAGGCGTCATGGCGATCAACGCTTCAGGCCGCACTCGCCGTTGCACATCCTCGAGCTTCATGTGGGTGGCGTAGCGCTGATCTCGCGACCGACCCCTTACGCCCACCGCCACCAGGGCTGGTGCGACACGGGCGCGGCGCACCACCACTGGGTGACCCAGGCCAACGACCTCACACGCCCACGCCGGTGCGTCGATCGGCAACGCAGCCGCCGACAAACCCCACAACAGATCGTGGGGGAGCACCGGCTGAAAAGTGCTCATCACCACTGCGCCCGCAACAGCTCGCGGACTTTCGACGATGCCTCACGATTCGGCGCGCCGAGGCGTGAACTCAGGTCATTGACGCCGGCGAGGGTGTCTTTGATCGCTGCAATCAAACGGTCCTGAACCCGCGTGAGATCCGAAGCGCTGGGCTGCTCAATCTCACTGACCGACAGGGTTTCCCACAGCAAACCGAGGCTGGCGTAGCTGTCGATGTCGTAGGCCATCGGCGGCACGCTGGCGGCGAGCTTTTCCAGTTCTTCGACGCTGCGCAGTGTAACCCGCGCCGCAGAGGCCTTGCCCATCGCGTGAACCATCACGCCCGGATCGCGCAGGGCAATCAGGCGATTGGCCTGATAACCGTGGGCGAGAAACGCGCCGGACATCGCCTTGCCCACCAGCAGCCCGATCACCGGGTGCCCGGCCAAACGCGCCCGAGCATAAGCGTCGACCGCCCCGGCCAGTGCCTGGTGAATACCCAGCGCTTCTTCGCGGCGGCCATAGGCCTGACTCGGCACGTCGATGATGGCGATCAATGTCCGCTTGTTGTCGCTGTCCTGATCCAGCTTGATGGCGCTGTCCACGGCCTGGGCCAGCCCCCATCCTTCGAGCAAACCGACCTCGCCATTCTGTGCGCGAGGAAAGCGGTTAGCTGGATCGGCGACCACCGCCAGGAATCGCGCCGGGCGATCACCCAGCGTGCCATCAGCCGCTTTCACCGACGCCGGCAGACCCGACACTTCAGGGGCGTTGGCGGCCAGCGCGTTAAACCAGTTCAATCCACGAAGCGAGTAAGCACTCATGACCGGTCTCCTTGATAGGCAGTGCGCACGGCAGCAGGTTCTATCTGCTGGGCGGTGTCCACTTGAGCGAGACGCTCAAGGAACCAGGCGTATTGACTGCTGCGTTCCTGCTCGGGCTTGCCTTTGTGCAACAACCCTTGCACCTGTTGCTGAATGGCGCTGATGTCGTCGGCGACAAAGGCGTCCACCAGACCGCTGGCAAAACGTTGCTCGCCCCCGGTCAGGCTCCAAATGAAAGGCCTGTCGCGGGAGTCGTACTCTTCGATGCCGGCTTCCTGTTCGATGACTTGCGGGCCGTTCAGGCCGAGACGCGCTTCCTGGGTGACGACCAGATAACTGCACAGCGCCGCCGCAATGGACATGCCGCCGAAGCAGCCGACGCTGCCCGCCACCACGCCAATCACTGGCTGATAACGCCGCAGATCAACGATCGCCGCGTGAATGTCGGCGATGGCCGCCAGCCCGAGATTGGCTTCCTGCAAGCGCACGCCTCCGGTTTCCAGCAACAGAACGGCTGCCGTGGGAATGCCCTTTCGGTTGTCCTCAGCGGCCAGTTCCAGAGCGCCGGCCATTTTGGCGCCGCCGACTTCGCCCATGCTGCCGCCCTGAAAACCGCCTTCGATGGCACAGATCACCACCGGCTTGCCCTCGATCGTGCCCTTGGCGATCACTACGCCGTCGTCGGCTTGTGGCACGACGCCTTGCTTGGCCAGCCAAGGGGAGACGAGGCGCTCGAAGGGATCGACCAGCTCGCGAAAACTGCCGTCATCCAGCAGTGCGCGGGCGCGTTGCCGGGCACCGAGTTCGACGAAACTGTGCTGCTGCAGAAGCCGCGTGCTGTCAGTCATGACCGACCTCCTCGAAACCTTGCTCCAGGCGCAGCCGAACCACGCCCGGTGTCGCGCCAAAATCGTGGATGTCGATGCTCATGGCCGGTGGCGTCTGGCCGTCGAACATCCGCTGAAAAAGGTTTTCCCAACGCGCCGAACTGCCGTTGACCGACGTCAGCACCTGGATCGTCAGCTTGCCCGGCTGGCCCGGTTCAAGCAGCACTTCCAGATCACCTGAACCGACACAGCCCACCAGAGCGCGACCCCGTGGCGGCTGCCCGGCAGGGAATTCAAAAGACAGGGTTTCCATGATCAGACGTTCCTCGTTGCATCGCCGAACGCAGGCTCCAGGCGATCAATAAACAGGCAAGCGGCGAGCAGATCGGCAGCGCCGCCGGGGGATGCGTTCAGGCTCAACAGTTGTTGATCCAGCTGATTGAGCGCGCGACGACCGCTGAGGGTCGCGCTGCCACCGGAGTCCAGCACCCGCTGCGCGCCGTGTTGCATGGCATGCAGGCCTTCTTCACCCGCGCGGTACAGCACGCAGGTGTCGGACAGCGTGGTCATGATCGCCAGCAGTGCATCGAGTCGTGCGTTTTGCTCGCCATGCCCGGCGTCGCGGCTGCGGATGAGTTGCGGCAAGCCGGTTTGAGTCACGGCAGGGAAGCCAGCTTGCGCTTGTTCCCGGGCACCCATTGCGCCGTACTTTTGCGCAACAGTCTGGCCATGGCTGTGGCTCTGGTTGGCGGTCTGGTGACGATCTTCGATCACTGCCAGCTGGCCTGCGCGTTGGCACAGCCCTTCCGGGGAAAGGTCATCGGGATCCAGCGCCGCAGCGGTGACCAGCAACCCCAGAGCCCAGATCGCGCCACGGTGCGTGTTCACCCCGTTGGTGGTGCGCATCATCGCGGCTTCGCCTTCGCGACCGATGCGGCCAATGGTTTCTCGCAGCGCCGGGTTGATTTCACTAATGGCAATGGCGGCGTCGGCCATCTGCTTGAATGCAGGCCACAGCGAGATCGCTGATGCGTGCATCAGGCCCAGGTGCAGATCCGTATGGGCGCCACTGCTGCGACGATCAACCAGCGCCGGTTTCGGCGACAGGTCGGCCTCGTCGATCAGTGCATCTACCGCCAGATCGGCGAGGCGCTCTGCCAGTGATGCAGGGTTCGGCGTTGCGTCGAAGGCATCGAAAGCTACGTTGAATGCGCGCATCACCAGCTCCTGAATTTCGGAGGCGGGTTGTACAAACCGCCGGACCATTCCACCAGCTCGGCGATGCTCTTGGCGGCAAGCAGTTCGCGGCTGGCGTCGGTGCGGCGAATGCCCAAATCCTCAGGCAACGCGATCAGCCCTTCACGGCGCATGCGGGCGGTGTCTTTCGGGTTGTGGCGCATGCCAATCGAGGTCACGCCCGCCACGGCGGCGATCATCGCCTGACGCTCTTCCAGCGTTCGCGCCTTGTACAGATAGGCAATGCCTTCTTCAGTCAACAGATGGGTCACGTCGTCGCCGTAGATCATGATCGGCGCCAGCGGCATCCCACTCTTTTTCGCGACCTCGACGGCGTCCAGCGTCTCGACGAAGGTCGGTTTGCCGCCTTCCTGGAAGGTCTCGACCATTTGCACCACGAGCTTCTTGCCGCGCTCAAGATAGGCGTCTGGCCCGTCACCGCTCTGCTGGCGCATGTCCAGCCAGGCAGGCGTGGCGTGGCGTCGGCCGCGCGGGTCGTGCCCCATGTTCGGCGCGCCGCCAAAGCCGGCAAGGCGCCCGCGGGTAACGGTAGAAGAATGGCCATCGCCGTCGACTTGCAGCGTGGCGCCAATGAACAGGTCAACGGCGTATTGCCCGGCCAGCTGGCACATCATCCGGTTGGAACGCATGGAGCCATCGTGGCCGGTGAAGAACACGTCGGGCCGCGCAGCGATGTAATTTTCCATGCCCAGCTCAGTGCCGAAGCAATGCACGCTTTCGACCCAGCCGCTTTCGATGGCGGGGATCAGCGTCGGGTGAGGGTTGAGCGTCCAGTTGCGGCAGATCTTGCCCTTCAGGCCCAGGGATTCGCCGTAGGTCGGCAGGATCAGTTCGATGGCGGCGGTGTTGAAGCCGATGCCGTGGTTGAGGGACTGGACGTTGTGTTTTTCGTAGATCCCGCGAATCGCCATCATCGCCATCAGCACGTGCACTGGCTTGATGTGGCGCGGGTCGCGGGTGAACAGCGGCTCGATGTAGAACGGCTTGTCGGCGACGACCACGAAGTCGACCCATGACGCCGGGATGTCCACGCGCGGCAGGTCGCTGACGTCATCCACCAACTGGTTGACCTGCACGATGACGATGCCGTCGCTGAAGGCGGCCGGTTCGATCAGGGCGGGGGTGTCTTCGGTGCTGGCGCCGGTGTAGATGTTGCCGGCGCGGTCAGCCATGAAGCCGGCCGAGAGTACAACGTTGGGAATCAGGTCAACCAGCAGACGGGAATACAGCTCGATGTACGTGTGAATCGCGCCGATTTCCAGCAGGCCGTCTTCCAGCAGCTGGCTGATGCGCAAGCTTTGCGTACCGGCGAAAGAGAAATCCAGCTTGCGGGCGATGCCGCGTTCGAACAGGTCCAGATGCTCGGCCCGACCCACGCTGGGCATGATCATGTGCAGGTCGTGGAGCTTGGCGGGATCGGCCTTGACCAGTGAGCGGGACAGGAAATCCGCCTGCTTCTGGTTATTGCCTTCAAGCACCACGCGATCGCCCGGCGCAATCAGCGCCTCAAGCGCCGCGACAATCTTATCGGTCGGCAGTACAACGCCATCGGCGAAGGAACGCACCAGGTCGAGCCGTCGCAGCTTTTCAGTGCGACGACGCGACCAGCGCGGGTCAAGTTTCGTTGTTGTGGTCATGCTGACTCCACGAGTTCGCTGTCGTGGGGCAGATTAGGAGGGGTTCAGGTGTGGCATCAATCAAGTAACTGGCGGGATCGTTACGCTGAGAGTAATGATCAGATCTGCCAATTGATCTGGTAGCGGGTGCTGCGCCCGCCGCCCGGGAGCTTCGCCAGACAACCTTTTTCCAGCAGGTCCTGAAGATGCCGGGTGGCGGTGGCTTTACTGACTTTGGCGACCGCCTGGTATTGAGCGGCGCTGATGCCACCGGTAAAACCTGCGTCCGGCTTCTCCGACAGCAGGTCGCCATTCAACAACCGATTGAGCACCTTGGTCTGCTCAGCAGAGAGGCCGTCGCTACTATGGGCTTGCCAGAATCTGGCCTTTGCCAGCACTCGCTCGATACGCTTCATGGCCTGCTCAAGCGTGTGCAACAACGTCTGCAAAAACCATACGAGCCATTCGGTTATGTTCAGGTCACCCCGCTGAGTCGCTTCCAGAATCCGATAGTAGTCCTGACGGCGGGCGAGGATGCTGGCGGACATGGCATAAAAGCGTATGGCCTGGTGTTCGCCCTGGGCCATGGCCAGATCAGTGATTGCGCGGGTCAAACGTCCATTGCCATCGTCGAACGGGTGCAGCGTCACGAACCAGAAATGCGCGATGCCCGCGCGGATCAGCGGGTCCAGGGTTGGATCGACGCGGCTGCTGTTGAACCAGTAAAAGAAGTCATCAAGCTTTTGCTCCAGGCCTTCGCGCTCAGGCGCCTCGAAGTGCACCACGGGCCGGTCGATGCGACCGGACACGACCTGCATGGGCTCAGGCCCTCTGAGCGTCCCGATTTGGATGGGGTATGCCGTCAACGCGCTCGGCTCGGGGAACAACAACTGATGCCAGCGCATCAGCCGTTTAGACGTCAACGGCATGTCGTATTGTTGGGTGGCAT
This sequence comes from Pseudomonas sp. 1L-C-7-B-C1, assembly GCF_057291635.1. Classification (NCBI taxonomy): domain Bacteria; kingdom Pseudomonadati; phylum Pseudomonadota; class Gammaproteobacteria; order Pseudomonadales; family Pseudomonadaceae; genus Pseudomonas; species Pseudomonas sp. 1L-C-7-B-C1. The sequence goes on along the minus strand of NZ_JBXAWH010000014.1, from coordinate 17,323 downwards.
CCAGCATCAGCTCCGCCAGACCTTCACTGCGCGCCGTCACGCGTTCATCGCTGGCGAGCCCGAGCCGTTTTGCCAGCGAGGAGCGCACCGACTCCACGTTGAGTTGCTCACCCTCAATGGCCGATGAGGTGATGAGGTTCTGCAGCAAAGCGTCCAGTTCACGCTCGACATTCGCGGCGGCGCCTGAAGCGCCAATCATCCCCAATAGCTGACCCTGCGCCTGGGTGCAGGCCCGCAACAGCGGCGCCAACGGCTCCACATCCCAGGAAAAGGAAGGCCATTTGGGGTGTTGCCAAATCCATTGTGTTGACTGGTTCACTGAACACCTCGGAAGAGTGTGAGCCGATTAGCCACCATATTCGGCTCACTGCATGAGCCGAATATGCGGTTTATTCGGCTCATCGTCTAGGAGGGATTTGGCGGAAGCGATTGCCAGCAGCCCCGCACCCCTCTGACCAGCCACAGTTAAGCATGTACAGGAGATCAAATTGTGGGAGCGAGCTTGCTCGCGAATGAGCCGGGACAGCCGCTTAATCTTTAGCGGCTGAAATGCAGCCTTCGTGAGCAAGCTCACTCCCACAAGGGCTGTGTCCGGCATGAAATCTTCAGCGGCTGAAATGCAGCTTTCGCGAGCAAGCTCACTCCTACAGGGGGCTGTGTCCGGCATGAAATCTTCAGCGTTTGAAATGCAGCTTTCGTGAGCAAGCTCACTTCCACAAGGGCTGTGTCCGGCATGCAATCTGCGGCGTTTGAAAGCCGGGAAGTCTCTTACAAATTCGGCGTCATCTGAACCAACCCCGCCTCCACCAGCCACTCTTCCAGCGCCACAAGATCGGGGATTTTAGCCACGGTTTCGCCCACTTGCACCGCGGCCAGTTCCAGCTCGGCCAGCGGCACGTCGACGTAGCTGAGCTGGCTGTCCAGCTTGCAGGAACGCGGAATGCCTTGGGTCAGCAGGGCGATGAATTTCAGGTCAGGCCGACCGCCGAGGGCGTTGAGCACGACGATGCGGGCGCGGCCTCCAACGCGGGCGCGGCTGCCGCAGGCGGCTTCGAAGCTGAGCAGCGGCAGACTGCGGTTGCGCCAGTTGATGGGGCCCAGGTACCACTGCGGTGCGGCGGGGTCGGCGACGCTGTCTTGATAGTCGATCAGCTCGGCGACCGCCACGTTGGGCAACAACAGGTGCCGGTCACTCAGGGGAATCAGCAACCCGGTCAGGCTGGTCAGCCGCGCCGTTTGCGTGGTGGTGTCAGACATGGGCGTGGCTCCAGTGGGCGATGCTTTCCAGCAGTGCGGCTTCCTGATAAGGCTTGCTCATGTATTCGTTCACCCCAAGCGCCATGGCGTGGTCGCGGTGCTTCTGCCCTGATCGCGACGTGATCATGATGATCGGCAGGTGTTTCAAGGCGTCGTCTCCGCGAATCTTGCTGACGACTTCAAAGCCGTCCATGCGCGGCATTTCGATGTCCAGCAGCATGATGTCCGGGGTGTGCTCTTGCAGCAGCGCCATGGCATCGACGCCATCTTTGGCCGTCAGCACGTTCATGCCGTTGCGCTCCAGCAAGCGGCCGGTGACCTTGCGCACGGTCACTGAGTCATCCACTACCATCACCAGCAACGGCCGCGCCTGTTCGGGTTCTACATAACGCACTGGCGCATGACCGGCGACCTGCAACGCGAGCAACTTGGCGTGGAAGCGCCGGATGTGGGCAAACAGGTCGAGAATCAGCACCACGCGGCCGTCCCCCAGAATGGTCGCACCGGCAATGCCGGGTATCGAAGAAAACTGCGCGCCCAGGTTTTTCACCACGATTTCCCGCGAGCCGGCCAGCGCGTCGACCTGCACCGCAACCCATTGATCGTGTACATGAACGAGAAGCACCGGCAGCGGCTGGGTCTGTGGCTGGCCGCTCAGTTTCGGCGGATGACCGTTATTGAGCAGTTCGCCCAAATAACGCAACTCGTAACTCCGTCCGCTGTACTCGTACCGCGGCGGCACCGTGTGATAGCAGGACTCCAGCTCGCTCGGCATCACGCGCACGATGCCCTCGATGCTGTTCAGCGGCACGGCATACTGTTCTTCGCCGCACTGAACCATCAGCGCCCGATTGACCGACACCGAGAACGGCAAACGGACACGGAACCGCGCACCCTCGCCCGCTTTGGAATCAATGACCATCGAGCCGCCCAGGTCCTTGACCTCGGCGTGCACCACGTCCATGCCGACGCCGCGCCCGGAAATCTGGGTGATGGTCTCGGCGGTGGAAAACCCTGGGCGCAGGATGAACTGAAGGATGTCGTGCTCGCTCAGCTCGGCGTCCGGGCCGATCATGCCGCGCTTGATCGCCTTGCGCCGCACGGCCTCGAAGTCGACACCGGCGCCGTCGTCGCGCATCTCGATAACGATGTCGCCGCCTTCGTGGGCCAGGCTCAGCGTGATATGCCCCCACTCGGGTTTGCCGGCGGCCAGACGCTCCTCGACGCTCTCCAGACCATGATCGACGGCGTTGCGCAGCATGTGTTCCAGCGGCGCAACCATACGTTCGAGCACGTTGCGGTCCATCTCGCCCTCGGCGTTGATCACGTCGAACTTGACCTTCTTGTTTAGCTCGCCCGACACCTGACGAACGATCCGGCGCAGGCGCGGCACCATACGCTCGAACGGGACCATGCGCGTGCGCATCAGGCTTTCCTGAAGCTGGGTGTTCACCCGCGCCTGCTGCTGCAGCAGGGTTTCGGCCTCATGGGCGCGGGTGTCGAGGGTTTCCTTGAGGTCCATCAGGTCGGACGCGGACTCGAACAGCGCGCGGGATAACTGCTGCAGCTGCGAATGACGGTCCATTTCCAGCGGGTCGAATGCTTCATAACCGCGCCGATCAACGTGGTGATCGCGGCTGAGGATACGGCCCTGGGTCTCGATGTCGAGTCGGCGCAGCTGATCGCGCATCCGCTCGATGGTGGTTTCCATTTCGATCAGGGTGATCTGCGCGTCACTGACCTGCTGCTCGACACGGCCCCGGAATATCGAGGTTTCCCCCGCCAGATTGGCCAGGTCCTCCAGTTGCTCGGCCGGAACCTTGATCATCTCCGGGCCGGTACGCTCGCCGTCGGCCTCCGCCTGTGCGGACGCTGGATCAACGGCGGCCGCGGGCACCTGAGCCGGCGCATCCTGAGGTGTGTCGACAGCGTCTCGGGCGGTTCCGGACGAGGTGTAGTGACCGATGCTTTCGATCAGCAGCGCCGGGTTGGGCAGCGGCTCGTAACCCCGAACGGCATCCACCATGTCGGCGAGCATGTCGTGGCCGCTTTGCAGCAAGCCGTTGAGCAGCGCGCTGTTTTTCAGCGCACCCGTCGATAATCCTTCGTACAGCGACTCCAGCTCGTGGGCCAGATCGCCAATCGGCGCGATCTCCACCATGCGCGCGCCGCCCTTGAGCGTGTGCAGATCACGCAGCAGGTTTTCCACTTCCAGCGCGTCGTGTGGATCGGCCTGCCAGCGCACCAACGCCGCGCTGCTGCTTTCGATGATGTCGTCGGCTTCTTCGAGGAAGATTTCCAGCAGTTCCGGATCACGCTCGTCCAGCGAGTGAATCATTGAGCTGACATTGCGCGTCTCGCCGTCATGGGGCAACAAGTAGCAGTTGCGCTGACGAAACTCGCGAATCTTCTCGATCAGGTGCGCGGGACTGGTCAGCGCCGAGCGGTGCTGCAACTGCTCAAGCATCAGCGACAGGTGATCGTGGCTGTGCACCAGCAGTTCGGCCAGTTGCGGCGAGTAACCGCATCGTCGGTCAAGCAGGCCTTCGTACAGCGATTCCAGCTCGTGACCGAGGTCGCCCACCGGCCCGATTTCGGCCATGCGCGCGCCCCCCTTGAGGGTGTGCAGGTCACGTTGCAACGATGACAGCGGCAGCGGGTTGTCCGGCTCGTCGAGCCAGCGTTGCAACGCAGGGCCGGCGATGTCGAGAATGTCCATCGCCTCTTCAAGAAAGATCTCGACGATTTCCTGATCAAAATCATCACTCAACGGCTTGGCAGGTTGAGCGAGGCGCTCGCTGACCTCCTCCATCTCTGTGATGTGGGTCGCCCCAGCGCCATCACTTTTGATGACGCCCATCGCGCCGGGGTCCAGCGCTTCGGCAAGCAGCCCGCGCAAGGCGCTCACCCGTTCGGGGCAAGGCTGAACCTCCTGTCCGGCGGCGACCTGATCGAGCATGTTGATCAGCGCTTCGTGGGCCTTTTCGGCTTCATCGAAGAACCGTTCGCTGACGGCGAGGCTGCTCTCCTCCACCGCGCCATACAAGTCGAGCAGCGCTTCGCAGAGTTCGTCGACCTGAGGGAGGTCGGCCATATGTGCGCCGTGGCCGAGCATGGTCAATTCGTCCAGCAGCGCATTCAGTTCCTGGCGGTGGCCGGGGTGCTGGCGCCAGTCTTTGAGCAGGTTGTCGGCGTCCAGCAGGATGTCCATGCCCTCGGCCAGAAAGCTCGAGATCAACTGCGGATTACGCCGCGTGCGCAGCCCGTTGCTGTCGTCGCTCAAGGCATCGGCCAGCCGTGCGTCAAGCAGCTCCTGGGCCTGTTGAATCAGTGCGGCAGCGCCTTCGATGGGCAGCAGCGGGTCGATACTGAGCTGAGACAGGCCTTGATGAAACAAAGGCTCGGCCGCACGCAGCAGGTCGATTTCGTCCTGGCCGACCGCGATCAGGTTGGTCTTGAACTCGCGAACCAGTTGATCCAGCGGGCTCGCCAGCTCGGCAATCGGCAGGACGCCTGCCATGTACGCGCTGCCTTTGAGGGTGTGCAGCGCGCGCAGCAAATCGTTGCTGAATACGGGCGCATCGGCGTCCTGCGAGGCGTCGAGATAGCGGCTCACGGTGTTCAGGTGGGTATGGGCTTCCTGACGGAAAATCTCCAGCAACTGCGGGTCGAACCCCTCTTCGTCCTCCGGGCGTTGCGCAGGCTCGACGTCATCTGCCTCGCCCTGGGCCAGCGCGTGAGCCTGGGCGGCCAGTTGGTCGACATCGTCACGCTGACGCTGAACGTCCTCGGCGAAATCGCGAATCACGTCCGGCAGCAAAGTCTGTACGTCTGTGAGCAACTGCTGCACCCGTGCATCCGGCTCGACACTGTGTTCCAGAACGCGGTTCAGCAGGTTTTCTACCGACCATGCCAGCTCGCCCAGAATCAGCGCGCGCACCATCCGGCCGCTGCCCTTGAGGGTGTGAAACGCCCGACGAATCTCGCCCAGCGCCGAGAGATTGCCAGGATCGGCAAGCCAGCGCGGCACGTACTCGCGCAGGGCTTCGAGCATCTCGTCGGTTTCTTCGAGGAAGACTTCGCGCAACTCGTCATCAATCGCCTGCTCACCCTTCGGCGGCGGCAACAGGCTGGCCGGCATGTTTCGCGCCGGCGGGTTGACCGCCGACAGCGGGCTGGCCAGCACTTCGGCGAGGGTGCGGCTCGGGCTGACCAGGGCCTGCCGCTCGTGCAGATCCTGCAGTTCTTCTTCGCTGATGACTTCTTCGAGCACCGGCACATCCAGCGCGTCGGGGACCGGCGAGTAACCGAGCCGGGCCAGACTTTCCTGGGCCAGGTCCAGCACATGTTCACCCGGCGCTTCCGGGTCTTCGGCCATGCGTTCGAGGTAGTACTCGACGCCGATGATCACGTCCGCCAAGTGATCGAGCTGCGAGGCCGCCGGGCTCTCAGCGTCGACCAGCAAGCGCTCGGTGATGTAGTCGTTACAGGCCGCCAGCAGGCCGGATGCCCGCGCCAGCGGAATCATCGCCAGCGCGCCGCGCACCTGAACCAATTGCTCCGACAGCGGCAGCAGACGTGCCCGGTCCATTTCGCCGTCGACGTAGGCGTCGATCACATCCTTGGCCTGCTGAAGGACGATGCGCGCTTCCTTGATGACCATCTGATGAATCTGGCTGAGGTCCGTGGTCGGCAGACGGCTCTCTTCGGGGCTGCTCTGGTTGACGGTTCCGGCCATGCCAGCGAGGGTAGATTCGACGTACAGCAGCGCGCCCGCGACGTCCATCAACGAGGCATCGTCGGGCTCGCGCTGCCCTTGGGCCATGCCCTGCACCGCGGTCATCTGATCAATGATGACTTTGCGCGGCTGCCCAAAGCCCAGCACCGCCAGGGTGTCGGCGATCTGCCGCAGCGGCGGCAGCAACGCACTCAGCTCGCTGACGTGCTGACGATCTCCGCGCACGAACACATCAAGCCGCTCCTTGGTCCGCACCAGCTCATCACACAGCGCAATGATCACAGAGCGCATGGCGTCGCGGTCCGGCCCGGCCATGCGCGCGCGTTCTTCAGCAACCAAAGCGCTGTGCGGCAGGGCATCGGCGAGGGCGTATTGATCCTTAAGGTCCGTCATCTTCTGCGCCTCGCTGTCGGACTTGGCGATGTAAAACAACAGGCTTTTCAGGAGTTCGTCGGGCGCAGGCTGATTAATCCCCTCGATGCCTTGATCCAGCAGACGCTTCAGTTCTTTGTCAGCGTCCTTGAACAGGCTGCGCAGCGCCGGGCTGTTGGTGAAGTTACCGCTGACCATGGTTTCGACCAGCGCGGAAGCGATGCGCCAAAGCGGTTCGAGCGGCGCGTCCTCGCACAAGAACTCAAGCCGTGCGAACACTTTGCCCATGTAACCGAGTTGAGTCTGCACGTCCTGATCGCGAAGCAGCCCGACCAGCGCGGTTTGCAGCGTCTGCCGCAGTTTGCGCAGCTTCGCGGGCAGCTCCGGGCTGTCGCGCTCGGCCAATGCGTCGGCATCAAGGGCAGGGATAGACAGCAATTGTGGCGAGAACAGGCTGGTTTCCGACAACAGGCTTTCGCCCCGGGCGCTGCGCAGATCATTGAGCAGCGGCAGCACCACCAGCGGCAGATCACGGCGAGCGGAATGCACACGCTCCAGGTAGAGCGGCAATTGGGTCATCGCCAGATTCAGCAGCTGAATCGCTTCGCTTTCCTGGCTGACGTGGCCCTGTTTGAGCGCCAGCGCCAGCTGTTCAATTTCCTCGGCGAACAGCGCGGCGCCGTAGAACTCGATCATCTGCAGGCTGCCATGAACCTGGTGGATGAGGTCAAGGCAAACGTCCATCGCCGATGCGTCGTGGGGTCGGGCGACGAAGGTGTCCAGTGCCTGTCGGGCGTGGGTGAGGGTTTCGGCTATTTCGCCTTTGACCCACTCCAGGGCCACGTAATCGTGACGGTCAGCCATGGTGACTCCGGTTGCCTGTGCTCTGACGCTGCTTCATTTGCGATAACGGGTGCATTAACGGGGCTATCAAACGGGCGCTCACAACGGCCATCAATGCCGTGATGTCGGCAGCGTAAAGCCGGACACCGAGCGGCGCATCTCGCTGGCCATCTTCGCCAGATTGCCCATGCTCCGGGCAGTCGCCGCCGTGCCTGAGGTCGTCTGCGTGGTGGTCTGCTGAATCACCAGCATGGTCGAAGAAATCTGCTGGCCCAACTCAGCCTGCTGCTGCGCCGCGTTGGTGATGCTCTCGACCAGCGCGGCGAGGATCTTCGACACGCCTTCAATTTCTTCCAGCGCAACGCCGGCGTCCTGCGCCAGCCGCGCCCCGCGCACCACTTCGGCGGTGGTCTGCTCCATGGAGATCACCGCTTCGTTGGTGTCGTTCTGAATCGCGCGCACCAGCGTTTCGATCTGCTTGGTCGCCGACGACGAGCGCTCGGCCAGCCGCTGCACCTCATCGGCCACCACCGCGAAACCGCGTCCGGCATCACCGGCCATCGAGGCCTGGATCGCGGCGTTGAGCGCAAGAATGTTGGTCTGGTCGGCGATGTCATCGATCAGGCTGACGATGTCGCCAATCTCCTGGGAAGACTCGCCCAACCGCTTGATGCGCTTGGACGTGTCCTGAATCTGCTCGCGGATGTTGTCCATGCCGGTGATGGTGTTGTGCACCACCTCGTTGCCTTTGTTGGCGATGGTCACAGACCGCTCGGCGACCGCAACGGACTCGGACGCATTGGCCGAGACCTGATCGATGGAAGTCGCCATGTCATGGATGGCGTTAGAGGCCGCTGCGATCTGCAACGCCTGATGCTCGGACGCCGCGGCCAATTGGGTCGCAGTGGTCTGCGTGTCTTTCACGGCGCCGAACACTTGCTCGGCGGTGAGGTTGATGGTCGACACCAACTCACGCAGTTGATCGATGGAGTAGTTGATCGAATCGGCAATCGCGCCGGTGAAATCCTCGGTCACCGAGGCGGCCACGGTCAGGTCCCCGTCCGCCAGGTTTTCGATCTCGTCGAGCAGGCGCATGATCGCGTTCTGGTTGCGCTCGTTCTTCTCGGCGGTTTCGCGCAGTTGCCGGTTGGTTTCGCGCACCATCACCAAGCCAATCAGGATGATCGACGCCAGCGCCAGCAGGCCGAGTATGTAGCCGCCATAGCTATAGGCTGCGCGACCACCGGCCATGTGCTCGAAACTGTTGGCCAGCACCGAGGCTTCGTCGAGGAGCGTCTGCGAGAGGTTGAAGATGCTGCCCGCCGCTTCACGGACTTCCAGCAGCTCCGGCGAGGTTTCAAGGATTTCGTCGACCGACCCCGAGACGAACTGGAACAGCTCGGCAATCTCGGCCAGCCGCGCCCGCGCATCGCGGTCTTCGACCTGGGCGATTTTCAGGGTGGCATTCCCTTCGAGCATGCCGTTGAGCACACGCCCGAACTGGCTGGCATCACGACCGAAAGCATCCGCTGCCTGAACCGCGGTTTCGTCACCCGACAACACCGTGTTCACCGCACCCAGTATCCGCTCGGCCAGCAGCGACTGCCGCTGTGCGAGGGCCACTTGAGCCGCGGGCGCACGGGTTTGCAGGAGAATGTCGACGACCTTTTCCGATTCGATCTGCAATTGCGGGATGGTCTCTGCGAGCGTCGCCGCGACCTGATGCAGCGAGAGCACGGTCTGCTCACGGGCCAGAATCACGTCGGTGCTTTTGCGCAGGTTTTCCCAGTCGTTCTGTACCGCTTTCAGCTCATCGCTCACCGCAGCGGGAGCAGCAGGCAGGCCGGTGTTTTTGTCGCCTTTCTTCAAATACTGCCAGCGCGTGTCGAAGTCGTTGCGCGCGTCGGCCAACAGCTTGAATGCCGCCGCCTTGCCCGCCGCCGCTTCCGTGGCGTTCTTGGCGATACGCTGGGACAGCACGCGAAGCTCGCCGGCGTGGCCGATGTATTGTTTGTCGTAGTTGGATTGCGTGCTGAGGTACGCGAAGTTGACGAACAGCAGCATGATGAAAACGATGAGGCAGATGAACAGCACGACGATCTGCGATCGACTGCGCGCGCCTTCCAATGACTTGCCGGTATTACTCATTGCTCAGGGCTCCGCCTGATGTTCGATTGAGGGGGGGCATTAGCCGTCTGGACAGGCACTGTTCAACGCCGCACATCAGAGCGCAACATCCATAAACTCAGGCGACTGTACCAGCGCGCGAGGGCTGAACACCTGCCAGGCCTGCTCGCGCACAAAACGTCCCCGTATGTAAGGCGCGACGCGGGGTTCGCTGTCGTGACCCGCTTCAGGCATCAGGCTCCGCTCGCTGAAATGCTGCATGCCCAACACCTCGTCGATGAGCAGACCGACGAACACGCCCTCGAAGTCGATGACCAGCACGCGCCGGTGTTTGCGATGGGGTGAAAGTTCGTGACCAAAGAAGGCGCACAGATCCATGATCGGCAACAAGCGGCCGCGCAGATTGGCGATCCCGCAAACCCACGCCTTGGCGCCAGGCAACACCGCGCAGCGCGGTTCGTGAAGGATTTCGTCGACCTCGCCCATGGGCGCCACGTAATGGCGCTCGCCCATGCGGAAGCCAATGCCGCCCCAACCTTGTTGTCGGGTTTCCTGCAACGGCAGGCCGGCAGCGAGGGAGCGGCAGCGCTGGTCGATATCGAGCAGCAGCTGGAAGGCGGTTTGTGACCGAGCCATGAGCGTCAGCCGGGGGTCAGCCCGCGAGCACCGCGTTCAGGGTTTTCATGAGGGTTTCTTCGTCCACTGGCTTGGTCAGGTAATCCCGCGCGCCCTGGCGTTTGCCCCAGACCTTGTCGGTTTCCTGATCTTTAGTGGTGATCATGATGACGGGGATCATGCTGGTGTCAGCGTCTTTAGTCAGCTGACGGGTCGCCTGAAAACCGTTGAGGCCCGGCATGACGATGTCCATCAAGACGGCATCGGGTTTTTCCTGCCGGGCCAGGGCCACGCCGTCGGCACCGTTCTCGGCCTTGAGGACTTGATGGCCGTGCTTCTCCAGCATGCCGGTCAGCTTGTACATTTCGGTCGGCGAGTCATCGACGATCAGAATTCGAGCCATGGTGCTTCCCCATAGAAACAGCCGTCCCCCACGAAGGGGGGCGGCATCAAGATAGTTGTTGTTCGACTGCAACGAACCCGGGCACATGGGCCTTGATCGCACTGAGCAGTTCTTCCTTGCTGAACGGTTTGGTCAAAAACTGATCGGAGCCGACGATGCGCCCCTTGGCCTTGTCGAAGAGCCCGTCCCTTGAGGACAACATGATCACCGGCGTGGATTTGAAGGCCCGGTTGTTCTTGATCAACGCGCACGTCTGATACCCGTCGAGCCTGGGCATCATGATGTCGACGAAAATGATTCTGGGATGATTGTCGGCAATCTTGGCCAGTGCGTCGAAGCCGTCGATGGCGGTGATTACTTCACAGCCGACGTTTTTCAGCAGCGTCTCGGCGGTGCGACGAATCGTCCGGGAGTCGTCGATGACCATCACTTTCAATGGGGCTGAATGCTGTTCCATATCTGCTCTACCATCGCCGCGGCGAATCAGATGGGTTGCCTTCCGCCGGGCATCTGGTTTTGGGTCGGGATGATCGGGAGGCGCCAGAGACAGCTGGCGCGACACCGGATGCCGAGCCTTTTTAGCACACTCTCCACGGTCAATCCATAAAGCCTTGCCCCTTGACCCAAAGCCGGCGCGGCGCCACCCTGACGCCTATTTTCGGCCTGTCGTGGCCATTACCGATCAGAGGATATTACCCATGAGCATTCGCCTGGGAATCGTCATGGACCCCATCGAGCGCATCTCCTATAAAAAGGACAGCTCGCTGGCCATGCTCCTGGCAGCGCAAGCCCGCGGCTGGTCGTTGTTCTATATGGAGCAGCACGACCTGTACCAGGACGCCGGCCAGGCCCGCGCCCGCATGAAACCGCTGAAAGTCTTCGCCGACCCGGCTCACTGGTTCGAGCTGGAAGCCGAAGTCGACAGCGGTCTGGATGATCTGGACGTGATCCTGATGCGCAAGGATCCGCCGTTCGACATGGAGTTCGTCTACTCCACCTATCTGCTCGAACAAGCCGAGCGCGCCGGCGTGCTGGTGGTCAACAAGCCGCAAAGCCTGCGTGACTGCAACGAGAAGCTGTTTGCCACGCTGTTCCCGCAATGCACGCCGCCCACGCTGGTCAGCCGTCGTGCCGACATCATCCGTGAGTTCGCCGCCAAACACGGCGATGTCATTCTCAAGCCGCTGGACGGCATGGGCGGGGCGTCGATCTTCCGCCACCGCGTCGGTGACCCGAACCTGTCGGTGATTCTCGAAACCCTGACCAAGCACGGCCATGAGCAGATCATGGCGCAGGCCTATCTGCCCGCGATCAAAGACGGCGACAAGCGCATTCTGATGGTTGACGGCGAACCGGTTCCGTATTGCCTGGCAAGGATCCCGGCCGCTGGCGAAACCCGAGGCAACCTGGCGGCGGGTGGTCGTGGCGAAGCCCGTCCTCTGAGTGACCGCGACCGCTGGATCGCCGCCGAGATCGGCCCGACGCTGCGGGAAAAAGGCCTGCTGTTTGTAGGCCTGGATGTGATTGGCGAGCACCTGACCGAAATCAACGTCACTAGCCCGACCTGCATCCGCGAGATCGACAACGCGTTCGGCACGGACATTGGCGGCATGTTGATGGATGTGATCGAGAAGAAGCTGCAAGCGCGCGCTTAACCCGGCTCCTTGTGGGAGTGACGCTGATTACTCCCACAATGAAAGGCACCTTCCACTAATCGGCCCGGTGACATCAAACGCCAAGCCAGTCCTGACATTGCGTTATCATGCGCGGCCTGAATTTTTGCGCTAGGTGAGTAGTAATGCTGGCACATGTGCTGCCGGAGCGTGGATGAACGCTGCGGTCGACGATGATCTTCCCCTGTCCCTGACCCGCACTGGCGTGCGCCCTGCCGATCGCCTCGGGTTTACCCTGATGATCGCCGCACTGGTGCATCTAGCGGTCATCCTTGGCGTCGGTTTCACCTACGTCAAACCGGAAAAGATCAGCCAGACTCTGGAGATCACTCTCGCCCCTTTCAGAAGTGACACCAAGCCCAAGGACGCTGACTTCCTCGCCCAGGAAAACCAGCAGGGCAGCGGCACCCTCGACAAGAAAGCGGTGCCGAAGACCACCGAAATTGCCCCCTATCAAGACAACCAGATCAACAAGGTCACGCCACCGCCTGCCGCCAAACCGGTGGTCAAGCAGGACGCGCCGAAGACCGCTGTTGCCACGAAAGCCCAGTCTCCGCAAAAGACCGTCGCCAAGCGCGATGAGGTCAAGCCGGAAGAACAGAAGAAAGTCGCACCGACCATCGACAGCACGCAGCTGAACAGCGAAATCGCCAGCCTCGAAGCCGAGCTGGCGGATGAGCAGCAGGCGTACGCCAAGCGTCCGAAGATCCACCGCTTGAGTGCGGCCTCGACCATGCGCGACAAGGGCGCCTGGTACAAAGAAGACTGGCGCAAGAAGATCGAGCGCATCGGCAACCTGAATTACCCGGACGAAGCGCGCCGCAAGCAGGTCTACGGCAGCCTGCGGATGATGGTGTCGATCAATCGCGACGGCTCACTGTACGAGGTACTGGTTCTCGAGTCGTCGGGTCAGCCGCTGCTGGATCAGGCCGCGCAGAAGATTGTCCGGCTGGCCGCACCGTTTGCGCCGTTCAGTGGCGATCTGGCCGATATCGACCGGCTTGAAATCATCCGCACCTGGAAATTCGCGCGCGGGGACAAGCTGTCGAGTAATTGATCAGCCAATGCCGCGCACTATGAAACCTGACCTGCGTCGCGATTTATCCGCCCGCGAGTCGGTTCTGCCAGTTGTCACAACAGCCCCGCGACGCCACACTAGGGCTCATGAAAAACGTCTCTCCGTCGTACCTCAAACACCAGTTTCTGATCGCCATGCCCCACATGCACGATGAGAACTTCGCTCAGACCTTGACCTACATTGTCGAGCACAACGCCAATGGCGCCATGGGCCTGATCATCAACCGACCGCAAAGCCTGTCGCTGGCAGATGTCCTTGAACAGCTGCGCCCCGAATTGCCGCCTCCTGCGCGGTGCAGGGATATCCCCATTCACCTCGGCGGGCCGGTGCAAACCGATCGCGGCTTTGTCCTGCACCCTTCCGGTCAGGTCTTCCAGGCGACGGTCGACCTGGGTGGCATTTCGCTCTCGACCTCCCAGGACGTGCTTTTCTCTATCGCAGACGGCTACGGCCCTGATCAAAATCTGATCACCCTCGGCTATGCCGGCTGGGACGCCGGCCAGCTGGACGCCGAGTTTGCCGCCAATGCCTGGCTCAACTGCGCGTTCGACCTGGCAATCCTTTTCGACGTCGAAAGCGAAGACCGCCTCGACGCCGCTGCCGCTAAACTGGGCGTCAACCTGAACCTGCTGACCAGCCAGGCGGGTCACGCCTGATGGCCGGACTGCGCCTGCTGCTGGGATTCGACTACGGCACCAAACAGATCGGCGTGGCGGTCGGCCAGGTGATCACCGGGCAGGCGCGCGAACTCTGCACATTGAAAGCGCAGAACGGCGTGCCGGACTGGGACAAGGTTCAGGCGCTGATCAGCGAGTGGAAACCGGACGCCATCGTCGTCGGCCTGCCGCTGAACATGGACGGCACGCCGAGCGAGATGAGCGCACGCGCCGAGAAGTTTTCACGCAAGCTCAACGGCCGCTTCAACCTGCCGGTCTACACCCACGACGAACGCCTGACCACCTTCGAAGCCAAAGGCGAACGCGCCTCTCGCGGCCAGCATGGCAGCTACCGGGACAATCCCGTGGACGCCATCGCCGCAGCGCTTCTGCTGCAAAGCTGGCTGGAAGCCAATACCGCGCTGTTTGAAACCTGATCCATCTACGCTGAACCGAATTCGATTTACCCCGGACGTTCGTGCAGCGCACGCCGGGGCACCTGAAGGAGCAACCATGAGCCTGCCAAATCCCGCCGAACTGATCAGCCAGATGGCGATTGATCTCAATGCGCACCTGAACAAACGCGGCATCCAGGAGCCTCGCTTCATCGGCATTCGCACCGGTGGCGTGTGGGTCGCGCAGGCGCTTCTCGAGGCCCTCAACATTGAGTCCCCGCTGGGTACGCTGGACGTCTCCTTTTATCGCGACGACTTCAGCCAGAACGGCCTGCACCCGCAAGTGCGACCGTCAGAGCTGCCGTTCGAGATCGAAGGCCAGCACTTGGTGTTGATTGATGACGTGCTGATGAGCGGGCGCACCATTCGTGCAGCGCTCAACGAACTGTTCGATTACGGCCGCCCGGCCAGCGTGACCCTGGTGTCGCTGCTGGACCTGGACGCCACCGACCTGCCAATCCGCCCGAACGTGACGGGCGCGACCCTGTCATTGGGGCCGAACGAACGGGTCAAGCTGTCCGGGCCAACGCCGCTGACGCTCGAACTGCAAGACCTTTCCACCGATTCCGCCGCCCTCTAAGAGTCCTTTGCGATGACGCCTCTCGACGCCAAGCGCCCGCTGCAACTGAACCATCAGGGCCAGCTGCAGCACTTTCTCTCCCTCGACGGTTTGCCCCGCGAACTGCTCACCGAAATCCTCGACACCGCCGACTCGTTCCTCGAAGTCGGCGCCCGGGCGGTGAAGAAGGTCCCGTTGCTGCGCGGCAAGACCGTGTGCAACGTGTTCTTCGAAAACTCGACCCGCACCCGCACCACGTTCGAGCTGGCGGCGCAAAGATTGTCGGCGGATGTCATCACGTTGAACGTGTCGACCTCCTCCACCAGCAAGGGCGAGACGCTGTTCGATACGCTGCGCAACCTCGAGGCCATGGCCGCCGACATGTTCGTCGTGCGCCACGGTGACTCCGGTGCGGCGCACTTCATCGCCGAACATGTCAGCCCGCAGGTGGCAATCATCAACGGCGGCGACGGCCGTCATGCACACCCGACCCAGGGCATGCTGGACATGCTGACCATCCGCCGCCACAAGGGCAATTTCGAGAACCTCTCGGTGGCGATCGTCGGCGATATCCTGCATTCCCGCGTCGCGCGCTCGAACATGATCGCGCTCAAAGCGCTGGGCTGCCCGGACATCCGCGTGGTCGCGCCAAAAACGCTGCTGCCGGTGGGCGTCGAGCAGTACGGCGTGAAGGTCTACACCGACCTGACCGCAGGCCTGAAGGACGTCGACGTGGTGATCATGCTGCGCCTGCAACGCGAGCGCATGTCGGGCGGCCTGCTGCCGAGCGAGGGTGAGTTCTACCGGCTGTTCGGTCTGACCACTGCGCGCCTGGCCGGCGCCAAGCCCGATGCCATCGTGATGCACCCAGGCCCGATCAACCGGGGCGTGGAGATCGAATCGGCAGTAGCAGACGGCCCTCATTCGGTCATTCTCAATCAGGTGACCTACGGCATCGCCGTGCGCATGGCCGTTCTGTCCATGGCCATGAGTGGCCAAACCGCACAACGTCAGTTCGAGCAGGAGATCGCCCAGTGAAGTTCAGCATCCTCGGCGCTCGCGTCATCGACCCTGTCAGCGGTCTGGATCAAGTTACCGACATCCATCTTGAAGCGGGCAAGGTGCTCGCCCTTGGCGCGGCACCCGCCGGCTTCAGCCCTACGGAAACCATCGACGCCGCCGGCTTGATCGCCGCCCCCGGGCTGGTTGACTTGAACGTGTCGTTGCGCGAGCCGGGTTACAGCCGCAAGGGCAACATCGCCAGCGAAACCCGTGCAGCGGCGGCAGGCGGCGTCACCAGCCTGTGCTGCCCGCCGCGGACCAAACCGGTGCTCGACACCTCCGCCGTTGCCGAGCTGATCCTTGATCGCGCCCGCGAGGCTGGCCACAGCAAGGTCTTCCCCATTGGTGCGTTGAGCAAGGGCCTGGAAGGCGAGCAATTGGCCGAGCTGATTGCCCTGCGCGACGCCGGTTGCGTGGCCTTCACCAATGGCATGGTGAATTTCCGCAGCAATCGCACGCTGTGCCGCGCCCTCGAATACGCGGCGACGTTCGATCTGACCGTGATTTTCAACTCCCAGGACCACGACCTTGCTGAAGGCGGCTTGGCGCACGATGGGCCGACGGCTGCGTTTCTGGGCCTGCCGGGTATTCCGGAAACGGCTGAAACGGTGGCACTGGCGCGGGACCTGTTGCTGGTCGAGCAAAGCGGTGTGCGCGCGCATTTCACGCAACTGACCAGTGCGCGCGGTGTGGCGTTGATTGCCCAAGCCCAGGCCCGAGGTCTGCCGGTGACGGCGGACGTGGCGCTTTATCAGTTGATCCTGACGGACGAGGCGCTGACCGGCTTTTCGAGCCTGTACCACGTGCAGCCGCCGCTGCGCACACGTGCAGACCGCGACGCATTGCGTGAAGCGGTTAAGTCGGGCGTGGTGCAGGCGATTTCCAGTCATCACCAGCCCCATGAGCGTGACGCCAAGCTGGCTCCGTTTGGCGCGACCGAGCCGGGCATCAGCAGCGTAGAGTTGTTGCTGCCCCTGGCGATGACGCTGGTCGAAGACGGCCTGCTGGACCTGCCGACGCTGCTGGCACGCCTCAGCTCCGGACCCGCCGCTGCGCTGCGCCTGCCGGCCGGAACACTGGCCGCCGGCTCGCCTGCGGACGTGGTGCTGTTCGATCCCGCCGCTTCTACGGTTGTAGGCGAGAAGTGGCTGTCGAGAGGCGAAAACTGCCCGTTCCTCGGCCATTGCCTGCCGAGCGCCGTGAAGTACACGTTTGTGGATGGGCGGGTTAGCTATAACGGGTGATTCATCACAACTGATCCACATCGCAGAGGATTCCTGCGTCACGGAATGGCAACTGACACACCCAAATACGTAGGAGCCGGCTTGCTGGCGAACGCGATCGGTCATGCACATCATCTGTGACTGATCCATCTTGTTCGCCAGCAAGCTGAACTGGCCTAATGATTTTGGACATCTCAATCGGGCGCTAAGATGGCGCCCAAATCGGAGGTGTTATGGGCATGCGTACTTCTTACTCGAACGA
>NZ_JBXAWH010000013.1:0-224415 GCF_057291635.1 Pseudomonas sp. 1L-C-7-B-C1 | reverse complement strand
TGCTCCTACAGTGGATTTGCGCCCGACGCAGATGTCGGCTACGCCACAAATTGTAGGAGTGAGCTTGCTCGCGATTGCGGTGTGTCAGCCGACATCCATGTCACAGACCCACCGCCTTCGCGACCGTCGTAACCTCCGGTTGCTCCTGCAGTGGATCTGTGCCCGACGCAGATGTCGGCTACGCCACAAATTGTAGGAGTGAGCTTGCTCGCGATTGCGGTGGGTCAGCCGACATCCATGTCACAGACCCACCGACTTCGCGACCGTCGTAACCTCCGATTGCTCCTACAGTGGATTTGCGTTGAGTACCCGCACAGTCCTGTAGGAGTGACCGGGGTAGCGCTCCACCTTGCTCGCGAATGGGGTGCGTCAGGCAGCATTCATGAGACTGACCCATCACCTTCACGAGCTGCACCCGCTCAGCCGAGGGTTTTGATCACCAGCAATACAGCGGCGAAAAAGCCGCTAACCGCAAACAACTGCTGCAACCTCGGGCCAGCGAGGTAGCGGCTGACCTGCCTGCCGGCCATCAGTCCGACGACGGCCCCGGCGGCGAACGGCAGCCCTACTGACCAATGCATCGCGCCGCTGACGCTGGCCGTGATCACGCTGCCGGTGGAGACCAGTGCGATCACCGCCAGCGACGTGGCGACGATGCTCTTCATCTCAAGGTCCGTGTAGCGGGTCAGCGCCGGCACGATGACAAAGCCGCCACCCACACCGAGCAATCCTGACAACAGCCCGGCCAATGCGCCGGTCGCCGCCAGGGAACGTGCGCAAGGCAGGGTCCAGCGCAGCCGACCCACCAGCGGATTGACCACGCAGGGCCTAAATGCCCCTCGATCCGGCGGCTTGCCGTGGCGCAGTTCGTGAGCGGCTTTGCGGTAGATCCGCGCGCAGACATAAAACAGAACCAGGGCAAACCCCAACGCCAGCGGCGCATTGGGCAGTTGATGCGCCAGCCAAAGGCCTACCGGCGACAGCGCAATACCAATGATCGCAATGAAGATGGCCGCGCGGTAGCGGACGATGCCTTGGCGCAGCCCGAGCGCTGCACCGACGGCCGAAGCCAGCCCGACGGCCAGAAGGCCTACCGGCGCGGCTTCGATCATTGTCAGGCCAAGCCCGAAAACCAGCAGCGGCACTGCGAGAATGCCGCCACCCGCGCCCGTCAATCCCAATACAGCGCCAATGATCGTACCGAGGCCGGCTCCGATCAGTTCGTGTTCATTCATCGTAAGGGAGCAAGTTCCGTGGGGGCTGTCAGGAGGTGGCTGTTCAGTGTGTGAGCGCGCCTGAGCGGCGCGCTGTGCAGACATTACAGCGCATTGATCGGAACTTTCAGGTAGCGCACGCCATTATCTTCCGCCTCTGGCAGGTTGCCGCCGCGCATGTTGATCTGCACCGAAGGCAGGATCAGCACGGGCATGTCGAGGGTGGCATCGCGCTTCTCGCGCATCTCGACAAAGGCGTCCTCGCCAATGCCTTCGCGCACGTGGATGTTGCTGGCGCGTTGCTCGGCGACGGTGGTCATGAACATCAATTCACGGCCGTTGGGCAGATAGTCGTGGCACATGAACAGGCGCGTTTGTGGCGGCAGGCTGAGAATCCGGCCAACCGAGCGAAACAGCGTGCGCGCATCGGCACCGGGGAAGTCGCAACGGGCGGTGCCGTAGTCGGGCATGAACAGCGTATCGCCGACAAACGCCACGGCTTCATTGCCAGCCTCGATCACGTATGTCATGCATGCCGGCGTATGGCCGGGGGTGTGCATGGCTCGGGCCTGCAGCGTGCCGATCTGAAAGTGCGCGTCATCTTCCAGCAGCCGGTCGAACTGGCTGCCGTCCCGGGCAAAGTCACCTTTGGCGTTGAACAGCGTGCCGAAGACTTTTTGCACGCGGGTGATGTGGCTGCCAATCGCAACGGTGCCGCCGAGCTGTTCTTTCAGGTACGCCGCCGCCGAGACGTGATCGGCGTGGACGTGGGTTTCCAGAATCCACTGCACCGACACGCCAAGCTCGCGAACCCTGTCGATCAGCCTGTCTGCGGACTGCGTGCTGGTGCGCCCGGATTTCGGGTTGTAATCCAGCACGCTGTCGATCAACGCGGCTTGAAGCGTGGAGCGGTCAATGACCAGGTAACTGATGGTCGAGGTCTGCGGATCGAAAAACGCCTCTACGCTCAGTTTTTCGCCAATTTCCATAACGTGTCTCCTGTTCTACTGACCGCACGAAATCTGTGGGAGTCGAGCTTGCTCGCGAAGGGGTCGGTACATTCACCGTAACCTCTGCGCCTGATAGCCCGTATTCATGAGCAAGCTCACTTCCACGGGGTTGCGTATTCGCAGGCCTAAAGCGCGGTATCAGCTGCGCAACCCCCAAGGTGAATCTGGATCAAACGAACGTCACAACGCCATCTTTCAGCGACTGCACGCGCGCCAGTGACTCTACACGATAGCCCTGACCGTCCAGTTCAGCGCGGCCGCCCTGGAACGACTTCTCGATCACGATACCCAGGCCGGCGACCGTTGCGCCCGCTTGCTTGATGATCGAGATCAGCGCCTGGGACGCCTTACCGTTGGCCAGGAAGTCGTCAATGATCAGCACCCGATCGCTGCTGTTCAAGTGACGGGTAGAAATGGCGATGGTGCTTTCGGTCTGCTTGGTGAACGAGTAAACCGACGCGGAAAACATGTTTTCAGTGAGGGTCAGCGACTGATGCTTGCGCGCGAAGATCACCGGAACGCCCATCTTCAAACCGGTCATGACCGCAGGGGCGATACCCGACGCCTCAATGGTGACGATTTTTGTGATGCCCGAGTCGGCAAACAGCGCGGCGAATTCGTCGCCGATCTGCTGCATCAGCACCGGGTCGATCTGATGGTTGAGAAACGCGTCGACCTTCAATACCTGATCGGAAAGCACGATGCCTTCTTCGCGAATTTTCTTGTGCAGTGCTTCCACGTGGGTGGTCCTCAGAGCGCGATGTGCGCGAAATAAACGTTATCTTTTCAGCATGGCGCGTATGTCCGCCAGGGCTGTGTTGCCGCGTACGGCTTTGACTTCGACGGGCGTGTCATCGTTGCCTTCCCAGGCGAGATCGTCCGGCGGCAGTTCGTCGAGGAACCGGCTCGGCAGGCAATCGATGATTTCGCCGTACTGCTTGCGCTTGGCCGCAAAGGTGAACGCCAGCGTCTGCCGCGCGCGGGTGATGCCCACGTAGGCCAGGCGGCGTTCTTCTTCGATGGTATCGGCCTCGATGCTGGAGCGGTGCGGAAGGATTTCCTCTTCCATGCCCATGATGAACACGTACGGAAATTCCAGGCCCTTGGAGGCGTGCAGGGTCATCATCTGCACGCCTTCGGCGCCGTCTTCCTCTTCCTGCTGACGTTCGAGCATGTCGCGCAGGACCAGTTTGCCGATGGCCTCCTCGATGGTCATGCCGCCTTCTTCGTCTTTCTCCAGGGTGTTCTTCAGCGCCTCGATCAGGAACCACACGTTGCCCATGCGGTAGTCGGCGGCCTTGTCGCTGGAGCTGTTCTGACGAATCCAGTTTTCGTAATCGATGTCCATGACCATGCTGCGCAAAGCGGCAATCGGGTCCTGCGTCGCGCATTGCTGGCGCACGCCGTCCATCCAGTGCTTGAAGCGTCTGAGGCGGTCGGTGAAGCGTGCGTCCAGATGTTCGCCCAGTCCAATCTCGTCGGTGGCGGCGTACATCGACACCTTGCGCTCGGTCGAGTAGTTGCCCAGCTTTTCAAGGGTGGTCGAGCCGATTTCCCGACGCGGCACGTTGATCACGCGCAGGAAGGCGTTGTCGTCATCCGGGTTCACCAACAGGCGGAAATAGGCCATCAGGTCTTTCACTTCCTGACGTCCGAAGAAGCTGTTGCCCCCGGACAGCCGATACGGAATCTGGTGGTGCTGCAGCTTCAGCTCGATCAGCTTGGCCTGATAGTTACCGCGATAAAGAATGGCAAAATCGCTGTACGGTCGGTCGGTGCGCAGGTGCAGGCTGAGAATTTCGATGGCCACGCGTTCGGCTTCGGCGTCTTCGTTCTTGCAGCGAATCACGCGGATTTCGTCGCCGTGGCCCATCTCGCTCCAGAGTTGCTTCTCGAAGGCATGGGGGTTGTTGGCGATCAGCACGTTGGCGCAGCGCAGAATCCGACTGGTCGAGCGGTAGTTCTGCTCTAGCATCACCACTTTCAACGACGGGTAATCGTCCTTGAGCAGCATCAGGTTTTCCGGCCGCGCGCCGCGCCAGGCGTAGATCGACTGGTCGTCGTCGCCCACAACGGTGAACTGGCAGCGCGTGCCGATGAGCATTTTCACCAGCAGATACTGGCTGGCGTTGGTGTCCTGGTATTCGTCGACGAGCAGGTAGCGCACCTTGTGCTGCCATTTTTCCAGAATGTCGGCGTGTTCTTCGAACAGCTTCACCGGCAGCAGAATCAGGTCGTCGAAATCCACCGCGTTGTACGCCTTGAGCGTGCGCTGGTAGTGGCTGTAGACGATGGCGGCGGTCTGCTCCTTGGGGTTGCGCGAATTGGCGAGGGCCTCGGGCGGCAGGATCAGTTCGTTTTTCCAGGCGCCGATCATGTTCTTGATCTCGTCGACGCCGTCGTCGCCCGAGTATTCCTTCTGCATGATGTCGGTCATCAGCGCCTTGACGTCGGTCTCGTCGAAGATCGAGAACCCGGGCTTGTAGCCCAGACGGGCGTGTTCCTTGCGGATGATGTTCAGGCCCAGGTTGTGAAACGTCGAAACGGTCAGGCCGCGTCCTTCGCCAGCGCGCAAGAGGGTTCCGACACGCTCTTTCATCTCCCGCGCTGCCTTGTTGGTAAAGGTCATGGCGACGATGTACTGGGCTCGGATGCCGCAGTTCTGGATGAGGTGGGCAATCTTGCGTGTGATCACGCTGGTCTTGCCGGAGCCAGCGCCGGCGAGCACCAAAAGAGGGCCGCCGACGTAGTTCACGGCTTCCTGTTGCCGGGGATTGAGTCGGGACATGGGGAAAAATGGGGCTGCCTGGAAAAGGGCGGGCATTTTAACAGGGTCAGCGGATTGTGCAGCCACCGTCCGACCCTGTGATGCGCCGCGCTATCTATATTTCGCCGTTTTGTTACATTTGCGTATTGCGGATGATTCTCGCGTTTGACGACCCTCATTCGAGGGTGCGCCAAGGTCTTTACGTTTGTGTGGGGAGTTAGCTTGTCTACGCCTGTCGAACCCTTGCGTTTGCTGCTTTTGGCGGACTCGCCCGAATGGCCGGCATCGTTGCGCGAGTGCCTGGCGCCGCTCGGAGACGCCGCTGTCCTTGACTGCGCGTCGAGCTGGGGCGCTGTTGGCCATCAAGCAGACCTCGCAATCCCCGGAATCCTTTTCACCACTGAAGCCCTTCAGCCCGCGGCCGGCCAATGCAACTGGCCCACCGTATTGCTTTTTGACACAGAGCCGGAGGAAGAGCCCGTCGGTGTCAGCGACTGGCTGGTGCGCGACGCGCTCACTCCGCAGGCCTTGCGTCGCTGTCTGCGTCATGTGCGCGAACGGGGCGTGCTGGAAACCACACTCAATCGCCTCGCCGAGCAAGATCCCCTCACCGGCATCGCCAACCGACAGGGCTTCCAGACGCTGTTGGCTGCCCGGCTCGCCGAGTTCGACGGCCGAGGTCTGGCGCTGGGGCATCTGGACCTGGACAACTTCCGCCGAGCCAATGACGCGCTGGGCCATCAGGCGGGGGATCGGCTGATCCTGCAAGTGGTCGCCCGGCTGAAGAGCCAGCTGGAGGCATGCGATCAACTGGCGCGACTGGGCAGCGATGAATTCGCTCTGCTGATCGACACACGACGCGCTCCAGAACGGGCGGAGTCCATCGCCGAGCGCATTACCGAAGCCTTGTCCGAACCGTATTGGGTCGACGGCGAAAGCCTGTTGATCGGCTGCAGCCTTGGCATCGCTTATGCGCGCCTTAACGGCGGCGCCGATCCGTTGATGTGGCACGCGCACATCGCCATGCAGCAGGCCAAGGGCACTCAGGGCTGCACCTTTCATGTCTTCAACGAACGCATCAACCGCAATGCCCGCAGTCTCGCCGATCTGGAAAGTGAGCTGCGACGGGCCTTGCGTCGCGATGAGCTAGAACTGCATTACCAGCCACGCCTGTGCCTGAATACCGGGCACATCCTGGGGCTGGAGGCACTGGTGCGATGGCGCCACGCCGAACGCGGTTTGCTACCGCCGAGCGAGTTCGTGCCGCTGGCCGAGCAAAGCGGGCTGATCGTGCCGCTGGGCTATTGGGTCATCGCCCGTGCCCTGCGCGACATGCAGGCCCTGCGCGAAAAAGGCGTGCCGCCGCTGCACATGGCGATCAACCTGTCGTTCCGCCAGTTTCAGGACAACCAGCTGCTTGCGACGCTTAGTCGGTTGATCGCCGACCGCGGCATTGACGCGCAATGGCTGGAATTCGAACTGACCGAAACAGCCGTCATGCGCCGCAGTGACTTGGTCAAACAGACCATGGACGCGCTGGGGCGCCTGGGTGTGCGCTTCTCGCTGGACGATTTCGGCACCGGGTTTTCATCCTTCGTGCACCTCAACAGCCTGCCGATCACGCTGCTGAAGATCGACAAGAGCTTCGTTGGCGAAATGGAGCAGCGTGAGGAAAACCGCAAGCTGGTCCACGCGATGATCAACCTGGCCCACAACCTCAGCCTCGAAGTGGTGGCTGAAGGTGTCGAAACTCCTGAGCAACTGGCATTGCTGCGCAGCTTCAATTGCGATCAGGCTCAGGGCTTTTTGATCAGCCACCCGCTGGCATTGCCGGAGCTGATGGAGTATCTGGCGATGGATCAGAACAAAGGGAATGCGCTGCAGAGCCAGTGAGCGGCGGCTCGTTCTTTGAACACACCTCGGAGTGATTCTGTAGGAGTGAGCTTGCTCGCGAATGCATGAGGTTAGCCGATATGGATGTCACAGACCCACCGCCTTCGCGACCGTCGTAACCTCCGATTGCTCCTACAGTCGGGTTTGTGACCGCCCCGGATTGTGAATACCCGCAGAGGCCTATCCCATCACCACAACGCCGGTCGCCTCTTTGCGCAGCAGCCGCGCCGTCTTGCGCTCGAATGCCCAGGTCAGTGCCACCGCTGAGCAAAGCAAGCCAATCGCCAATCCCCACCACACGCCCACCGCGCCTTGGTTCGCGAGAAACCCGAGGCCCCACGCCAACGGCGCGCCGACCACCCAGTAGCTCGCCAGTCCGATCAGGAATGTGGTCTTGGCGTCCTTGAATCCCCGAATCGCGCCCATGGCAATGGTCTGCGTGCCGTCGAGAATCTCGAACCATGCTGCGATTGCCAGCAGCTTCACCGCCAGCTCGACCACACCCTGGTATTTCGGATCGTTGACGTCCACGAACAAACCGATGACGGCGTGGGGCGCAACCCAGAAAAGAATGCCGAACGACAGCATCAGCAGCCCGCCGAAGCCAATCCCCATGCGTCCGGCGGTGCGCGCCAGCAACAGGTTCCCTGCGCCGTAGTGCAAACCGATGCGCATGGTCACCGCGTAGGAAATCCCGACCGGGACCATGAACGCCATCGATACCGATTGCAGGGCGATCTGGTGCGCGGCCATCTGGGTGCTGCCCATGGCGCCCATGCAGAACGCCGCAAAGGTAAACAGGCCGACTTCCACCGCATACGTACCGCCGATGGGCAGGCCCAGACGCCACAGCTCTTTCAGGCAGCTGCGCGAGAGTTTCATCAGTTCTTTGTGAAGGGGATACGCCGCGTAGGCGCTGTGATAACGAATGTGCAGGGCGAGGGCCAGAGCCATGGCGTTGGTGACAATGGCCGTGACCAGGCCAATGCCCATCAGGCCCCAGTGCGGCAGGCCGAACAGCCCGTGGATGAACGCATAATTGAGCCCGAAGTTCAGGGCCACGCCCACCAGACTGATCACCATTACCGGGGTGGCACGCCCCAGTGCGCTGGTGAAACCGCGCAGGGCCATGAAACTCAGCAGGCCAGGCAACGCCAATGGCAGCGTGATCAGAAACTCACTGGCCATGTGTACGTTAGCCTCGTCCTGACCGAAGTGCAGCAGGATCGGCTCAAGGTTCCACAGGATCAGCCCAGCAACCAAGGCCATGCCCCATGCCAGCCACAAGCCGGCCTGGGTCAGACGGGTGACCCCGGCGTGATCATTCGCGCCCTTGCGAATCGCAACCAGCGTGCCGACCGCCGCCATGACACCGACGCAGAAGAACGACACGAAGTTGTAGCTCGCCGCCCCTAGCCCGCCACCGGCCAGGGACTCCGGGCCCAGCTTGCCCATCATCACGGTGTCGGTGAACACCATCAGCATGTGCGCCATTTGCGAAGCAATCAGCGGCCCGGCCAGACGCAGGATGATCCACAGTTCTTTGAAAGCGTGCTGGTGCATGGTCTTTGCGCTCGGGCTACGGGTGTTGGCAGGCTGGTCATTGTGGGGATTGCGGCGTAGATGCACAAAGGGATAAATCCGATCACTCGCATGAGTAAAACTCATCCTGGCATTTCTGCAGTAGAGTGACTGCAGTTGCCCGACTCCCCGAGGAGCTACGCCGATGTCTCGCACACTTCCGCCGCTGTATGCCCTCCGCGCGTTTGAAGCCGCTGCGCGACACAGCTCGTTCACGCGCGCCGCTGAAGAACTGTCGATCACCCAGAGCGCCGTCAGTCGGCATATCCGCACGCTGGAGGAGCACTTCGCCTGCCGCCTGTTCCGCCGCAATGGTCGCAACCTGCAGCTCACCGAGGCCGCGCGGGAATTGTTGCCGGGTGTGCGTGAAGGGTTCTCCGCGTTGGAGCGAGCGTGCAGCGCGTTGATGGCCGAGGAGGGCATCTTGCGCATGAAGGCTCCTTCAACCCTGACTATGCGCTGGCTGCTGGCGCGGCTGAGTCGTTTTCGCCACTTGCAAGTGGGTAACGAAGTGCAACTGACCAGCGCCTGGATGGACATCGACAGCGTCGACTTCACCCAGGAGCCGTTCGATTGCGCGGTGTTGCTCAGCCATGGGCATTTCCCGCCGGAATGGGAGGCGACGTATCTATTCCCGGAATGGCTGATTCCCGTGGGCGCGCCGACGCTGCTGGATGACGCGCCGTGGGATGCCGAGCGACTGGCCGGCGCCGAACTGCTGCACCCCACGCCTGACCGTCGCGACTGGCGCCGATGGCTGGAGCGCATGGACTTGTCTGACCGGGTCTCGCTCAAGGGCGGGCAGGTATTCGACACGCTTGAGTTGGGCATGATCGCGGCGGCCCGGGGTTACGGCGTTTCGATGGGTGATCTGCTGATGGTGGCGGAGGACGTCGCTCAGGGCCGACTCAGCCTGCCGTGGCGCACCGCAGTCGTCAGCGGCGAGAACTATTACCTGGTATGGCCCAAGACTCGACCGGGCGGTGAGCGTATGCGCCGGCTCAGTGACTTTTTGCAGGGTGAAGTGCAGGCGATGGAGCTGCCGGACGTGACGATTCTGGAGTGAACCGCAGAGCGCAGGCTTATTGAAAAAGGGCGCCGAGACTGTCAGAAAAGGAAATAATTCCGTCCATAGAGGGGGTTGGACTCAAGTATTTCTTTTGGCGGCCGAAGGTGTAATGCAGAGCCGGTTCACCTCAATCGGTTCATCGATCCCCTCTATTAGATTCGTCCGAATGGTGTTCCTGAGATCAGGACGGTCCAGTCGTTCGGCAAGGAGCTCCAATGTCTCAGCCTCGCGCCCGAATTGCCTCGCAACTCGGCATCGCCCTGGCCGTTATTCTGGCCGTCGTCATCAGCGGCAGTACGCTATTCGCCTTGCGCTCTCTGGACTCGGCTAACCTGGTCATTCGCGAAGAGCACATGAGCAGCGAAGCCCGGTTGCTGGCCGACCAGTTGAACACGTTCCACAGCACGCTGCGCGACAGCACCCAGCGTTTAAGCGGGCTGTTTGAAAAGCGCTTTTCGGGTGGTTTGAGCGTCCAGGCCGATCAACAGATCGCGGTTGCGGGCGTGCAGACTCCTGCGTTGCTGCTGAACGGTACGGCTTTGAACAACGACTTCACGGAAGTCGACGACTTCAAGAAAATGACGGCCGGCGTGGCGACGGTCTTTGTGCGCAGCGGCGACGACTTCGTGCGCGTCAGCACCTCCCTGAGCAAGCAGGACGGCTCACGCGCCCTCGGTACCTCGCTGGATCACAAACATCCCGCCTACGACAAGCTGCTCGCCGGCCAGGGATACGTCGGTCGCGCGCTGTTGTTCGATCGCCTGTACATGACTCAATACAGCCCGGTGCGTGACGCCAGCGGTAAGGTCATCGCCGTGCTGTTTGTCGGTTTCGACTACACCGACGCGCAGAAAGCGCAGTTCGACAACCTGAAAAACTTCCGCATCGGCTCCACCGGCTCGCTGGCCCTACTCGACGAGCAGAGCAAATGGCTGGTGGCACCAGCGGGCGTGAAGGATCTGGATCAGGCAAGCACCACCCTGGCCGAGTTCGTCAAGACGCCAGGCGTTGGGCGGTTCTGGCAGGACGCCGGTGAAGACTTCTACACCGTCGGCGAGAAGTTTGCCGGCGGCCCGTGGACGGTTCTGGCGACGATGCCCAAGGATGAAATCAGCGCAGTGACCTGGAGCGTCGGCACGCAACTGGCCATCGGCAGCCTCCTGGCGATGCTGATCGCTGTCGCTGCCGCGATCTGGCTGCTGCGCAGCAAGCTGCGGCCGCTGTCGGCGTTGGTCAGTCAGGCGGAAGCGTTGGGTGCCGGTGATTTGAGCGCGCGCCTGAACGTTTCCAGCCATGACGAAATTGGTCAGCTGGCGGGTAGCTTCAACAAGATGGGCCAGGCGCTGGAAACCATGGTGTCCCACATCCGCACAGCAGCGCTGGAAGTCAGCAGCCGAGCCAACGCGTTGTCCGGCCTGTCGGGCGGTGCTTATGAAGGGATGGAGCAGCAATCCGGCGAAATCACCAGCATGGCCGGCGCAGTGGAGGAGTTCAGCGCCACGGCCCTGACCATCGCCGACAACATGGGCACTACCGAGCGCATGGCCCAGGGCAATGCCCAGCAGACGCGCATCGGTCGTACGTCCATGGAGGAGGCGTCGGCCTCGCTGGAGCAAATTGCAGGCTCGCTGAGCAGCACCGCGACGGTGATCGATACCTTGGGCCAGCGCTCGCAGGAGATTGGCGGAATTGTCAGCGTCATCACCTCGATCGCCGAGCAGACCAACCTTCTGGCCCTCAATGCCGCCATTGAGGCAGCACGCGCTGGTGAGCAAGGCCGTGGTTTTGCGGTGGTAGCGGATGAAGTCCGCAGCCTGGCATCTCGTACGCGCCAAGCCACCGACGAAATCTCCGGCATGATCAGCAGCATCCAGCAAGAGACCAGCAATGCGATCAACACCATGCAGCAAGGCAACGCGCTGATGCAGGAAGGCCTGTCGCGCAACGCCAAAGTCGCCGCAGCCCTGGCCCAGATCGACGAACAAAGCCGGTCGGCCGGTGAGCAATTCACGTCCATCACCACCGCGACCCAGGAGCAGAGCAACACGGCAACGCTGCTCAGCGCCAACCTGCAAAGCATCGCCCAGGCGAACAGCGAGCAACGCGAAGTCGTGTCCAACCTGGCGATCACGGCTCAAGAGTTGAACGCGGTGGCAGCTGACTTGCAGAAGGAAGTGGATCGGTTTCGGTGAGTTGAGTGACCACCGAGCTGGACATTCAAGCTGAGGGATTTAGGGGCCACTGTTGGGCAGCGTGTAAAACGCGAAGAATGAGAAGGGTCGTGGGGGTTTCGGCATACACCACCAAGTAGTTCGGAGCCACTACGATCTCCCTGGTTCCTGCTTCCCGACCAGCTTTATAAAGCCTTGGATGGCGAGGGAGGTGGTCGATGCGAACATCGATCTCCTCCTTCAAGCGCCACGCTGCTTTGGCGTCATGGCCGGCGATGTATTCAAGGATCGCCAGCAAATCGTCCTTGGCATACCTGCTCCATTCAATTGTCAGCACCGCGCTTCCTTTCGAGTAATTCGGTGGCGGCAGCCATGACGTCCTCGTGCGAATGCGTCGGCCCCGAGTCGTCCATGGCTTCACGCACCTTGGCCCTGAACCATTGATCGTAAGCATCCGGGTGTGCGCCAAGGCCCGCGGGCAAACCGCCTTCCCGGACCACCCGCGTGAGCAAAATACGCACGGCATCGGAGATGGTGAGGCCGAAGTGGGCCAAGGTCTCCGATGCCTGGTTTTTAAGTGCCAGATCAATCCTCACATGCAGCATTGAAGTTTGGGTTGTCATGAGGGCTACTCCTGAAAAAGATCACTATGTATCTCATCTGAGATACGTACAACGAAGATCTTCAATTCGTCGAAGGCCGATACTGCAGCGCCTCAGCAATGTGGCATCGGGCGATTGCGTCCACCTTCTCCAGATCAGCGAGCGTGCGCGCCACTTTCAGCAAGCGGTGGGCAGCGCGCAGGGACAGGTTCAGGCGTTCACACGCATTCTCGAGCCAGGCTTCGTCTTCCGGCAGCAACGCGCAGTGTTGACGCAGCGCAGGCAGGTCAAGAAAGGCGTTGGCACAGCCCTGGCGCCGTTGTTGGCGTTGTCGGGCTTCGGAGACCACTTCCGCTGCGCTGGCGCTTTCACCCTTGCTGTCTGCAGTGGCGGCCAAGGAGGTCGTTTCCCGAGCGACCGTCAGATGCAGGTCAATCCGGTCGAGCAGCGGTCCGGACAGCTTGTTGCGATAGCGCTGAATCTGATCGGTTGAGCAGCGGCAGCGCCCGGTCGGCTCGCCGTGATAACCACACGGGCAGGGGTTCATCGCGGCGACCAGTTGAAAGCGCGCCGGAAAGCGCACCCGATCCCGCGCGCGGGAAATGACGATGTGGCCGGATTCAAGGGGTTCGCGCAGGACCTCCAGCACCCGCCGATCAAATTCCGGAAGTTCGTCCAGAAACAGCACACCGTGGTGCGCCAGGGTGATCTCGCCAGGTTGCGGGCGACTGCCACCCCCGACCAACGCAGGACCCGATGCAGAGTGATGGGGTTGCCGAAAAGGGCGCTGGGGCCAACTGGTCAGCGGCGCATGACTGGCGACCGACTGAATCGCCGCCACCTCCAGCGCTTCGAGCTCATCCAGCGGCGGCAACAGCCCAGGCAAACGGCTGGCGAGCAGCGTTTTACCGGTGCCGGGGGGACCGCTGAAAAGCAGGTTATGCGCGCCGGCCGCGGCCACCAGCAACGCGCGTTTGGCAGCGGTCTGGCCTTGCACCTCACTCAAGTCGGGATACGGCTGCGTCTGCAGAATCAGGCCGTTGGATTTATAGGGCGGGATAACCGTGTGCCCATTCAAGTGTGACACCAGCTCGAGCAGATGACTGACCGCGATTACCTTCAGGCCTGACGCCAGACACGCTTCCTCGGCATTCACTGCCGGCACGATCAGCGTATGCCCTGCTTCCCGCGCAGCAAGCGCCGCGGGGAGCACGCCCTGCACGGGCCGAATCGCACCCGATAACGCCAGTTCCCCCAGACATTCGATGCCCTCCAACGCAAGCGTCGGCACCTGCGCGCTGGCGGCCAGCAAGCCAAGTGCGATGGCGACATCGAAGCGTCCGCCGTCCTTGGGCAAATCGGCAGGGGCGAGATTCAGGGTGATCCGCCGCGCCGGGAATTCCAGCCGACAGTTGAGGATCGCACTGCGCACCCGATCCTTACTCTCCTTCACCGCGCCCTCTGGCAGACCCACCAGCGTCAGACTGGGCAGCCCGTTGGCGAGATGGGTTTCAACGGTCACGGCAGGGGCTTCAACGCCAACCTGTGCACGGCTCAGAACGATCGCGAGGGACATGTCTTTCCTTGAAGGCAGCACCGCTTCCTGCGGCGAGCTGAAGGATAGTCATTGCTCTGAAGCTTGGCCCCGTGCATGTTCTACGGCATGTGTATGAATCGACTGGAGGTGGATCATGACCAGGACTGGAGTGCAGCCTGTACATTCTGAGGAAATTCTGACCGAAGAATCTCTCGAACCCATGTCCACTGCAGGCACTTTGGTCACCTTCGCCATAGCGGGAGCCGGTGACTTCGAAGCGCTTGTTGCCCTCCGGATTGACGCCATGCGTGAGAGCCTTAAGCGCATTGGTCGCTTCGATCCCGTGCGTGCTCGGGAGCGTTTCCGGGAAGGTTTTTCTCCCGAATTTACCCGCCACGTTGAGGTTTCCGGCGAGCGGGTGGGTTTTGTCGTGGTCAAGCCGCGTATCGACGGGTTGTTGCTCGATCACCTTTACATCAAGCCAAGCGCACAAGGATCAGGAATAGGCTCGATTGTCCTTCGTCAGATCTTCATGGAAGCGGATGCGGCGTCGCTAGATTGTATGTTGGGGCTCTGAAAGAAAGCGCTTCAAATCGGTTTTATACTCGTCACGGTTTTCAGTTCGTCAAAAAGGGCGAATTTGATAATTATTATGCTCGTCACCTGCTCAAGGCTGCCCAGCAGTGGGCACCTGACCCCTCAAGCATGGGTAGAAGTTTCGAATGCCAGCGCCATCATCCGGCCGGGATTCAAGTCCAGCCATACCGTACCAAGTGAAAGAAAATCGGCGCTGCGAAACAGACTGAGTCCAAACGGTCGAGCATGCCGCCGTGGCCTTCAATCATATGGCCCCAATCTTTCACGCCACGGTCTCGCTTGATCGCCGACATCACGAGACCTCCCGCAAAACCAAGTAGATTGATTAGCAGCGCGATGAGAAATGACTGCCAGGGATTAAACGGCGTGATCCACCATAACGCGGCGCCGATCAGTGAGGCGAGCAGGACACCTCCGACGAAGCCTTCAACGGTCTTTGACGGTGACAGATTCGGCGCAATCTTGCGCTTGCCCCACAATTTTCCACACACGTACTGAAGCACGTCTGACAACTGTACGACGATCACCAGATACGCGATGAGCAGAAGATTTCGGCCTTCATAGCCTGGAATGTCCAGCGTGAGCAACGCAGGCACCGAAGACACGCAATACACCGCGATCATCAACCCCCACTGCACTTTAGACGCGCGTTCCAGAAAGCGGACGCTATCCCCCGCTAGCGTCGAGAGGATAGGCAATAGCAGAAATCCGTACACAGGAATCAATATCGAGAACAGCCCATACCACTTGATATAAATCAGCAGATATTGCAGCGGCAGAGCCACGTAAAACGCCGCCAGCAGCGCCAGGTAGTCGCTGCCGCGGGTTGGGGTCAGTGTGAGGAATTCGCGCAGTGCATAGAAGGACACCGCATAAAACAGCACGATGACGGCGGTGGTCCCCAGCCAGAATGCCATTCCTATGACGAGGACCATGCCCCACCAGGCATTGATTCGGGCGTTGAGGTTGTCTACTACAGCGCTTGATTCGCTGCCAGTCGCACGCTTGAGGATAAAAGCGATGAGCGAAGCCACCAGCAGAAGCGCGCCGATTCCGGCAAAGAGTGTGAGGGTCTGCTTGTTCATGAGCTTTGGTTTTCCGGGTTCAGTGCCATCAGTGCTGCCCGGCTACGTTCAAGGAACAGACTTTTATCTTCTTCGGGTTCAATCCCGAGTGGCTTGCCAAAGGTCGTCGTACACAGCAGGGGGAGCGGGATCACGCGGCCTTTGGGCATCACTCGGTTAAGGTTGGTAATCCATACCGGAACGATCTGCACCTGCGGGTAACACTTGGCTAAATGATAGATCCCGCTTTTGAACGGCAGCACCTCTTGCCCCAGGTTGCGGGTGCCTTCGGGGAATATGATCAGTGAGTCCCCATTTTCCAACGCGTCTTGCATGCCTTTTAACGGGTTATCCGTGGCAGCCGTGCGATCGCGGTTTACTGATACGCCCTTGAACACGCGGTTGATGAGGTAGCGGCGTACAGGATTGGTCTGCCAGTAATCGGAGCCTGCCACTGGCCGGGTGGCGTCGCGAAGGGCTAAGGGTAGCGAAGCCCAGAGCAGTACGAAGTCGCCGTGGCTGCTGTGATTAGCGAAATAGATACGTTGCTCCGGATGTGGCGTGCAGCCTACCCACAGGCTGCGGGCGCCGGTCAGGGTACGCGCTGCGCCGGTGATTAACCTTGCGATCAGAGATTCGAGCACGGGACTTCCTTATGCTAAGTGGGCTGCTCGTGACTGAGGTGCACGAGAAGTACTGCCTTCCTTGGCGTATCGGACGCTGGCCCCTATCGATACAGAGGCGCAACGCTATCGCGGAGGTGAATGCGCAAGTCCGAACTTCGCGCACCGCATCATGCTTAGGCGGAAGGAGGGCACTCCTTCCCATGCCTGAGCCCTGCGCGCACTCGGTTGAACACTGTGTAGCAGAGCAATGCGCTCACCAGAACCAGCACCGCGTTAATCCATCCGGCGTCTCGCCAGCCCAGCGCGATGGATGTGGCTAGCGCACCAAATATGAATGCACGATCGCTTTTGCCCATGGGGCCGTCGTAGCGGCGTGTCGAGCCGACCATCGGACCCATTACGCCGGCGTATTCACTGAGCCACGCAAGGAGTGTGGCCAGCAGCGTCAGCGTCAGGCTCACATCAGGTATGAGCAGGAAGGGCAGGATGAGTGCGCTGTCTGCGAGCAGGTCGCACAGTTCATTCAGGTAAGCGCCCATTTCACTCTGCTGGCCAAACTCCCGGGCCAGCATTCCATCCATCGCGTTGAGCGCCATTCTCACCACCATCCAGATGGGTACGAGGATGAACACCCAAAGGTGTGAAGCGAAAACGGCGACCAAAGTGCCTACCAGGACTGAGCCCGCAGCGGCCACCACAGTCGTCTGATTGGCGGTGACTCCGTGATCGAAAAGGCGCCTCACCCAAGGTCGGAGCGCATTCTGAAATCTTGGCTTGAGCGTGTAGATCGAAGGCATCTGTCAGGTCTCTGCGAAGTCCAAATTCAAGCCATGGAGGCTGATGTGAACCGGGCACAAGCGTCCATGCTGGAATATCCGATTAGCTGCAAAGTGGTCTGCGTGCTGAAAATGATTCAGCAGGAACCGACGCCAGCAAAATCGTGCGAGTTAGCACCCAGGAGATGAAGTGAGAAGTCGTGAGCGGCGGGAAAATATCAATTCGCGCTCAGGAAATATGTAGGACCGATCTGAAAATGCAGGGATGGACTGTCGGAAGCCGGCTGACATAGCGCTGGCTGTGGAGAACCGGCTTGAGGCGGGCGAGAGCCAGTGCTCTGGGACTTCGAAACCACCCCGGAATTCTGGCTGAATTTGCAGCTCACCTGTGACCTGCGCCAAGCAGAGATCGAGCGAGGTGAAGCCATCAAAGCCCAGGTTCAGCGCATTGCGCACTGCGCCTGAGCACCCGCAGGGTTAAACGCTCAACCCTGTGGCTCAGCCCCCGGCGCTTTCGGCTGCGTCGCCAACTGCGCTTCCATCTCCGCCATCTTCGCTTCCAGTGCCTCAAGACGCGCGCGGGTACGGGCGAGGACGATCATCTGGCTGTCGAATTCTTCCCTGCTGACCAAATCCAGCTTGCTAAAACCGCTCTGCAGCAGCGCCTTGAACTGGGTTTCGAATTCGCTGCGGGGAACCGGGGTTTCGCCGTTGAACAGGCGGGACGCGTGGCCGCTCAGGGCGTCGAGAAAGGCTTTAGGGGCGAGCATGATGAAACTCCAGAATCAGAGGACGCGATTGTAGCACGCAGCTTTCGACCGTCCGCCACGCGCAACGCTCTGCACGCTTTTCGCGCATCCCCTCGGGCACGCGCGCACCGTTGTTGTGCGGCGATGGCAATCGACGACTACGCTGAAGCGTGAATTAACGGTTCAAGTGCCGAAATTCACGCCGATCGATGAGATGGCAAGCTTTCTGCTTAGTGGCTTGTAACCCATGCACTGATGCAGTCGCTGTGACGAATGCAGTGCGGCAGGCGGAGCGGGGAATGTTTCGTCAGAAGCGGTTTTCTGGAGTTGGTCAGGTCTCTTGCGGACACGACGCGTTACAAAGCCAGACACTGCGCTTAGACTTGAGTCGGGTTTGTTTTCCTGGGGCAAGTCCACCAATTCGGGAGAAAGTTTCATGAAGCTAGTCACTGCCATCATCAAGCCGTTCAAGCTGGACGACGTACGCGAGTCGCTGTCCGAAATCGGCGTGCAGGGCATCACGGTTACTGAAGTCAAAGGCTTCGGACGTCAGAAAGGCCACACCGAGCTGTATCGCGGTGCGGAGTATGTAGTCGACTTCCTCCCCAAGGTGAAGATCGATGTTGCGATCGACGACAAGGATCTGGACCGCGTTATCGAAGCGATAACCAAAGCGGCCAACACCGGCAAGATCGGTGACGGCAAGATCTTCGTGGTCAATCTGGAACAGGCCATCCGCATCCGTACCGGCGAAACCGATACCGACGCAATCTAAGCCGCCAAACCCCAACGCCCCAGGAGAAAACAATATGACTCTGCGTCAATTCGCAGGGCTAGGAGCCCTGTTGTCCCTCGTAACCCCTGGCTTGGCCATGGCGGCAGACGAAGTGGCAGCCCCCGTACTCAATTCCGGCGACACCGCCTGGATGCTGACCTCCACCGCGCTGGTGCTGTTCATGACCATCCCGGGTCTGGCGCTGTTCTACGGCGGCATGGTCCGCTCGAAAAACATTCTTTCCGTGATGATGCAGTGCTTCGCCATTACTGGCCTGATCAGCATTCTGTGGGTCGTCTACGGCTACAGCATGGCCTTCGACACCACCGGGATGGAAGCCAACGTCGTCAACTTCAACTCCTTCGTCGGCGGTCTGTCGAAGGCGTTCCTGGCAGGCATCACCCCGGCAAGCATCACTGGCCCTGCGGCACTGTTCCCGGAAGCCGTTTTCGTGACCTTCCAGATGACTTTCGCCATCATCACCCCGGCCCTGATCGTCGGCGCCTTCGCAGAACGCATGAAGTTCTCCGCGATGCTGATCTTCATGGCGATCTGGTTCACCCTGGTTTACGCGCCGATTGCGCACATGGTCTGGAGTGGCGTCGGCGGTCTGTTGTGGGACTGGGGCGTTCTCGACTTCGCGGGCGGCACCGTTGTTCACATCAACGCCGGTGTGGCTGGCCTGGTGGCGTGCCTGGTACTCGGCAAGCGTAAAGGTTTCCCGACCACTCCGATGGCCCCGCACAATCTGGGTTACACCCTGGTAGGTGCGGCCATGCTCTGGGTGGGCTGGTTCGGCTTCAACGCAGGTTCCGCAGCTGCGGCCAACGGCACCGCCGGTATGGCCATGCTGGTCACCCAGATCGCCACCGCTGCTGCAGCGCTGGGCTGGATGTTCGCCGAATGGCTGACCCACGGTAAGCCAAGCGCGCTGGGCATTGCCTCGGGTGTGGTTGCCGGTCTGGTTGCTGTGACTCCGGCTGCCGGTACTGTGGGCCCAATGGGCGGC
The DNA here is from genome assembly GCF_057291635.1 of Pseudomonas sp. 1L-C-7-B-C1. Classification (NCBI taxonomy): domain Bacteria; kingdom Pseudomonadati; phylum Pseudomonadota; class Gammaproteobacteria; order Pseudomonadales; family Pseudomonadaceae; genus Pseudomonas; species Pseudomonas sp. 1L-C-7-B-C1. The sequence goes on along the minus strand of NZ_JBXAWH010000013.1, from coordinate 204,975 downwards.
CTGATCATCGGTCTGGCGGCAGGCGTGGTCTGCTTCTTCTGCGCCACCAGCCTGAAACGCAAACTGGGCTACGACGACTCCCTGGATGCGTTCGGCGTTCACGGTATCGGCGGTATCCTTGGCGCGATCCTGACCGGCGTGTTTGCAGCCCCTTCGCTGGGCGGCTTCGGCACTGTGACCGACATCGCGGCACAAGTCTGGATCCAGTGCAAAGGCGTCGGCTTCACGGTCATCTACACCGCGATCGTGACCTTCATCATCCTCAAGGTGCTCGACATGGTCATGGGCCTGCGTGTCACCGAAGAAGAAGAAGCGGTCGGCCTGGATCTGGCGCAACACAACGAACGTGGCTACAACTTGTAATCCACGCATGAAAAAATGCCCGGGTCTCCGGGCATTTTTTTGTCTGGGGTTTGTCGATAGGGATGTCCGCACAGGGGGCGGGTGTTCCAGGCAGGGACATCCGCTGCAATGCTCGGCCAAACCTGGCGATTCCGGACGCTTGAGAGGGCATAAATGCCCTTGTCCTGCGCCCGTAAAAATCGTCGCTCATTACGCACTTTGTTTTTTTTTCCAGCGCGTTAGAATGCGCGCCGAAGGGCGGAGAACGGTATGTGGCAACAGACCTTGATCACGCTGCGGGCAAGGCCTCGTGGTTTCCATCTGGTGACTGACGAGATCGTTGCGGGCCTTCGCGAATTACGCGAATGCCGCATTGGCCTGCTGCATGTCTGGCTGCAACACACCTCGGCCTCGTTGACCGTCAACGAGAACGCCGATCCGGCGGTACGTCGCGATTTCGAGCGGTTCTTCAACCGTCTGGTGCCTCAGGGGCGCGACGGTTACGAGCATGACGACGAAGGACCCGACGATCTGCCTGCGCACTTCAAAGCCAGTCTGCTTGGCTGCCAGCTGACATTGCCGGTTACAAATGGACGGCTGGCGTTGGGCACATGGCAAGGTATTTATCTGGGCGAGCACCGCGATGCAGGCGGAGCCCGTAGAGTCCTCGCCACGCTTCAAGGTGAGGGACACGACCGCTGAGAGTCTGCGGTAGTTGAATTTTTTCCGGCTGTCCAAGAAATCAAGCCCGGCTGGGCTATAACTAATCTGCTTGCGCAAGTCATGAGGTAGAACATGAGCGACGACGACATCGAAGAAGGTCTGGAAGACGAGCTGGAAGACGAGGAGGGCGGCGAGGGGCTCGCTGCGGCTTCCGATGAAGATGTAGTGGAGGTCGACGACAGCGCTGAAGTCTCTGCGACTCCGGCCAAGGGCAAGGCCAAGGCCGCCGTCTCGGTAGACGAATTGCCGAGCGTGGAAGCCAAGAACAAAGAGCGTGATGCTCTGGCTCGCGCGATGGAAGAATTCCTCGCTCGCGGTGGCAAGGTTGTGGAAGTGGAGGCCAATGTGGTCGCCGATCCGCCCAAGAAGCCTGATAACAAGTACGGCAGCCGTCCTATCTAAAGGCCGGTTGTGCGCTTGATGAAAAACCCGCTGTCGCTGCGGGTTTTTTATTGCCTGCGATCCGGGTTGCCGACGCAAAAGCCGGCATTCATACCGGGGGAGACCCGGATCAACCCCAGCGCGCCAGCACCTCGGGCAATTGCGTCAGGCTGCTGATCTCGGCATCCGGCGCTCTTTCAGCCTCCCAGACTTTGCCAGCGGGGTTGTACCAGATCGCCCGCATGCCGGCCTGCTGAGCACCGGCGATGTCGTCACCGGGGTGGTCGCCGACATGCACGGCCTGACTGGCATCGGCATTGCCGCGTTTCAGCGCTTCAACGAAGGGAGCAGGGTCTGGTTTGCCGATACCCAGGTCCTCGGCGCACAGAGCGAAGGCGAAATAATCGGCCAGGCCCAGGCGTCGAACGTCCGCATTGCCGTTGGTCACGACACCCAGCGTGTAAGACTTGGTCAGGATTTCCAGTGTCGGCACCACTTCAGGGAAGATGTCCAACTGGTGCCGCCCTTGAAGGAATACTTCAAAGCTCTGGTCCGCCAGCTCGTGGGCTTCGGCCTGACTGTAGCCAGCGTCCGCCAGGGCGTGAAACAGCACCGTACGGCGCAACGCACTGATCCGGTGCTTGAACGTCGGATCCTCTTCGATGAGTCGCGAGCGGATTTCCCACAGATGCTCGACCGGAACCGGCCCTAGCTTTGGCGCGTTGGCAGCCAGCCACTCACGCAGCTTGGCTTCGGCACTGACAATCGCCGGTGCGGTTTCCCACAGCGTGTCGTCCAGATCGAAGGTGATCAGCTTAATGCTCATTGTCGGCGTTACCTTTGCGCTTGGCCCGTGGATGGGCGCTGTCGTACACCGTGGCCAGATGCTGGAAATCCAGGTGGGTGTAGATCTGAGTGGTGGCGATGTCGGCGTGACCCAGCAGCTCCTGCACGGCGCGCAGGTCCTGGGACGACTCCAGCAAGTGACTGGCGAATGAATGGCGAAGCATATGTGGGTGCAGATTCTGGCCCAACTCGCGTTCGCCAGCGGCCTTGACCCGCAGCTGGATCGATCGCGGCCCGAGGCGCCGGCCCTGCTGGCTGACGAACACAGCATCGTCCTGTGGATTGGCCAGCGCCCGCTGCTTGAGCCATTCCTCCAGCGCTTCCCGGGCCTTTTTGCCGACCGGTAAAACGCGAGTTTTGCTGCCTTTGCCGAGGACCTGCACGAGACCGTCCGCCAGATCCAGGTCTGCACAGTTCAGTCCGGTCAACTCGGACAGGCGCAGGCCTGACGAATAGAAAAGCTCGAGGATGGCCTGATCGCGCCGGGCCAGGAAATCGTCTTCGACGCCGCCTTCAAGCAGTTGCAGGGCTCGGTCGGCATCAAGCGTTTTCGGCAGGCGACGCTCGCCCTTGGGCGGTGACAGGCCATTGGCCGGATCGTGATCGCAAAGGCCTTCGCGGTTGAGGTAGTGATAGAAGCCGCGAACGGCTGACAGCAGTCTGGCCAGGCTGCGCGAGGATTGGTCCTGCTGGTGGAGGCGCGCGACAAGGCTGCGCATGGCCTGAATATCCAGCGCTTTCCAGCTGTCGATGTGCTGCTTTTCGCAGAACGCCAGGACCTTGTTCAGGTCGCGGCGATAGGCTTCAAGCGTATGGCTCGACACTTGGCGCTCACTGCGCAGGTGCGTGCAGTAGGCGTCCAGTTGCCCTTCCATGACTAGCGAACCGAACGCAGCGAGTTGGTGAAGCGGGGCAGCAGACGGCTGAGCACGTCGGCGATGTAACTGAGAAACAGCGTGCCGACCGAGCTTTTGTAATGCTGCGGATCACGGCTCCCGATGGCCAGAACGCCATGCAACCCTTGATGGGTGAGGGACGCCAGGGCGGTCGAGCCTACTTCCTTGCTTTGCTCGCTGCCGAACAGGAACTCGAGTTCATGCTCGCGCAGCGCGCCACACAGGGTCTTGCCGCCGGACATCAGCCCACCAATGGCTTTCTGCGCGTCGGCGGCGCTGACCCAGCGTCCGACGGTCATCGGGTGGTCGCTGAACAGAATAAGGCTGACGAAGGGCACCTGAAACTCTTGGCGCAGGCTGTCTTCCACGCAGATGACGATGTCTTCCAGACTGGTTGCGTCCATCAGATCGAGAATCAGCCGGCGGGTTTTTTCAAACAGCCGGTCATTGTCCCGGGCCACGTCCATCAGTTGCGAGAGCCGGTGACGCATCTCGATGTTGCGCTCGCGCAGCAGTTTAAGCTGGCGTTCGACCAGCGAGACGGTGTCGCCCCGTTGGTGCGGGACGCGCATCATCGCCAACAGCTCGTCGTGTTCGGCGAAGAAATCAGGGTGTTGTTGCAGCCAGGCCGCAACCGCCTCGGCTTCAAGGGCAGGCACTGCGTTCTCGGCAGGTGATTGGCCGGGCGTGTCGTTTGAAGTCTGAGGCTGATCGGTCATTGGATACTCTCGCTCATAGACGTACTTGGCCTTCGTAAACACGGACCGCCGGGCCAGTCATCACCACTGAATGGCCAGGACCGGCCCACTCGATGGACAGGCGTCCGCCTGGCAGGTCGATCAGCATCGGCGAATCCATCCAGCCTTGGGTAATGGCCGCGACCGCTGCCGCGCAGGCTCCGGTGCCGCATGCCTGAGTTTCCCCGGCGCCGCGTTCCCACACCCGCAATTGCGCGCGCTGACGGTCGACGACGTGGAGAAAGCCCACGTTCACCCGAGCCGGAAAGCGCGGATGGTGTTCGATTTTCGCGCCCAGCACATGCACAGGTGCGTTGTTGATGTCGTAGACGCGCAGCACGGCATGGGGGTTGCCCATGGACACGGCCGCGAGCTCGACGGTTTCGCCATCGACATCGAGGGTATAACTGGTGGCCTGCTCCGGCGCATCGAACGGGATGTCCGCCGGCACCAGGCGCGGCGCGCCCATATCAACGCTGATCTGGCCGTCGTTGCGGATGTCCAGCTCGATGATGCCGCCTTTGGTCTCGACGCGAATCTGCTTCTTGGCCGTCAGCCGCTTGTCCAGCACGAAACGGGCGAAGCAGCGCGCGCCATTGCCGCATTGCTCGACCTCGGAACCGTCGGAATTGAAAATCCGGTAACGGAAGTCCACGTCCGGATTGTTCGGCGCTTCGACCAGCAGCAACTGATCGAAGCCGATGCCGGTGTGGCGATCGCCCCATTGCTTGGCATGCTTGGGCGTAATGTGCGCGTGCTGGCTCACAAGGTCCAACACCATGAAATCATTGCCCAGGCCATGCATCTTGGTAAAACGCAGCAGCATGGGATTACTCCGGCAGCAGGCTTTCGCCGGCAAACAGCTCAGTCACGGTTTCACGGCGACGCACTTCGAAGGCTTGCTCGCCATCCACAAGCACCTCGGCCGTACGTCCGCGGGTGTTGTAGTTGGAGCTCATCACGAAGCCATAGGCGCCAGCCGAATGCACCGCCAGCAGATCGCCTTCAGCCAGGGCGAGTTCGCGCTCCTTGGCCAGGAAATCCCCGGTTTCGCAGATCGGGCCGACGATGTCGTAGGTGCGTGTGGCGCCGTCACGGGGCTTGACCGCAGTTACGTCCATCCACGCCTGGTACAGCGCCGGACGAATCAGGTCGTTCATGGCGGCGTCGACGATAGCGAAGTCCTTGTGCTCGGTGTGCTTGAGGTACTCGACGCGGGTGAGCAGCACGCCGGCATTGGCAACGATGAAGCGGCCGGGCTCGAACATCAGCGCCAGATCGCGGCCATCAAGACGGTCACGGACGGCTTTAATGTACTCGCCCGCGAGTGGTGGCTCTTCGTCGCGATAACGCACGCCCAGACCGCCGCCCAGATCAATATGCTTCAGCAGAATGCCGCAATCGCCCAGCCGGTCGACCAGATCGAGCAAGCGATCCAGGGCATCCACGAAAGGCGAGAGCGTGGTCAGTTGGGAGCCGATGTGGCAGTCGACGCCAATAACGTCAAGATTCGGTAGCTGCGCGGCGCGGATGTAAACGTCTTCGGCGTCCGCAATGGCGATGCCGAATTTGTTTTCCTTGAGGCCGGTGGAGATGTAGGGGTGGGTGCCGGCGTCGACGTCCGGGTTGACGCGCAACGAAACCGGGGCGCGCACGCCCATTTCGGCGGCGACGACTTGCAGGCGTTCGAGTTCGTCGGTGGACTCGACATTAAAGCAATGCACGCCGACTTCGAGGGCTCGGCGCATGTCATCACGGGTCTTGCCGACGCCGGAAAAGACAATCTTGTCAGCCTGACCGCCTGCTGCCAGTACGCGTTCCAGTTCGCCACGGGAAACGATGTCGAAACCGGCGCCCAGCCGCGCCAGGACATTGAGTACGCCCAGGTTAGAGTTGGCTTTGACCGCGTAACAGACCAAATGCGGCATGCCGCTCAGGGCGTCGGCGTAGGCGCGATACTGCGCCTCGATGTGCGCGCGGGAATAGACGTATGTCGGCGTGCCGAAGCGTTCGGCGATGGCAGACAACGCCACTCCTTCCGCGAACAGCTCACCGTCGCGGTAGTTGAAGGCGTCCATGACTGATTCCTAGTAGGTCGAAGTCTGATGCTTGTGCGAGTGCGACTTGGTCTGGCTGGAGCCGTCGGACGAGTCGTCGTCGGGCAGATACAGTGGACCTTTCTGACCGCAGGCAGAGACCAGACACGCAACTGCAAGCAGCGCGGCCAGGGAGGAAATCAGGCGCTTCATGGCGAAATCCTTTGTATAAGCATTAATTGCGCCCGAGTATACCGACCACCCGACAGATTGCCTATGCGCTGGAGTTCCCGTCCGGCGGGGGTTTGACGCCGTCACGCAATTAGACTGAGCAGCACGCGCGGATTTCTGACGCAGTCTGTGATGCATTGACGTTCGGTACCTTCCCGACAAAAGCCGGTCCCGCCATTGCAGTTGGGCGGGTAGGCTTTGCATTTGCCGGGGAGCGACCGTATCGTGCGTCGCTGCGCCATCCGCCGACACTTTTGAGGTTCATGCAATGAGTTTGACTGAAGCCCGTTTTCACGATCTGGTCGATGCCACCCAGGAAAAGCTCCAGGACATCTTCGACGAGAGCGGTCTGGATCTGGACCTTGAGAGTTCGGCCGGTGTGCTGACCGTGAAATTCGAAAACGGCTCGCAGTTCATTTTCAGCCGTCAGGAGCCTTTGCGTCAGCTGTGGCTGGCGGCTGCGTCGGGTGGTTTTCACTTTGACTACGACGAAGAAGCGAAGCATTGGATCTGCGACAAGAGCGAAGAGCTGTTGAGCGAGATGCTCTATCGTCTGGCGAACCAGCAGGCCGGCGAAGAGATCGACTTCGATGCCCTCGACGGCAGCGATGGCAACCGCCAGTGACCGTTAACGCAACGCCGGTCAAACCGCCAAAGCCGCTGTTCAGCAACGTCAGCCCGGCTGTTCCGTCGCCCTGCATCAGCATCTGCCGGCTCGATGAGGACAAAGTCTGCACGGGGTGCCAGCGCCACGTCGAAGACATCCGCGAGTGGCGGGCGGCGACCGATGAGCGTCGGCGTGAGATCGTGCGGCAGGCGGATCAGCGTCGCAGTGTAAATTCCGTCGCACGCTGAATCGTCTGTAGCGAGCCGGTCGTCATCAAACCTCATCCATCGCGGCATTCAGTGACTGTTCCAGCTCGGCCTTGTAGCGCAGGAACAGGATGGTCTGACCGCGCGCATCCCCGAGAATCCCGGACAGGTCCAGGTCGGTGATGTAACAGCGGTAACGTTGCGGCTCACGGCGCTGGTCGAGAATTCGCCGCGCCACGACGCTGAACAGCTGATCGCCGAATTCGAGGTCGGAGAACTCCATCCCGTCGCAATACAGCGTCACGCTGACCTGGCCTGGGCTTGCCTCCTCAATAATCGCCTGCACATCGAAGAATGGTTTTTCGATGAGCATTGCCGGGGGCGAGCGCTGCTCGACGCGGCGGGCTCGCCCTGATCCATCGGGGGTTATGCGGTAATACAAAGCCTCCAGCGAGGTTGATTCCAGCGGGTTATCCATCGGCAACAACGCTACGCGTCGGTACATCAGCGACTCAAAGAAGCGCTGCAGCGGCACCAGCAGGCTGGATTCAGTGTGATACGGCACCTGCTGATGCCATAACGCATTGCGCTCATCGAGCACGTACAGGTCGGCATTGGGTTCGTTGATCCGGTAAAAAACCTGAATGCACTCGGGCTGCCCGTACGGGATGAACAGCGACAAGTCCAAGTCGTCCAGTGCCTGGGGGTCCAGATGAAGCGGGCTGTAGGCAGAAAGCTCTTCACCCAGATAATCAAAAAGTGCCGGCACGTGTTCGAGCGAGACGTGGCTGACCTGCCCGGGGATCATTTGCAGAACGTGGTAACGCTGCTCGACCTGAATGAGATAGCGATGATTCAGGCGCCGGTCCAGCAGCAGTTGCGCGGTGCCGATGAGCTCTTCCACGCGCTGGGCGATAGCCTGCGCACGGTTGTGGCAAAAACAGCGCACGCGGATGACAGGCCTTGCGGACTTTTCCGGCAGGCTGTTGAGCAATTCTGTCAGGCAGTCCAGCAGTGCATGGGGGCCGTCGAAGCGATTGACCAGCACCTCGTTCCAGCTGTTGAGGGTGATCTGGTCGAAGGTCAGCACCAGATTTTCGCGGACGCCAGCGTAGCTCAGCGAGTCTGTTCGCTCGGTGGTCATCAGGATGTTCAGGTCTTTGTGGTGCCTGAGCGGGTCGATGCCGACGTTGACCAACAGCAGGATCTCGCGGGGCACGCTCGGGCTCAGCAGTACGTCTTCATCGACCATGGACAGCGGCAGCGCAATGCTCTGCTGCAGCGCGCCTTGAAGATTGAACAGTTCAAATTCGGTCAGATCGCTGATGCCAGGGTGGAGCGCCAGGCGCGTGCTGCTGTCGATGACGTTGTTGCGATGGCACCACGTGAGCAGTTCCAGCAACTCGCGGCTGCGCTTGATCGGGGCAAACGTCTCCAGCTCGTGGGCACTCAGGTTGCCGTTATAGAGACACCATTGATACCTGCCGGGCTCGCGCTTGTTCGGCAGTTGCGCCAGCGTCAGCGTATCTTCTGCCAGATCCGGCGCGATGCCCGGATTGAGAAATTCCACTTTGCCGGCTTTGCGTTCGAAGGCCGCATACAGCCGGCGCCCGAGCACATTGAGGTCGCGCTTGCTGATCGAATTGACTGCCTTTTGCGCCCGCGCGAACTGGGTCAGGAAGCGGTAACTGAGGTTGAGCTCGCCGACCAGTGCGCGACGTTCGCTGGCGACCTGACGCACTTTCCATTGGCTGCGGCTGTCGAGCAGCGCCAGCTGACGATCGTCCCAGTTCCACTCATTGACCAGCCGTTCCAGCAGAAGACGCTGCCAACCGTTGCTGCGGTGGCGAGTAGCCCCCGTGAGTTTCTTGTTCACTTTCAGGTACAAACTGCGACGTGCCAGCTCCAGCCGTTCGGGCTCGCCCCGTGCCAGCAGGTATTCCTCGATGCGCCGGTACACCATCACGTATGGGTCCAGTTCGTCGAGGTCTACTCGCTTGGCGAACACGGCGTTCTTAAAGCGCATGCTCAGGCACTGCACCTGCGGGTGTTCGCTGGCGTAGGCCTCGGTGAGCAGCAGTTTGAGCACCGACTTGTAGGGCGATTCGATGCCTTTGAACAACTGCCAGAGCCCGGCGCCGATAAATTCGCCCGGTGGGATGTGCGACATGTTGCCGAGGTCCAGCACCTCATCGGCACGAATAAAGCGCTTCGACAGCAGGGTGTGCGTGTATTCGGCGTAGCGCGTTTCCTCATAGACCGGCACCAGCCACCACATCGGGGTGCGCCCGGCGAGCCAGATAGCAGTGCGATAAAACTCGTCGAGTAACAGATAGTGCTGCGTCGTCCCGCAGTCCTCCCCACTCAGCTGCGCGTCGCGCTCGCCGACGACAAAACGCTCCGGATCGACGAGAAAGAAATGCGCCTCGGCACCCATGCTCGCCGCCCAGCTTTCCAGGGACTGGCACTTCCTGCGCAACTCCTGGATTTCGTCGGCCGACAGCAGCGGGTCGTGGCAGATCCACACGTCCATGTCGCTCTGGTCAGCCTGGGCAAGGGTCCCAAGGCTGCCCATCAGAAAGATGCCGTGAATCGGCTGGGGGGGATTCACCCGGCGTGGTTTGTAGGAGAACGACCGCGTCAGGCGCTGCGCTTCGGCAAGGGCCTGGGCGTCAGGCTCGTAATGGGAAACGCCAGCGGGGGTGGAGCCCGACACATAGCCTGGCAACAGCGGATGATTAACGTGGAAAAACAGCGGCAGCAGGGATAGCACGCTTTGCTGGCGGGGCGATAAGCCTTCGTAGGCGCGCGCCAGTCGACTCTCACTCAGGGCCAGGAAGCGGCTGCGTAACTGAGCGAGGACCTTGCGATCAATGCCCTCATCCAGATCCGGGCGAATTTCGGAACTACGCGTCATCGCGACTCGAAGCCGGCGGGCGGCACTGCATGAAGTAAAGGTGTAGCGATAATCAAGACAGCGTGGCGTCAGGCCGATACGGCACAATCGCGGGTCTTTTTTATGGCGCCATTATTTTATCGGCGCAGCATCGTCGAAATGGAGGATTCGCGAAACCTTTATTTGATGCGTACATGCAAAGGTTTCGCGAGGGTCGAGTCAGGCAGCTTCCTGGCTGGTGGCAAGAATGATCAGCAGCGATTGAGCGTGGTCGGCGGCATCCAGCCCCAGGCTGGTCAAATAGCCTCCGTCGTGTTGTGTGGTGAGGCCTTTGTCGAAGAGTCGTTGGGCGGCAGCGATGGCTGCGGGAGCCGCGGAATGGTGGTGGACCTTCAGTCCCTCTTTGGTGTTGCTCAGATTGAACAGCGACAGGATTTCCAGCTCGGCAACCAATTCAGGGGTAAACGACATAGGTGCTCCAGACTTTTTCCAGTGGATACACCGCGATCAGAATCGCAGGCGTGACGGCCCCGTCGCCATGCGGCAGCGAGGCTGTTGGAGTGTAGTCAGGTCTGGGGATTTTGCAGGAAGTATCTGGCCGGTCGTCAGGTCGGGTGAGCGACCGGCATATCTGGCAGGTGTTACTCGTCTTCCGCCAGTCGCACGCCCGGCGGCATATCGGGCAGTGCACGCAGGGCGGCTTCGTACCAGGCAGTATTGAACGGGCGATCTTCAGCCAGGATCCCGTCGATCTCCAATGCCAGAATGTGGGCCATCATCTGCAGAATCTCTTCGCGCTCGATGCCCACAAGGGTCAGCTTGTTGTAGGTGGCTTTGGCCGCTGGCGGGTTGTCGCTCTCGATCTGATTTTCGATGGCTTCAATCAGCGTCGCTTCCGCAAACTCTTCTTCGTCGTTTTCGATGTTGTCGCTCATGTCGTTCTCGATGTCCTGCCAATTGAATGGCATCGCCCGCATCGGGCGACGCCGTTTATGCGCTTAGCGGGTGGCAAGCAAATGCTGGCCACGCACAACTGCGGCCTTGACCTGCTCCGGTGCCGTGCCGCCGATGTGGTTACGAGCGTTGACCGAGCCCTCGAGCTTCAGCACCGCAAAGACGTCCTGGTCGATCTGGTCGCTGAACTGACGCAGCTCGTCCAGCGTCATCTCGGCCAGATCCTTGCCGGTCTCGACGCCATGCTTCACCGCGTGACCCACAATCTCGTGGCAATCACGGAATGGTAAGCCGCGGCGGACCAGATAGTCGGCCAGGTCGGTTGCCGTGGAGAAGCCACGCAGCGCGGCCTCGCGCATCATGGCGTGCTTGGGTTTGATCGCCGGGATCATGTCGGCGAAGGCACGCAGCGAGTCGCGCAGGGTGTCGGCAGCGTCGAACAGCGGCTCCTTGTCTTCCTGATTGTCCTTGTTGTAGGCCAGCGGCTGGCCCTTCATCAAGGTCAGCAGGCCCATCAGAGCGCCGAATACGCGGCCGCTTTTGCCACGGACCAGTTCAGGAACATCAGGGTTTTTCTTTTGCGGCATGATCGAGCTGCCGGTGCAGAAGCGATCAGGCAGGTCGATGAACTGAAACTGCGCGCTGGTCCACAGCACCAGCTCTTCGGAGAAACGCGACAGGTGCATCATCGCGATGCTCGCGGCGGAGCAGAACTCGATGGCGAAGTCGCGATCGGAGACGCTGTCCAGCGAGTTGCCGCCGATGGCCTCGAAGCCCAGGAGTTGGCAGGTCAGTTCGCGGTCAATCGGGTACGTGGTGCCGGCCAGCGCGGCGCTGCCCAAGGGCATGCGATTGGTGCGCTTGCGGCAATCGACCAGACGCTCGTAATCACGGCTGAGCATTTCGAACCACGCCAGCATGTGGTGGCCGAAGGTCACCGGTTGCGCGGTCTGCAGGTGAGTGAAGCCCGGCATGATGGTGTCGGCTTCACGCTCGGCGAGCCCCAGCAGGCCTTCTTGCAGGCGAGTGATTTCAGCCAGAATCAGGTCGATTTCGTCACGCAGCCACAGGCGGATGTCGGTGGCGACCTGGTCGTTGCGGCTGCGCCCGGTGTGCAGCTTTTTACCGGTGACGCCGATGCGATCAGTCAGGCGCGCTTCGATGTTCATGTGCACGTCTTCGAGGTCCACGCGCCAGTCAAACGTGCCGGCTTCGATCTCGCCCTGAATGCTCTTCAGCCCGTCGATGATCGTGTCGCGCTCGGCATCGGTCAGCACGCCGACTTTGGCCAGCATCGTGGCGTGGGCGACGGAGCCCATGATGTCGTGGCGATAAAGGCGCTGATCGAAGGTGACGGAGGCGGTGAAGCGTGCGACGAAGGCGTCGACGGGTTCACTGAAGCGGCCGCCCCAGGACTGGTTGGTCTTGTCGGTGCTCATGATTCGCTCGCTGCTTTGCTGGTGGCTGAAACTGATGAAAAACCGGCGCCGGCCGATTCTAAAGACGCGGGCGATGATAACAGCATTGCCGCTTATTTATCCCCGGCGGCTTGCCTGCGACGGTATGAGCGAAGAGACTGGCGGCCATGCAAAACGAGCGCAAACAACCGGGGCAGAGCAGTGCGCCCGGCAAAGAGTTCTTCCTCCCGGAACTGTGCCTGCCCCAGGCGTTGCTGATGCTGGTGGTGCTGGCGGAGTTGCTGGTCTTCGTGCTCGTGCTCATCGAGCCCATGCGGCCGGGGTTCGACTGGGTGCGTCTGGCGCTGATTTCTCTTTTCGTGCAGTGGATCGTGCTGCTGTCCGCCGCGCTGCTGTGTGGCTTGCGTCCCTGGCTGGCGCGGATGCGTGCTGGCGTGGCCGGCTGCATCGGTTGTCTGCTGGTGGTCGCGGTGACGCTGATGTGCACCGCCGTGACTGACTATTACCAAGTGAATCCCCCGACCTCGTTCAATGGGGTCGTCGAGCGGTACCTGCGTTACGCCCTGATCGCCTTGATCATGTCCGCATTGATGCTGCGGTACTTTTACCTGCAGAGTCAGTGGCGAAAACAGCAGCAGGCCGAACTTCAGGCCAGGATCGAGTCCCTGCAGGCGCGGATTCGCCCGCATTTTCTGTTCAATACACTCAATAGCATCGCCAGCCTGGTCACCAGCGATCCGGTCAAGGCGGAGCAGGCGGTGCTTGATCTGTCTGACCTGTTTCGGGCCAGTCTGGGCAAGCCCGGCAGCCTGACGACATGGCGTGAAGAGCTTGATTTGGCGAAACGCTATTTATCGATTGAGCAATATCGACTTGGCGAGCGTCTACAGTTGGACTGGGCCATAAGTGCAATTCCCGACGACTTGCCAATTCCCCAGCTAACCTTGCAGCCATTATTGGAAAACGCGCTGATTTACGGCATCGCGCCCCGCATTGAAGGCGGCGTGGTCAGAGTTGAGGCGGACTACGAACGGGGAGTATTCATATTGCGCGTCAGTAATCCATACGATGAGGCCGCCCTGGGGCAAAACCCGAGCGGCACTCAGCAGGCCTTGGCAAACATCGGCGCTCGACTCACGGCACTTTTCGGCCCTCTCGCCAGTCTGAGCGTGGAGCGCCGAGACGGTCGTCACTTCACCTGTCTACGCTATCCTTGTGCGAGACTCACGCAGGAAGCCAGAGCAATATGAATGTCCTGATCGTTGATGACGAACCCCTAGCCCGAGAGCGCCTGAGCCGTATGGTAAGCGAGCTCGAGGGTTACAAGGTTCTGGAACCCAGCGCCACAAATGGCGAAGAAGCATTGCAGCTGATTGAAAATTTGAAACCCGACGTGGTGTTGCTGGATATCCGCATGCCTGGCCTGGATGGACTTCAGGTCGCGGCAAAATTGTGCGAGCGCGACGCCCCTCCCGCCGTCGTGTTTTGCACGGCCCACGATGAATTTGCGCTAGAAGCCTTCCGGGTCAGCGCCGTGGGTTTCCTGGTCAAGCCGGTTCGTCCAGAGCACTTGATCGATGCGTTGCGCAAGGCCGAGCGGCCAAACCGCGTGCAGCTGGCAGCGATGACCCGGCCTGCTGCGGAAAGCGGCGCCGGCCCGCGCAGTCACATCAGCGCGCGTACCCGAAAGGGCATTGAGCTGATCCCGCTCGCCGAGGTGATCTATTTCATCGCTGATCATAAATACGTGACCCTGCGCCACGAAGGCGGCGAAGTGCTGCTGGATGAGCCGCTTAAAGCCCTGGAAGATGAGTTCGGCGATCGCTTCGTGCGTATTCACCGCAACGCGCTGGTTGCCCGTGAGCGCATCGAACGCCTGCAGCGCACGCCGCTGGGCCATTTCCAGTTGTTCCTCAAGGGGCTCAACGGTGATGCGTTGATCGTCAGCCGCCGGCACGTTGCCGGTGTGCGCAAGATGATGCAGCAGTTGTAAGCAAGTGCCGCGAAGGCGATGCCGTGCGATGCGGGCGACATGCCGTCGCATGGCGTGGGCAGGTTGATTGAGATCATGATGCGCAACGATTGAATACAGTCATTCGGTCCGATCCGGTCGAGCTGTTATTATTCGCCGCATTCACTCAGCACGGACCGGTTCATGTCTTCTCGCGAAATCCGCATCGCCACCCGTAAAAGCGCCCTGGCCCTCTGGCAAGCCGAGTACGTCAAGGCGCGTCTGGAGCAGGCGCATCCCGGCCTGATCGTGACGCTGGTGCCGATGGTCAGTCGCGGCGACAAGCTGCTGGACTCGCCGCTCTCGAAAATCGGTGGCAAGGGTCTGTTCGTCAAGGAGCTGGAAACAGCACTGATGGAGCACACAGCCGACATCGCCGTCCACTCGATGAAGGACGTCCCGATGGACTTCCCTCAGGGGCTTGGTCTGTTCTGTATCTGCGAACGCGAAGACCCGCGCGACGCCTTCGTCTCCAACACTTACACCAGTCTCGATGAGCTGCCCGCCGGAGCCGTAGTCGGAACGTCGAGCCTGCGTCGACAGGCTCAGTTGCTGGCGCGTCGGCCTGACCTGCAAATCCGGTTTCTGCGTGGCAACGTCAACACGCGACTCGCCAAACTGGACGCGGGTGAGTACGACGCGATCATCCTTGCCGCCGCCGGCCTGATCCGTCTGGGTTTCGAAGACCGCATCACCGCCCCCATTAGCATCGACCATAGCCTGCCGGCCGGCGGGCAGGGCGCAGTGGGCATTGAATGCCGCAGCGTCGACATCGAACTTCATGCCTTGCTGGCTCCGCTGCACCATGACGACACCGCCGTGCGGGTCACCGCCGAGCGCGCGCTGAACAAGCACCTCAACGGTGGTTGCCAGGTGCCGATCGCCTGCTACGCCGTGCTGGAAGGCGAGCAATTGTGGCTGCGCGGTCTGGTGGGCGATCCCTCCGGCACCGTGCTGCTGCACGCAGAAGCGCGCGCGCCACAAGTGGACGCCCAGGCGCTGGGCGTGCAAGTGGCCGAAGCGCTGCTGGCTCAAGGTGCAGCGAAGATTCTCAAAGCGGTATACGGCGAGGCTGACGGCGAGTGAAAGCCTGGCGCCTGCTGCTCACGCGTCCGACTGAAGAATCGCAGGCGCTTGCGCAGATCTTGGCTGAGGTTGGCGTGCACAGCGCCAGCCTGCCGCTGCTGCAGATCGAGCCTTTGCCGGTGTCAGAAGGCAATCGCTCGATCATCTACGACCTCGCCGCGTACTGCGCGGTTATCGTCGTCAGCAAGCCGGCCGCGCGCCTAGGGCTGGCGATGCTCGATGAAGTCTGGCCACAGCCGCCAATGCAGAAGTGGTTCACCGTGGGCGCCGCTACCGCGCAAATTCTTGATGATTACGGATTGCATGTGTTCTTCCCCGAGCATGGCGACGACAGCGAAGCGCTTCTCGACCTGCCGCAGTTTCAACAGGCCGTCTCGGGTTACGACCCCAAAGTGCTGATCATGCGTGGCGAAGACGGTCGCGAGCTGCTGGCCGAACGGTTGCGTGATCGTGGTGTGGTGGTCGATTACCTGCCGCTGTATCGTCGCAACCTGCCGCAATACCCGGCTTTCACACTGCCTCATACCGTAAAGGCGGAACGCTTGAATGGGCTGGTGGTCAGCAGTGGACAGGGTTTCGAGCATCTGCGTGAGTTGGCGGGCGACGCCTGGCCTACGCTTGCGCAGATGCCTTTGTTTGTACCAAGCCCCCGGGTCGCCGAAATGGCGCGTGCTGCCGGGGTCCTTACCGTAGTGGATTGCCGTGGCGCCAGCGCCCCGGCCTTGTTGGCAGCATTGCGTGAACACCCCGCGCCTGCCTTACAGGCGTAAGGGTCGATCAGTCGGATTACGCGACGCCCAAAATGCAAAGGATGGATACGTGAGCGAAACAGTCTTGCCAAAAGATGACGTTGAACCGGTACTGGCCAAACCTGAGCCGCTGCCGGATCCAGCGTACAAAGAACCGTCGAATCGCCGAAGCAGCAACGGGCTCGCCATACTGGCGCTGTTGCTGGGCGCTGCGGGCGTTGCCGTTGGCGGCTGGAGTGTTTGGCAACTGCGCGCCATGCAGGCCGGTCACCAGGAGCAGTCAGGTCAACTGCAGGACATCGGTTCGCAGACCCAGGCGCTCAAGCAGAGCGAGCAGCAAATCGCCGCACGTCTGGCGCAATTGCCACCGGCTCAGGAGCTGGAGGATCGCCGTCGCCTCGTTACGCAGTTGCAGGGTGATCAGCAGCGACTGAGCCAGCGTGTGGAGACTGTGCTCGGCGCCAGCCGCAAGGATTGGCGTCTGGCCGAGGCGGAGCATCTGCTACGGCTGGCGAGCCTGAGACTGTCTGCACTGCAAGACATCAACAGCGCTGCAGCGCTGGTCCAGGGCGCAGACGAGATCCTGCGCGAGCAGGACGATCCGGGTGCGTTCGCGGCTCGCGAGCAATTGGCCAAAAGCCTGACCGCGCTGCGCAGCGTCGACCAACCGGATCGCACCGGACTGTTTCTGCAATTGGCGGCCGTGCGGGATCAAGTCGCGCAGTTAAATGAGCTGGTGCCGGAATACAAGGACAAGGGCGATTCGCTGTTCGGTTTGACCGATGGCAGTGAGGACAGCTATTGGGCCAAATGGTGGGACAAGATTTCCCAGTTTGTGCGCATCGACTTCAACGCAGACAAGAATATTCGTCCGTTGCTGGCAGGCCAGAGCCTGACCCAGGTTCGTCTGGCGTTGAGCCTGGCAATCGAGCAGGCGCAATGGGCTGCGCTCAACGGCCAGGCCCCGGTCTACGAGAAGGCAATGGCTGAAGCGTGCAGCGTTCTGGACGACAATTTCAATCGCGATAACCAGCAAAGCAAAGCGCTTGGGCAGCGTCTGGACGAGCTCAGCAAACAGCCGGTCTCCGTCGCGACCCCTGACCTGACACAAAGTCTGGCGGCGGTGCAGGCGTATCTCGAACAGCGTCATACGCCTGTCGGCGGTGCGCTGGAGAAACGCCCTGACGAGGCGCAGCCTGGGAAACAGCCATGAAGCGCGCTTACGTCATCCTCTTTGTGCTGGTCGTGGCGGCGGCGCTAATAGGCGTCGCGATCTCCCGTCATGCGGGCTACGTGCTGATTTCCTACGACACCTTCCGCTACGAATCGAGCATCTGGGCAGCGCTGGCGCTGCTGGTCGCCCTCCTCTTTATTCTGTGGCTGGTGCGCGTGCTGATCACGTTGCTGACGACCTCTGGCGGGGTGGTCAATCCCTGGTCACGCCGCAATCGAAGCCGTCGTGTGCAGAACGCGATCGAACAAGGGCAGATGGATCTCGCAGAAGGACGTTGGGCCAGTGCGCAACGCAACTTGCATCGCGCCGCTGAAGCGGAGCGTCAGCCGCTGCTGTACTACCTCGGTGCTGCCCGGGCAGCGAACGAGCAGGGGCGTTATGAAGAAAGCGATAACCTGCTCGAGCGCGCGCTTGAGCGTCAGCCACAGGCTGAACTGGCCATCGCGCTGAGTCACGCGCAGCTGCAGGTGGACCGTGGCGACCTCGATGGAGCACTGGTTACCCTGCAGGCCATGCAAGAACGCCATCCGCATAACCCGCAGGTCTTGCGCCAGTTGCAGCGCCTGTACCGCGAGCGTGGCGCGTGGCCGGAGTTGATTCGTCTGATGCCGGAGCTACGCAAGGATAAAGTCCTTCCGGCGCAGGAGCTGGCTGAACTGGAGAGACGCGCCTGGGGCGAAAACCTCTCCTTGGCTGCCCATCGGGAATCAGGCAGCGATACTGTCGCCACCGGTTTGCCTTCGCTGGAGCACGCCTGGCAGCAATTGACTTCGGCTCAGCGCCAGGAGCCCGCACTTGTGTTGGCGTATGCCGAACAGTTGCGGCGCCTGGGCGCCGACGTGCAGGCCGAAGAGGTTTTGCGTACGGCGATGAAGCGCGATTACAACACTCACCTTGCGCGGCTGTATGGCTTGGTGCGCGGCGCCGACCCTGCCAGGCAACTGCAGACCGCCGAAGGCTGGCTGAAAAGTCATACCGATGACCCAGGCTTGCTGTTGACCCTGGGTCGTCTATGCCTGCAAAGCAGCTTTTGGGGTAAAGCGCGTGATTACCTCGAGTCGAGCTTGAGGTTGCAGCGCAACCCGGAAGCGTGTGCCGAACTGGCTCGTCTGCTTGCGCAGCTGGGCGAGACTGATCGCAGCAATCAGCTGTTTCAGGAAGGTCTGGGTTTGCTGGATGAGCGTTTGCTCGCCCGTCCGTTGCCAGCACTGACGCGCGCTTAGACTGGGGTAAGACGTCAACTCTAAGAGGCCCGCTTGCGGGCCTCTTCAGTGTCTGAGTCTTTTATTTGTGTAGGGCATTTCCGTGCTTCGTGTGGCTTGTTGAGAGGATCTTTGGGCTACCGGTATAACGTCTTAAACACGGCGTCGGGATTTACCTACATCAACAAAGAAATATCCTCCGTTGAGCGCCTTGAAAGCGACTCGCGCTTTCCTCTACCGTAGCCGCCTTCGTCTTTTGTTACGGATTTTCCATGCAGCTGGCTCGTACGCGCTCCTTGTTCTCTCTGGCGTTTCTGGCCTGCGCATCGATTGTGGGAGCGACGGTTTATCTCGGCCCTGTAGTTGATGCAGCGCCATGTCCGATGTGCCTGCTTCAGCGTGTGCTCATGGCGGTATCTGCGGGTGTGTGTTTGCTCGCCGCGCTGCACGCGCCGGGCAAATCTGGCTGGCGTATCTACGCGGGCTTTCTTTTACTGTTTTCCGCTTTGGGAGCGAGCGTCGCGGCACGTCAGGTCTGGTTGCAGGCTTCGCCGCCCGAGAACATGGCAGCATGTATTGAAAACCTGCACTACCTCATGGAAACGCAAAGCTACGTGAAGGTCATGGCGATGGTGCTGGCGGGAAGCGCAGGGTGCTCCGAGATCAACTGGTCGCTGTTTGGCATCAGCTTGCCGGAGTGGAGCCTGTTGGCGTTTTCAGGTTTAAGCCTGTTCGCGCTGTACTACCTTTTTATCGAGTTTCGCCGCTTCGGATCAATGGATGTGGGGACGGCGGATTAAACACTTGTATGAACTTTATGTCCTGCGTACCTTGATGGGCTAGTCATGCGGGCATAATCTGGGCCGCACGCATCATCGGATCAATGCTGCTGTTCGCGCTTTTCCCGGCTGGCTCCGACACGTCTCGGACCGAACGAAAGCGCTTGAAGCAGCATGCCCCTGAAGGGAAGAGAGAACATCATGCTGGAAAGTTGTCAGAACGCTCAGGAACGCTGGGGTGGGGTTCACAAGCTGATTGACCGCTGGTTGCTGGAGCGCAACGAGTTGATCAGGGCTTATTACGCCTTGAGTGCAGATCCGGAAGCGTTTGCCGAAAAAAGCACGCCCTTGCAGGAATTCTGCGGCTCGTTGGTCGATTACGTGTCGGCGGGTCATTTCGAAATTTACGAGCAGCTCACCAACGAGGCCAAGGCGTTCAAGAATCAGCGCGGCCTTGAGCTGGCTGACACGATCTATCCTCGGATCGACGTCATCACCGAGAAGCTGCTGGCGTTCAACGATCTCTGTGATGAAGGCAAATGCGTCGCCGAGAAATTCAAGGAATTGGGCGGCTTGCTGCACGAGCGCTTTGAGCTGGAAGACTGCCTGATCGAAGTGCTGCACAACGCGCACAAGCAACAGGTCGAGGAAGAGGTCTGAGAAGGACGCTGATATAAAAAAGGGTGCCTTGGGCACCCTTTTTTATGATCTGTCTTTAATGCGGCCGGTGAAGTCTCGGTCATCGCCGGCGTTACTGCGACACCCCGAGCAACTCGATTTCGAACACCAGCGGGGTGTACGGATCGATCAGATCACCCGCGCCCTCTGCGCCATACGCTTGAGCCGAAGGGATGACCAACCGCCATTTGGCACCCACCGGCATGTCGGCGAGGGCGGTGGTCCAGCCGGCAATGACGCTGTCCAGGCGGAACCATTGTGGCTGCTGGCTCTGATCGAAGATCGTGCCATCAGGCAGACGGCCCACGTACTTCACCTGCACACGGCCATTGATGTCGGGTTTGGCGCCGTTGCCCGGCGTCAGTTCGGTCATCAGGATGCCATCCGCGAGTTGGCGAACGCCAGGTTTGGCCTTTTCGACGTCCATGAATTTGCGTTCGTCCTTCAGCGCCGCTTCGGTTTGCGGTTCAGTCTGGCCAGAGCTTTCAGCCTGGGCGAGGGCGGCGTCGTGGTCGCTGAGGATCTGCTCCATGCGTTCCTGTTTGATCGCCAGCGGCTTGCCTTGATACGCCGACTGCAGACCTTCAAGCAGTGCGGGCAGCTGCAGGTCAGGTGCTTCCTGGCGCAGACGCTCCCCCAGACTTGCGCCAAGGCTGTATGAAAGGTCGTGAGTGTTGTCGGACGCCGGAGCATCAGTCGCGTGAGCAAAGGGTACCAAGAGGAACAACGACATAAACAGGTAGCGCGACATGAATGCTCTCCGGCCTGGGAAGTGAGCGATTATGCCAGCGCTGAAGCCCGAGCGTGACGGGTATTGCCGCGTTTTTCGGCGTCTTGCAACAGAGCGGGGATCGTAGTGTCAAGATGCCCTAGCGGCGGTGCGGGCGGAGGTCTAGTATGGCCGCACTCAAATCAGCCAGGAGGTAAGTCATGTCGGCCACCAAGAAGCCAGTAAACACTCCGTTGCATTTGCTTCAACAGCTTTCGAGCAGCCTGCTCGAACATCTCGAAGACGCCTGCTCTCAAGCATTGGCAGACGCTGAAAAACTGCTCGCCAAACTCGAGAAACAACGTGGCAAGGCGCAGGAAAAACTGCACAAGTCGCGCACCAAATTGCAGGACGCTGCCGCCGCCGGTAAAGCCAAGGCCCAACGCAAGGCCAAAGACAGCGTGGCCGAGCTCGAATCGCTGCTCGACGCTTTGAAAGATCGTCAGACCGAAACCCGCAGCTACATCCTCAACCTCAAGCGTGATGCTCAGGAAAGCCTGAAGCTGGCCCAAGGCATTGGCCGCGTGAAGGAAGCCGTTGGCAAAGCGCTGAACGATCGCGCTGCAAAACCTCCGGTTCAAGCAGACGCCAAGCCTGTCGCTGTAAAATCGCCTGCAAAACCTGCGGTTAAAGCCGCCCCGGCAAAGCCTGCTGCTAGAACTGCGGTCAAAGCCGTCGCTGAGAAAACCGTTGCTAAAGTGACTGCGAAAACCGTGGCCGCCAAGCCAGCTGCGAGCAAGCCGGCGGCGAAAACGGCTGTTGCCGCGAAATCGGCCGCCAAGCCTGTAGCCAAGAGCACCGCTGCCAAACCGGTTGCCGTGAAAGCCACTGCCAAACCTGCTCCAGCTAAAGCGCCTGCGGCAAAACCAGGCGCCACTGCCGCCGCCAAGCCGGCCGCGAGCAAAATAGCCGCCAAGCCTGCCGTCAAGCCAGCTGCATCGAAACCTGCTGCCGCCAAGCCAGTCGCAGCCAAGCCTGCGGCAAAGCCAGCCGCCACGTCTGTCGCTCCGGCAGCCTCCGCTGCGCCAGCCGCTCCGGCCGCGCCAGCTGCTGATTCGACCTCGAACAGCGCGTCCTAAGCGATATCGGTCCCGGCGCGAAGCAGAATCTGCAACGCGTCGGGACTGGCTTGAGCAGCACCTCCCGCCAGCGCTTCCAGCCACACGCCCGTAGGTTGAGCATCTCGCTCAGGCCAGTCTTTGGTCAGCCGTTGCAAACGCACCAGCAGCTCACGCTCGGCATCGAGCTCCAGGGTTTTCAGTCTGTCGCGTAACGCCTTCAGTTCTTCGTCTTCAATCGCGTCGGCCTTCCAGCGAGTCCGAACATCCCTCAATGGCCCCACCACCTTCTCGTGCCACGGATCGGCCAATTGTCCGATTTGTCTTGCCCGCTCCGGGTCGAACTGCACACCACGCCGGTCCATCCAGACCCCGCACAGCAGCGCGCAGACATTGGCGCCATTGGCTTGCAGGTTCAGGCACGCCTGCTCGACGCCTGGGCGCGCATAGAAATCGAGGGTGAAACTCCATAGGTCCGAAAGCATCGTCATCTACCTGTTTTGGGCGAAGCTGGTAGACTCCGCCGCCATTATGATCAGACTTCAAAGCCTTACCTTACAGCGTGGTCCGCAACGTCTGCTAGAAGACGCCGAGCTGACCCTGCACGCCGGCCAGAAAGCCGGCCTGATCGGCGCCAACGGCGCCGGTAAATCCAGCCTCTTTGCGCTGCTTCGGGGTGAGTTGACCCCCGACAATGGCGATTGCCTGCTGCCCGCCGATTGGCGCATCGCCCACATGCGTCAGGAGGTCGATACCCTCGATCGTCTGGCAGTGGACTACGTTCTTGACGGCGATCTGCGCCTGCGTCAGGTGCAGCATGACCTCGCCGCTGCCGAGGCCGCCCAGGACGGCGCCGCGCAGGCGCGTCTGCATTCGGAGCTCGACAGCGCCGACGGCTACACCGCCGATGCGCGGGCGCGCAAGTTACTGGCAGGTCTGGGCTTTACCAACGAGCAGATGGAGCGCCAGGTCAGCGATTTCTCCGGTGGCTGGCGGATGCGTCTCAACCTGGCGCAGGCGTTGATGTGTCCTTCGGACCTGCTGCTGCTCGATGAACCGACCAACCACTTGGACCTCGATGCCATTCTCTGGCTCGAAGACTGGCTCAAGAGTTACCAGGGCACGCTGCTGCTGATTTCCCACGACCGCGATTTTCTGGATGCGGTGGTCGATCACGTTGCCCACGTCGAGCAGAAAAAGATCACGCTTTATCGCGGCGGTTACAGCGCTTTCGAACGCGCTCGTGCCGAACGCCTGGCCCAGCAACAGCAGGCCTACGACAAACAACAGGCCCAGCGCGCGCACATGGAGAAATTCATCACGCGCTTCAAGGCCCAGGCCACCAAGGCCAAACAGGCCCAGAGCCGGATCAAGGCGCTTGAGCGAATGGAAGAGCTGTCGGCGGCCCACGTCGATTCTCCATTCGACTTCACCTTCCGTGAATCGACCAAGATCTCCAGCCCGCTGATGGATTTATCTGACGCACGACTGGGTTATGGCGACAAAGCCATTTTGCAAAAGGTGAAGCTGCAACTGACGCCGGGTGCACGCATCGGCTTGCTGGGCCCGAACGGTGCCGGTAAGTCCACGCTGATCAAAAACCTCGCGGGCGAACTCGAACCGCTGAGCGGGCGTATGGTGCGCGGCGAAAACACGGTGGTCGGTTACTTCGCGCAGCATCAGCTCGATTCCCTGGACGCCAAGGCCAGTCCGCTGCTGCACCTTCAGCGTATCGCGCCCACCGAGCGCGAACAGGCCTTGCGGGATTTCCTCGGCGGTTTCGATTTCCGCGGTGCGCGCCTCGACGAGCCGGTGCTGAATTTCTCCGGTGGCGAGAAAGCGCGGCTGGCGCTGGCCCTGATTGCATGGGACAAACCCAACCTGCTGCTGCTCGACGAACCGACCAACCACCTGGATCTGGAAATGCGCCTGGCCCTGACCATGGCGCTTCAGGAGTTCAGTGGCGCGGTGCTGGTGGTCTCACACGATCGGCATTTGCTCAAGAGCACGACTGACAACTTTCTTCTCGTCGCCGATGGCCTGGTTCAGGAGTTCGATGGCGATCTGGATGACTATGCGCGATGGCTGGTGGACTACCGCCTGCGCAATGCGCCGGCCAGTAATACACCGGTCAATGTCGACAAGACCGACAAGAAGGCCCAGCGTCAGCAGGCTGCCGCACTGCGCCAGCAACTCGCGCCACACAAACGCGAAGCCGACAAGCTTGAAAAAGAGCTTGGTACGCTGCACGAGAAGCTGGCGAAGATAGAAGTGGCCTTGGGCGACAGCGGTATCTACGAAGCGGCCAACAAAGACAAATTGCGCGACCTGCTGGCCGATCAGGCGAAGCTCAAATCCCGTGAGGCCGAACTCGAAGAAGCCTGGATGGAGGCGCTGGAGTTGCTGGAGTCGATGCAAGCCGAGCTGGAAGCGTTGTCCTGACAGCGTCGCCTGCGTTAGCCGTCTACCGCAGGCGACCGTTACAGCTGTCTGGCAAGTCGCCGCAACAGTCAGAAATAACTGGCCTTCAAGGGCCCGGAAACACTAGGTTAAGCGTAGATTTCGTTGCCTGAGGTGTGTGATGTCGCTCGAAACATGGTTGGGGTTCTTCGCCGCTTGCTGGGTTATCAGCCTGTCTCCGGGCGCGGGCGCTATTGCCTCGATGTCCAGCGGTCTGCAATACGGGTTCTGGCGTGGCTACTGGAACGCGCTGGGCCTGCAGATCGCCCTTGTCGTGCAGATCGCTGTGGTCGCCGTAGGGCTTGGCGCGGTTCTGGCCACTTCGGCGCTGGCGTTCACCCTGATTAAATGGTTCGGCGTTGCCTACCTGGTCTATCTGGGCATCAAACAGTGGCGTGCGCTGCCTAGCGATCTGGCGGATGAGTCAGCTGTCCGGCCGGTGGGCAAGCCGCTTGTGCTCATGGCCCGCGGCTTTCTGGTGAACATCAGTAACCCCAAGGCGCTGGTGTTCATCCTGGCGATCCTGCCGCAGTTCATCGACACGCATCTGCCGCTGCTGCCGCAATACCTGATCATCGCCTCGACCATGGTCTGCGTGGATCTGATCGTCATGGCGGGCTACACCGGGCTTGCTTCGAAAGTGCTCCGCGCCCTCAAAACCCCCAAACAGCAGCGTCGAATGAACCGCACCTTCGCCGGATTGTTCGTCAGCGCCGCGGCCTTCCTCGCCACCTTGCATAGGGCTTGAGTCGGCGAAAGCCGGTCCCACTGGATGCACACGATGTCTCAGTGGGACCGGCTTCAGCCGGGAAGGGGCCATCGGCAGCGCCCTATTTTTGCAGTGTGACACCTGACGTCTTTTCGGCTGAAGCCGGTCCCCCTGGAGGAATACGTGCTGTCAGTAGGACCGGCTTCAGCCGGGAAGAGGCCATCGGCAGCGCCCTATTTTTGCAGTGTGACACCTGACGTCTTCCCGGCTGAAGCCAGTCCTACTAACGAAGCGCGGTGCTTTCTGTGGGACCGGCTTTAGCCGGGAAGAGGCCATTGGCAGCACCCTCATTTTTGCGGTGTGACACCTGACGTGTTCCCGGCTGAAGCCAGTCCCACAGTTGAGTCATAGCCATCAACTCAGCGCTTGAGTCCTCAGCGCCTAACATGAACAATGGCAACCCGTCGCATTCCTGATTGAGATCCACCCTCATGTTCCGCTCCCGCTTTTTGACCTGCCTGAGCCTCGTGCTGTTGAGCCTGTTCAGCGCCAGTGCCTGCGCAGCGCCTGCCGAGGACGCGGCTCAGGCGTTGCATTTACTCGATTACGTCGGAGCGGACTACCCGGCGACGATCGCGGACGGCAAGGTCGTGGATGACGCCGGATACCGCGAGCAGCTGGAATCTCTCGCGGCGCTGCAGGGCACGATCGCCGCGTTACCCGCCAAGCCAGAGTGGGCAGCGCTGGAGCAGGGCCTCACAGCGCTGATGAATGCGGTCAACCAGAAGCAGGACGGCGCTCAAGTGTCCCGTCAGGCGCGTCAGCTCGGCGCAAAGCTGGCAGTGGCGTACGAAGTCAGTCAGGCCCCAGTGATTACCCCGGATCCCGCCCGTGGCGCACCCTTGTATGCGCAGTATTGTTCGGTGTGCCATGGCGATGCGGGCGCAGGCGACGGTCCCGCCGGGATAGGCCTTTTGCCGCCGCCCTCGAACCTCCGTGACGCGGTGCGGCTCGACCGCCTGAGTCTCTACGACATCTACAACACCCTCGGTCTGGGCCTTGAAGGCACTGAAATGCCAGCCTTCGCGGACCAATTGGATGACCGCCAGCGTTGGGACCTCGCCACTTACATCGCAGGCTTCAGCGCGGATTCTGCTGCGAAGCAGGACAAGCCCTACAACCTCGCTGATCTGGCGCGGCAGACACCGGCAGAAGTCAGCGCCAGCGAAGGGCCGCAAGCCGCTGCCAGCTTCCGTGCCCAGCGCGCGCAGCCGCCGCAGGTTCAACGCGGCCCGGCGCAGCTGCTCGACTACACCAGCGCAACTCTGGACAAGAGTCTCGCCGCGTACCAGGCCGGCGATCGCGAGCAGGCGTATGACCTGTCCGTCGCAGCGTATCTGGAGGGCTTCGAGCTGGTCGAAAGCTCGCTGGACAACGTCGACGCCACCGTGCGCAAGGACACAGAAAAAGCGCTCATGGCCTATCGGCAGTCGTTGCAGGACGGCCTGCCCGCAGCACAAGCGGCGCAGAAGCTCGATGATGCCAAGGTCAAGCTCAAGGAATCGGCCGATTTGCTTGGCAGCGATGGCCTGAGCACCACATTGAGCTTCATCTCCGGTTTGCTGATCCTGCTGCGCGAAGGGCTGGAAGCGATTCTCGTGCTCGCCGCCATTCTCGCGTTCCTGCGCAACACCGGTCAGCAATCGGCGGTGCGCAGCGTCAACATTGGTTGGGGGCTGGCGTTGCTGGCGGGCCTGGGCACCTGGGCGCTGGCAGCGTACGTGATCGATGTCAGCGGTTCGCAGCGCGAGCTATTGGAGGGCGCCACCGCGCTGTTCGCCAGCGTCATGGTGCTGTGGCTGGGCGTGTGGATGCACGACCGACGTCATGCCGCCGCTTGGCAGGATTACATCAAGAGCAGCCTGGTAGGCGGCGGTGGCCGTTTTGGTTTTGCGGTGCTGGCGTTCTTCTCGGTCTATCGCGAGCTGTTCGAAGTCATTCTGTTCTACGAGACCCTGTGGCTGCAGGCAGGCCCCGCCGGCCACAACGCCGTCTTGGCGGGAGGCGCCACGGCGCTGGTGCTGCTTGTCGGCTTGGCGTGGGTGATCTTGCGGGGTTCGGCGAAGCTGCCGCTGACGCTGTTCTTCGGCATCAATGCTGCGCTGCTGTGCGCGCTGTCGGTGGTGTTCGCCGGCCATGGCGTCAAGGCGCTGCAGGAAGCCGGGATTTTCGGAACGCGTCCGGTACCGTTCTTCGATTTCGACTGGCTTGGGATCCACGCCGACGCCTATTCGCTCGGTGCGCAAGCCATAGCGTTGTTGGCGATTGTGGTGCTGTATGGCCGCAGCCGGATAGCTGAGAAGCGCCGAGCGGCTGCTGCATAAATTCATTTCTGGAATTGGAGTCGCTTATGCGCGTCTGGATCGATGCCGACGCCTGCCCCAAGGCCGCGAAGGACCTGGTCATCAAGTTCGCCCTCAAGCGCAAGTTTGAAGTGGTGCTGGTGGCGGGGCAGAGTCAGATCAAGCCGAGCCTGACCCTGGTGAAGTTGATCGTAGTGCCCAGCGGGCCGGATGCGGCTGACGATTATCTGGTGGAGCATGCCGTGCCGGGCGAGCTGGTGATCTGCAGCGATGTGCCCTTGGCTGATCGGCTGGTCAAGAAGGGCGTTGCGGCGCTCGATCCCCGGGGCAAGGAGTTCGATGCGCAGAACATGGGTCAGCGCCTGGCGATGCGTAATCTCTTCACAGATCTGCGCGAGCAAGGCCAGGCGAGCGGCGGGCAGGGCGCCTATGGCGAGCGGGAGAAACAGGCCTTCGCCAATTGCCTGGACCGGATCCTGACGCGGCTGGCCCGCGAGTATCCCGCGCCGCCAGCAGGCGAGAGCCATTAGGGCCGAGTCAGGGTGGGCAGTGGATGTGTCACCCGCCCCGCTTTAAAAGATCAGTCGGCGAGACGGTCATCATTTTCCTGTACCAGCTCCAGGACCCGATCCACCAGCTTGTTGATTCCGGACGCTGCTTCGCCGATGGACGTGGCGACCATGTAAGCGGGCGTGCTCACCAACTTGCGGTCCTTGTCTTCAACGATTTCCGTCACCTCGCACTCTTGGTGAGTGCCGCCCATGCGGTTGATCGCTGCAGCGGTATCGGCATCGTTGCCGATCGTGCAGGTGACGCCGGGGCCGTAGATTTTGGCGGCCAGCGCAGGCGATACGCAGATGAGCCCGATGGGTTTGCCGGCTGCCGCAAACGCTTCGGCCATTGCCAGCACTTCAGCCTGGACCTTGCAGCCAGCGCCTTGGGTGGAGAAGTTCGACAGGTTTTTCGCGGCACCGAAGCCGCCGGGGATGATCAATGCGTCGAATTCAGTGACGTCGGCTTCGCGGAGGTCTTCAATGGCGCCGCGGGCGATGCGGGCTGATTCGACCAGCACGTTGCGCGATTCGGGCATCTCTTCGCCGGTCAGATGATTGATGACGTGGTGCTGGGGAATATTGGGTGCAAAGCACTTTACGACTGCGCCGCGCTGATCAAGGCGCAGCAGCGTGAGCACGCTTTCGTGGATTTCCGCGCCGTCGTAAACGCCACAGCCAGAAAGAATAACGGCCACTGTTTTGGTCATTCGCGTGTTCCTCCTTCGGGCGCTCCGGCCATTTGCCGGTTACGCAGGTCAGCATTGCGCTGATTGTCGCAAGCCATGAACCTAAGACAACGCCGTCAGCGAATGTCTCCGGATTCATCGGCCTGCGCCGAGGATTTACTCATCAGGGGTGTTTCTGGCTTCTACCTTGGCTTCGGCATTGGCCGCAACGGCCAGCTTCTCTTCCCGGGCGATGCGCGCATTTTTGATGCGGCGGCGAATCCACAGCAGCACACCGATCACCAGCAATGCGCCCAAGACCCAAAGCTCGTATTTCTTGACGTTGCCCAGCAGGCCTTCGAGCACGGAGCCGAACTTGTACGCCGCTGCGCCCAACGCTGCTGCCCATACCGCTGCGCCGATGCCGTTGAGCAACAGGTAGCGCCCCGGCGGATAGCCGGACAGGCCGATGGCGACCGGCATAACCGTGCGCAAGCCGTAAACAAAGCGGAAGCTCAGCACCCAGATGTCGGGGTGGCGGCGGATATGCTCCAGCGCGCGATCGCCCATCAACTGCCAGCGAGGCTTGCGCGCCAGAAGCTTGCGGCCATGCTTGCGCCCCATGAAATACCAGAGCTGGTCGCCGGCGTAGCTGCCGAAGAAGGCAACCACCACGACCAGATTGATATCCATGTATCCGCGGAACGCAAGAAAGCCGGCAAGCACCAAAATGGTCTCGCCTTCAAAAAAGGTCCCGAGGAAAAGGGCGAAGTAGCCAAATTCTTGTAAAAAATGCTGGAGCATCATTTGGGTGCTGGCGAAATGAACGCGCAGCCTAACGCGCCCAAGGCATTCAGGAAAGTATGCAATGTGTCACCGCGTTAAAGTTTCCTACGTTCGGGAGCGATTGTTCGCGCGAAGAGCAGGTTTGTGTCTCACACGTTACGTCGCAATTACGCTTGTCACGCAAGCGTCATAATCGCCACTTATAAATGTCACGCTTGCCCGTCTGGATGGGCTCGGAGCCCCTCCTTGCACATTGCCCTCCACCTGGCACCACCCGAATGTTTGCAGGTCAGGGCTTGCACCGTACGGAGAAATTCGTAGCGTGGAGAGTCAAACCGCTCACAGCATCGAGCCTGACGCCGGTCGCCCCGCCGCACGACATCGAGTCAGGCTGCAAACATCTTCAGAACCGCCACGCCTTGGGCGTGACCGTTGCCCCACGCTGTACGTCACCACTGTTGTGGCGCAAGCGGCATTCCGACATCGGCCGTATGCGCGGCCCAACTGTTACAAGGCCAATTGCCTTACAGGATTATTCATGAGCACCGAAGGATCTACCGAAGCCGCAGTCGAGCTTGACCCTCAGCCTGTCAACCAGCCGCCCGTCAACCAAGAGGTCACTGCCGTGGTCGAGCCGACCATTGAAGTGGTCCCCGCGCTGGAACCGCCTCATCCAGCTCCGCATATCATCGCGGTGCCCAATCTGGATGACAGCAGTCTCTACATCCATCGGGAGCTGTCGCAGCTGCAGTTCAACATCCGCGTGTTGGAACAGGCGCTGGACGAGTCCTACCCTCTGCTCGAGCGGCTCAAGTTCCTGCTGATCTTCTCCAGCAACCTCGACGAATTCTTCGAAATCCGCGTCGCCGGCCTCAAAAAGCAAATCACCTTCGCCCGCGAACAGGCTGGCGCTGACGGCCTGCAGCCTCATCAGGCGCTGGCGCGCATCAGCGAACTGGTTCACGGCCATGTGGATCGCCAGTACGCCATTCTCAACGACATCTTGTTGCCCGAGCTGGAAAAGCATCAAGTGCGCTTCATCCGGCGTCGCAACTGGAATGCCAAGATCAAGGCCTGGGTGCGCCGTTATTTCCGTGACGAGATCGCGCCGATCATCACGCCGATCGGTCTGGACCCGACGCACCCGTTCCCGCTGCTGGTGAACAAGTCGCTGAACTTCATCGTTGAGCTGGAGGGCATCGATGCCTTCGGTCGCGATTCCGGTCTGGCGATCATCCCGGCACCGCGCCTGTTGCCGCGCATCATCAAGGTGCCGGAAGACGTGGGCGGCACGGGCGATAACTATGTGTTCCTGTCGTCGATGATTCACGCCCATGCCGATGACCTGTTCCAGGGCATGAAGGTCAAGGGCTGCTACCAGTTCCGTCTGACCCGGAACGCTGACCTGGCCCTCGATTCCGAAGACGTGGAAGACCTTGCCCGCGCGCTGCGTGGCGAGCTGTTCTCCCGTCGCTACGGCGATGCGGTGCGTCTGGAAGTGGCAGACACCTGCCCGAAACTGCTGTCGGACTACCTGCTCAAACAGTTCAACCTGAGCGAGACCGAGCTGTATCAGGTCAATGGCCCGGTGAACCTGACGCGGTTGTTCAGCATCACTGGCCTGGACAGTCACCCCGAGCTGCAGTACATGCCGTTTACCCCGGCGATTCCAAAGCTGCTGCAGAACAGCGAAAACATTTTCAACGTCATCAGCAAGCAGGACATTCTGCTGCTGCACCCGTTCGAGTCCTTCACGCCGGTCGTCGACCTGCTGCGCCAGGCGGCAAAGGACCCTCACGTGCTGGCCGTGCGGCAGACGCTGTATCGCAGCGGCGCCAATTCGGAAATCGTCGATGCGCTGGTCGATGCCGCGCGCAACGGCAAAGAAGTCACCGCCGTTATTGAGCTGCGTGCGCGTTTTGACGAAGAGTCGAACCTGCAACTGGCGAGCCGCCTGCAAGCGGCGGGTGCAGTCGTGATCTACGGTGTGGTCGGTTACAAGACCCACGCCAAGATGATGCTGATCCTGCGCCGTGAGGCCGGCGAGATCGTCCGCTACGCGCATTTGGGCACCGGCAACTATCACGCCGGCAACGCGCGTCTCTATACCGACTACAGCCTGCTGACCTCGGACGATGCGCTGTGTGAAGACGTTGGCAAGCTGTTCAGCCAGTTGATCGGCATGGGTAAGACGCTGCGGATGAAGAAGCTGCTGCACGCGCCGTTCACCCTGAAGAAAGGCATGCTGGACATGATTGGCCGGGAGACGCAGTTGGCGTCCGAGGGCAAGCCTGCGCACATCATCGCCAAGTTCAACTCGCTGACCGACCCGAAGATCATTCGCGCGCTGTACAAGGCCAGTCAGACCGGGGTCAAGATCGACCTCGTCGTGCGCGGCATGTGCTGCCTGCGTCCTGGCGTGCCGGGCGTGTCCCACAACATTCAGGTGCGCTCGATCATCGGGCGCTTCCTTGAGCACACGCGGGTCTTTTACTTCCTCAATGGCGGCGACGAGCAGATGTTCCTGTCGAGCGCCGACTGGATGGAGCGCAACCTCGATAAGCGCGTCGAGACCTGCTTCCCGGTGGAAGGCAAGAAGCTGATCTTGCGTGTGAAGAAAGAGCTGGAAGGGTACCTGACCGACAACACCCATAGCTGGCTGCTGCAGCCGGACGGGCGCTACATTCGCAGCACCCCGACCGGCAACCAGAACGCCCGCAATGTGCAGGCGAGTCTGCTTGAGAAGCTCAGCAATCCGGTCCTCAGCGTACGTTGAGGATGATGCCGACTCGGGTCAGCCACTCCGCTTCGAGCGCGAAGTCGGCCTGAGTCAGCTGGTTGTTTTCCAGCCAGCCATCCGGGAACACGATGTCCAGGTGGTTATCGTTGGCGGTCAGCACAGGCTGCGGCATCTCCTGGGTGCCGCGAATGTGGTGAAACAGGATCGCGAAACGCAGCAGCACGCACAGACGAATCAGCTTCACGCCTTCGTTGCCGAATTCGGCAAATTTGTCCTTCGGAATATTACGGCGGTGACCGCGCACGAGCAGGCCAAGCATTTGCTGGTCCTCGCGGGAAAAGCCGGCCAGGTCCGAGTGCTCGATCAGGTACGCGCCATGCTTGTGGTAGTGGTAGTGGGCGATGTCCAGACCCACTTCATGCACTTTGGCGGCCCAGCTCAGTAACTCGCGATACGAATTATCCTCAAGCTCCCACGCCTTCGCCACTTGCTCCAGCGCCGACAGCGCTTTGCGCTCGACACGGGCGGCTTGTTCGAGATCGACGTGGTAGCGCTCCATCAGCGAGCTGAGGGTGCGTTCGCGCACGTCTTCGTGATGATGACGGCCGAGCAGGTCGTAGAGCACGCCTTCACGCAGTGCGCCTTCGCAATGGTCCATGCGCTTGAGGTCGAGGGCATCGAAGATGGCTTCGAGAATCGCCAGCCCCGCCGGGAAGATCGCCCGACGATCAGGCTTGAGGCCTTCGAAATCGATCTTGTCCACTTCTCCCAGCTTCATTAGCTTGCGCTTGAGCCAGGCCAGGCCTTCGGCGTTGACCTCGCCATTGCCGTGGCCGCCCGCCTTCAGCGCCAGGCCGATGGCGCGAATAGTGCCGGACGAGCCGATGGCCTCATCCCATGTCAGACGATGCAGCGCGTGCTCGATGCTCATGATCTCCAACCGCGCGGCGGTGTAGGCCTGAGCGTAGCGCGCGGGTGTGATCTTGCCGTCCTTGAAATAACGCTGAGTGAAGCTGACGCAGCCCATCTGCAGGCTTTCGCGCAGCAGCGGTTCAAAGCGCTGGCCGATGATGAACTCGGTGCTGCCGCCGCCGATGTCGGCGACCAGGCGTTTGCCGGGCGTGTCGGCCAGGGTGTGGGAGACGCCGAGGTAGATCAGGCGCGCTTCTTCACGGCCGGAGATGACCTCGACCGGATGGCCGAGGATTTCTTCGGCGCGGTGGATGAATTCGTTGCGGTTGCGGGCCTCGCGCAAGGCGTTGGTGCCAACGATGCGCACGGCGCCGGGCGGCATACCGTTGATCAGCTGGGCGAAACGCTTGAGGCAGTCGAGCCCGCGCTGCATGGATTCTTCGCTGAGGCGGCGGTCGTCATCGATCCCCGCGGCCAGCTGCACTTTCTCACCGAGCCGCTCAAGGATGCGAATTTCGCCCTCATTGGCTTTGGCGACAACCATGTGGAAGCTGTTGGAGCCCAGGTCGATCGCGGCGATCAGCGAGAGTTTTTTGGCTGTGGATAGCGGCATGGTCAAAAGGTCTCGGTCGATAACCCCGACATCGTGCCACGATCCATCCCCGTCGCCAAACCGGCAACGCCTCGCGGATGCATTTGCGGCACGAGCATCGCTGTTTGGTGGGACCGGCTTCAGCCGGGAAGAGGCCGGTGGGTGCAACATCAATTTGCGGCATGGCAACTGACGCTTTCCCGGCTAAAGCTAGTCCTACAATTTGAGCTAAAGCCGGTCCTGCACCCGGGCTCAAGCCTGCTCGACTGAGCCAATAAAATTCGCCAACTCGGGCGTCTTCGGGTTGGCCATTAATTCTTTCGGGTCGCCCACTTCATGCACCTTGCCCTGATGCATGAACACCAGCTTGTCGCCCACTTCGCGGGCGAAGCGCATTTCGTGGGTCACCATGATCAGCGTCATGCCGTCTTTGGCCAGCTCGCGAACGACGGCGAGGACTTCGTTGACCAGCTCCGGGTCGAGTGCCGAGGTGATCTCGTCGCACAGCAGCACCTTGGGCGACATCGCCAGCGCACGGGCAATCGCCACGCGCTGTTGCTGACCGCCAGACAACCGGTCCGGAAACGCGTCGAATTTCTCGCCCAGGCCAACGCGATTCAGCATTTCCTTTGCCAGCCTGGTCGCTTCAGCTTTGGAGACCTTCTTCACCACCTGTGGCGCGAGCATCACGTTCTCGCCCACGGTCAGGTGCGGAAACAGGTTGAATTGCTGGAAGACCATGCCGACTTTCTGTCTCAGGCTGCGCAGATCAGCCCGCGCGGCGTCGAGGTATTCGCCGTCGACCTCGATCACGCCGTCATTGATCGACTCCAGTCCGTTGAGCGTGCGTAGCAGCGTGCTTTTGCCGGAACCGCTGCGCCCGATGATCGCCACGACCTGGCCTTCCTCGACGCTGAGATCGATACCCTTGAGCACGTGGTGGTCGCCGTAGTACTTGTGCAGGGCGGAAATTCTAAGCAGAGGCATGAAGTCTCCTTTCCAGGTAGCGCGCGCTGAGCGACAACGGATAGCAAAGCAGGAAGTAGCCCAGGGCGACGAAGCCGTAGACCATGAAGGGCTGGAACGTGGCATTGGCGAGCATGCCGCCGGTTTTGGTCAGCTCGGTAAAGCCGATGATCGAAGTCACCGCTGTGCCTTTGACCACCTGCACCGAGAACCCCACTGTCGGCGCCACCGCGATGCGCAACGCCTGCGGCAGAATCACATAACGCAGTTGCTCGAAAGGTGTCAGCGCCAGGCTGGCGGAAGCTTCCCACTGGCCGTTGGAGATCGACTCCACGCACCCCCGCCAGATTTCAGCCAGATAGGCGCTGGTGAACAATGTCAACGCCAGCGCCGCCGCGAGCCAGGGTGAAATGTCTATGCCCATCAGCGCCACGCCGAAGAACACCAGAAACAGCTGCATCAACAGCGGCGTGCCTTGAAACAGCTCGATGTAGCAGCGTGCCAGCCTGCGCGGGGCCGCTTTTTCGGAGATGCGCAGGGTCATCACCAGCAACCCGATCACGCCGCCGCCGATGAACGCCACCAGCGACAATGCCAGCGTCCATTGCAGCCCGGTCAGCAAATTGCGCACGACGTCCCATAGGGTGAAATCCATCAGCGGCTCCTCGCGATGTAGCGTCGGCCGATCCACGCCAGCAACTGACGCACCAGCAGCGCCATGCACAGGTAGATCAGCGTGGTGATGATGTACGTCTCAAACGCGCGGAAATTGCGCGACTGAATGAAGTTCGCGGCAAAGCTCAGCTCCTCGGTGGCGATCTGCGAACAGACGGCCGAGCCCAGCATCACGATGATGATCTGGCTGCTCAGCGCCGGCCAGACCTTACCCAGCGCCGGGACCAACACGACATGGCGAAACGTCTCGAAGCGCGTCATTGCCAGCGCGGCCGACGCTTCGATCTGGCCGCTCGGAATGGCCTGCACACCTGCGCGGATGATCTCCGTCGAATAGGCGCCGAGGTTGATGACCATCGCCAGCACCGCAGCCTGCCACTCGGATATCTGCAGCCCCAGGGACGGCAGCCCGAAGAAAATGAAAAACAGCTGCACCAGAAACGGCGTATTGCGGATCAGCTCGACGTAGACACCGAAAACGGCCGAGAACGGCTGGATTTTCCATGCTCTGACCACCGCCCCGACAATGCCGAGACTGACGCCGAGCAGGGTGCCGATGGCGGTCAGTTCCAGCGTGAACAGCGCGCCGCGCAGGAGCAGGTCAGTGTTTTGCAGGACCGGAATGAAGTCGAACTGATAAGCCATTTATGCGCCTCGGCAGTCGATGATCAGAGGTCGGCAGGCAATGGCTGCTTGAGCCAGGTCTGCGCGTTCTTTTCCAGCGAGCCGTCTTGTTTCGCCGCTTCGAGAATCTCGTTCACTTTGGCGAGCAACTCGGGTTGACCTTTGTTCACACCTACGTAGACCGGCGAGTCCTTGAGCTTCACTTTCAGTTCAGGGATGCGCTTGGGGTTCTTCTCGCTGATGGCGACCATGACCACGTTGCCGCTGGCGATCAGATCGGTCTGCTTGGCCAGGTAGGCCGCGATGGTCGAGTTGTTGTCTTCGAAGCGTTTGATCGTGACTTCCTTCGGAGCGACGGCGGTCAGCTCGATGTCCTCGATGGCGCCGCGGGTCACGCTGATGGTTTTGCCCTTCAGGTCGTCCACGGTTTTGATCGCGTCTTCCGGCGGCCCGAACACAGCGAGGTAGAACGGTGCGTAGGCGCGGGAGAAGTCGATGACCTTTTCGCGATCCGGGTTTTTACCGAGGCTGGAAATCACCAGGTCAACCTTGCCAGTGGTCAGATACGGGATGCGGTTGGTGCTGTTGACCGGCGTCAGCTCAAGCTTGACCTTCAACTGATTGGCGATGAGTTGTGCGGTGTCGATGTCCAGACCGCGCGGTTTCATGTCGGGGCCGACCGAGCCAAAGGGAGGGAAGTCTTGCGGAACGGCGACTTTCAACGTGCCGCGGGCGGTTACATCATCCAGGCCGGTAGCGTGGGCGGGAGCCTGGCCGAGCATGAGGCTGGCAAACAGGGCGGCGAGCAGGGCGCTGTAACGCTGGGTCATGGGGTGTCTCCGAATCGATCAGTGTGTAGGCAAAGCCCAAATGATGGCCAAGCACCAGTGCACAGCCCATGCCAGCCGCTCGCTCGCGACCATGGAATGCGGGCCGCATGCACGATCCGGTCTAACTGGTCTGAACAGTGAGTGCGAAGGGCGCCCCGCTTTGGCGCGCCTGAAAGGCCCGGCGCCCCTCGCTTGGGCGTCACTTGCCGGATGCCTCCGGGGGCGATACAAGGGGTTTTACCCACGGTTTACGCACGTTGATCGCCATGCATCCGAGCCCTGTAGCAGTGCCTGAAGCCGCCTTCCAGGCGATCCGCAAATTGATCGCCGAGCAAGGCTATGTCCCCGGCGATAGCCTGCCATCCCAGCGGGATCTGGCAATTCGTCTGGGCGTCAGTCGCGCTTCGTTGCGTGAGGCGTTGTCGTCACTGAGCGCTTTGGGGCTGGTCAGTGTTCAGCCCGGCAAAGGTGTTTTCGTGCAGGCGGTTTCTGAACCACAACGGAGCACGAGTGGATTTTCCTGGCCGTATGCAGCGCACGCCTCGCCCGCAGAGACTTTCCAGTTGCGCTATGCGCTGGAAGGGTTTGCCGCCGGGCTTGCAGCGGTCACGCTGACCGCCGACGAGCGCGATGTGTTGGAAGACAACGTCGAGGCCATGCGCCTTGAACTCAAGGCAGGGGATTTTGACTGCGCGGCCCGGCTGGACTTTGATTTCCACCGGCGCATCCTCGTCGCCAGTGGCAATCAGGCCATTCTGGGGATCATCACCGCCAGCGCCGACATTTTTCTGGAGAGCCAGAAGCTTCCTTTTATTCGGGCGGGCAGGGCGATGGAGACTTGGCAGGAGCACCGCAAGATCCTGCGGGCGCTGGCGCGAAACGCGTCTGGCCCGGCTCAGAAGGCCATGCAAGAGCACATTCGGGGCGCGGCGTTACGCACCGGCATCGTGTTCGTCGCTCCCTCAGGCTGAATACCGTCGATTGAGGCAACCCTGTCGAGTCATAGCGAGAGACAATCAACCTCGGCTTCCTGTCACCGCGCGACACAGTTATGATGGCCCACGTTTTTTGCCTATGACCTCGGAGAAATCTCATGAGTAACGACCTGATCAAACACGTCAGCGACGCGAGCTTCGAAGCCGATGTCCTGAAGGCCAGCGGCCCTGTACTGGTCGATTACTGGGCTGAATGGTGTGGCCCGTGCAAGATGATTGCTCCGGTTCTGGACGACATCGCTACTACCTACGAAGGCAAGCTGACCATTGCCAAGCTCAACATCGATGACAACCAGGAAACCCCAAGCAAGCACGGCGTTCGTGGTATCCCGACGCTGATGCTGTTCAAGGACGGTCAAGTTGCGGCGACCAAGGTCGGCGCATTGTCCAAGTCACAGTTGCAGGCGTTCCTCGACGCCAATATCTGATGACGTTAAAGCCCCGCAAATCGCGGGGTTTTTTTCTGGCGTCGTACTAGACGCTTAGAAAATCAAGTGGTACATTCGGCCCCGCAACGGCTTCTCCGTTGCCCCCTGCTAGCCGTCGCCGACCGTCTCCTTTCGATTTGCACGCGATCCTGTCGCCTTCTCTGCGGCGCGGCCTCATTAAGCCAAAAGCTTAATTTCCCCCTCCATACATGATTACGTCATTCCTATATGAACCTGACTGAACTCAAGCAAAAGCCTATTACCGATCTGCTCGAAATGGCCGAACAGATGGGCATAGAAAATATGGCCCGTTCGCGCAAGCAGGACGTGATTTTCTCCCTGCTGAAGAAGCACGCGAAAAGCGGCGAGGAAATCTCGGGTGACGGCGTGCTGGAGATCCTCCAGGATGGCTTCGGCTTCCTTCGTTCTGCAGACGCCTCTTACCTCGCCGGCCCAGACGACATTTACGTCTCGCCCAGCCAGATCCGCCGCTTCAACCTGCGTACGGGCGACACCATTGTCGGCAAGATCCGTCCGCCGAAGGAAGGCGAGCGTTACTTCGCACTGCTCAAGGTCGACACCATCAACTTCGACCGTCCGGAAAACGCGAAGAACAAGATCCTGTTCGAAAACCTGACGCCGCTGTTCCCGACCATTCGCATGAAGATGGAAGCCGGTAACGGTTCCACGGAAGACCTCACCGGTCGCGTCATCGATCTGTGTGCCCCGATCGGTAAAGGTCAGCGCGGTTTGATCGTTGCTCCGCCAAAAGCGGGCAAGACCATCATGCTGCAGAACATCGCGTCGAACATCACGCGCAACAACCCTGAAGTCCATTTGATCGTTCTGTTGATCGATGAGCGTCCGGAAGAAGTGACCGAAATGCAGCGCACCGTGCGCGGCGAAGTGGTTGCGTCCACCTTCGACGAGCCACCGACCCGTCACGTGCAGGTCGCCGAAATGGTGATCGAAAAGGCCAAGCGCCTGGTCGAGCACAAGAAAGACGTGGTCATCCTGCTCGACTCCATCACCCGTCTGGCTCGCGCCTACAACACTGTCATTCCGAGCTCCGGCAAGGTCCTGACCGGTGGTGTCGATGCACACGCCCTTGAGAAGCCAAAGCGTTTCTTCGGTGCGGCACGTAACATCGAAGAAGGCGGCTCGCTGACCATCATCGCCACCGCGCTGGTTGAAACCGGCTCGAAGATGGACGAAGTGATCTACGAAGAATTCAAAGGCACCGGCAACATGGAGCTGCCTCTGGATCGCAAGATCGCAGAAAAGCGCGTCTTCCCGGCCATCAACATCAACCGCTCCGGCACACGCCGCGAAGAGTTGCTGACGGCCGACGACGAGCTGCAGCGCATGTGGATTCTGCGCAAGCTGCTGCATCCCATGGATGAAGTCGCAGCCATCGAGTTCTTGATCGACAAGCTGAAACAGACCAAGACCAACGATGAGTTCTTCCTGTCGATGAAGCGCAAGTAACACCGCGCTGAACCGAATGTAGAAAGATGGTGTCCTTTTGGGCACCATTTTTTTTGACCTTTTTCCTAGATCTCTCCCGTAGACAAGGAGCGTCATGCACACGTTTGGCAATCGCCGTGATATCGATGGGCTGCGAGCCTTGGCCGTGGTCCCGGTGCTGTTGTTTCACTTCGGTCTTGGCCTGAACGGTGGGTTCGTCGGCGTCGACGTGTTTTTCGTCATCTCCGGCTTCCTGATCACGTCCATCATCTTCCGCGAGATCAGCGCAGGACGCTTCAGCTTCGTCGACTTCTGGGCCCGTCGAGCGCGGCGTATCGTCCCTGCCGTCACCGTTGTCGTGCTGGCCACGCTGGCGTTTGGCTGGATATTGCTGACGCCCAAGGACTACGCCGAGCTGGGCCGGGAAGTGCGCTATCAGTCGATGTTCATGTCCAACCTGTTGTTCATGCGCCAGGACGGCTACTTCGATTCCGCTTCAGACTTCAAACCACTCCTTCACACCTGGTCGCTGGCGGTGGAAGAGCAGTACTACATTTTCTTTCCATTGCTGATGGTTCTGGCGACGCGGTACGTACGGCATTGGCGCTGGTTGCTGCTTGGCTTGCTGGTGCTGTCGTTCGGGCTGAACATCTGGGCGATGAAGCACAAACCCGAAGCCGCGTTCTTTCTGCTGCCGATGCGTGCATGGGAGCTGCTGTGCGGGGCGATGCTGGCCGTCGCGCCGACGCCCAAAGACCGGCTGCCGAGCTGGCTTTATCAAGCGATCAGCCTGAGCGGTTTTGCTGCAGTGGTGCTGGCGATGCTGAGCTTTGACAAAACCACTCAATTCCCCGGCTGGGCGGCGCTGCTGCCGGTGCTGGGCACGACCGCGATGATCTGGGCCAACGGTCATCCCGCGTCATGGGTAGGGCGCTTCCTGAGTATCAAACCGTTGGTGGCGATCGGGCTTATTTCCTACTCGCTGTACCTGTGGCACTGGCCTATTCATGTCTACGCCAACGCCATTTCCGCCGACGGTATTTCCGATCTGGAAGCGATCGGCTGGATCCTGCTGGCGGCTGTGCTTGCCTGGCTGAGCTGGCGGTTCGTCGAGCTCCCATTCCGTGAGCGCCGCGTATTGGCCGGCCGCAAGCCGATACTGATTGGCGGCCTGCTGACCCTGGCTGTGCTGGCGCTGATGGGGCAGGCGGTGCGCTCCAATGAAGGTGTGCCGCAACGCCTGTCGGGTCAGGCGCTTACGTATGCGCAGTCGCGGGAGTGGGGCGCCGGGCAGATGGACTGCTTCCTGCTGGGATCGAAGAAAAGCAAAGACCTGGACAAGCTCTGTCAAGCGGGGGGCAGCGCGGACGCCGCGCCGTCCCATCTGATCTGGGGCGACAGTCATGCAGCGGCCTTGTGGCCTGGGGTCAGAAGCGCGGCCGAGCAAGCTCGCACGCCTGTCTGGCTGGCGAGCATGAGCGGATGCGCGCCGCTTGTCAGCACTGCAACAAGCAAACGTTGTCAGGACTTCAACGTCCTGAACGTCGAGCGCGTTCGAGCACAGAAAATCCCTGACGTGACGCTGGCCGCACGCTGGAGTTTGTATATCTACGGCCTGGAAGACGGCAACAAGAGCAACGTGCTGCTGAAACACGAATCCATTCCCCGAAACGAAGCGTATTTCGCCGATGCTTTGAAAGCGCAGATCGCTGAATTGCGGGCTGCCGGCGCGCAGGTATGGCTGTTCAAGGAGGTGCCGCAGCAGCGCAAGGGATCCATCGAAAGATTGAGCAGTCTGGCGCGGGTTGGGCTTTCCGCTGCACAGGTTGGACGGCCGGCAGCGGAGCTCGATGCGCGGCAAGCGTTCATCAATCAGCTGTTTGCCACCCTTAGCGAAGCGGATCCGGGCGTTCACCTGATTGATCCAAAACCGCTGCTGTGTGAGGGCGGCCTTTGCCGTGCCGAAGTCGACGGGCATTCTCTGTACAAGGACGAAGATCACCTGTCCGATCTGGGCGGCGAGAAGATGCAGCCGCTGTTCACACCGGTATTCCGCGCAACACCGCGCATTTGAGTGGGACACAAGCTGCCGTCTGCGGTCAGAGCAGGTAGGATGTGCATCTATTTGGTGAGTGGCCGGGTTAATGAAATTCAAGGATCTACGGGATTTCGTGCAGCAGCTTGAGCAGCGCGGAGAGTTGAAACGCATTCAGGTACCCATTTCCCCTGTACTGGAAATGACCGAAATCTGCGACCGGACCCTGCGCGCCAAGGGGCCGGCACTGCTGTTCGAAAAGCCGACGGGTTTCGACATTCCGGTGCTTGGCAATCTGTTCGGCACACCCGAGCGCGTCGCCATGGGCATGGGTGCCGAATCGGTGTCCGAACTACGGGAAATCGGCAAGCTGCTGGCGTTCCTCAAAGAGCCCGAGCCACCCAAGGGCTTGAAAGACGCTTGGTCCAAGCTGCCTATCTTCAGAAAAGTCATCGCCATGGCGCCGAAAGTCGTCAAGGATGCCCCGTGTCAGGAAATCGTAATCGAGGGCGACGACGTCGACCTTGGCATGCTGCCGGTGCAGACCTGCTGGCCCGGCGATGTCGGCCCGCTGATCACGTGGGGCCTGACGGTCACTCGCGGGCCCAATAAAGAACGGCAGAATCTGGGCATCTACCGCCAGCAGGTAATCGGCCGCAACAAGGTGATCATGCGCTGGCTCAGCCATCGTGGCGGCGCGCTGGATTTCAAGGACTGGTGCGACAAGCACCCGGGTCAGCCATTTCCGGTGTCCGTGGCGTTGGGCGCTGACCCGGCCACCATTCTCGGCGCCGTTACGCCAGTGCCTGACAGCCTCTCCGAGTACGCATTCGCCGGCCTGCTGCGTGGCAACCGTACCGAGCTGATCAAGTGCCGTGGCAACGACCTCCAGGTCCCGGCCAGTGCAGAGATCGTCCTCGAGGGCGTGATTCATCCCGGCGAAATGGCCGATGAAGGCCCGTACGGCGATCACACCGGCTATTACAACGAGGTCGACAGCTTCCCGGTCTTCACGGTCGAACGGATCACCCATCGCATCAAGCCGATTTACCACAGCACCTACACAGGCCGGCCGCCTGACGAGCCCGCGATTTTGGGCGTCGCGCTGAATGAAGTGTTCGTGCCGATCCTGCAGAAGCAGTTCCCGGAGATCGTCGACTTCTACCTGCCGCCCGAGGGTTGCTCATACCGCATGGCGGTCGTGACGATCAAGAAGCAGTACCCCGGCCATGCGAAGCGCGTGATGTTGGGCGTCTGGTCGTTTTTGCGACAGTTCATGTACACCAAGTTCGTTATCGTTACCGATGACGACATCAATGCCCGTGACTGGAATGACGTCATCTGGGCGATCACCACGCGCATGGATCCCAAGCGCGACACGGTGATGATCGACAACACGCCAATCGACTACCTCGATTTCGCCTCGCCGGTCTCAGGTCTCGGCTCGAAAATGGGGCTCGATGCCACCCATAAGTGGCCGGGCGAAACCACCCGTGAATGGGGTCGCGCTATCGTCAAGGACGAAGCGGTGACCCGCCGGATCGATGAAATCTGGACTCAGCTGGGAATTGATTGATGCGTGTAACCTTGCAGCCATCGGGCGCGGTCATCGAGACATTGCCAGGCGAGCGGATCCTCGACGCCGCTCAACGTCTGGGCTACGAATGCCCTCAGAGCTGTCGCAACGGCAATTGTCACATCTGTTCCGCGCTGCTAGTTGAAGGCAGCGTCGAGCAGGCTGGAGAGATCCGCAACCACGGCGAAATCTATACGTGCCTGGCGGTGCCGCAGGAAGACTGCGTCGTGCTGTGGGACAGCGTTCTGGCGCTCGGTGAGCTACCGGTGCGCACGTTTGCTTGCCAGGTCAGCGAGTGTGTGGAAGTGGGCGGCGATGTCTGGCGCGTCATGCTCAGAGCGCCTGCAGGCAAGCCGCCGCGTTATCACGCCGGCCAGTACCTGATGATCCATCGGGACGACGGCGAGAAATCCGCATTTTCAATGGCCTCAGCGCCGGAGAGCGGGCGAGATCTGGAATTTCACGTGCTTGCCCGTGAGGCGAGTGCGCAAAATCTGATCAAGCAGCTGCAGCGCGATGGCATGGCGCGGGTTGACCTGCCCTTCGGTGATACTCACCTGGGCGAATTGCCCGATGGTCCGCTGGTATTGATCGCGGCAGGCACCGGTATGGGGCAGATGCACAGCCTGATCGAGCATTGCCGCTCCAAAGGCTTTCCGTATCCGGTACATGTGTATTGGGGAATGCGCCGTCCGGAAGATTTTTACCAGCTCAAGCACTGGGATGAATGGCAGACGCTGCCCAACCTGTTCCTGCACAAAGTTGTCAGTGACCTGTGCGGTTGGGAAGGGCGCTGCGGCATGCTGCACGAGGCGGTCTGCGAGGACTTCAGCGATCTGAAGTCCCTTTATGTGTACGCCAGCGGTTCACCGGCGATGGTCTATTCGACCCTGGATGCGCTGGTGCTGGCGGGCATGGACGCGCATCAAATGCGTGCCGATGTCTTCGCTTATGCGCCGAGACCCTGAAGCGCAGCCACTCGTTGACGCAGGATGTGGACAGCGTATTGCATGACTGTTTGTCAGATAACGGTTTCTCCGGCGTGACCCACGCGCCGGAGACCGAGTCACAACGTCACACTGCCTGCGATGCCGTCTGATTGTTCATTCGTTGTTGCCAGACCCGTTTCATGAGTGTTCAGCGTTGCACCGGCGTCAGCCTTGCCGGTGGGGGGAACCAGATGGGTAATCAAATCAATATCCTGGCGGAAGCTGTCCATGACGGCTTGGGGTTGTCCTACCCGCCGGTCATCGATCTTGGGCCGAAGCTCACCCGGGAACAGCTTCTTGCCTCTATCCACGCCACGATGAGTCGTCACCAGGGCGGCCCAATCTGGTTATTCGCTTACGGATCATTGATCTGGCGGCCCGAGTGCAGCGCCGTCGAGCGTCAGCGCGGTCGGGTCCACGGCTATCACCGTGGTCTCTACCTCTGGTCCCACGAACACCGGGGCACGCCCGAGCAGCCAGGGCTGGTCTTCGGTCTCGACCGCGGCGGCTCCTGCAGCGGCTTCGCGTACCGTTTGCCCGAAGACAATATCGACGAGTCCCTGCTGGCGT
This sequence comes from Pseudomonas sp. 1L-C-7-B-C1, assembly GCF_057291635.1. Lineage (NCBI taxonomy): Bacteria > Pseudomonadati > Pseudomonadota > Gammaproteobacteria > Pseudomonadales > Pseudomonadaceae > Pseudomonas > Pseudomonas sp. 1L-C-7-B-C1. Next base: position 160,200 of record NZ_JBXAWH010000013.1, on the reverse strand, counting down.
TGTGGCAGAGAGAAATGCCGTTCCCGTCCTATCGCCCACACTGGCTCAACTGCCGACTTGAAGACGGCACCAAGGTGCAGGCTTTGGGGTTTGTGCTGGAGCGGCATCTGCCCAGTTACGCCGGCAACCTGCCAGACAGCGTGCTCACCCAGGTGCTGGCCAATGCCAGCGGGCGGTACGGGACCACGTGGGAATATGTCGAGCAAACCATCCACGCGCTGCGCACCCACGCCATGCCGGACCTGAGCCTGGAGGCGCGATTCAAGCGCTGCAGGCCGGTGTTGTTGGCGATATAGCATCTGGTCCGAAAAAGGCTTGATCAGCGCACTGACCAAGCCATTTCGTTTGAGACTTAAGCCATCTCCTCTCGCGACTGGCTCGCCACCCGCGTATGGCGCAGCGTCGGCACCAGGAACGCTATCGCGAGGATGCAAGCGGACACCAAAAGCACGAAGCCGCCGTCCCAGCCGAAGTGGTCAACCGTGTAGCCCATCAGCGCGCTGGCGGCGACCGAGCCACCGAGATAGCCGAACAGGCCTGTGAACCCTGCTGCGGTGCCAGCGGCTTTCTTCGGAGCCAGCTCAAGCGCCTGCAAGCCGACCAGCATGACCGGGCCGTAGATCAGGAAGCCGATCGAGACCAGCGCAATCATGTCGACGGTGGGGTTGCCTGGCGGGTTGAGCCAGTAGACCAGCGTCGCGACGGTCACCATCGCCATGAACACGATGCCGGTCAGGCCACGGTTGCCACGGAAGATCTTGTCGGACATCCAGCCGCACAGCAGCGTGCCCGGAATACCTGCCCACTCATAGAAGAAGTAGGCCCACGAGGTCTTGTCGACGTCGAAGTGTTTGGCTTCTTTCAGGTACGTTGGCGCCCAGTCCAGCACGCCATAACGCAGCAGGTAGACGAACACGTTGGCCAGCGCGATGTACCAGAGCATTTTGTTGCGCAGGACGTATTTGACGAAGATCTCTTTAGCAGTGAATTCCTCTTCGTGGCTCGCGTCGTAGCCTTCCGGGTAGTCGTTCTTGTAGTCCTCGACCGGCGGCAAGCCCACAGATTGCGGGGTGTCGCGCATGGTCACGAAGGCAAACAGGGCGACGAATAGGGCAACCGCCGCAGGCACGTAAAACGCTGCGTGCCAGTCGTTGGTCCAGCCAAGCCCAAGCAGGAACAGCGGGCCGATCAAGCCGCCGCCGACGTTGTGCGCCACGTTCCACACCGACACTACGCCGCCTCGTTCCTTCTGCGACCACCAGTGCACCATCGTGCGTCCGCTTGGCGGCCAGCCCATGCCCTGCGCCCATCCGTTGATGAACAGCAGAATGAACATGATCGTCACGCTGGACGTCGCCCAGGGTGCGAATCCGAACACGAACATCACCAGCGCGGAAATCAACAGCCCGAATGGCAGGAAGTAACGCGGATTGGAGCGATCCGACACCAGTCCCATCAGGAATTTCGACAGCCCGTACGCAATGGCGATCGCCGAGATCGCAAGCCCCAGCTGACCCCGTGTGTATCCCTCATCGATCAGGTAGGGCATGGCCAGCGAGAAATTCTTGCGAAGCAAGTAGTAGCCGGCGTAACCGAAGAAGATACCGGCGAAAATCTGCCAGCGAAGGCGGCGGTAGGTGGAGTCGACACGCTCCGCAGGCAGCGGAGCCTGATGCGCGGCAGGACGGAAAAAGGCAAACATCGGGACACTCCATTTATTTTCTTGTTATGCGAATCCGAATATTACATTTTCGTTACAGAAAATAGGAAGGCTTCTCATCGGATAAAAATGGCGTAAACACGGGCCGAGAGGGAATTCCTTTGCGAACATCCCGTTTGTGCAGGGCTGCCCAACGATGGGTTTCGTTGCGCGGGACAGGTAAAATGCGCGCTCACGCGCTCACGATTGGCAAACCCACATGCAGTCACCCCCGCTTGAGATTCAGAATCAAAAGATCATCATTCTTTGCCGCGATGTCGGCGGATACCTCGCCCGGCTCGGCAACTTTCTCGGCAAGTCGAACGACGTTGTGTTCATTGACCTGACCCGCGGCGCGAAGGAACTGCCATGGCTTCCGGGGAAACTGCGGCGATGGCTGAAAAAGTACCTGATCGTTAAGCGTGCTCGTGCAGCCATTCGGGCGGCGGGCCATGTCGATGCATTGCTGGTGGTGAATCCAAGCCAGCTGGATCAGGTTTTGGTCACGCAGGCCCAGGCTGCGGCGGCGCTCAGCGTCGCGTATCTGTCTGACGGGATTGCGCGGTTATCGATGCCGATTGATCAACTGGCGACGTTTGACAAGGTCTACACCTTCGATGGCGCTGATGCTCGCGAGTATCGACTGCGCAAGCTCTACAACTACATCTACGAAGAACACGCCGATTTCAAAACAACATCCGACTTCAAAGCCTTTGTCGTGATGGGCGGCAAGCATCGCGTTGATGTGCTCGGCCGGGTGGCCCAGGCGTTTGAACAACTGGGCTACACCGGTACCTGCAAATTCCTGGTGCAGAGCAAGCCAGTGCCCGGAGCCAGTTCGTTACTGACATTCTTTCGCCAGCGCATGGACATCGATGAAACGGCCGAATACGTCAGGCGTTCGGAAATACTCATCGACATCGTCCGGCCGGGCCACGCGGGTTTGAGCTTCCGTTTTTTTGAGGCGCTGCTGTATCGCAAGAAAATGATCACCAACAATGCATCGGTGGCGGATTACGACTTCTATGATCCGTGCAACATTCTGATCATCGACAGCGATCACCCCGTTATCCCTGAGTCGTTCATTAACGGGGACTACGTGGACCTGCCCGAAGAAGTCGTGCAGCGGTACAGCATGGCCAGTTGGGCGAACGAGGTTTTCAGTCCGCCCCCAGCCAGCCCGCCGCCGTTACCCGTTACCGAACCTTAAGCATTCGGCAGGGTTGCTTTGGCACTTGGCGATGCCTTGCGCAGGAATGGGTGCTCGATGCACCAGTACGTCGCGACGCTGATACTGCTGGTGAGCAGGATGATCAGCGGTAAGTACAGCGCGTAGCTGAGCGGATCCGGCGTGGCGAAGTCATACGCGTCCAGCAGGCTGAACACGCTGTAGATGACGATGCCATGCAGCAGATAGATGCTGAAGCTGGCCTCGCCCAGAATCTTCAACCCGCGGATCTCCAGTACCCCGTGCAAACTGTTGCCGAGCACGAACAGCGCGAACGGGACGCCGAGAATCAGCATTTGCAGCGTCGAGTACGATTTGAGTTTCATGCAGATCAGCAGTATCGCGACTGCAACCAACGTGCAGCGCACGCCCGAGAAGTCGATGTTCCACCGGCGCATCCGGTCTTCAAAGACCGCCACTGCAATGCCGACAGCAAACAGTTTGATGAACCGGTTGTGAAAGTGATGGTGGTATTCGCCCCACAGGCACGCCAGCACTATCAGCGCGACGACGACCGCCATGCCGGGGAGCTTGCGCCGAAGCAGGCAATACAGCACCGGCAGCGACAGGTAGAAGACCGCTTCATAGAGCAGCGTCCACTGCACCGAGGCGTTGATACGCACGGTGTCCGGGAAACCGTTGATGGGGCTGCCGATCAAAATCACCCATCGGCCGAGCGACTTGATGGTGTCCATGACCGGCGCGCTGATGCCTGCGGACTGGTGCAGCGCGATGGCCGTAATCAGCGCGACGCTGAAGAGGTACATCGGGAAGATTCGTCGTATCCGTGACGACAGAATCTGACGCCATTTAGGCTCGCTTCGGTAGATCTTCGCGGTAAACAGGTAACCCGTAATCATGAAAAACAACGACACCGGCACCGTGCCCATATTGTTCAGCACGCGACTGTCCGTGGTTTCCCAGACGCCGTTGACGTGCCAGTAATAGCTGACGATGAAGTGATGAACGATGACAGCGGTTGCGAGCACGCCACGCAGCCCGTCCAGCGATGAAACGCGGTGGAGCGCGTCCTGGGAGAGAATCGGCAGACGCCGGGTGGCGAAGCAAAATAGCGCGATCGACAGCGCGTATAGCGTGATCAAAATCAGAGTGACGGTCATCAATACGGGGTCCGCAGTTTGTATTGGAGTCGATACCGAATGAATTCGTGTTCGGTATGTATCGGCCGAGAAATATACGGAACACATCAGGCGCCGTCGTGGGTTGTTTAGCTAAGTGTCTTTTTTGGGACCGATCCTACGCAGCCCTGGGAAGTCATGAGCTATTGCCGCCGCAGACCGGCGCACAGAATGCGCGCCAGCCTTTTGCACCCGCGCAGGGGGCAGACTGGAAGAAACGCGCAGGTGATTGCATTAATGAGCAGGTGGATTTTATGGATGATGTTCGCGGCATGTATCGGCGCCAATGCAGATGAGCGCAGTGTGGAGTTTGATTACCGCAGGGCGCCCGCCTGGCCGTATTCGCTTTCAAAATCCGGAATATCCGGGTGGGTCGTCTACGACCTGAAGGCGCACCATGACGGACGGGTTTCCAAGCCTGAGGTGCTGGACAGCTCTCACCCTCTGTTTTCCCTCTCAATCGTCAACGTTGTGCCAACGTGGCGCGTAAAACCCTGGGTCGTCAGTGAGCAGCGTCCGGCAGTCATTTCGCTGCGTCAGGAGCATTACTTCGTCCACCCGCGTGAAGGAAATGCTCCCGTCCCTTGGCTTCATCGCAGTCTGCGCCACCTGTCCTGCGCGAAATTCAACAAACGCTTCGAAGACTTCCAGCAGAACTCGTCTGATCTTGAACAGGTGGAGATGAGCGTGTTCCGGCACACCTACAGCGTGCTTGCAAGAGTGGGGACTTACAGAAAGCTGTCCGACGAGCAAAGGTTCGCGCTGGGGGATGCGCTGGCAGAGGCAGTTCCGGAGGTCATTCAGCGATGCCGGGCGAATCCGGCACTGCGTTATAAGGACGTGTTGCCTGAACAGGTGAGCATGATGCTGTGAGCGCGTGGGGGAGTACCGCCACGTCGGCCCCTTCGGAACGGGGTCGGTCTCGATACACGCTACCTGACGCTCACCACCACCTTGCCCACCGCTTTACGCTGCGCCAACGATTCAATGGCGTCCCCCGCCTGCTCCAGCGGGTACACCTTAGACACCAACGGCCTCAGCTTGCCCTCGCCGAACCAAGTGAACAGTTGTTGGAAATTCGCCGCGTTGTCCTGGGGCTGGCGTTGAGCAAATGAGCCCCAGAAAACACCTACAACCGAGGCACCTTTCAACAACGCGAGATTGACGGGCAGTTCGGGGATGCGGCCACTGGCGAAGCCGACGACCAACAGGCGACCGTCCCAGGCGATGCCGCGAACAGCCTGATCAAAAAGGTCACCGCCCACAGGGTCGTAGATCACATCGACGCCGTTGCCGTTGGTGAGGCGCTTGATTTCATCCTTCAGATTGTTCTCGCTGTAGTTGATCAACTCGTCGGCGCCTGCGGTTTTGGCGACCTCCAGCTTTTCTGCGCTGCTGGCGGCGGCGATCACGCGAGCGCCCATGGCTTTGCCGATCTCTACCGCGGCTAGGCCGACGCCCCCGGAGGCGCCGAGGACGAGGAGCGTTTCGCCTGCCTGTAGCTTGGCGCGCTGTGTGAGGGCGTGCATGGACGTGCCGTAGGTCATACTGAATGCGGCGGCGGTGGTGAAGTCCATCGTTTCGGGAATGGGCAGGACGTTGTAACCGGCGACGGCGATCTGTTCAGCGAAGCTGCCCCAGCCGGTCAGCGCCATCACCCGGTCACCGACACGGACATGGCTGACCTTCTCGCCGACAGCGGTCACAACGCCCGAGGCTTCACCTCCGGGCGAAAACGGAAAAGGCGGCTTGAACTGGTATTTGCCTTCGATGATCAGCGTGTCCGGGAAGTTGACCCCGGCAGCGTGCACGTCCAGAAGAATCTCGTTTTTCTTCGGCTCCGGGCTGGGGATTTCCTCCAGCACCAAATCTGCAGCGGGACCGAAGGCTTTACAAAGCACGGCTTTCATCGAGGGCTATTCCTTTTTCGGGGATGGCCGATAAGTACAGGTAGCGAGGTTGTGGGGTCAATGAGCATGGCCCGGCCTGATAGGTGTGCATAAGCTGAAGTAAGCTATGCGGCGAAACGGATTGAGGAGCGGACTGTGAAAGCGTGGATTGTGATGTTGATGGCATTGTCGATGCCTGTTGTAGCGCTGGCGGAAGAGGGCGGCGAGAAAGAAGATCCGAACAAGGTTTCCTACGTGGCGTTGACGCCTCCCTTCGTAGGCAACTACTCACTGGATGGCAGCCCGAAATTGCACGTCTACAAGGCCGATGTCGCCTTGCGCGTGACCGGCGCCGAGGCGCAGAAACTGGTGAAGCAGAACGAGCCGCTGATTCGCAACCAACTGGTGGCATTGTTCACTCAGCAAACGGTCGACAGCATGGGCAACGTCGATGCCAAGGAAAAACTGCGTCAGGAAGCGCTGAAGCAGACCCAGCAAGTGCTCACCCAGGAAACGGGCAAGCCTGTGGTTGATGATCTGCTGTTCAATAACTTTATTGCCCAGTAAAGCGCGATACTCCGAATTCAGCGCAGGTCAAGCACGGCGGCCCATTGCTCGTCGGTCACCGGCATGACGGACAGACGGCTGCCTTTCTGCACCAGCGGCAACTGTTCAAGGGCAGCTTGTTGTTTCAGCAAACCCAGCCCCAGCACATTCGGAAACGTCTCGACGAATGCCACATCAAGGGCGGTCCAGGGGTTCTTCTCTTCGGTGGTTTTAGCGTCGTAGTAGGGGCTTTTGTGGTCCAGCGCAGTGGGATCGGGATACGCAGCCTTGACGATTTCTCCGATCCCGGCGATCCCGGGCTCGGGGCAACTGGAATGGTAGAAAAAGAACTGATCGCCCACGGCCATCGCGCGCAGAAAGTTGCGGGCCTGATAGTTGCGGACACCGTCCCAGCGCGTCTGCCCGAGCTTTTTCAGCCCGCTGATCGAGAGCTCGTCGGGCTCGGATTTCATCAGCCAATAGGCCATTTACAAGGCTCCTGAACAGGTGTTGGGAAAGTTGTCCTACGGTTTGATGACAACCCGACGGTCGGCTGGCGTCAGTATTTGCGTGTTGCGTCACGTTGCCGCAGAATGCCGGGATTTTAAGGGCTGCACGATGTGGCAGCCTGTTTAAACGTTATCGATTTTAGATTCTGATTCGTTACAAAGGGGACGATGAATGCGACGCAAGCCGGATGTACTGTGGATTTTGGCAATTTTGTTCGGCTTGGGAATCGTCACCACCGGTTACGCGCAAAGTCTGTGGGCTGCCAAGGCTGACGCGCCGGTCGAAATCACTCAGCAACAGCAGCCACAGCTCCGCCGCTAAACCGCTATCGCAGCGCGCTTTCTTCGCAGGAGCGCGCCTCGATGACGACTCACCCCGCGATGTACCAACGCTTATCCGTCACCGTTCCCGTCAACGGGACGTCCCAACTGGCGACCGCCAGCTTCGCGACTTTCTGACACTCATGGGCGAGTCCTAGCAATATCGGCTTGCGCCAGGTTTTACGGCGCGCGAGATACGCCAGGCTGCGGTCGTAAAAGCCGCCACCCATGCCAAGGCGTCCCCCTTCCGGATCGAACCCCACGAGCGGCATCAGCACCAGATCCAGCGTCCAGATCTTGCGCTGTCGCCTGGCATTGATACGTGGCTCCGGGATACGGAACCGGTTCGGCTTGAACTTCTCACCAGGGCGGACGCGCTGAAACACCATTTTCGTTCGCGGCCAGGCACTGAGCACTGGCAAGTACGTGGTCTTGCCGCGTTTTTGAGCGGCACGAAGCAGCAGGCGCGGGTCGATCTCACCGTCCATCGGAAGGTAGAGAGAAACGTGCCGGGCGCGGCGAAAGAGAGGGTTTTGCGCAAGCTGATGGCACAAACCATTTGCCGCCTGTCGCTGTTCTGCCGGGCTGAGCGCGCGACGATTGTGACGAAGCAGCCGACGCAACTGTGGCCGAGAGAGGTTTGAGTGATCTGGGAGGGGAGCGGCGCCGGATGAGGTCATGCTGGCGGGTCCGTGAGGCTTTGGAAGGTGATGTCGTGTAATCAGACAGATTCACGGTGCCCACCGCCAGACGGGGCGCCTGGCGATGGGTAGAAGGTTCGAGACTCCCCGACGAACCGCTGTCGGTGTAGCCCTTGAACCCGAAAGTTCAAGGTGGAGATTGCAGGAGGTTTTAAGGCTTTCCGTCGAGCGGACATGCACACCAACCCCAACGTGCAACCCCCGTGGTTGTGCGTATCGGCTCAGGGACATGACCGACTGGCAAGCACTCCAGGGAGCGGTCGCAAGTATACCGAATGATGTCCGAACAATCAGCCTTGTGCTTTATCCGAATCCGTGGCAAGGACCAGGTCAACACGGTCCAGCAAATCGCGAACCTGCTCGCTATTGGCGCCATTGGTCTGGGCCTTTGCCGGTGGCAGTTCCTGTTTGTGCAGAAGGTCATGGGTAATGTTCAGCGCGGCCATCACCGCAATACGGTCGGCGCCGATGACTTTGCCGCTGCTGCGGATCTCGCGCATTTTGCCGTCCAGGTAACGCGCGGCGCTGACCAGATTGGTGCGCTCCTCTTGCGGACAGATGATCGAATATTCTTTGTCGAGGATTTGCACGGTGATGCTGTTGCCATTACTCATGAGTCTTGCTCCAGGGCCTTGAGGCGCGAAATCATGGACTCGACCTTTTGCCGGGCGATTTCGTTTTTTTCAATGAGTTGAGCGCGTTCCTCGCGCCAGGATTTTTCCTGAGCTAATAGGAGTCCGTTTTGACTTTTTAGTTGCTCGACACGATTGATCAATAACTCCAGTCGAGCCATCAGCGCTTGCAGGTCATTGTCTTCCATTGTTTTCCACTGATTACTTTCAGATGAGTGGTGCAGGCGCTGGCGTCTGGATTCGCCCCGGACATCGCCTGATAGCTTGGGCGCGTCTGCCGGTGCTACGATACAAGGCCTTCATTCTAGACATTGCGCCGCTTGGCGCCTAGTTGCCCATGCCTATTCAGAATTCCCCGTACAACGGCTTCGCCACCCTGCTCACCAGCAGTGGTCATCACGTATCTCCTGCCGAATTGCACGGCCTTTTGCTGGGCCGCAGTTGCGCCGGCGCAGGCTTCGATGCAGAGGAGTGGCTGGCCGACGCTCATCTGCTGTTGGAAACAGAGCCTGACGACAAAGTGCGCCAGGCGCTGATCGGCCTGCAGGCAATGGTCAAAAGCGAACTGACCGGCGACGACATGACCGTCGTGTTGCTGTTGCCCGGCGATGATGAGCCTCTGGCTGCCCGCACTGCCGCCATGGCCCAGTGGTGCCAGGGTTTCCTCAGCGGCTTTGCCCGGGTGGGTGGTCAGTCGCTGAGTGATGACGCCAGGGACGTGCTGCAAGACTTGGCCGCTATTGCTCAGGTTCATGACGCGCTGGACGAGTCCGAAGACGGCGAGAGCGACTACATGGAAGTCATGGAGTACCTGCGCGTTGCGCCGTTGCTGCTGTTCACAGAGTTCAACCAGAAATCCGACGCTGAAGACGAAGCCAAGCCCTCTTTGCACTGACAGCGCGTCAATGCTGCCTCGGCCACGCCGCTTACGCGCGGCGGTGGCCGAAGCGCACCTCCCGGAGAACCGCACTTGCCCATGATTCATATCCCGAAAGCCGAATATGCCCGCCGCCGCAAGGCGTTGATGGAGCAGATGGAGCCTAACAGCATCGCCATTCTGCCAGCGGCGGCTGTGGCCATTCGGAACCGGGACGTTGAACATGTGTACCGCCAGGACAGCGACTTTCAGTACCTGAGTGGCTTCCCCGAACCTGAGGCGGTGATCGTGCTGATCCCCGGCCGCGAGTACGGTGAGTACGTCCTGTTCTGTCGCGAGCGCAACCCCGAGCGCGAGTTGTGGGACGGCCTGCGCGCGGGTCAGGATGGTGCGATGCGCGAGTACGGCGCCGACGATGCTTTCCCGATCACCGACATCGACGACATCCTGCCCGGCCTCATTGAGGGTCGCGACCGGGTGTATTCGTCCATGGGCAGCAACCCCGAATTCGACCGGCATGTGATGGAGTGGATCAACGTCATCCGTTCCAAAGCGCATCTGGGCGCGCAGCCACCCAAAGAATTCGTTGCCCTGGATCACCTGCTGCACGACATGCGCCTGTACAAATCGGCGGCCGAAGTGAAAGTGATGCGCGAGGCGGCACAGATCTCGGCCCGAGCCCACGTGCGGGCGATGCAGGCCAGTCGCGCCGGGCTGTACGAGTTCAGCCTGGAAGCGGAGCTTGATTACGAATTCCGCAAGGGCGGCGCGAAGATGCCGGCCTATGGCTCGATCGTTGCCTCGGGGCGCAACGCCTGCATCCTGCATTATCAGGAGAACGATGCGCTGCTCAGAGACGGCGATCTGGTGCTGATCGATGCCGGTTGCGAGATCGACTGCTACGCCAGCGATATCACCCGTACCTTCCCGGTAAGCGGTAAATTCTCCGCCGAACAGAAAGCGATTTACGAAGTGGTGCTCAAGTCCCAGGAAGCAGCGTTTGCTGCGATCAAACCCGGCAATCACTGGAATCAGGCCCACGAGGCAACGGTTCGGGTCATTACCGAAGGCTTGGTAGAGCTCGGGCTGCTGCGAGGCGCGGTGGATGAACTGATTGCCGCCGAAGCGTACAAAGCTTTTTACATGCACCGCGCCGGACACTGGCTGGGCATGGACGTGCACGACGTCGGCGAATACAAGGTCGGCGGAGAATGGCGTGTGCTGGAGGCCGGGATGGCGCTGACGGTCGAGCCCGGTATTTATGTGTCCCCGGACAATCAGGCCGTCGCTAAAAAATGGCGCGGGATTGGCGTGCGAATCGAGGATGACGTCGTGGTGACCAAAAAAGGCTGTGAAATCCTGACGGGCGATGTGCCGAAGACCGTGGCCGAGATCGAGGCGTTAATGGCCGCCGCACGAACGCAAGCCGCATGAGCCGCTTTAATCTGGCCATCGTCGGTGGCGGACTGGTCGGCGCAAGCCTGGCTCTCGCCCTGCAAGCTGGAGCGAAGGCTCGGGGCTGGAAGATTGTCCTGATCGAGCCGTTTGCGCCCGGCGACACGTACCAGCCCAGCTACGACGCCCGCTCTTCAGCGCTGTCGTTCGGTGCGCGGCAGATCTACGAGCGCCTGGGCCTGTGGCAGCAGATCAGCCACCGCGCCGAGCCCATCCTCAAAATTCACGTTTCAGACAAAGGCCGGTTTGGCGCAGCGCACCTGTCTTCGATGGAGGAAGGCGTTCCGGCCCTGGGCTATGTGGTTGAAAACGCCTGGCTGGGCCAATGCCTGTGGCAGGCGCTGGACAAGGACGTGATCAGTTGGCGTGTGCCGGCCGAAGTCACGCACATGCAGGCGCTGCCCGATGGCTACCAACTCACGCTCAACGACGAAACTCTGCTCACCTGCGACCTCGCGGTGCTGGCCGACGGTGGCCGTTCCAGCCTGCGCGAGCAGTTGGGGATTGCCGTGCGACACACGCCTTACGATCAGAGCGCGCTGATCGCCAACATTACCCCGGGCGATGCTCATGGTGGTGAGGCCTTCGAGCGGTTTACCAAAAATGGCCCCATGGCGCTGCTGCCGCTTCCGGATAACCGCTGCGCACTGGTCTGGACGCGCACCGGCGATGACGTTCAGCGGCTGATGGCGCTGGACGACCGAAGCTTTCTCAAAGAACTGCAGGGCGTCTTCGGCTACCGTCTGGGCGCGCTGAAGCAAGTGGGTGCGCGTCACAGCTATCCGCTGGCGTTGATCGAGGCCGAAGAGCAGATCCGCTCCCATCTGGTGGTGCTCGGCAACGCTGCCCACAGTCTGCATCCGATTGCGGGGCAGGGCTTCAACCTGTCCTTGCGTGATGCTGCCTCCCTGGCCGAGGCGCTGCTGGCCAGTGACGCGCCGCTGGGCGAGCTTTCAACGCTGCAGGCCTACCGCGAGCGTCAGCGGGTTGATCAAAAACTGACCGTCGGCTTTTCGGATCAAGTCACCCGGCTGTTCAGCAGTCAGCAGTCCCTCGTCACAGCAGGCCGCAACCTGGGCCTTCTGGGCCTGGATCTGCTGCCTTCCGCCAAGAGTTGGTTTGCCCGTCAGGCCATGGGCCTGGGAACGCGAAGCGATGTCTGAACACTCCATTCATTCGTGGCCTTCGCCACAACCGAGAACGATTTAAAGCATGGAAACGCGCGCAGATCTGCTGATTGTCGGGGCCGGAATGGTGGGGAGCGCGCTGGCGCTGGCGCTGCGAGACAGTGGGCTGAACATCCTCGTGGTGGATGGAGGTCCTCTGACGGTCAAGCCGTTCGTGGCCGACGCGCCATTCGAGGCGCGGGTCAGCGCACTGTCCATCGCCAGTCAGCGCATCCTCGAGCGGCTCGGCGTCTGGGACGGCATCGTCGCGCGGCGGGTCAGCCCCTACAGCGACATGCACGTGTGGGATGGCAGCGGCACGGGCAAGGTGCATTTTTCTGCCTCAAGCGTTCACGCTGAGGTGCTTGGGCACATCGTCGAAAACCGCGTGGTGCAGGATGCGCTGGTCGAACATCTGCATGACAGCGACATCAGCTTGTTGGCCGATGCACGTCTGGAGCAGATGCGTCATTCCGGCGATGACTGGCTTCTGACCCTGTCCGACGGCCGCACATTGCGCGCGCCGCTGGTGGTCGCGGCCGATGGCGCCAACTCGACCGTGCGGCGCATGACCGGCACCGCAACGCGGGAATGGGACTACCTGCATCACGCCATTGTGACGAGCGTGCGCACGGCGGATTCCCACCGCAAAACCGCGTGGCAGCGCTTTACAGACGACGGCCCGCTGGCCTTTTTGCCGCTGGATCGAGAGGGTGAGCATTGGTGCTCCATCGTCTGGTCGGTGACACCGGAGCAATCCGAGCGGTTGATGAAGCTTGATGACGAACGCTTCTGCCGTGAGCTGGAGAATGCGTTCGAAGGCTGTCTCGGGCAGGTGATATCGGCTGATTCGCGGGTTTGCGTCCCGCTGCGTCAACGCCATGCCAAGCGCTACGTGGCGCCAGGCCTTGCGCTGATCGGCGATGCGGCGCACACCATCCATCCATTGGCGGGGCAGGGCGTCAACCTGGGCTTTCTCGACGCAGCCGTGCTCGCCGAAGTGCTGCGAGATGCGGTCGAGCGCGGGGAACGGCTGGCTGATGAGCGTGTGTTGAGCCGTTACGAGCGTCGGCGCATGCCGCATAACCTGGCGTTGATGGCGGCGATGGAGGGCTTCGAGCGGCTGTTCCAGGCCGACGCACTGCCAGTTCGCCTGTTGCGCAACGCCGGGTTAAAGATGGTCGATCGTTCGGCAGAAGCCAAAGCGTTGTTCGTTCGCCAGGCCTTGGGGCTGACCGGGGATTTGCCGACGCTGGCACGGCTCTGACAACACAGCACTGTCTTTACGCGCGCTTCACCGTGGGACCGGCTTTAGCCGGGAAAGCGCCACTCGTTACGCCGGGACTCTGATGGCGTTCAAGCTGGCCTTTTCCTGACTCAAGCCGGTCCCACTAAAACTGCGCGCGCTCAGTGGTTCTGAATGTGGCACTGCGGGCACTCCGCAACATCCGGTAACGGCTCAATCCTGACTTCGGTTGAGAAGGTAGATGCGATTCACTACCATTTCGCCTCGTTTTTCCCCTCTCTCGACTCAGGAGAACCTGCATGCAGGCGAGCAAGCGTCTTTTGGCTGCCCTGGCATTAACCATGCTCGGCAGCACCGCCCAGGCCGCAGATGAAGTGGTGGTGTATTCCTCCCGAATCGATGAGCTGATCAAACCGGTGTTCGACGCCTATACCGCCAAAACCGGCGTGAAGGTCAAGTTCATCACCGACAAGGAAGCGCCGCTGATGCAGCGCATCAAGGCCGAGGGCCAAAACGCAACGGCTGACCTGCTGCTCACCGTCGACGCAGGTAACCTCTGGCAAGCTGAACAGATGGGCATCCTGCAGCCGTTCACCTCGCCGGTCATCGATGCCAACATTCCCTCGCAATACCGTTCTTCCACCCACAGCTGGACCGGCCTGAGCCTGCGCGCCCGGACCATTGCCTACTCCACCGACCGCGTCAAACCTGAAGAACTCACCACCTACGAAGCATTGGCCGACAAACATTGGGAAGGCCGTCTCTGCCTGCGTACCGCCAAAAAGGTCTATAACCAGTCGCTGACCGCCACGCTGATCGAAACCCATGGTGCCGAGGCGTCTGAAAAGATCCTCAAGGGCTGGGTGAATAACTTGTCGACCGACGTGTTTTCCGATGACATCGCGGTGCTGGAAGCCATCAATGCCGGCCAATGCGACGTCGGCATCGTCAACACCTACTACTACGGTCGTTTGCACAAGGACAATCCGGATCTTGCCGTGCGCCTGTTCTGGCCCAATCAGTCGGACCGCGGCGTGCACGTCAACCTTTCCGGGATTGGCCTGACCAAGTACGCGCCCCATGCCGACGCCGCCAAAGCGTTGGTGGAATGGATGACAGGCCCCGAAGCCCAGACGATATTCGCCGGCACCAACCAGGAATTCCCCGCCAACCCCAAAGTCGCACCGTCTGAGGAAGTGGCGAGCTGGGGCGCATTCAAGGCGGACACCATCCCGGTTGAAGTGGCCGGTCGGCGGCAGGCCGAGGCGATCCGCATGATGGACCGTGCTGGCTGGAATTGATCTTTCGCGAAAAAAGCCCGAATTACGCCGGTTTTGCATGGTGAAGATCTTGTGGGAGTGAGCTTGCTCACGAAGACGGCATTTCAATCGCTGGAGATCTAGCGGATGTGCCGGCCTCTTCGCGAGCAAGGTGGAGCGCCACCCCGCTCCCCCCGAGGGCTTCGTCAATCCGCAACTCTCCATGAGTAACCCCTTTGGCCCATTCCCTCCAGCGTCGCTGGTACCCCCTGGTTTTTACCATTGCCGCGCTGGTGCTGCTGCCATTGAGCGTATTGCTGTTCTCCTGGCAGACCATCGATCAGCAGATCTGGTCGCACCTCTGGGAAACCCAGATGCCAAGGTTGCTCGGCAACACCCTGACGCTGGTGCTTGGCGTGGGGCTGGGCGTCACGGTGCTGGGAGTGAGTCTGGCGTGGCTGACGGCGCTGTGTGAGTTTCCGGGGCGGCGCTGGCTGGACTGGGCGCTGATGCTGCCGTTTGCCATCCCGGCGTATGTGCTGGCGTTCGTCTTTGTGGGTTTGCTGGATTTCGCAGGCCCTGTGCAAACGCTGTTGCGCGAGTGGTTCGGCTCCGGCCTGCGTCTGCCGCGAGTCCGCTCTACCGGCGGCGTGATCATCGTGCTGGTGCTGGTGTTTTACCCCTACGTGTATCTGTTGGCGCGCACGGCGTTTCTGGCCCAGGGCAAAGGCCTGATGGAGGCGGCGCGTATTCTCGGTCAGTCGCCGTGGCAAGCGTTCTGGCGCGTAGCTCTGCCCATGGCGAGGCCGGCGATCGGTGCTGGTGTGGCGTTGGCGCTGATGGAAACCCTGGCCGATTTCGGCGCGGTGTCGGTGTTTAACTTCGACACTTTCACCACCGCTATCTACAAAACCTGGTACGGCTTCTTCAGTTTGTCGAGCGCGGCGCAACTGGCGAGCCTGCTGCTGCTGGCCGTCATGGTCCTGCTGTACGGCGAGCATCGCGCGCGCGGGGCGAGCCGGCCAAGCAACGAGCGCCCGAGGGTCAAGGCGCTGTATCACCTGCATGGCCTGAAAGCCATCGCCGCCAGCACATGGTGTGGGCTGGTGTTCGCCTGCGCGTTTGTGGTGCCACTGCTGCAGTTGATTGTCTGGGTCTGGCAACGCGGGCGTTTCGACCTCGACGAGCGCTACGCCGGGTTGATCCTGCACACGCTTTACTTGGGCGGCATCGCTGCGCTGGTCACGGTGTGCGTCGCGATGATCCTCGTGTTTGCCCGGCGCCTTGCCCCCACACGCGCCATTCGCGCGGGCGTCAGCGTCGCCAACATCGGTTACGCGCTGCCCGGCTCGGTGCTGGCGGTGTCGATCATGTTGGCGTTCAGTTATCTGGACCGGGAACTGGTGGTGCCGTTATCCAGCTGGTTGGGCGGCGCTGGCCGGCCTTTGCTGCTGGGCAGCCTGGGGGCGCTCGTGCTTGCGTACCTGGTGCGCTTCATTGCGGTCGCGTACGGGCCGCTCGAGAACAGCCTGTCGCGCATTCGTCCATCACTGCCCGAAGCCGCGCGCAGTCTGGGGGTCAGCGGCCCGCGATTGTTTTTCAGGATTTATCTGCCGCTGCTCATACCCGGCACGTTGAGCGCTGCGCTGCTGGTCTTCGTCGATGTCCTCAAGGAAATGCCCGCCACGCTGCTCATGCGGCCGTTTGGCTGGGACACGCTGGCCGTGCGCATCTTCGAAATGACCAGCGAAGGTGAGTGGGCGCGTGCGGCTTTGCCTGCGCTGACGCTGGTGCTGGTCGGGCTGCTGCCGGTCATCGGTCTGATTAGACGTTCGGCCAGACCGATTGGTTAGGTGCGGGGTCCTAACCTTGCGGCTACAATGCGCCGCAATCGACTCGGTCTGTCAGACAATTCCTCAAATTAGCAAAGGTGTCAGACCCCAATTCACGGGGGATCTGCGGGATTGCCAGTGACCGCGTCTTCGCCACGCCCGGAAGGAGAAACCCATGGGACAGCGTACGCCCCTCTTTGACCTGCACCTCGCGCTTGGCGCGAAGCTGGTTGATTTTGGTGGTTGGGACATGCCCTTGCACTACGGATCGCAGGTCGAGGAGCACCATCAGGTGCGCCGGGATTGCGGGATTTTCGACGTGTCGCACATGCATGTGCTCGACGTATCCGGCAGCCAGGCCAAGCCTTGGCTGCAACATCTGCTGGCCAACGACGTCGGCAGGTTGCAACAGACCGGGCAGGCGCTTTACAGCGCGATGCTGGACACCCAGGGCGGTATCGTCGACGACATGATCGTCTACCTGACCGACGAGGGTTATCGCCTGGTGGTCAACGCAGCCACCGGCGATAAGGATCTGGCCTGGATGAACGCCAACGTTGCCGGCTACGACGTGCGGGTCAAGCACCGCTCGGAACTGGCGATGCTTGCCATTCAGGGGCCAAACGCCCGGCAGAAGATCGGCGAACTGGTTAATCAGGAACGCACTGCGCTTATCCACACCCTCAGGCCCTTCGAAGGCCAGCAAGAAGGCGACTGGTTCATTGCCCGCACGGGTTATACCGGTGAAGACGGTCTCGAGATCATCCTGCCAGCGACCGAGGCCTGCAGTTTCTTCAACGACATGGTCGGCGCCGGTATCTCGCCGATCGGTCTGGGCGCCCGCGATACGCTGCGCCTGGAAGCAGGGATGAACCTGTACGGTCAGGAAATCGACGAGCAGGTTTCGCCCCTGATCTCCAACATGGCCTGGACGGTCGCGTGGATACCTGAAGACCGTAAGTTCATCGGGCGCGCTGCACTCGAAGCA
Source organism: Pseudomonas sp. 1L-C-7-B-C1 (assembly GCF_057291635.1). Classification (NCBI taxonomy): domain Bacteria; kingdom Pseudomonadati; phylum Pseudomonadota; class Gammaproteobacteria; order Pseudomonadales; family Pseudomonadaceae; genus Pseudomonas; species Pseudomonas sp. 1L-C-7-B-C1. The sequence continues at coordinate 142,713 of NZ_JBXAWH010000013.1, read as the reverse complement.
GAGCGAGCGCGAGGCATCTCCTCAAGGCTTGTAGGGCTGGTCCTGGAAGAGCGGGGCGTTTTGCGTGCTCATCAGGTCGTCCGAATAGCGGAAGTTGGCGAAGGAGAGATCACCAGTGGTAGTTTCTCTCCTACGCTAAGCAAGTCGATCGCGCTGGCGCGAGTGCCGATGGCTACCGCTGACCGTGCCGAGGTGGAAATCCGGGGCAAGTGGTACCCGGTCCGAGTGGTTCGACCCGCATTCGTGCGGCACGGCAAGGCCTTGATATAACCCTGATTTTTGAAGCCATCCCTGGCGGGTTTTTCCGCTGACCTGATGAAGTAGAGAGGATAAGAACATGAGCACTATTCCCGCCGAACTGCGTTTTGCCGAGAGCCACGAGTGGGCCAAGCAAGAGGGTGATCTGATCGTTGTCGGTATTTCCGATCATGCGCAGGAAGCGCTGGGTGACGTGGTGTTCGTCGAGCTGCCTGAGGTGGGTAAGGTTTTCGCGGCCCCAGGTGATCAGGCCGGTGTCGTCGAGTCGGTAAAGGCTGCGTCTGACATCTACTCGCCCGTGGCGGGCGAAGTCGTCGAAGTCAACGAGGCGCTGGCTGATGGCCCAGAGGCATTGAACGAGGCGCCATACGCGTCATGGATCTTCAAGGTCAAGCCAGCCAATGCCGCGGACCTGGGCAAGCTGCTCGACGCAGCGGGCTACAAGGCGCTGATCGGCGAATAAGCCGGTCGGTCAGACGTAAAAAAGCCGCTCGGATGAGCGGCTTTTTTGTGGGAGCGAGATCGACGTTATGCCGCCAACTCGTCACAACAGGTCCGACTTATTGCTCGGCAACCAGATTCTTAGCCAGGATGGCGTTTGCCAGGTCCATGTCCGATGCCTTCAGGGCCGGATTGTCTTTGCGCACCTGATCCATGGCTGCTTCCAGGTATGGGCCGCGGATTTCGCCGTTGCTGGCGACGAAGCTGCCAGCGTCGTCTTGTGCGGCGACGATCAGCTTGTGGTGACGGAAGGTAAGGTAGGTGGAACCGGTTGTGGCACCAGACGACAGCACGTCCCGCAGAAAACCGTCAGCCATCGCTGAACCGACCGGCAGGGAAAGCAAGGCTAACGTGGCTACAGCAAGTTTGAGACGCATGAGAGGTACTCCGATGTTTGTTTGTTCTGAAACGATTTGATACGCCGTTCCCTGCTCTAGTTCCCCAGGCACAGGGCGTCATAGTGCGACGGCCTGCCAAGTCGGCTCGTCCCGGGAGTTGATCATCGTTCAGAGGGTCACGGTTGATGACGGTGGGAAATCGATCGGGCAGAGTAAGGTAACTGCATTCTGCGCGGCTTCTGTGTTTGAGCGCAGGAACGGCTGGCGCAGCCAATAGAGATTCAAGCCGCAAAAACAATAGGAGGGCGTCATGGCTGTTCTGGAAAGTTTTCGTCTCGACGGCAGGGTAGCGTTGGTCACCGGCTCCAGCGCAGGCATCGGTCTGGCGATTGCCCGGGGCCTGGCGGAAGCGGGCGCCACGGTCGTGCTCAACGGCCGCAATGCCGAGACGCTGCAATCGGCCGCCCAAGTCCTAATAGCGGAGGGTCATGCAGTTCACACGCAGAGTTTTGATGTGACGGACAGCAAGGCGGTCGCCGTTGCGGTTCAGGACATCGAAGAACGCGTCGGACCGCTGGAAATCCTGGTCAACAACGCCGGCATCCAACGGCGCGGGCCGCTGGCGGAGTTCGCCGAGGCGGACTGGCACGAGTTGATGCGCACCAACCTCGACAGCGCGTTCTTCGTCGGCCAGGCCGTCGCGCGCTGCATGATCCCCCGTGGACGCGGGCGCATCATTAATATCTGTTCGGTGCAAAGTGAGCTGGGCCGGCCGGGTATCGCGCCGTACACCGCGAGCAAAGGCGCGCTGAAGATGCTGACCAAAGGCATGGCGATCGACTGGGGCCCGTTCGGTCTCAACGTCAACGGAATCGGACCAGGATACTTCAAGACCGAGCTGAACGCTGCGCTGGTCGCCAATACCGAATTCAGCGACTGGCTGGTGCAGCGCACGCCGAGCCGTCGTTGGGGCGAAGTGTCGGAGCTGGCGGGCGCGGCGGTGTTTCTGGCCTCGGACGCAGCCAGCTTCGTCAATGGCCATATTCTTTACGTCGACGGTGCCATTACGGCATCGCTGTAATCCGGAGAACGAACATGCAAGCGATTGTCTGCCATGCCGCGAAAGACCTGCGTGTCGAGCCCGGCAACGAAGCACTGCCCCTGTCTGCCGGACAGTTGCGCGTACGCGTTGCTCGCGGCGGCATCTGCGGCTCGGATCTTCATTACTACCAGCACGGCGGTTTCGGCGCGGTTCGGTTGAAAGAGCCGATGGTCCTCGGCCATGAAATCTCGGCGGTCATCGAGGAAGTCGGCGACGCGCAGAGCGCTTTTAGCGTCGGGCAACGGATCTCCGTGTCGCCGTCACGTCCTTGCGGAGACTGCAAATACTGTCACGAAGGCCTTCTCAACCATTGCCTGAACATGCGTTTTTACGGCAGCGCGATGCCGTTTCCGCACATTCAGGGCGCGTTCCGCGAGCGTCTGGTGATCGAGTCAAGCCAGGCCCATGCGCTGGCGCCGACCACGACGCTGGCTGAAGGCGCACTGGCCGAGCCCTTGTCGGTCGGGCTTCATGCGATCCAGCGCGCCGGTGGCGTGTTCGGCAAGCGCGTACTGGTGACCGGCTGCGGTCCAATCGGCAACTTGCTGATCGGCAGCCTGCGCGCGGCGGGAGCGTTGCAGATTATCGCCGCGGACCTGAGCGACAGCGCGCTGGCGTGCGCGCGGCGCATGGGTGCCAGCGAAACCCACAATCTGCGCGACGAGCCTGAAGCACTGGCGCGCTATACCGCCGACAAGGGTTATTTCGACGTGATGTTCGAGGCCTCAGGCAGCGCGCAAGCCTTGCGCGATGGCCTGACCTGCATGCGCCCGCGCGGGATTATGGTGACAGTCGGACTCGGTGGCGATGTGGCGATTCCGCTGAACTTGGTGGTGGGCAAGGAAATCGATCTGCGCGGCACCTTTCGCTTCCACCCCGAGTTCGCTCAGGCGGTGGACCTGCTCAACCGCAAGGTGATCGACGTGACGCCGGTGATCTCCCACACCCTTGCGTTTCAGGACGCGGTCCAGGCGTTCGAGCTGGCGGGGGACAAGCAGCAGGCGATGAAAGTCGTGCTGGATTTCGGGGTGCCGGACCAGTAATGGACTGCGGTCAGTTCAGGCCTGTGCCAGGGTTGATCGGAACTGTGGGCGCGAGCTTGCTCGCGTAAAGGCGGGGACACCCGCTCAATATCCAGCGGTTATGAGACCCCCTTCGCGAGCAAGCTCACTCCCACATGGACCGCGTTTGCTGCGCGCCGGGACATCTCCAACGTGGGGGCGGTTTAGCGCTGTTCGCTCTGCGGTGTCACACGCAGCACCTCTTCAACCGTCGTCAGGCCCGCCGCGACCTTTTGCGCGCCGGACAAGCGCAGGCTGCGCATGCCGTCTTTGAAGCCCTGACGGCGCAACGCCGTCAGGTCCAGGTCCGCCGTGATCAGCGACTTCACCGCGTCCGACATCAGCATGATTTCGTACACCCCCGCCCGCCCGCGATAGCCCGTGTCGCGGCACTCCGCGCAACCCACGGCCCGATGCGCGCCGGTGGGCACCGGCGCCTGCCACGGCCGCGTCAGGGTCTGCCAGTCCACCTCATCCATTTCGATCGGCGCCTTGCAGTGCGGGCACAGCGTACGCACCAGACGCTGCGCCATCACGCCGAGGATCGTTGCCTTGAGCAGATAATGCGGCACACCCAACTCCAGCAGACGGCTAATGGCGCTGGGCGCGTCGTTGGTGTGCAGCGTCGACAGCACCAAGTGACCGGTCAACGCCGCCTGAATCGCCATTTCTGCGGTTTCCAGGTCGCGAATCTCGCCGATCATGATGATGTCCGGGTCTTGCCGCATCAGCGCGCGCACGCCGCTGGCAAAGGTCAAATCAATGTTGTGCTGCACCTGCATCTGATTGAACGCAGGCTCAACCATCTCGATCGGGTCTTCGATGGTGCAGAGGTTCACCTCCGAAGTCGCCAGCATTTTCAGCGTCGTGTACAGCGTGGTGGTCTTGCCGGAACCTGTCGGGCCGGTCACCAGAATGATGCCGTTGGGCTGTCGGGTCATGCCCTCCCATCGACGCAAGTCATCGCCGGAGAATCCGAGCTGGTCGAAGTCCTTGAGCAGCACTTCCGGGTCAAAAATCCGCATGACCATCTTTTCGCCGAAGGCGGTGGGAAGCGTCGATAACCGCAGCTCCACCTCGCCGCCGTCGGGCGTCTTGGTCTTCACCCGACCGTCCTGGGGCTTGCGCTTTTCGGCCACGTTCATCCGGCCCAGGCTTTTCAGGCGGCTGGTCACGGCCATCGCCACCTGGGGCGGGAATTGATAAACGTTGTGCAGCACGCCGTCGATGCGGAAGCGTACGGTACCGGCCTCGCGGCGGGGCTCGATGTGAATATCGCTCGCCCGCTGCTGATAGGCGTACTGGAACAGCCAGTCGACAATATTGACGATGTGCGCGTCGTTGGCGTCCGGCTCTTGATCGCTGGCGCCGAGCTTGAGCAACTGTTCAAAGTTGCCCATGTTGCTGATTTTCTGATCGCTTGCACTCGCGCCGCTGACCGATTTGGCCAGCCGGTAAAACTCGACGGCCAGTTTCTGTACGTCCACGGGATTGGCGACGACGCGCTTGATCGGCATCTTCAGCACGTGGGTGAGGTCGGCTTCCCACGCATTCACGTACGGTTGCGCGCTGGCGATGGTCACTGCGTCGCGATCGACGTCCACCGCAAGAATCTTGTGGCGCTGGGCGAAGGCGTAGGACATCAACGGGGTCACGGCGGCGACGTTGATCTTCAGCGGGTCAATGCGCAGATAGGGCTGGCCCGATTGCTCCGCCAGCCAGGCGGTCAGGGTTTCGAGGTCGAGTTTCTTGCCGGGCCGCTTGTGGTTGTCGAACTGCTGGGTGGCGATGAGTTCGAGCGGGTGGGCGTGGAGGTTCTGCGCGGCTCGGCGCAGCGTGAGCGCATATTCGGCGTTGTCCTGATCGAGGTATCCCTGCGCGACGAGGTCACGCAATACTTCGTTCAGATCCAGCCAGCGGTCCTGAGATGATGAGGCGAGGACGGACATGCGGGCTCCTTGGTACGAGACGGCTTACTTCGGTGTTGAGCAAGAGTAGTCCCAGGCGTGCCAGTTGTAGCGCCCTGCCGGTAGCGAAGCGTTGCCAATATTTTCGGAGCACTCAACTGGCGGCGAGTGAGACGACCTCGGTTACGACGTGCAAATTGCCCATGGGTTCAAGTTCAACCGAGCAAACACTGACCAGATTGCGCATTTTTTCGCCAATCACCTGAGCGCGGTGCCACGTCATGCCGCCCACTTCAACGCTCACCATCAGCATGCCGTCCTGCTGCAACACGCTGACCTGTTGAGGGATCAGGTACTGCATCGCGAACAGGTTGAGCAGCCGGCAGAGCACGTCAGCCTCTGCCTCGGCGAGGATTTGGTAGCGCGACAGGCAATGAACATTGCCGACCGACCAGGCATCGTGGCGGAAAGGGGCAGGGCTGGCGGCGTCGAAATGCGGCATGGGATATCTCCTGACAAACTCGTCGTGGCGATGACGTTGAATGGCAGAAATTTTTACACGTTGAAAAAGAAATTTCTGATCGGAGATGCGCTGTATTAGGCTGTATTGGACTTGTTTATGTGCCGAATCTTCCTTTCAGGAATTGACTATGCAAATTGAGCTGGACGCCTACGACCGGAAGATTCTCGCGCTGCTGCAGGAGGATGCGTCGCTGTCCAGCGCGCAAATCGCCGAGCAGGTTGGCCTGTCGCAATCGCCTTGCTGGCGCAGGATTCAGCGGCTCAAAGATGAGGGCGTTATTCGGCGGCAGGTGACGCTGCTGGATCGCAAGAAGATCGGCCTGAATACGCAAATTTTTGCAGAGGTAAAACTCAACGCCCACGGTCGGTCCAACTTCACTGAATTCACTGAGGCAATCCGTAGTTTCCCGGAAGTGCTGGAGTGTTATGTGCTCATGGGGTCGGTGGACTTTTTGCTGCGCATCGTCACGCCGGACATCGAAGCGTACGAGCGATTCTTCTTCGAAAAGCTCTCGCTGGTGCCGGGGATTCAGGAAGTGAATTCGACAGTGGCGCTGTCGGAAATCAAATCGACGACGAGCTTGCCGATTGGCAGATAGGGTGCGAATTCCCGGCTAAAGCCGGTCCCACTGACACACCACGTGCATTTAGTGGGACCGGCTTCAGCCGGGAAGGCGTCGGTGGACACACCACGAAAATTAAGGTGCGGCTACTGGCCTCTTCCCGGCTAAAGCCGGTCCCACTGACACACCGCGTGCATTTAGTGGGACCGGCTTCAGCCGGGAAGGCGTCGGTAGGCACACTGCGAAATTGAGGGTGCTCAGGCTGGCCTCTTCCCGGCTGAAGCCGGTCCCACTGACACACCACGTGCATTTAGTGGGACCGGCTTCAGCCGGGAAGGCGTCGGTAGACACACTGCGAAATTGAGGCTGCTCAGGGTGGCCTCTTCCCGGCTGAAGCCGGTCCTACTGACACACCGCGTGCATTTAGTGGGACCGGCTTCAGCCGGGAAGACGTCGGTAGACACACTGCGAAATTGAGGGTGCTCAGGGTGGCCTCTTCCCGGCTGAAGCCGGTCCTACTGACACACCGCGTGCATTTAGTGGGACCGGCTTCAGCCGGGAAGGCGTCGGTAGACACACTGCGAAATTGAGGGTGCTCAGGGTGGCCTCTTCCCGGCTGAAGCCGGTCCTACTGACACACCGCGTGCCTTTCGTAGGACTGGCTTCAGCCGGGAAAGCGTCGGTAGGCACACCGCAAAACTGCGGTGCTTCCACTGGCCTCTTCCCGGCTAAAGCCGGTCCTACGAAACAGCGTCAGCCGGTGCTACCAACCGTGCCAGCCGTCCCATCCATACGGCGTCTTACAACTTCAGCAATGTCTTCCACGCCCGGCTTTGCAGGACGGTGATGGTTTGCTGGACGCGGGCATCAAGGATTTCATCGGTGATGTCCAGATGCGCCAGTTGTTCGAGCTTGTTCAGCTCGCCGTACAAGCGATCCAGCTCAGGCAGGTCGAGGGCCTGGCGGGCGTAATGCAGCCACACCTGAATGCGCTCGATGCGTGGCAACTGCTCCGCCAGGTCTTCCGGCTGCTGCTGGTAGCGCGGCAAGTTTAGCGCGGTCGCCTCATCACCCAGGAAACGCGGCACCCAGCTGCTGAGCATCGCGTGGCCCTGACGATTGCCACGATTATTGCGCTCGACCGTCCAGCTGCGCGCCATCAACCAGCGTGAGGTGGTCAGTGAGAACAGGCCCCAGCGGGTGTCCTGCAACTCTTCGATGAACTGCTCATGGGCAGCGGCGCGTACGTCGCCATCTTCCTGGCCGGCGAGCACCAGCGTGCGCCAGTCTTCCAGCAAGGCGTCCAGCGCGGCGCGCAGGTCATGGGTCGTTGAGCGCGGAGCGGCTTGGCCCAGGCTGCCGGCCAGAGCGCGCAGTTCAGCGAGCACTTCGACCCATTCCTGCAACAGGCTCCAGTGGCCGTTGAAGCGGTATTGCTCGGCCAGACGCTGGCTGCTGCCGAGCAGGAACCAGGCGATGGCGTTAAACGCGTCGTCTACCGAGAGTTCGCCATGCAGCTCGGGCGTCGGCAGCTTGATCGAGTAGCTGCTGGCGTCGAACAGGCGATAACCACGCTCGGCCTTGCTGATATCGCAGGGCATCAGCGGCAGCTTCTCGGCCAGCTCTGCGGCCAGTTCCAGCAGCGCGGCAGGGTCGCCTTCGCGCAACTCCAGTTCCAGCTCGCAGATTTCTTCCTGCTGCTTGCCGGCGACAACCCTGCCCAGGTCCAGTGCTGCTTCGATCACCACCTTGGTCTTGCCACGGCCCCATGCGATTTCCGCTTTCTCGCGGACGAAATCAGTGGTGAACACCGGCTTGATGGTTTTCTTGTCCAGATCCGCCAGTTGCTCGGGCCAGCATTCGCCGTCGAGCTTCTTCAGGTCCAGCTTGGCCTTGGGCACGTCCCAGTTGTATTCGTTGCGCTCGGACAGGCCCGCCACGCTCTGGCCGCGGGTCTTGAGGGTCTGAATGATCGCGTCGCCGTCGCGACGCAGCCGCAGCGCAACTTTGGCATGGGCCAGCTCACGCTCGGGAGTGTCGAAGTACTGGTTGAACAGCTCCAACCGCTCCCAGCCACTCTTGTTGCGCTTCTTCAGCAACGGGTGCTCGCGGAGGGCTATGAGGGTTTCGCGGCTGACGCGGAGTTTGATTTCGGTTTCTTTCTGCATGGCCGGAGAATCCAAACGCTCTATCGCTGATAACAGGGGTCGCAGCCGGAATCGACACAGCTGCGTGGGCCGTGCAGTGTACAGGACATCAACCGTGACAGTTTATTCATGCGGGCCAATCGACCTATGATGGCTGGCGTGTCGCACCCCATCACCGGAGTCGCCTATGCCGTTGCCGTCCATGAAAGACCAGTTCGCCGCCCTGATCGCCGCGCCGTCTGTGAGCTGTACGCAGCCCGCGCTCGACCAGTCCAATCGCGCCGTCATTGACCTGCTGGCGGGATGGCTGGGCGATCTGGGTTTCGCCTGCGACATCCAGCAGGTAAGCCCCGGCAAGTTCAATCTGCTGGCGACGTATGGCACGGGCCCCGGCGGGCTGGTGCTGGCGGGCCACAGCGATACCGTTCCTTGCGACGATGCGTTGTGGAAGACCGATCCGCTCAAGCTGACCGAAGTCGACGGCAACTGGGTAGGACTGGGCAGCTGCGACATGAAGGGCTTTTTCGCGCTGGCCATCGAGGCGCTTCAGCCGCTGCTCGATCAGCCGTTCAAGCAGCCGCTCATCATCCTCGCCACCTGCGACGAAGAGAGCTCCATGGCAGGTGCCAAGGCCTTGGCTGCAGCGGGCGGTGTGCTGGGTCGCGCGGCGGTTATCGGCGAACCGACGCGCCTCAAGCCTGTCCGCTTGCACAAGGGCGTGATGATGGAGCGCATCGAGATTCTCGGCCGCAGCGGTCACTCCTCTGACCCGAGCCTGGGGCGTAGCGCCCTTGAAGCCATGTACGACGCCATCGGCGAGCTTAAAGGCCTGCGCCGCCAATGGCAGGAGCAATACCGCAATCCGCAGTTCAGCGTGCCGCAACCGACCCTGAACTTCGGCTGCATCCATGGCGGCGACAACCCGAACCGGATCTGCGGGCAATGCTCGCTGGAGTTCGACCTGCGCCCGCTGCCGGGCATGGACCCTGAAGTGCTGCGCGCGGCGATTCGGCAGAAGCTGCAACCCGTTGCCGAACTCCATCAGGTGCAGATCGATTACGCGCCACTGTTTTCGGAAGTCTCACCGTTTGAAGAAAGCGCCGACGCGGAACTGGTGCGAATCGCCGAGCGTCTGACCGGTCATACGGCCGAAGCAGTGGCATTTGGCACCGAAGCGCCTTATCTTCAGCGCCTTGGTTGCGAAACCATCGTGATGGGGCCCGGGGACATTGCCTGCGCGCACCAGCCCGGTGAGTATCTTGAAATGTCACGTTTGCAGCCTACAGTGCGTCTGTTACGTCAATTGATCGAACATTACTGCCTGGGTACCCCTTGAGTGCACCCAGGTGCTGCATGAGGCAGGGCCTGTCTCAGAATCAACCCAAAAGGAGAGTACGCGTGTTGCGATGCCTGTTCCGACGATAAAGCTCATGCCGTCTTGAGTGTTTCCACCCTTCGTCCATCCACTACAGGCTTCTTTCGGATATGCCCGATTACGTTAATTGGCTCCGCCACGCGTCTCCCTACATCAATGCCCACCGGGATTGCACCTTCGTCGTCATGCTTCCAGGCGATGGCGTCGAGCACCCGAACTTCGGCAACATCGTCCACGACCTCGTGTTGCTGCACAGCCTCGGCGTGCGCCTCGTACTGGTTTACGGCTCCCGCCCGCAGATCGAAAGCCGCTTGCAGGCCCGTGGCCTGACGCCGCATTTTCATCACGACATGCGCGTTACCGATTTCGCCACCCTCGAATGCGTGATTGACGCCGTCGGCGCCCTGCGCATCGCCATCGAAGCGCGTTTGTCGATGGACATGGCCGCCTCGCCGATGCAGGGCTCGCGATTGCGCGTCACAGGCGGCAACTTCGTCACGGCGCGCCCGATCGGCGTCCTTGAGGGCGTCGATTTCCAACACACCGGTGAAGTACGCCGCATCGACCGCAAGGGCATCAGCCGGCTGCTCGACGAACGCTCCATCGTGTTGCTGTCACCGCTGGGGTATTCGCCCACTGGCGAGATTTTCAACCTTGCCTGCGAAGACGTTGCGACGCGTGCGGCGATTGATCTGGGGGCGGAAAAGCTGCTGTTGTTTGGCGCCGAGTCAGGCTTGCTGGACGAGCAGGGCCGATTGGTCCGTGAGCTGCGTCCACAACAGGTCCCCGCGCACCTTCAGCGGCTGGGCAGCAACTACCAGGCGGAGCTGCTGGATGCGGCGGCGCAGGCCTGCCGCGGTGGTGTGGCGCGCAGCCATATCGTCAGCTACGCCGAAGATGGCGCGCTGCTCTCCGAGCTGTTCACCCGCGCCGGCGGCGGCACACTGGTGGCCCAGGAGCAGTTCGAACTGGTGCGCGAAGCGTCGATTGGCGACGTTGGCGGGCTGATCGACCTCATCACGCCGCTTGAAGAACAGGGCATTCTGGTGCGTCGTTCGCGGGAAGTGCTTGAGCGTGAAATCGAGCAGTTCAGCGTGGTCGAGCGCGAAGGCTTGATCATCGCCTGCGCGGCGCTGTACCCGATTGCCGATTCCGAGACGGGTGAGTTGGCGTGTCTGGCGGTTAACCCGGAATACCGTCACGGCGGGCGCGGCGACGAACTGCTCGAACGCATCGAAGAACGCGCCCGGGCGCTGGGTCTGAAAACCCTGTTCGTCCTCACCACGCGCACCGCCCACTGGTTCCAGGAGCGCGGTTTCGAGGCCAGCAGCGTTGATCGCCTGCCCAGCGCACGTGCGTCGCTCTACAACTACCAGCGTAATTCGAAGATTTTCGAAAAGGCGATTTAAGCGAAGCGCGTCAGGGCCTGAAGCCTGACGCGCATTTTCGGTTCGATACCACCCTTGTAGGAGCGAGCTTGCTCGCGAGGCGGCTAAGTCAGGCGCTACATCTCTCTCGCCTGAGCCACTGCTTTCGCGAGCAAGCTCGCTCCCACAATGGGTCGTAGTGCACCGGAGATCAGCGTTGAATGCAAAACCTGTAGGAGTGAGCTTGCTCGCGAAGGCGCTGGGTCAGCTGCTCAGGTGCTGAACGACCGAAATCCAATGTAGGAAGGGCGTGGTACTCCCACAGGGTTGATCGGGTCGTGTCAGTGATGACACGACCCACTCTGATCAGTTGCTGATCGCCAGAATGCTTGCCTGATAGGCACCCACAAACGTGTCGAAATCCACTTTCTCTTCGGTCTGTTCCAGCTCCGCTTGCTGAGCCAAAGACTCGCGCGCCTTGCTTTCAAAATGGGTCTGGTCTTCGGCACTCAGCGGATTGCTGCGGAAATGCTCGGCATGAATCTGTGACTGGCGCAGCGAGAAGGCCGTGAACCCTTCCTTGTGCTCGGTCATCGCCGCCAGCACCTTTGCCGAAGGCGTCAGAGAAGCGTCTGCGACTTTTGCCCGCTGAACCTCCAGCGATTTGACGTGCTGATCCGTGCCCTGGCTGGCGTCGAGCAGTTCACAGATCGGCTTGATCGTGTCCAGCATCTCGTTGGCCCAGACCTTCAGGTCGATTGTCGTGTCGTTGCGGTTCAGTTGCAGGCCGGGGCGGCGACCTTCCTTGACCACGGTCAGGAAGTTCGTGCTGGCGTTGCCGCATTCGTTGCTCGCCAGTTGCGGGCTGTCGTGCAGTGCGCAGTACAGGATGAACGCATCAATGAAGCGCGATTGCTCAAGGTCGATGCCGACCGGCAAGAACGGGTTGATGTCCAGGCAGCGGACTTCCACGTACTGCACCCCGCGGGCGACGAGCGCCTGAATCGGACGCTCACCGGAGTAGGTGACGCGTTTCGGGCGGATCGTCGAGTAGTACTCGTTTTCGATCTGGAGGACGTTGGTGTTCAGCTGAATCCACTCGCCATCCTTGTGTGTGCCGATCTCGACGTAGGGCGCGTAGGGCGTTGCCACCGCGCGGCGCAGGCTGTCGGTGTAGGTCAGCAGATCGTTGTAACAAGGCGTCAGGTCTGCCTGGGCATTGCTCTGGTAACCCAGATCGCTCATCCGCAGGCTGGTGGCGTACGGCAGATACAGCGTGTCGGCGTCGAACTGCTCAAGCTGATGCGAGCGGCCGCGCAGGAAGCTGGCGTCCAGCGCCGGCGATGCGCCGAACAGGTACATCAGCAGCCAGCTGTAACGACGGAAGTTGCGGATCAGGCCGATGTAGCTTTCGGACTGGAAGTCGCGGTCATCACCTTCGAATTTCGCGTCCTGCCTGAGCACGGGCCAGATGGCTTCGGGCAGCGAGAAGTTGTAATGAATGCCGGCGATGCACTGCATGGTTTTGCCGTAACGCAAGGCAAGGCCCTGACGATAGACATATTTCAGCTTGCCGATATTGGAGGTGCCGTAATAGGCGATCGGGATATCCGCCTCGGCCGGCAGCGGGCACGGCATCGAAGGGCTCCAGATGTATTCGCTACCCAGTTTGCTGTACGCGAAGCGATGAATCTTCTCCAGGCTTTCCAGCGTGTCGGCAGGGTTGGCCAGGGCCGGAGTGATGAACTCCAGCAAAGACTCGGAGTAATCGGTGGTGATTTGCTCATTGGTCAGCGCCGCGCCGAGGGCTTCCGGGTGCGGGGTTTGTGCCAGGCGGCCTTCGCCCGTAACGCGCAGGCATTCACGCTCGATGCCATGCAAGCACTTCTCCAGAAGGGAGAGGTTGGAGTGCTCGCCAAGCAGAGTCAGGCGGCGGTTGAGAAGTTCGCTCAAGTTGGAATCCTTCACGCGTCAGTCGGCCCTATATGGGGGCGATATGGCGGTCTACAAGGGTGAAGAAAGGAACTGGCGTTTTCGCCTCGTCGATGGCCCTAACGCCGATGCCCGTCGCTGATCGTTCCTACTAGGAAATCAGAAAATTTCGACACTGCTGAACAGTGCCGAAATTAACTCATAACGCTATCGGACAGCTAGACGATCGCGAACGTGCCCTGCGCTTTGGCAACCAGCTTGTCGTTCTGGCGAACGTCAGCTTCAACCACCAGCGTTCGGCGTCCGGCATGCAACACCGTGCTGGTGCAGATGACTTCGCCCTCGGCCACGGCGCGCATGTAATTGATCTTGCATTCCACGGTGACGCTTTGCTTGTCGAAGCCGTGGGCGCTGGAGCAGGCCAGGCCCATGGTGATGTCGACCAGACTGAACAGCGCGCCGCCATGCATGACGTTGCCGCGATTGCGCAGGTGTGGCTCAAGCGGCAAGGCCACCACAGCAACGCCTTCGTCCAGTTGCACCACTCGGCATCCGAGCGTCTTGAAGTAGGCGCTCTGGGTCAGTTCGTCAGGGATATCCATCAGCGCTTCTTCAGTTGCTTGGCATTGGCGAACAGCGACGCCATCGGGTTATTGCTCGGCGCCGGGGTGGCGGCTTCCTTGCGAGGGGCATTGCTTTGCTGCTGACGCGGCGCGGCTCCCGGACGGGCACCGCGAGCGCCATCTACCTTCTCGCCCGGTGTATCGCTCATGCGCATCGACAGACCCACGCGCTTACGCGGGATGTCCACCTCCATCACCTTGACCTTCACCACATCGCCGGCTTTGACCGCCTCGCGAGGGTCCTTGATGAACTTCTCCGAAAGCGCAGAGATATGTACCAAACCGTCCTGATGAACGCCGATATCAACGAATGCACCAAAGTTGGTGACGTTGGTGACAACGCCTTCAAGGATCATACCCGGCTGAAGATCTTTCAAGTCTTCAACGCCGTCCTGGAACTCAGCGGTCTTGAACCCCGGACGCGGATCTCGGCCTGGTTTTTCCAGCTCTTGAAGAATGTCGGTGACGGTCGGCAGCCCGAAGGTTTCATCTGTGAATTTCTTCGGATCGAGACGTTTCAGGAAGCTTGCGTCGCCGATCAGCGAGCGGATGTCGCGATCGGTCTGGGCGGCAATGCGCTGCACCAGCGGATACGCCTCAGGGTGAACCGCGGACGAATCCAGCGGGTTGTCACCGTTCATGACGCGCAGAAAGCCTGCGGCCTGTTCGAAGGTTTTCTCGCCCAGGCGCGGGACTTTCTTCAGCGCAGCCCGGGTTTTGAACGCGCCATTCTGGTCACGATGGGAAACGATGTTCTGCGCCAGCGTGGTGTTCAGGCCGGAGATCCGCGCCAGCAGGGCGACAGAGGCGGTGTTCACATCCACACCGACGGCGTTCACGCAGTCTTCCACCACTGCGTCGAGGCCGCGGGCCAGCTTCAGCTGCGATACGTCATGCTGGTACTGGCCAACGCCTATGGATTTCGGGTCGATTTTCACCAGTTCGGCGAGCGGGTCCTGCAAGCGGCGGGCGATGGACACGGCGCCGCGGATCGAAACGTCGAGGTCCGGGAATTCCTTGGCGGCGAGTTCCGACGCCGAGTACACCGAAGCGCCGGCTTCGGAGACCATGACTTTGGTCATCTTCAGGCCTGGGTATTTTTTGATCAGATCGCCGGCCAGCTTGTCGGTTTCGCGGCTGGCAGTGCCGTTGCCGATCGCGATCAGGTCAACCGAGTGCTTGGCGCACAGGGCAGCCAGCACGGCGATGGTCTGATCCCACTGGTTTTTCGGTACGTGCGGGTAAACCGTGGCGTAGTCCAGCAATTTGCCGGTGGAATCGACCACGGCGACCTTGCAGCCCGTGCGCAGGCCCGGGTCGAGGCCCAGCGTGGCGCGCGGCCCCGCAGGAGCGGCCAGCAACAGGTCGTGCAGGTTGTGAGCGAATACGTTGATCGCTTCGGTCTCGGCACCTTCGCGCAGCTCGCCGAGCAGGTCGGTTTCGAGGCTGGAGTACAGCTTGACCTTCCAGGTCCAGCGCACCACTTCAGCCAGCCATTTGTCCGCAGGGCGGTTCTGATTCTGCAGGCCGAAGCGCTCGCTGATCATCATCTCGCAGGGGTGCAGGGTGCCTGGCAGCTCTTCACCGACTTTCAGCGCCGAGCTCAGCACGCCCTCGTTGCGACCCCGGAAGATCGCCAGCGCGCGGTGCGACGGCATGCTCTTGAGCGGCTCGTCGTGTTCGAAGTAGTCGCGGAACTTGGCGCCTTCTTCCTCTTTACCTGGCACTACCCGGGCACTGATCACGGCCTCGTGCTTGAGGAAACTGCGCAGCTTTTCCAGCAGCGTCGCGTCTTCGGCAAAGCGCTCCATCAAAATGTATTTGGCGCCTTCAAGTACGGCCTTGACGTCGGCGAAGCCTTTTTCGGCATCGACGAAGCGCGCGGCTTCAGTTTCAGGGGACAGGGTCGGATCGTTGAAGATGCCGTCGGCCAGCTCGCCCAGGCCGGCTTCCAGTGCGATCTGGCCCTTGGTGCGGCGCTTCTGCTTATACGGCAGGTACAAGTCTTCAAGGCGAGTCTTGGTGTCGGCGAGCTTGATGTCGCGCGCCAGTTCAGGGGTCAGCTTGCCTTGCTCTTCGATGCTGGCAAGGATGCTGATGCGGCGCTCGTCGAGTTCGCGCAGGTAGCGCAGGCGCTCTTCCAGATGACGCAGTTGAGTGTCATCGAGGCTGCCAGTGACTTCCTTGCGGTAGCGAGCGATGAAAGGCACCGTTGAGCCTTCATCCAGTAGCGCTACGGCCGCTTCGACCTGTTGCGGGCGGACGCCGAGTTCCTCGGCGATGCGGCTGTTGATACTGTCCATAAAACCACCTGGCAAATGTGTGTGCATAAAATCAGCGACTGGCGAACCGCCTTGAACGAGCGTTGCCTGACCTTGAAGGCGGCGCATTATACCCAGTGAGCCCTGAATAGGGGATCGGCCCGTCACGCCGGTTTCAGCCCGCGCGGACGCTGTGAATTTCCCTCAGGCGACTGGACGAGAGCGCCCATGTGGAGTCAGGAAAAATCTGCTAACAATGCACACGGTGCGCATAACTGCAGCTACGCCATAATGCGCGCCGAGATCAAAGGAGCTTCCAATGAGCAGCACTGCACAAACGGCTGAAGGCGAGAAAATCCTCATCGTTGACGATGACCCGGGCTTGAGCAGCCTGCTAGAACGCTTTTTCAACAGCAAGGGCTACCGCGCCCGGGCTGTGCCCAACGTGGAGCAAATGGATCGGCTGCTGGCGCGCGAAGTGTTCCACCTCGTGGTGCTGGACCTGATGCTGCCGGGCGAAGACGGCCTGTCCGCCTGCCGCCGCCTGCGCGCCGCGAACAATCAAGTCCCCATCATCATGCTGACCGCCAAGGGCGACGAGCTTAGCCGCATCAAGGGCCTTGAGCTCGGCGCCGACGACTACCTCGCAAAACCTTTCAATCCTGACGAACTGATGGCTCGCGTCCGCGCCGTGCTGCGTCGTCAATCCGCACCCGTACCCGGCGCACCCGCCACCGAAGACGAAACCGTCACCTTTGGCGATTACGCTCTGTCGCTCGCCACTCGCGAGCTCAAGCGCGGCGACGAAGTTCACATGCTCACCACCGGTGAATTCGCCGTGCTGAAGGCGTTGGTCATGCATGCCCGTGAGCCGTTGACGCGGGACAAACTGATGAACCTGGCCCGTGGCCGCGAATGGGACGCGCTGGAGCGCTCCATTGACGTCCAGATCTCCCGCCTGCGTCGTCTGATTGAAGTGGACGCTGCCAAGCCGCGTTACATTCAGACGGTCTGGGGAGTGGGTTATGTTTTCGTGCCAGACGGTGCCAACAAGCAGTAGCAGCAAGTTCGACGGTAACCTGCCGGGCCTGTCTCACGCCCGCCTCCGTTAGCCAGTCACCTCAATGTTCGCGGAAGCGGCCATTGGCGTGACTGGTTTTTGCTGTGTCATGTGTTCCGCAAATTCGCGAGCCCGCCTCGCTTCCGCAAAGTGTATAGCTGCTGTTATGAAGACACCGCTCTGGTTCCCGCAAAGCTTTTTCTCCCGCACCCTGTGGCTGGTGCTCATTGTCGTGCTGTTTTCGAAGGCGCTGACCCTCGTCTATCTGCTGATGAACGAGGATGTTCTGGTCGATCGCCAGTACAGCCACGGCGTTGCACTCACTTTGCGGGCTTACTGGGCGGCCGATGAGAGCGACCGGCAGACCATCGCCGACGCTGCCGGGCTTATCCGTGTGGTAGGCGGCGGTGTGCCTGAAGGCGAGCAGCACTGGCCGTACTCAGAGATCTATCAGCGGCAGATGCAGGATGAGTTGGGCGCGGACACCGAAGTGCGCCTGCGTGTCCACGCGCCCCCGGCGTTGTGGGTGAGGGCGCCGAGTCTCGGCGATGGCTGGCTGAAAGTGCCGCTGTACCCACATCCCTTGCGCGGGCAGAAAATCTGGAGCGTGTTGGGCTGGTTCCTGGCGATCGGGTTGCTCTCGACGGCATCGGCGTGGATCTTCGTCAGCCAGCTCAATCAGCCGCTCAAACGCCTCGTCTTTGCCGCGCGCCAGCTAGGGCAGGGGCGCAGTGTGCGTTTGCCGGTCGGCGACACGCCCAGCGAGATCACCGAGGTGTACCGCGCGTTCAACCAGATGGCCGAAGACGTTGAGCAAGCCGGTCAGGAGCGCGAGCTGATGCTGGCCGGGGTTTCCCACGATTTGCGGACGCCGCTGACCCGGTTGCGCCTGTCACTGGAGTTGATGCCGACCAACAACGAGTTCATGGAAGGCATGGTGCGCGACATCGAAGACATGGACGCCATCCTCGATCAGTTCCTGGCATTTATCAGGGATGGGCGTGATGAAGAGGTCGAGGAAGTCGATCTGGTTGAGCTGGTCCACGAAGTTGTCGCGCCATACAACAACCCGGTGGAGCAGGTCCGGCTGTGTCTGGAGTCCATTCCGCCTTTCCCGCTGCGACGGGTTTCCATGAAGCGGCTGCTCAATAACCTCATCGGCAATGCCATGCACCATGCCGGTGACGGCGTTGAAGTGGCGGCCTACGTTTCCGGCGACAGCGGTGCGCCCTATGTGGTGCTAAGCGTGCTGGATCGCGGTATGGGTATTGATCCGTCGGAACTGGAGGGGATTTTCAATCCTTTCATCCGTGGCGACCGCGCCAGAAGTGGCAAGGGCACAGGGCTTGGCCTGGCGATCGTCAAGCGCATTGCGGCGATGCACGGCGGCAATGTCGAGCTGCGCAATCGTTCGGGAGGCGGGCTGGAGGCCAGGGTTCGGCTGCCGTTGGGGCTGTTGTTGCCGCGGGATGCCGATTGATTCGTTCGTGATTCTGCCTGGGGGCCCTGGGCGACTGGCGTGCTCGCGACCAAGGCCTCCGTGCAGAGACGGGCTAAGCCGTTAGCCTTTGCCTTTGGTGCGGGTCATGTGCGGCCCGCCGTTTTTTTCGATGTATTCGATGATTATTCCCGCCACATCCTTGCCGGTCGTGGTTTCAATGCCTTCAAGACCTGGCGACGAGTTCACCTCCATCACCAGTGGCCCGTGGTTGGAGCGCAGGATATCGACGCCCGCGACACTCAAACCCATGACCTTGGCCGCGCGTATGGCCGTCATGCGCTCTTCCGGCGTGATCTTGATCAGGCTGGCGGTGCCGCCACGATGCAGGTTGGAACGGAATTCCCCGGGCTTCGCCTGACGCTTCATCGAAGCAATGACCTTGTCCCCCACCACGAAGCAGCGGATGTCGGCGCCACCCGCTTCCTTGATGTACTCCTGGACCATGATGTCCTGCTTCAGACCCATGAAGGCCTCGATCACGGATTCAGCCGCCGTCGCGGTTTCGCACAACACCACGCCAATGCCTTGCGTGCCTTCGAGCACTTTGATGACCAGGGGTGCGCCGTTGACCATTTGAATCAGGTCTGGGATGTCATCCGGTGAGTGAGCGAAGCCGGTGACGGGCAAACCGATACCCCGACGCGACAACAACTGCAGCGAGCGCAATTTGTCGCGCGATCGTGCGATCGCGACGGATTCATTGAGCGGGAACACGCCCATCATCTCAAACTGACGCAGCACGGCGCAGCCGTAGAAGGTCACGGAGGCGCCAATGCGCGGTATCACCGCATCAAAGCCTTCCAGGGGTTTTCCTCGGTAGTGGATCTGCGGCTTATGACTGGCGATGTTCATATAGGCGCGCAGGGTATCGACCACCACGACCTCATGGCCGCGCTGAATGCCAGCTTCGACCAGACGACGAGTTGAATACAGACGCGGGTTTCGCGAAAGCACAGCGATCTTCATGCAGCACCTGTGGCAGAGAGATTTGAAGCCGGGAATACCGGCTTGTCCTGAATATAAGTAACACCCGGATTGACCACCAACTGGCCATCAATCAGGGCTTTGGAGCCCAGTAGCAACCGGTAGCGCATGGCCTTGCGGCAGGCCAGCGTGAATTCCACTGGCCAGACCCGATCCCCCAGCGCCAAGGTCGTACGAATGACGTAGCGAACCTGGGCGTGGCCGTTGGAGCTTTTAATGGTTTTCATCGCCACCAGTTGAGCCTCGCAGCGACGATGACGCAGCTGCACCACCGTCCCCAGATGCGCGTTGAAGCGCACCCATTTTTCGCCGTCCCGTTCGAACGGTTCTATTTCTGTCGCGTGCAGACTGGAAGTGCTCGCCCCGGTGTCGATTTTCGCGCGCAACCCGGCGACTCCCAGATGGGGCAAAGCCACCCATTCGCGAAGGCCGATAACTGTCAGATGGTCAAATGTTTTCAAAGCGGTTCCGTTCGTTTACACGTTCTGCCAGGCGGCGGCATCGATATGCGCCAGCGCCTGGAATGCTGGCTTGGCGAACCAGTAGCCTTGCATCAGGTAAATGCCGCAGTCGGCGAGGAAATCCCGTTCGCCTGCATGTTCAATGCCTTCGGCGATCACTGTAACGCCCAGGTCCGCACACATTGTGACAATGCCGCGCACGATGGCCTGCCGTGCGGGGTCGAGATGGACATTGCGCACCAGCGCCATATCTAGCTTGATCAAGTCAGGCTGAAAGTCGGCGAGCAGGGTCAGCCCTGAGTGCCCGGCGCCAAAGTCGTCGATGGCGGTCTTGAAGCCAAACTGGCGGTATTGGCGAAGAATGTTGGTCAGGTGGCTGTTGTTGCAAATGTGCTCGGTTTCGACGGTCTCGAAGATCAGTCGGTCCAGCGGAAAGTTGTGGGCCCGGGCGGCTTCCAGGGTGCTGCGAATGCACAGTTCGGGGCGATAAACCGCATTCGGCAGGAAGTTGATCGACAGGTGTTCGTCCATTCCCAGCCGGGCGGCAGTTGAAATCGCGCGGGTTCGGCACAATTGATCGAAACGGTAACGGTTGGTGTCGTCAACCCGGTTCAGCACAGACAAGGCACCTTCGCCGTTGACGCCACGTACCAACGCCTCGTGGGCAAACACCGAGTGGTCGCGGACGTCCACGATAGGCTGATAGGCAAATTCAAATTCGAAATCCAGCACGGAGCTTTCTTTGCAGCCCTCGCACCCACCAGTCAATGACGTTGGGAAGTCTGTCACGTCGTTCTCCTGAAGCCGGTGCTTTAGTCTTGGTGGGCAGTGTAAACGAGGGTGGCGGTTACTGCGTCCCCGGCGTGACGTAGTACGGTTTCTGACCATTACACGATTGAGGAATTCAGATGACACAGAAGTCAGACGAGGACGACAAAGTCCGTCTGGACAAATGGCTTTGGGCGGCACGCTTCTTCAAAACGCGCGCCTTGGCGAAAGCCGCCATTGAAAGCGGCAAGGTTCATTGCCGCGGCGAGCGTTGCAAGCCGGGAAAAGAGCCGCGTGTGGGGGATGAGTTGCAGATCAGAGCAGGCTTCGATGAGCGGACCGTCGTCGTCAAGGCATTGTCGATTGTCCGCCGTGGCGCGCCTGAGGCTCAGTTGCTGTATAGCGAAACGCCGGAGAGCCTTGCCAAACGCGAGCAAGCCGCCGAGATGCGCAAGGCCGGAAGCCTGGGCGTGACGACTGACGGCAGGCCGACCAAGAAGCAGCGCCGGCAATTGTTTCATTTTCGTTCGGGTGACGACTGACGATCTAGCCGCTTTCCGGGATCGCGCACTCATCGACCCCGGACTGCTCAGTGGCGACAGGCAGCTTACAAATGAGAGCCCTGCTTCATGATGCTCAGGCATTTGAGCAGCGGCAGGCGGCCCAGCACATTGAACACGGGCGCGGTCAGTCGAAACAGGAAAGCGGTGACGGTGGCAACGAACGGGGTGTAGCAGCTCCAGCCAAGGGCGAGCAACGCGATCATCACGCCGCCGATGTAATCGTCCTGACCCCAATGAGCGCCAGCAACCAGGCGCGGCATCATGAACAGGAACGCCAGCGCCCAGATGACGACACGCTGGCCAACCGTGCGGCTATAGACGCTCATGAACATCGCCCAGATCAACAGCACCGAAGCGTGGTCGCCCGGGAAGCTCTGGCTGGAGCGATCCTTGAGCTGCCACTTGTCTTCAAGCCCCGGGAATATGTCGCTGAGCTTGATGGCATCAGGGATCATCATCGATGCGCTGTCATGTTGCAGTGCGCTGTGGTCGATGATTTTGGAAAACACCGTTCGAATGATAAGCAGCAGAATCAGCGTCAACACAAAGCCGATCAGCGCAGCACGCGTTTGCAGTGATTTGAATACCCACTCGCCTTTGATAAGCAGCGTAAGAAGGATCAGGCCAACGACGACATCGAAGGGCCGCATGCTGGCAATCGTCCAGATCCACAACCACGCCTTGTTTTGCTCAAGCGGGCGGTTCAGTACGTGAAACAGGCCTTCATCGAAGTGCGTGAAAGCCGCGTGGCCCGTGGGCCAGATCCAAAGCAGCAGCAGTGCCAGTGCCACCAGATTGCACAGCATGAATTTTTTGGCGTTCCACTTGGGTTGGAACAATGCGGGATAGTCCATAAAATGCCCCCATCGGCATGACAGTGCACCCGTCGGTGCTAAACCGCGCTTTATAGGCGCTTGTCATCATTTTGTCATCCATTCAGATACCTTCTCCTATGTCAGACTTTGCGGATACCGATTACACCCAGCGCTTCATCTTCGACGAGAGCGACGTTCGCGGCGAGCTCGTGGCCCTTGAGCGCAGCTACGCCGAGGTACTTGCCAAGCACCCGTACCCCGAGCCAGTCGCCCAGTTACTCGGCGAGATGCTCGCCGCCGCCGCGCTATTGGTCGGCACACTGAAGTTCGACGGCTTGCTGATTTTGCAGGCGCGGTCGCTTGGGCCGGTATCGTTGCTGATGGTCGAATGCTCCAGCGAGCGGGAATTGCGCGGCATTGCGCGCTACGACGAAACCCTGGTCAAGCCTGACGCCACGCTACTCGACCTGATGCCCAATGGCGACCTGACCATGACCATCGACCCGCGTCAGGGCAAACGCTATCAGGGCATCGTGGGCCTTGATGGCGTCGACCTGTCGGCGTGCCTGTCCGAGTATTTTGTGATGTCGGAACAATTGCCGACTCGCTTCTGGATCAAGGCCGACGGCAAGCGCGCACGGGGCCTGCTGCTGCAACAGCTGCCAGCTGAAAAGCTGAAAGAGCTTGAAGAACGCGAGGCCAGCTGGCAGCACGTCAACACACTGGTCGACACCCTGACCGCCGAGGAACTGCTCAGCCTGACCAACGAAACCGTGTTGCATCGGCTGTTCCACGAAGACGTCGTGCGCATGTTCGACGTCCAGCCATTGGTGTTCCGTTGCAGCTGCTCGCGCGAACGTTCTGGCAATGCGCTGGTCAGTCTTGGTCTGGAAGATGCACAGCAGTTGGTGGTCGAGCATCACGGTGCGGTGGAGATCGACTGCCAGTTCTGCAATCAGCGCTATCTGTTCGATGCGACCGATGTAGCGCAGTTGTTTGCAGGGGGTGGGGTGGATACCCCTTCCGATACCCGCCATTAATGTAGTGCGGGTCCTGCGCTGAAAGCTTTCCGCCCGGCCCGCTTGACTCTTCTTCATGTAGTTCTGACAGGAGGGCCCTACCTTTTTTGGGCTTTTCTGGCATAATCCGGCCACTTTTTAGCTGTAGTAGTGTTGGTTTTTCTACTACAAAACGTTTGGAGCACTCGGCCATCGAGCCGACGGGGAATCTCATGACGCAAGCCAATAACGCCGTTCACACCGATCTCAGTGTCGACGATCTGGTTAAAGAAGCCCTCAAACGCGAAGAAGGCGTGCTGTCCGATACTGGCGCACTCGTCGTGGAAACAGGCCACCGCACTGGCCGCTCGCCTGTCGACCGCTTCATCGTAGATGAACCGACCACTCAGGCCGCGATCGCCTGGGGTCCGATCAACCGCAAATTCCCTGCCGATAAGTTCGACGCTCTGTGGGCCCGTGTCGAGGCGTTCAACAACGCCCAGGAACACTTCGTTTCCCACGTTCACGTAGGCGCAGCCGAAGATCACTACCTCGCGGTCAAGATGACCACGCAGACAGCCTGGCAGAACCTGTTCGGTCGCTGCCTGTTCATTAACCCGGCCCAGTACAACCCGGCCGGTCGTGAAGAATGGCAAGTGCTCAACGTGGCCAACTTCGAGTGCGTGCCTGAGCGTGACGGCACCAACTCGGACGGCTGCGTCATCATCAACTTCGCCCAGAAGAAGGTGCTCATTGCCGGTATGCGTTACGCCGGTGAAATGAAGAAAGCCATGTTCTCGGTGCAGAACTTCCTGCTGCCGGCGTCCGACGTGCTGCCAATGCACTGCGCGGCCAACATCGGTGAAGACGGCGACGTGACGCTGTTCTTCGGTCTGTCCGGGACTGGTAAAACCACGCTGTCCGCCGACGAGACCCGTTACCTGATCGGTGACGACGAACACGGTTGGGGCGAAGGCGTTGTCTTCAACATCGAAGGCGGCTGCTATGCCAAATGCATTGACCTCTCCGAGAAGAACGAGCCGGTTATCTGGAAGGCCATCAAGCACGGCGCCGTGCTGGAAAACGTGGTGCTGGACGCAGCCGGTCATGCCGACTACGCCGACAGCAGCCTGACTCAGAACAGCCGCGCCGCGTATCCACTAGAGCACGTTGAAAAGCGCTCCGAGAAGAACCTGGGCGGCGAGCCAAACGCAGTCATCTTCCTGACCTGCGACCTCACCGGCGTGCTGCCACCCGTGTCGATCCTCAGCGAAGAACAAGCGGCCTACCACTTCCTGTCGGGTTACACCGCACTGGTTGGCTCCACTGAAATGGGCTCGGGCGCTGGCATCAAGTCGACGTTCTCCACCTGCTTCGGCGCACCGTTCTTCCCGCGTCCGGCGGGCGAATACGCAGAGCTGCTGATCAAGCGCATCCGCGGTTTCGGCTCCAAGGTCTATCTGGTCAACACAGGCTGGACCGGCGGCGGCTACGGCGTCGGCAAACGCTTCAACATTCCGACCACCCGTGGCGTCATCGCGGCCATCCAGAGCGGCGCGTTGATCGGTGCAGCAACCGAGCACCTCGACACCGTTAACCTGGACGTCCCGACTTCCGTACCGGGCGTCGAAACCGGCCTGCTCAACCCGCGCAACACCTGGGCTGACAAAGCCGCGTATGACGAAGCAGCCAAAGCTCTGGCCGGCCTCTTCATCGAGAACTTCAAGAAGTTTGAAGTGAGCGACGCGATCAAGGCAGCGGGTCCGAAGCTGTAAGATCGGCACCTGTTAAAAAGAAACCGCCCTTCGGGGCGGTTTTTTTATGCCTGCGCGATGTTATCCGTCTGCTTTCGTCGTTGCCGGAAAGTCCTGGGTGATATCAAAGCTGCCCTTCGCCACGACGCTTTTCGCGTTACACAGCCTGGCGTCAAACCCCGGGTGGCGCTCGCCGTGCTCTGCCGCGTAAGCAGCGGCTTCCCGGGTGCAGTCGTCGGTGGGTTGCTCAGGTGACAGCGCCGCATTGAACTGAAACGTACCGATCAACCGGTAGCGGTCGAGCAGTTTGTTAGGGGAGCTTAGCTTCTCGATTTTGCTGAAGACGAGTTGGACGTTGCTGTTGCTGCCGTTCTTGTCCGTATCGAAATACTGGTAGTACGAACCGGTGTCGTAGGACGCGCTGTTTTCATCGTGGGCCACTTCGACGCGGCCTCCCTGAAACATGATCGCCTTCTTTTCCTGATCGGGGTTATCGAAGGAGAATCCGAGGATCGGCCCGATGCTGACCTCATTGCGGTCACCTTCTGCTTCCTGGTCCGCGCTCAGCGTCAACCAGTTGGAGCCAGGCAGTTTGCCGGGCAAGAAGCCCAGGCTCACCTGATCCCCGCGCGCTTCGTAATGAAGGTTCAACGCACCGCTGACATCCACGCTCATGGTTTTCTGCGCTGGCGAGGCGCTTGCCGTCGCGACGTCGGAGGTCTTGGAATCATCGCCGCAGCCGCACAGCATGGCGGTCGTGACGGCCAATAGCAGCGGGAAAAGGCGGGTGGTGGTTCGCGTGGCTGCTTGAGGCATGGTATTCCGTCCGTAATCGCTGCGGTTGGCTCTGACTGTAGCTCCGTATGACCGCAGAAAGCGCTGACGGGTCAATCCAGCAATGACAAAAAGCGGGATGAAGAAACCGCCCTCGTGGGCGGTTTCTTCAGGAATTTGGTTTTCGCCACCGCGGCGCTCGGCGAGGAGGCCATTGGCGATGGACTGGACAGCCATCAGAGGGCTTTAGTTGCCCATGACGCCGGGTCTGGTTTCAGCAGATGTCATTGTAGGCTTCATTCCCCTTCGCGAGTGTGGCAGCCAGGCCCTGCGCTGGCTTGAATGGAGTACCGGCAACCATGCTGAAGCCAGTCCCTTTATCTGCATAGCTGACGTAACGCTCTGTTTTATGGTCTTCACGCAAGACAGTGTAAGAATGATTGCGCATCTTGATGAAGTCAGCCTCGTGCATGACGACGCTCTGATGAAGCCGGCTGACATCGATCGCTGACAGATTCAGTTTTCGTTGCAGCTTCGTGCCCCATCGGGACAGGCAGACTTCGGCATAGTGTCGAACGATTGTGCCCGGTTCTGTAAGGTCTCCGGGCCCGCTTGCCCCTGTGAGCGACGCATTACCTACCAAAGACGCATGGCGCCCTGCCATGGGAAAGATGCTGACTTTAGTTCTGGCGTCTGTTTTCGGAATGATGCATGAGAACCCTTTAGAGCGTTCGTCGCGGGCATAGAACGCCACGTATTCTTTGACGTTGCTGCCGAGAGAAACTTTCTCAAGCTGGTAATTCAAGGGACCGGGCACCGGATCTACCGCGAATATGTTGACCGGTATCTGGCGCGTTTCCGGATTCGCCATCAGCGCGTTGGCGAGCATGTGGCAACTCACCCCGCCGCGGCTCCACCCCACCAGGTTGATCTGTTTGGGAATCAAGCCGTCTTTTCTCAGGTTCTTGATCAGCTGTTGCTGGAGTTCCTGCGGGCTGATGCGATTGCCGTAGTCGTATTGCCGCCAGAACCACGAGCCGTGTGCCTGCGCGTCTGGAATAGGCACGTCGGCTCGCTTGAGACGCTGGTAGTCGGCTTCAGACAGCTTGGTTCTTTGCCAATCGAATTGGCCCCGGATGATGTTGAGAGCATGCTGCACATTCTCATGCCAGCCTTTGCCGAATGCAGTGCCAGTCCAGCCAAATCCTTTGGATTCGGTAAACAGTTCGTCGGCCTGCATGTTGCCGCTACCCGGGCCGTCGATAACAATCCACTCCGCGAACTCGTGACCGGCAATGTTATTGGCCAGCGTCGCAACCAGTTCACCGTTCCAGTAGTTCTTGTGCAGGTTGTCGTATTTAGTCGAGCCCGTGCCGCAAAAGAAAATTGTAAATGTTGTCATATTTCTAACCTCGTTGGTTGATAGGAACCACGAGGTTAGAAGACTGTTTGGGGAAGCGTCCGCGGTTGTTGTTACTTCATGTTGAGTGACGAGCGTAAATAAATATCCAGCGGCGTGAATGGGTTATCCATCACGCTGAATAATCCCGGGCCGCTGTACAGTACTGTTCTTGCGCCAGTTTATTTTTATCACTTTTGTCTTTGGCGACGCGTTTGCTCCAATCGCTGCACATGTCTTTGAAGTAGGGTACGGCAGCCCGGCGGCACTCACGGTGTTCGACACTGTCGGCCAGGAAGTTCATGCAGACACTGCTGGTTTCAATATGATTGTTGGAAATACGATAGCGGGCTTCATATCGGTTTCGCCCGTCGATTTCACGGATAAACACACCCGCTACTTCATAACGCCGAGCGGGCTCGGTTCTGGGCTTTGCGGCAGCGGCCTTGTAGCTCGCCATGTAATGCTCTGAAACCATCCCTTGGGGGCGGACGGCTTGGGCGTCGCTGCCCTGAGCGTCCCCGAAGCGGCAGTTCACGACATCCTGGTCGATGAGGTTGCCGCCTTTCAGGCAGGTATCGAGCGGCCGCGCGGTGACGGGTTGCGAGACGTCAGCCTTGGGGGCG
Organism: Pseudomonas sp. 1L-C-7-B-C1; assembly: GCF_057291635.1. NCBI lineage: Bacteria > Pseudomonadati > Pseudomonadota > Gammaproteobacteria > Pseudomonadales > Pseudomonadaceae > Pseudomonas > Pseudomonas sp. 1L-C-7-B-C1. The sequence continues at coordinate 115,053 of NZ_JBXAWH010000013.1, read as the reverse complement.
ATATAAACGACTTGTTCGACGTTGCGCACCTGAGCAACAGGTTGTATCGCCTCGGGCTCGCTGACGACTTCTGCGGTGGGCGGGGCGGGAATGACCATCGCTGCTGGCTTGGGTGTGCGAAACATCTGGGCGATCAGAAAGATGATTGCGATCAGCAGCGCCAAGCAGATCAGCACGCTGCTGAACGGCCAGTTGCTATTGCCGGACGCCGCGGTTCGCCGGGCAGGGTGAGAGCCGAGTACAACGTCGAACTGGCCGGGCGCCAGTCGTTTCATGGTGAGCCCGTCATCCTCGGGCTGGGGCGTGGATTGCATTGCCTCTCCTTGGCGAATCGTGTGGTGTCGACCGGTTTGCAGTTGATTGGGGCGTCTGACGTGCCGCGCTTGAATACGCGTCGCGCGAGATTAATCCTCGGAATGACGTTTTGCCAGCATTGCGCGCGGTGTTTGTATCCGGGATGTATCCTGTCAGATATTTCTGTAATGGTTTAGGTGTATTGCGCCCGGACCCACCGCGCTATGGTTCACGCCCTGGCGACGGTCAAAGGAGTGGCAGCACATGCATCAAACCCTTGAGCAGGTTTTCGGTTATCGGCAGTTTCGCGCCGGGCAAGAGACCGCCATCAGTGCGGTGTTGGCCGGACGCTCCGCCGCAGCGATATTTCCCACAGGTTCCGGTAAATCCCTCTGCTATCAGCTGCCGGCATTGCTGCTGCCGCATCTGACGTTGGTGGTGTCACCGCTGTTGGCGCTGATTCAGGACCAGTTGGCTTTCCTGCAGCGGCACGGCATTGCGGCGGCGAGTATCGACTCCGCGCAAAGTCGCGACGAGGTCGCCGATGTCATGGCTCGTGCGCGTTCCGGTGAGCTGAAAATCCTGATGATTTCCGTCGAACGCCTGAAAAACGAACGCTTCAGGCATTTCATCACCCAAGTGCCGATTTCCCTGCTGGTCGTCGACGAGGCGCACTGCATCTCCGAGTGGGGCCACAACTTCCGGCCCGATTACCTGAAACTCCCTGACTACCAGCGCGAGTTCAACATCCCCCAGGCGCTGCTACTGACAGCGACCGCGACACCTCAAGTCATCGATGACATGCAGAGCAAGTTCGGCATCGCGCCGGACGATGTGGTGACGACCGGTTTCTACCGGCCAAACCTTACCCTGAGGGTTGAGCCCGTCGCAGGCCGGGACAAGCGCCGGCGGCTGGTGGAGTGGCTCGGCGAACGGGCCGGGCAGCCGAGCATTGTCTACGTCACGTTGCAGAAAACTGCCGAGTTCGTGGCCGCTCATCTGTCGCAGAACGGCATCCAGGCGCACGCCTACCATGCCGGCCTGCCCCACGATAAGCGCGAGTCGATTCAGCGCCAGTTCATGGAGGGGCGGCTCAACTGCATCGTCGCCACGATCGCTTTCGGGATGGGCATCGACAAGAGTGACATCCGCAACGTCGTCCATTTCGACTTGCCCAAATCCATCGAGAACTACAGCCAGGAAATCGGTCGTGCAGGCCGGGATGGGGCGACGTCGGAGTGTCTGGTGCTGGCCAATCGCGACAGCCTGAACGTGCTGGAGAACTTCGTGTACGGCGATACGCCGGAGCAGGAAGGCATTCGACTGGTGCTGGAAGATCTGCAAGGCGCGCGCAACGACAGTCAATGGGAGTTTCTGCTGGCGCCCTTGTCGGACCTCAGCAACATCCGCCAACTGCCCCTCAAGACGCTGCTGGTGCAGTTGGAACTGCGCGGGATCATCGCGCCGCGTTATTCGTATTTCGCGGAGTACCGCTTCAAGTACCTGATCGAGCCGCAGGTGCTGGTGCAGCGGTTTCAGGGCGAACGACGCGAATTCGTGCAGGCGCTGACCGAGACATCAAGCCGGGCGCGGACGTGGGCAACCGTCAATTTCGACGCGATGTATCAGCAGTATCAGGCCGAGCGAGGGCGCGTGGTGACGGCGCTGGATTTCTTTCAGGAGAAGGGCTGGATCGAGCTTGAAAGCAAGCAGATGACCGAGGTCTACAGCCTGATCGCTGCCGACTTCGACGCACAGGCGCTGAGCGAGGAGTTGCATGACTACTTCGTCCATCATGAAAAGACCGAAGTCGCGCGCATCCACGCGATGCTCGAGCTGTTCGCCAGCGAGCAGTGCCTTAGTCATCGTCTCGCTCAATACTTTGGCGACGACCGTGCGCCCGAGCGCTGTGGTCATTGTTCGGTGTGCGAGGGGCATGTGGCCGTACTCCCCGAGCCGCCAGCCTTGACGTCCTTGAGCGAGCAGGACTTTGCGGACCTGTGCAGCGATTTCGTCAGCAAGCACCTCGAGGTCCGAGGGCATGAACCGGGCCCGGAGTGCCTGACGCGGTTTCTCTGCGGGATCAGCGTGCCGATGTTTACCCGGCTCAAGGCCCGTAATATCGGCGGATTTGCGGCGCTGGAGGCCTATCCGTATGCGGAGGTGCGTCAGTGGATTCAACGCCAGATTCAATAGTGGTCACGAACCTCATGAACGATGAAACACGACAGACACACCGGAGGGAGCCCCATGAATGACACCCCGCAGCGCGCCGACTATCGCCACTTCCAGCCGATCGTGACGCGCTGGCACGACAACGATGTGTATGGCCATATCAATAACGTCACGTACTACAGCTTTTTTGACAGCGCGGTGAATACCTACCTGATCGAACAGGGCGGGCTGGATATTCATGACGGTGAAACAGTGGGATTCGTGGTGAGTTCGTCGTGCGATTACTTTGCGTCGATTGCGTATCCCGAGCTGATCGAGGTCGGGCTGCGGGTCGGCAAGCTGGGCAACAGCTCGGTGCAATATGAATTGGCAGTATTCAAGACGGGAGAGGAGGAGGCGCGTGCAGCAGGCCGCTTCGTGCATGTGTTTGTGGATCGGGCGTCCAATCAGCCAGTGCCGATCCCGGCAGGGTTGCGGCAGGCGCTTGAGCGATTGGTGGCCTGAACATAAAACCGGCCGCGTTATCGGCGGCCGGCGTTTATCGGGTCAGATGCGCGAGAGAAACTCGACGGCATCAGTCACGATGGTGCTTGCGATGGCCATACGCGTGGCCGCGACCATGTTTGTAGTCGCGGCGATCGCCACGGTAGCCACGGCCCCGGTCGTCGTCACGGCGGCTTTCGTCGCCCATGTAGTTACCAAGTGCGCCGCCCGCGCCGCCGCCTGCTGCTGCGCCGATCAAACTGCCGGTGCTACCACCGACGCTGCGACCGATCACGTTACCGCCAGCGGCACCCAGGCCGCCGCCGATTGCGGCTTCGGTACGATTCCGGCGATTGGCGCCCACTGCGCCACCGGCCGCACCGCCAAGGCCGGCACCAATTGCCGAACCTGTGCTGCCGCCGACCTGTTGGCCAACGACGGAGCCGAGTACCCCACCCAATGCGCCGCCCACGCCGGCCGTCACGTTATCGCCTGCTGAGGCAAAACCGCTGACCAGTGAGAACGACAACAACAGAATCGAGGAATACTTCATATATGGATGCTCATAGGGATGACGCCGCGATCCTGCGATCATGAAGAAAATGTCACAATCGAATTCCGACGAATAGCACGACCTGTATACAAAACGCTAACTTATTGTTTTGGCTCGGGAACCTAAGTCAGGTTAGTGAGTCATACGCTACTTGATAAAGGCCCGAATCTCGCGATTCGGGCCTTTTTTGTGCCCGCAGGAAGGGGTGAGCTTTTTCTTGCGACGAGGCCGGTACATCCGCTAACTATCCAGCGGTTGTCAGATCCCCTTCGCGAGCAAGCTCGCTCCCACGTGGGCAGCGGTCAACTTGATATTTGGCCAAGCCGCTGGACCTGTGGGAGTGAGCTTGCTCACGAATGGGCCGGAACATTCAGCCAATTTCTCTAGAAACTGAAAGCAGGACTATGTGGGCCATCTCGCCCACATAGACATGCTTTGCTACGCAGATCAGATAATCCGCGCTGTTTCCGCGTGGCGCTCAAGCTTGATCGCGACGAACTTGGAAGTTGGCGTGCTGCTGCCGTCGCCAACGCTTTCCAGCGGTACCAGCGGGTTCACTTCCGGGTAGTACGCAGCGGCCTGGCCGGCCGGGATGTCAAACGGCAGCAGGGTGAAACCCTTCACGCGCCGGGTGATGTCATCGCCCCAGATCGACACGATGTCGACTTTCTGACCCGGTACGAAGCCCAGCCGAATGATGTCGGCCTCGTTCACGAACATCACGTCACGCTGACCTTTCACGCCGCGATAACGGTCGTCCAGGCCATAGATAGTAGTGTTGTACTGATCATGCGAACGCATCGACTGCATGATCAGGTCCGGCACGATGCCTGTCCCGCGCACGCTTTCATGCACCAGATCGCTCGGCAATACGTTCGGCTTGAAGTTGGCCCGCGCACTTGGCGTGTTCCAGCGACGGGAGCCTGCGGCGTTGCCCAGATAGAAGCCGCCCGGGTTCTTGATCTTCTCGTTGAAGTTCTGGAACGACGGAATGGTGTCGGCGATCAGGTCGCGAATGCGGCTGTAGTCCGCTACCAGCCACAGCCAGTCTACCGGCTGCTTGCCCAGCGTTGCGTTGGCGATGCCTGCCAGAATCGCAGGCTCGGAACGCATCTGCGCTGACAGCGGCTTGAGCTGGCCGTTGGACGCATGAACCATGCTGAAAGAGTCTTCAACGGTCACCGCTTGCGGGCCTTCGGCCTGGATGTCGATGTCGGTACGGCCGAAGCACGGCAGAATCAGCGCCTCCTTGCCATGGGCCAAGTGGCTGCGGTTGAGCTTGGTGCTGATCTGCACGGTCAGGTCGCAGTTGCTCAGGGCTTCGAAGGTGCGCGGGCTGTCCGGAGTGGCCTGGGCGAAGTTACCGCCCAGACCAATAAAGACCTTCGCGCGGCCTTCCAGCATCGCGTGAATCGCTTCAACGACGTTATGGCCGTTTTCACGCGGTACCTTGAACTGGAAACGTTTCTCCAACGCATCGAGGAAGAATGCCGGTGGACGCTCGTTGATGCCCATCGTGCGGTCGCCCTGCACGTTGCTGTGACCGCGCACCGGACACAGGCCAGCGCCGGGCCGGCCGATGTTGCCGCGCAGCAGCATCAGGTTGGAGACTTCCTGGATGGTCGGCACCGAATGGCGGTGCTGAGTGATGCCCATCGCCCAGCACATGATCACGTTCTTGCCTTTGGCGTACATGCGCGCGGCGAGCTCGATGTCGGTCAGTGGCAGCCCCGACTGCTCGACGATGAATTCCCACGAGGTGTCGTCGATGGCGGCCAGGTATTCCAGCACGCCGTTGGTGTGTTCGTTGAGGAAGGTGTGATCGAACACCGACGGCTCGTTGCTCGCCTGGGCCTCACGCTCCCACTGCAGCAGGAACTTGGCCATGCCGCGCAGCAGGGCCATGTCGCCGCCCAGTGCCGGACGGAAATACGCCGTGTTGGTCGGCTCCGAACCGTTGCTGAGCATTTCCAGCGGATGCTGCGGGTGCTGAAAACGCTCCAGACCGCGCTCTTTCAGCGGGTTGACGCACACCACTTGGGCGCCACGTTTAACCGCTTCACGCAGCGGTTCCAGCATGCGCGGGTGGTTAGTGCCCGGGTTCTGGCCGAGGACGAAAATCGCGTCCGCGTGTTCGAAGTCTTCGAACGTCACTGTGCCTTTGCCGACGCCCACGCTTTGCGACAACGCAACGCCGCTGGCTTCGTGGCACATGTTCGAGCAGTCAGGGAAGTTGTTGGTGCCGTAGGCACGCACGAACAGCTGATACAGATACGCCGCTTCATTGCTGGCACGGCCTGAGGTGTAGAACTCGGCCATGTTCGGGCTTGGCAGGCTGTTCAAGTGTTTGGCGATCAGCGCGAAGGCGTCGTCCCAGGCGATCGGCTTGTAGCGATCGGTTTGAGCATCGTAGACCATCGGTTCGGTCAGACGGCCCTGGTATTCCAGCCAGTAATCACTTTGTTCGAGCAGCGAGCTGACGCTGTAACGAGCGAAGAAGGACGGGTCGACGCGGCGCTTGGTCGCTTCCCAGTTCACTGCCTTGGCGCCGTTTTCGCAGAACTTGACCATGCCGCTTTCCGGCGAATCGCCCCACGCGCAACCCGGGCAGTCGAAACCGCCGTTCTGGTTGGTCTTGAGCATCGTGCGGATGTTCTTCAGGGCGTTGTCGCTGGTCAGCCAGAAGTGGGCGACGCTGATCAATGCGCCCCATCCGCCGGCCGGGCCTTTGTAGGGCTTGTAGCGGGGGGTCGATACCTTGTCGGCTTCTTTATGCATGCTCACGCTTGATTCTCCAACGCAGGACTGTAAACCCGCGGCGCACTGTGTTTAGGCAGATGAATGAGGTTGAGGTTGTGGCGGCGAGCCCATTGCAGCGCCAGCCCGGTGGGCGATGACAGGCTGACCAGGGTCTGAATGCCGGCACGTAATACTTTTTGAATGAGTTCGAGACTGCAGCGGCTGGTGACGATGGCCAGACCGCCCGTGGTCGGGATGTCCTGGCGAATCAGCGCGCCGATCAGCTTGTCCAAAGCGTTATGTCGGCCGATGTCTTCACGACCTAAAAGAATTTCGCCGCGAGCGTCCATGAACATTGCTGCATGGACGGCACCGCAGTGTTCGCCCAGCGGCTGAAATTGGCCCATACGTTCGCGCAGGCCTTTCAGCCATTTGGCGGGGGGAAGGGGCGCGCCGGGCAGCACGTTGAGCTCGGGCAACGCCTGCTCGACGGCTTCGACGCCACATAGGCCGCAGCCGCTGGTGCCGGCCATTTGCCGACGCTGGGTCTTGAGATTCCAGAAGGCGCGGCTGGCGATTTCCACTTCTGCGGTCTGCGCAGAGCCGCAGCCACCGAGCTTGATGTCGTAGATCTCATCCGGTGATTCGATGAGTCCGCTGCCGATGCTGAAGCCGACGATAAAGTCTTCCAGATCGGTGGGCGTGACCAGCATGACTGCCTGGCTGATGCCGTTATAGGCGATCGCCAACGCGACTTCCTCGGCGAGCACATTGGGCTCGCTGACGTCGTGTTCGAGGTTCGAATAGCTGTAGGACTGGCTTGCGGCGGGCGCGGGCAGTTGTTGTGCGGGCGCCGTGATATCCATGTGCTTGGCGTGCATCGGGAGTGACCGGCAGATTGATTAGGCTTAAGCCTAGGCCTCTGGTCGGATAACGTCTAATTGCTAGTACTGATGCACCGATAGATGACGTCGATCAAGATGCTTCCATCATCGTGTGGTACAGCGCCAGGCAAGCTTCAGCCAATGCCGAACGCGGCGCGGAGCGTCGCATGATCAAGCCAAGCCGGGCGAGGGTTTGCGCGTCTTCGATGGGCTGCAAACGCAGATGCTCAGTGAGGTATTCAAGGCCGCCGTGCAGCGGCATGATCGCGCAGCAGAAACCGCCATGAACCGCTTGCAGCAGTTGATGGACGGCATCGGTCTGGATGATCGGCTGCGGATGAAGGCCGCGGCTGTGGAAGTTGTGATCGATGGACTGCCGAAAGTGCATGCCGCTGGTGAGCATGCCCAAGGGCAGTTCGGTCAGGCTTTCCCAGCTTGAAGTGGCTTCGGCAAAGCTGAAATAACGCTGGTCGTACATCACGCCCATACGGGTTTCGGCCAGTTGCAGTGAGTCAAACCGTTCGGTATCCAGCCGGTCCAGATACGAAACCCCGAGGTCCAGGCGGTTACTGGCGAGTTGGTCGAGGATCTGCTCGGAGCTCAGGGATGAAAGCTCGAAACGCATGTTCGGGTGCAGGGAGTGCAAACGTTGCAGCAAGGGCAATGGATCAAAATTGGAGAGCGGCACCACGCCCAGCCGTAATGTGCCGACCAGATGCCCGCGACAGGCGGCTGCTTCAGCCTGCAACCCGTCGTACGCCGCCAGCACGGTGCGCGCCCAAGCCAGAACGCGTTCGCCCGGCGCAGTGAAACCTTCGAAGCGTTGGCCGCGATTGACCAGTGGCAGGTCCAGCTCTTCCTCAAGGCTGCGCAGACGCATCGACAGTGTCGGTTGCGTGATGTGGCAGCGCGCAGCGGCCTGCCCGAAGTGACGGGTTTCGTCGAGGGCGATCAGAAATTTCAGCTGTTTAATGTCCATCTTCACTCCAGAAGGCACAGGCTGGCCCGGCGAAGTCTATCGCGACCGAACGTCGAATGGCTTGAAACCTTGGGGCGCGGCATCGGGTCGGAGTTTTGTCGGGCAATGTCAGCGGATTAGATGTTGCGCGGGGAAACCACAACGACATCACAACGACACCAAGGAGAAACCCATGAGTCTGTTCAGTTTTGTGAAGGAAGCCGGCGAGAAGCTTATCGACCTGCTTACCCCGGGAAACGCCAACGCCAGTGATGAGCTGAAAAAGCACATCGAGTCTGTTGGCTTGGGCAATCCCAATGTTCACGCAACGGTCGAAGGTGACAAGATCACGTTGACGGGCGAAGTCGCCAGTCAGGAAGAGAAAGAGAAGGTTGTATTGGCTGCCGGCAACATCGCCGGTGTAGGCAGTGTTGATGATCAACTGACTATCGCCGCCGGCGCACCTGCCGTAGTTGCCGCGACGTTCGTCACTGTCCAGAAGGGCGATACGCTGAGCGCTATTTCGCTGCGCGTTTATCACGATGCCAACAAGTACCAGAAAATCTTCGACGCCAACAAGCCGATGCTGAAGGACGTCAACAAGATCTATCCAGGTCAGGTTCTGCGTATTCCTGAATAATGCGGCTGGCGTGAAGACCGTACGCTGACCCTTGTAGGAGCGCGCTTGCCCGCGAAAAATCGTACATCCGGTTGATCTGCATCGGGTGTACGAATCCTTCGCGGGCAAGCGCGCTGCTACAGTTGTTTTGTGGTGCTTATAAGCCCTGAATCAACGACCGATAGTCTTCAACCGCCTCGAATTCTTCCGTGTCTTTAGGCCCTTTGCGACTGTCCGGCTCACGTACCGCCAGCAGATGACCAATGCCGGATCTTCCCGCGCTGCGCAAGATTGGCAGAGTGTCGTCAATAAACAGGCTACGCGCAGGATCGAACTGGATGTCGGCTTGCAGCGCGTCCCAAAACTGCGGGTTTTCCTTGGGGTAGCCGTAGTCATGGGAGCTGATCAAACGCTCGAAGTAGGGTGCCAACTCCAGTCTTTCCATCTTTAGCGACAGCGAGTCCCGGTGCGCGTTGGTAATCATGATCACCCGTTTTCCGGCCTGCTTGATGGCGGCCAGAAACGTCTCGGCGTCAGGGCGCAAGGCGATGAGGTGAGCGATTTCGATTTTCAGGTCTTTCACCGGCAGGTTCAGCTCGGTGCTCCAGAAGTCGGTGCAGTACCAGTTTAGGGTGCCGGCGTTTTTTTCGAAGAGCGGCATCAGCTCCATTTGCGCCATCGCCAGACTGACCCCGTGCACTTCGGCATAGCGCTTGGGCAGATGCTCCAGCCAGAAGTGATTGTCGAAATGCAGGTCGAGCAGCGTGCCGTCCATATCCAGCAGAACGGTGTCGATATCGCGCCAGGGCAAGGAAGGCATACAGGTCTCTCGGCGTTGAATGAGTCGCGTGGGTTTGCGGCGAAGACATCCGCAAAAGCCACGGTATAGTAACCCGTCTACGCCAAGGAGCTCGTCATGCAGCAGAAACCAACCGTCCTCTCTCGCGAAATCGTCGCGAGCAGCCGTCTGTTCCGCGTTGAAGAAGTGCAATTGCGCTTCTCCAACGGCGTCGAGCGTACCTACGAGCGGCTTGTCGGCAGCGGCAGTGGCTACGGGGCGGTGATGATCGTAGCCATGCTCGATGCAGATCACGCCGTACTCGTCGAGGAGTACTGCGGCGGCACTGACCAATACGAGCTTTCGCTGCCCAAGGGCTTGATCGAACCAGGCGAAGACGTGTTGGCCGCCGCCAATCGCGAGCTCAAGGAAGAGGCCGGTTATGGCGCGCGGACCTTGGTGCACCTGACCGAACTCTCTCTTTCGCCGGGCTACATGAGCCAGAAAATTCAGGTCGTGCTGGCCACCGATTTGTATGAAGAAACGCTGCCCGGCGATGAGCCTGAGCCAATGCGTGTGGACAAGGTCAATCTGCGCGAGCTTTCCGCTCTGGTTCAGAACCCGCAGTTCACTGAGGGGCGCGCGCTGGCTGCGTTGTACCTTGCCCGCGACCTGCTGGCCGAGCGTGGGGACTTCCTGCCATGAACCCGACATTCGCCCATTTGCCGCACCCGCTGCTTGCGCCCGTGATCGAGCTTTGCCGGCAGGCTGGAGAAGTTACTCTGCCGTTCTGGCGCTCCGGCGTGGACGTCACGGTCAAGTCGGACGACTCGCCTGTCACCGCCGCCGACCTGGCCGCCCATGAGCTGCTGGTGGCGGGCCTCAAGGCGCTGGATCCGAGCATTCATATCCTCTCCGAAGAGGACGCCAACATCCCGTTGAGCGAACGCAGCCAGTGGCAACGCTGGTGGCTGGTGGACCCGCTTGATGGCACCAAGGAATTTATTGCTGGCAGCGAAGAGTTCACCGTCAACGTGGCGCTGATCGAGAACGGTCGCGTGGTATTTGGCGTGGTGTCGATGCCGACCAACAACCGCTGCTATTTCGGTGGCGCCGGTCTGGGTGCTTGGCGCAGTGACGATGCACGTCATCTGGCGCCTATTCAGGTGCGCAATGAGCCGGGCGCAGGGGAAGCGTTCACGGTGGTCGCCAGCCGTCGTCACTCCAGCCCCGAGCAACAGAGGTTGCTCGCCGGGTTATCGGAAGTAGTGGGTGAGCTTGAGCTGACGAATATCGGCAGCTCGCTGAAGTTTTGCCTGCTCGCCGAAGGCGCTGCCGACTGCTACCCGCGTCTGGCGCCGACTTCTCAGTGGGACACCGCTGCTGCCCAAGGCGTGGTGGAAGGCGCCGGCGGCGTGGTGTTGAACCTGGACGGCACGACCTTCGAGTACCCGGCACGGGAGACACTGCTCAATTCGTATTTCCTGGCGTTGCCGGGGGAAGCAACGTGGCGCGACGCGTTGCTGGCGTTGGCGCGGACTTGAGCTCACATCAGGGCTGGTAAATCTCCAGCGGCTGGAATGCCGCTTTCGTGAGCAAGCTCACTCCCACAGGGCCTGTGTCGGCTGCGAGAAAGCGCGGTGTCAGAGGACGCCGCAAATATATTGGCCAACGGTGATTTGTGGGAGCGAGCTTGCTCGCGAACAGGTCGGGATATCCACGCAATTTTCAGCGGCTGGAATGCTGTCTTTGTGAGCAAGCTCACTCCCACAGGGGCTGTGTAGGCTGCAAGAAAGCGCGGTGTCAGAGGACGCCGCAAATATATTGGCCAACGGTGATTTGTGGGAGCGAGCTTGCTCGCGAACAGGTCGGTATATCCACGCAATTTTCAGCGGCTGGAATGCCGTCTTCGTGAACAAGCTCACTCCCACAGGGGCTGTGTCGGCTGCAAGAAAGCGCGGTGTCAGAGGACGCCTCAAATATATTTGCCAACGGTGATTTGTGGGAGCGAGCTTGCTCGCGAACAGGTCGGTACATCCACGCAGTTTTCAGCGGCTGGAATGCTGTCTTCGTGAGCAAGCTCACTCCACAAGGGGCTGTGTCTGCTGCAACAAAGCGCGGTGTCAGAAGACGCCGCGGATGTCTCTGCCGAATACGAATTGTGGGAGCGAGCTTGCTCGCGAATAGGTCTGTATATCCACGCAATTTTCAGCGGCTGGAATGCCGTCTTCGTGAACAAGGTGGAGCGCCACCCCGGTCACTCCCACATAGGCAAGGCGTGTCGGGCAGCTTTGTTCAGCGATGCAGCACGAACTGCCCAACGAATTGCACCGCCGTTTCTTCTGATCCTTCCACCACGATGCGGGTGTGCAGCGCCAGCCTTGCACGGCCGCGGCGTTGGTAGAGCTTCAGAAATTTCTCCCAGCTTGCTTCATCCGGTGCGTCGCAAACAGCGACGCCATCGCGGGTGACCGGCAGGGGATAGCTGATCTGGCCGTCCTGAATCACGATGTGCCCGTCATCGATCCCGGCTTCTTTGAGCCGCAAATACAGCCAGCCCCAGCCCACCAGCACCGCGCCGCAATACAGGCTGCCGCCGAACAGGGTGTTCTTGTGATTGACGTTCGGGGCCAATGGCAGGTGCAGACGAAGCTGGTGGTCTCGCCAGCCCAGCACCTTGATGCCCATCTCCCGGGTGAGGGGAATGTCCCGGTGCAGCACCGCTTCCAAGTCTTCAGCGGACAAGCGTTGCAGGTCAGTCATTGTCGTCGGACCCCGCGCCGTTGAAGGTCAGCCCGTGCTTGCGCAGTTTGTCGTGCAACGTTTTGCGTGGCAGGCCCAGGGCTTCGGCGAGGCTGCGGACCGAGCTGTGCGGGCGGGTCAGTTCGGCGGCGATCAACGCCCGCTCGAACGCCTCGACCTGCTCGCTCAGCCCGCCGTTGGATGCCACCAGATCCGGCTGCGCGGCGCCTTCCAGTTCCAGCTCAAGGCCCAAGGCGAAACGCTCGGCGGCGTTCTGCAGTTCACGCACGTTGCCCGGCCAGGTGTGGCGCAGCAGCAGCGCGCGATGTCCCGGCTGCAATTCATGGCGGGGCAGGCCGTGGCGCAAACTGGCGGTATCGGCGAAATGCTGGAACAGCACTAGCGCATCTTCGCCACGCTCCCGCAGCGGCGGAATGCGCAACGGTGCGACGTTGAGGCGGTAGTACAAGTCGGGCCTGAAACGCCCTTGGTCCGCCGCCTGGCGCAGGTCTTCTTTAGTCGCCGCGATCACCCGGATGTCCAGCGGGATCTGCTGATTCCCGCCCAGGCGCTCGACCACGCGCTCTTGCAGCAAGCGCAGCAGCTTGACCTGAACGTCCATGCTCATGCTTTCGATTTCGTCCAGAAACAGCGTGCCGCCGTTGGCGAATTCGAACTTGCCGATGCGACGCTTCTGCGCGCCGGTGAACGCCCCCGACTCATGGCCGAACAGCTCGCTCTCGACCACCGACTCGGCCAGCGCCCCCGCGTTGATCGCCACAAACGGACCGTTACGGCGGTTGGACAAGTCATGCAGCGCGCGGGCGACCACCTCTTTGCCGGCGCCGGTTTCGCCAAGAATCAACACGTCAGCCTTGGTCGCGGCCAGCGCGCCGATCTGATCGCGCAGGCGCTGAATGGGTGCGGACAACCCCACCAGTCGCGTGCTCAATTGCTGACGATCGCTGAGCTCGAGCCGCAAGCTCCGGTTGTCCAGCACCAGCCTGCGCAGCGCCAAGGCGCGCCGAACGCTGTCGAGCAGAGCGTCGCTGGCGAACGGTTTTTCCAGAAAATCGTAGGCGCCCGCCCTCATGGCCTGAACCGCCAGCGGCACATCGCCGTGACCGGTGATCAGCAACACCGGCAACTCCGGATCCTGAGCATGCAGCTGGTTGAGCAATTCGAGGCCGTCGATGCCCGGCATGCGGATGTCACTGACGATCACCCCCGGCCAGTCGCGCTCGATGCGCGCTTGCAGGCCTTTGGCGTCGCTCAGCGGCAGGATTTTCAGCCCGGCGAGATCGAGCGTCTGGCTCAGCGCCTGGCGCAGGTGCGGGTCGTCGTCGATCAGCACCACCTGAATGCGGCTGTCGATGGCGTCGGTGCTCATGCAGATAAGTCCTCAGACGGTTGAAGGTTGACGCCCGAGGCGCCGGTGCGCATGCGCAACGTGAGCAGCGCGCCGCCTTCCGGGTGATTGGCGAACAGCAACTCCCCGCCCAGCGCGCGCATCAGCGTGTCGCAGATCGCCAGGCCCAGACCGAGTCCCTGGGTGCGCGTCTTGGTGGTGAAAAACGGCTCGCGTGCGTGCTCCAGCGCTTCTTTGGAAAACCCCGGGCCGTTGTCGCGGATGAACAGATTGACGCCCTCGGCGTTGTACTCGGCGCTGATCCACAATTTGCGCGGCGGGCCTTTCTCGGTCAGTGCATCCAGCGCATTCGCCAGCAAATTGCCCAGCACCTGACGCAGGCGCGTCTCGCCGGCCTGCACCCACAAAGTCGCGGCGGGCAGGTCGCGGATCAGCTCCACTTCCATCGCGCGCCGACGCTTGGCGAGCAGGGCCAGCGCATCGTCCAGCGCCGGTTGCAGCGCCACGCTTTCAGGCGCATGCCGGTCGCGCCGGGCGAAGGCGCGCAGGTGCGCAATGATCGACGCCATGCGCCCGGTGAGTTCGCTGATCAGCTTGAGGTTGCCGCGGGCGTCTTCAGTGCGCTGGTGATCGAGCAGCACTTCGGCGTTCTCGGCGTAGCTACGAATCGCCGCCAGCGGCTGGTTGAGTTCGTGGCTGATGCTCGCCGACATCGTGCCCAGCGCAGACAGCTTGCCGGCCTGAACCAGTTCGTCCTGGGCGCGAAACAGCTCTTGCTGGGCTTGCTCGCGCTCGAGGACTTCCTGGCGAAGTCGCTGATTGACGCCTTCCAGATCACAGGTCCGCTCGGCGACTCGCACTTCCAGCTCACGGCGCGCCTTGGCCTCGAAGTTGATGCGATCCAGATAATGCCGTCGCCGCTGCATCATCAGACCCAGCAGCAACATCAGGACCAGCAACGCCGCGCCACCAATGGCCACGACCGTTCGCACCGGCCTCGACACAAGCACCTTGGGCGCAAGGATATTGACGCTCCAGCCAGTCTCGTCGATCTGCTGCGTCTGCGTCAGCCAGCCGGTTTCATCCAGCTGCAGCGGGCGCGGGTCGCGGGTCGGGTAGGGCTGGATGGCGACGATGGCCTGCTTTTCCTCCTCGCTGAGCGGCCGGGTCGCGCGGAAACGCCAGTTGGGATTGGAGGTGAGGATCACGACGCCGTTGTGGTCGGTGACAAGCAACTGCTCCGGCGTTTTGCCCCACAGCGTTTCGGTAAGGTCCAGGTCGACTTTGACCACCAGCACGCCGATCACAGCGTCGCCATCGCGCACCGCTGCGGCGAAGAAATAGCCGCGTTTGGCCGACGTCGTGCCCAGGCCGAAAAAGCGGCCGAGGTTGCCGGCCATGGCGTTGCTGAAGTACGGACGAAACGCGAAGTTGCGCCCGACGAAGCTGTCACGCTTGTCCCAGTTCGACGCAGCGAGGGTGTCGCCATTGGGCGCCATCAGGTAAATCACCTCGGCGCCAGTTTGCCTGGCGGTGTTCATCAGCAGCAGGTTCGCCTGGGCCTGGGCGTGCTGGTCCTGCGGGTTCGCCAGCGTGGCGCGCAGGCCGGGCAGGTCGCCAAGAATCTGCGGCAGGACTTCATAGCGGTGCAAGGTGCCGAGCAGGTTGGCGACGTAAAGGTCGAGCGTCTGGCGATTCTGGCTCAGCAGCTCATTGCGGTAATAGTGTTCGGCCAGGCGTTCGAGCGGCCACAACAGCGGGGCGAGGATCAGCGCCAGCAAGGCAAGGCTGCGCCAGCGAGGACGGCGGGGAAGGGCGTTAGTGCTGATCATGGAATCGCCGGTGGGTTCGTTGCGATGCGGGGCGGCTGCGGATGTATCAGTTTCCGCAGCCGCGCAACATCGAGTCGGCCCATTATGCCTACCGCTGCTGCGCTAAGCACTCCAGCAACGCATCGTGCCAGTCGGGCTGGCTGACGCCCCATTGGCGCTGCAACAGGCTGCAATCCAGGCGCGAATTGAGCGGGCGTGCAGCCGGGGTCGGGTAAGCGCTGGAAGCAATCGGTTCCAGCGCCGCGCAGGGCTTGCCGCTGTTGATCAATTGCCGACCAATTGCTTCAGCGAACCCGAACCACGACGTCTCGCCGCTGGCCGTCAGGTGATAAACACCCCAGGCGCCCGGCGCGCCGTGACGCCAGCGCTCAATCAGCGCGCCGGTGCTGGCGGCGATGGTGCCGGCCCAGGTGGGTGCGCCAATCTGGTCGGCAACGATCGACAGCTTCTCTCGCTCTTGCAGCAAGCGCTGCATGGTCAGCAGAAAGTTGCGCCCGGTCAGGGAATAAACCCAGCTCGTGCGCAAAATCAGGTGCTGCCCGCCCGCTGCGGCGATCGCGCGTTCGCCTGCCAGCTTGCTGTTGCCGTAAACGCCCAGCGGATTGGGCGTGTCTGCCTCAACCCATGCCCCAGCCTTGCTGCCGTCGAACACGTAATCGGTGGAGTAGTGAATCAGCGGAACGCCCAGGGCAGCGGCTTCTTCAGCGAACACACCGGGGGAGGTCGCGTTGATGGCGAAGGCCAGGTCGGGCTCGCTTTCGGCCTGATCCACCGCCGTGTGTGCGGCAGCGTTGATGATCAGGTCAGGCTTGATGTCGCGAACCACCGGGCGGATGGATTCCGGCTGGCTCAAATCAAGCTGATCACGGCCCAGCACGATCAGCTCGCCCATGCTCTGCAGGTGTTGCTGCAGCGCTTGGGACACCTGGCCATGTTGCCCGCTGATCAGAATCCGCAGCGGCGCACTCACGGGAACAGATCCGCTTCTTTCAGGAGCTTGCCGACCTGATCCTTGGCCGACAGTTGAGGTGCTTCGCTCAAGCCCCAGTCGATGGCCAGCTCAGGATCGTCCCAGCGAATGCAGCGCTCGGCCGACGGCGTGTAGTAGTCGGTGGTCTTGTAGAGGAATTCGGCGTAGTCGCTCAGCACCACGAAGCCGTGGGCGAAACCTTTGGGAATCCACAGCTGACGAGCGTTCTCGGCCGACAGCTCCAGACCGAACCACTGGCCGAATTGCGGCGAGCTGCGACGGATGTCGACGGCGATGTCCAGCACGCTGCCAGCGGTCACGCGCACCAATTTCCCCTGAGGATTTTCAATTTGGTAATGCAACCCGCGCAGGACGCCTTTTTGCGAGCGCGAGTGATTGTCCTGGACGAACTGGTCGGCTACGCCGGTGGCCTCGGCAAAGGCCCGGGCGTTGAAGCTTTCGTAGAAGAAGCCACGCTCATCGCCGAACACTTTGGGTTCGATGATGAGGACTTCAGGCAACTTGCTGGCAACCACTTTCACTGACTTTCCCCTGCGATCTTGAACAGGTACTGACCGTAGCCGGTCTTGCCGAAATATTCAGCCCGATTCAACAGGTGGGCGCGGTCAATCCAGCCATTCTGATAGGCGATCTCTTCCAGGCACGCGACTTTCAGGCCCTGACGGTGCTCGATGGTCTGCACGTATTGCGACGCGTCCAGCAGGCTGTCATGAGTGCCCGTGTCGAGCCAGGCGAAACCGCGGCCGAAACGTTCAACGCGCAAGTCGCCGCGCTTGAGGTAAGCGTTGTTGACGTCGGTGATCTCCAGCTCGCCGCGCGGGGACGGCTTGACGTCCTTGGCGATCTGGATGACCTCGTTGTCGTAGAAATACAGACCGGTGACGGCGTAGCTGGATTTAGGCGCCTTGGGCTTCTCTTCGATGGACAGCGCGTGGCCGTGCTCATCGAAATCGATCACGCCAAAACGCTCCGGATCCTTGACCCAGTAGCCGAACACAGTCGCGCCGGAGGTGTTGTCCGCCGCACGCTTGAGCTGTTCGCTGAAGTGCTGACCGTGGAAGATGTTGTCGCCGAGAATCAGGCATACCGAGTCATCGCCGATGAACTCTTCGCCAATCAGGAATGCCTGCGCGAGGCCGTCCGGCTTGGGCTGCTCCTTGAAATGAAAGCGCACGCCGAACTGACTGCCGTCACCCAGCAACGCCCGGTATTGTGGCAGGTCCAGCGGCGTCGAGATGACCAGGATGTCCTTGATCCCGGCCAGCATCAGCACCGAGATCGGGTAATAGATCATCGGTTTGTCGTAGATCGGCAACAGCTGTTTGGAGACCCCGAGGGTAATCGGGTGCAGGCGCGTGCCCGAACCGCCCGCCAGTACAATTCCTTTAGTCATGCGATCAGTTCCTTTACGTTGGTGCCCAGGCGTTCGCCCTGATAACTGCCATCCTGCACGTTGCGGCACCATTCAAGATTGTCGAGATACCACTGCACGGTTTTGCGCAGGCCGGATTCGAATGTCTCTTCCGGCGTCCAGCCCAGTTCGCGCTCGATTTTGCTCGCGTCGATGGCGTAGCGCATGTCATGGCCAGGGCGGTCAGTCACGTAGGTAATCAGGTCCGCGTAGTTGGCCACGCCTTTGCGCTGTTCCGGCGCCAGTTCTTCGAGCAGCGCGCAGATGCCGCGCACGACGTCGATGTTCTTTTGTTCGTTGTGGCCGCCGATGTTGTAGGTCTCGCCGACCTGGCCCTCGGTCACTACCTTGAGCAGTGCCCGGGCGTGATCTTCGACAAACAGCCAGTCACGCACCTGCAAGCCATTGCCGTACACCGGCAGCGGCTTCCCGGCCAGGGCGTTGAGGATCACCAGCGGGATGAGCTTCTCGGGGAAGTGGAACGGGCCGTAGTTGTTCGAGCAGTTGGTGACGACCACCGGCAGCCCGTAGGTGCGCTGCCAGGCGCGAACCAGATGGTCCGACGCCGCTTTGCTGGCCGAATACGGCGAGCTTGGCGCGTAGGGCGTCGTTTCGGTGAACAGGTCGTCCACGCCGTGGAGGTCGCCATACACTTCATCGGTGGAGATGTGGTGGAAGCGGAAGGCGGCGCGCTCGTCTTCGGGCAAGGTCAGCCAATAGCTGCGGGTCGCTTCCAGCAGGCTGTAGGTGCCGACGATGTTGGTCTGGATGAACTCCGACGGGCCATCAATCGAACGGTCGACGTGGGATTCTGCCGCCAGGTGCATGATCGCGTCAGGCTTGAAGCGCGCGAGGACTTTGCTCACTGCGGCCTGATCAACGATGTCCTGCTGTACGAACTCATACCGGGTGTTCGTGGCAATGCCCTGCAGCGACTCAAGATTCCCGGCGTAGGTCAGCTTGTCGAAATTGAGGACGTCGTGATCGGTGTTGTTGATCAGATGACGGATCAGCGCAGAGCCGATGAAGCCGGCGCCACCGGTAACAAGGATTCGCATGGATAAACCTTCTTCCCTGGAAAGATGTAAGACGATGGAGCATAGCTTGTGGGGCCTTGCTGACTGGCGCAAGGAGCAATCCGCCGACAAGCGATGATATTAATTGATGGCCTATCGCAATTAGCGCCATAAAACCGCCGCTCGTGTTTCACGACCTCAACGCTTTGCGTATCTGTCGGTCTTTTATGGCATTTCTTTATTAGCTATGGCACGGGGTTGATTAACCGACGCGCAACTGGCGATAGTATTTGGGCGCCTCTATCTATCAGGACTTCCTTCATGTCGCTTGACACCTTGATTCGCCGCTCCAGCCTGCCATGCCCGGATGTCGGTGCCGCGCAGGCCGCCGAATGGTTGGCGACGTACTACGGACTGTCGGGGGCGTTGAAAGAGTTGGGTAGCCATCAGGACCGAAACTTCCTGATGGACTGCGGTGACGGGCGACGTTTCGTTCTGAAGATCTGCCACGGAGATTACTCAACCACCGAACTTGCCGCGCAGCATGCGGCGCTGCGGCATTTGAGCCGCGAGTCGACGGTGCGCGTCCCGGCGGTGATGCCGACGTTGAAGGGTGAGGACCTATTGACCGTTGATCACAACGGCAACGCCGTGCACTTTCGCGTTCTGGAGTTTATCAACGGACAATCACTCGCCCACGTTGCGCACCTGAACAGGGACATCGTGACCGGGCTGGCGCAGCTCTGCGCCCGTGTCGACGCGGCGCTGACGGGGTTCGAGCACGCCGGCCTTGATCGTGTTTTGCAATGGGACCCTCGCCACGCCTTTGCGTTGATCGAGCACTTGCTCCCGGTCATCCCCGACGCCGACAAGCGCGCCTGTATCGCCGAGGCCGCCGAGCAGGCCCAGGCCTATTTGCTGCCGCTGGTGGCGTCGCTGCCGGTGCAGGCGATCCACATGGACATCACTGAGTACAACGTGGTCTGGGCTCGAGATGCCCATCGCCAGTGGCAGCTTCAAGGCCTGATCGACTTTGGTGACCTGATCCGTACATGGCGCATCGCCGATCTTTCGGTGACCTGCGCCGCGCTGCTGCACCACGCCGAGGGCGATCCGTTTTTTATCCTGCCCGCCGTTCAGGCTTACCACCTTATTAATCCCCTTCAGACTGAGGAGCTGCTGGCGCTGTGGCCGTTGATCGTCGCGCGCTCGGCCGTGCTGGTCTTGGGCAGCGAGCAACAGGCGAGCATCGAGCCGGAAAACACTTACATCCAGGCCAATCTGGCGAGCGAGTGGAACATCTTCGACGTCGCCACTTCCGTGCCGATTGCGCTGATGGAAGCGGCGATTCTCGACGCAGTAGGTGAATGGGAAACGGACGAAGAGCCCGAGCCGTTTTCGCCGCTGTTGCCGAACTTGAGCGGGCAGGGTTTTACCCTCGTGGACCTGGGTGTGCTCAGCGAGCACTTTGTGGCTGGCAACTGGGAACAGAGCGGCATCGACGAGCAACTATTGAGAGAGGCTGCGCAAGCTCATGGGCTGGCCGCCAGCCGCTACGGTGAATATCGGCTATCGCGCACATTGCCGGACAGCGCACAGCAGCCGGATACCTTCGCGTTGCATACCGAACTGTACATCCCCCACGGCACCGCTGTTCATGCGCCGTTTGCCGGAATCCTTCGCCACACCGCAGACGGCGCCTTGCAGCTGGTGGGCGCTGAGGTGAGCCTGCGTATGTGGGGGGTACGTTCTGATTTTGATGCCGGCGTCGAGTTCGGCGCGGGGGACGTGATCGGCCAGGGCGGTGGCGCGTTGATCGTGCAGCTGTGTTCGGAGCCTGACGTGAGCCCGCCGTTGTTCACCACCCCGTCGCGGGCTCCCGCCTGGCGTTCGCTGTGCCCGTCACCCAAAGGGCTCCTGGGTTTCGATTGCGATGCGCCGGCGTTGGCCGATTCCGCCGCGCTGCTCGCCCGTCGCGACGCCAGCTTCGCCCGCTCTCAAAAGCATTATTACCAGGCCCCGCCGCAGATCGAGCGTGGCTGGCGCAACCACCTGATTGACCTGCAGGGCCGGTCCTATCTGGACATGCTCAACAACGTCGCGGTGCTTGGTCACGGCCATCCGCGCATGGCTGAGGTTGCGTCGCGGCAGTGGTCGCTGCTTAACACCAACTCACGCTTTCATTACGCGGCGATCGCCGAGTTTTCCGAGCGGCTGCTGAAGCTGGCGCCCGCCGGCATGGACCGTGTATTTCTGGTGAACAGCGGCACCGAGGCGAATGATCTGGCGATTCGTCTGGCCTGGGCCTACAGCGGCGGCCGCTATGTATTGAGCGTGCTGGAGGCTTATCACGGCTGGTCGGTGGCGACCGATGCGATTTCGACATCCATCGCCGACAACCCGCAAGCCCTGAGCACGCGTCCCGACTGGGTGCACCCTGTGGTGGCGCCCAATACCTATCGCGGCGAGTTTCGTGGCGCGGACACTGCGCCGTTCTACCTGCGCAGCGTTGACGCGTATTTGAGCGCGCTAAAGGAGCAGGGGCGGCAAGTGGCGGGCTTCATCTGCGAGCCGGTGTACGGCAATGCCGGCGGAATCTCCCTGCCGCCGGGTTATCTGCAGCAGGTCTACGCCAGGGTCCGTGATCAGGGCGGCGTGTGCATCGCCGATGAAGTGCAGGTGGGTTATGGCCGCTTGGGCCAGTTCTTCTGGGGCTTCGAAGAGCAGGGCGTGGTGCCGGACATCATCACCATGGCCAAAGGCATGGGCAACGGCCATCCCCTCGGCGCCGTCATCACCCGCCGCGAGATCGCTGAGGCGCTGGAAGCCGAGGGCTATTTCTTTTCGTCGTCAGGCGGCAGTCCGGTGAGTTGCCGCATCGGCATGGCGGTGCTCGACGTCATGGAAGAAGAAAAGCTCTGGGAGAACGCCCGCGTGGTGGGCGGCTATTTCAAGGAACGCCTGCTCACGCTGATCGACAAACACCCGTTGGCCGGGGCTGTCCACGGCTCGGGGTTCTATCTGGGACTTGAGCTGGTTCGCGACCGTGAGACGCTGGAACCCGCAACCGAGGAAACGGCCTACTTGTGCGATCGTCTTCGTGAGCTGGGGATCTTCATGCAGCCTACGGGGGATTATCTGAACATCCTCAAGATCAAGCCGCCGATGGTGACCAGCCGCCGGAGCGTGGACTTCTTCGTCGACAGTGTGTCGAAGGTGCTGGGTGAGCTGGAGAGCTGAGCTGACTCTCACCCGTCGAACATAGATCGATATATATCGGTGTTGGCTCCCCGGGTTTGCGCAGAAAGCTCGATTAGTGTTTTTAAATCCGATTTTTATCGTCTATAACGTCTTCCTTATTTGGCCGTAGACGCCCTCGTCGTTTCATGGAGTTCTGATTACTGTGACCACTCTCAACAGCACCCCCCGCGCCGATGGCTTCTACATGCCTGCCGAGTGGGCGCCGCAAACGCAAACCTGGATGATCTGGCCCGAGCGTCCGGACAACTGGCGTCTGGGCGGCAAGCCGGTTCAGAACGATCACGTTGCCGTGGCCAAGGCCATCGCCCGTTTCGAGCCTGTCACCGTCGGCGTTTCGGCGGCACAGTACGACAATGCCCGCGCACGACTGAATGTGCCCAACATCCGCGTCGTCGAGCTCAGCAGCAACGACGCCTGGGTGCGTGATAGCGGTCCGACCTTCGTCATCAATGACGCGGGCGAGGTTCGCGGCGTCAATTGGGGCTTCAACGCCTGGGGCGGTTTCGACGGTGGGCTGTACGCGCCGTGGAACCTGGATGAACAGGTCGCCAGCAAAGTGTTGGAAATCGAGCGCTGCCCGCGCTACGTCACTGACGGGTTTGTGCTGGAAGGCGGCTCGATCCACGTCGATGGCGAGGGCACGCTGATCACCACGGAAGAATGCCTGCTCAATCGCAACCGTAACCCACACCTGTCTCGCGAAGACATCGAAGCCGTACTGCGCGATCACCTGTCGGTCGAAAAAATCATCTGGCTGCCGGAGGGTCTGTACAACGACGAGACCGACGGCCATGTGGATAATTTCTGCTGCTACGTGCGCCCCGGTGAAGTGTTACTCGCCTGGACAGATGATCCGAAAGACCCCAATTTCCCGCGTTGCCAGGCGGCCATGAAAGTGCTGGAAAATGCCCGGGACGCCAAGGGACGTCCGTTCGTCGTACACAAGATGCCGATCCCGGGCCCGCTGTTTGCCACCGAAGAAGAGTGCGCCGGGGTGGATCAGGTGCACGGCAGTCAGGAGCGCAACCCATCGGTGCGTCTGGCCGGTTCGTACGTGAATTTTCTGATCGTTAACGGCGGCATCATTGCCCCGTGTTTCGACGATCCGATGGATGACACGGCCCGCAAGATCCTCCAGCAGTTGTTCCCGGAACACGAGGTGGTCATGGTTCCGGGCCGTGAAATGTTGCTGGGCGGCGGCAACATTCACTGCCTGACGCAGCAGCAACCGGCCCCCCATCGCAGCTGAGTTGGTTCGCTTCTTGCTGTTATCAAGCCCATCAGACGATGGGCTTTTTTATGGGCGGACAGTTTCCAGTCGGTCATAGGAAGATGGGATCCCAAGGCGCGGAATTGCTCGCGCCGGGTCGTCCGTCTGTAACAAAAGCCCCGTAGATTTCGCAGTCCACGACATAAGAGGTTGTCCTTATGAACGCAGGTCATGAGTTGCGAGTGACTCGAGGTTTTTCTGCGAGCAGTGAAGCACGGCAGATGATGGCGGACTGGTTACGGACGACCCGGATCCCGATGGAGCGCATGCATGACGTGCAGGCACTGGAGCAACGCGGCGATTTTCGAGAGATGCTCTCCAAGCGTTACCCCATCGGGCTGATCAATGACGCAGAGATCGAAGCAATGCTGGGCCTGCTTCACAGCTGACAAAGGTGTTGTGGATGCGACCACAGACACGGCCTGCCTCGGTTTGACTTTCATCAAATTGACACCCCGGCAGGCCGGGGATAGCATTCGCGGCCCCACCGCCTGTGGCCTAGCGCCATGTACGTGCATCAGTAGTCCACTGCGATGATTCGTGCGGGCTTCCGGAACTGCTCCAGTTCCGGGGGACGCAACTGCCCACCCCAGGCATTTGCCACAGCGCGCGATTAATCCGCTCACAAGGACAACAAGATGAAACAGCGTATCGGCCTGCTCGCTCTGGGCATCCTTGCCGCCACTCACGCCATGGCGGACGGTCAGGCAGATTCCAAGGGCTTCGTCGAAGACAGCAGCCTGAAGATCAACCTGCGTAACGCCTACATTAATCGCGACTACAAAAACGGACCGCAGGACCGCTCGGAATGGGGTCAGGCTTTCATGGCCGGCTACACGTCCGGTTTCACCCAGGGCGTGGTGGGTGTTGGCGTTGACGCCTTTGGTCTGTACGCAGCGCGTCTGGACGGAGGCAAGGGCAAGAGCGGCGCGGGCGGTATCGACTTCTTCAAACAGGGCGACAGCGGCAACGCGGCGGACGACCTGTCGCGCTTTGGCGGCGCGGTCAAATTCCGGGTTTCCAATACCGAACTGAAATACGGCGACATGATGCCGGAGCTGCCAGTACTCAATTACGA
This sequence comes from Pseudomonas sp. 1L-C-7-B-C1, assembly GCF_057291635.1. Taxonomy (NCBI): domain Bacteria; kingdom Pseudomonadati; phylum Pseudomonadota; class Gammaproteobacteria; order Pseudomonadales; family Pseudomonadaceae; genus Pseudomonas; species Pseudomonas sp. 1L-C-7-B-C1. The sequence continues at coordinate 90,600 of NZ_JBXAWH010000013.1, read as the reverse complement.
CAACTCGCGTCTGTTGCCTGAGTCCTACACCGGCACCATGATCACCTCCAAAGAGATTAAAGGCCTCACGCTGGTGGCCGGCCGCTTCACTGCCGAAACCCGCAAGAGTGCCGAAGGCCGCGACAGCGGTGATCTCAAGAGCATCAACGTCTACGGCGGCAGTTACAAATTCACCGAAGCCCTCAGCGCCGCGTTTTACGCCTCTGACGACGAAGACGTGCTGAAAAAGCAGTACGTGAACCTGAATTACGTTTGGGCGATGCCGAAAGATCAGTCGCTGACCTTCGACTTCAACGGCTATAAGACCAAGCTGGACAAAGACTTCGCCGTCGACGACGCCCGCGACAACAAGATCTGGAGCCTGGCGGCGACCTGGGCGGTGGGCATTCACTCGTTCACCCTCGCGCATCAGCGCAGCTCCGGCGAGACCGGTTACACCTACGGCGGCTACCGCAACGCAGGCGGCACCGGCGATGGCGGCAACACCATCTACCTGGCCAACTCCTACTGGTCAGACTTCAACGGCAAGGATGAGCGTTCGTGGCAAGTGGGCTACGGCGTGAACCTAGGCACCGTTGTGACGCCAGGCCTTAGCTACCGCGTGGCGTACGTGCGCGGCGACAACATCGACGACGGCAGCGACCGTGGGCGTGGCGAAGAGCGCGAACTGTTCAGCCAGTTGACCTACGTGGTCCAGAGCGGCCCGGTCAAAGACCTGTCGGTGCGTCTGCGTAACTCGTTCCTGCGGGTCTCCAACGACGTGGATCAGTACAACGTTGGCGGTAATGAAACGCGGATCTTCGTCGATTACCCGATCAACGTGTTCTGATGGGTTGAAGTCTTCTGGCTGACATGAATCTGTAGGAGCCGGCTTGCTGGCGAACGCATTTGTTCAGACACCGTAGCAGTGAATGACAGACGCGGTTCGCCAGCAAGCCGGCTCCTACGGATTGAGCCAATCCCATCATCAACTGCCGTGGTCGGTGCTGCACTGCACTGGCGATCCCGCACGCTCTCCCGCTACCATCGCCGCATCTCAATCCCTTCGGTTTCGCCATGGCAATCGCTGCGCCACCCGACCTCACCGATACCGCCGTCCCCGTGCAGCCTTTGTCACGGACGTACCCGCGCGGGTTGTACATCGAGCCCCATGAGCATGAGTGGGGGCAGGTGTTGTATGCGATGTCGGGCGTGATGTGGGTCGAGACCCCCAATGAAGCGCTGGTCGTGCCGCCGCAGCGCGCGGTCTGGCTGCCGCCTGGCGTGCCCCATGGCATCCGCGTGGTGTCGGATCTGGAAATGCGCAACATCTACCTGCGCCCGGCGCTCGCTCGGACTCTCGACACCACGGTTCAGGTGCTAGAAGTCGGTCACTTGTTGCGCGAATTGATCGTCGGTCTGGTGGCCGAGCAGGACAAGGAATCGGAGTACTACGATGCTTTAGTCAACCTGGCGTTGCTCGAACTCAAGCGCGCCCGGCGTTCGCTGCTGAAAGTGCCGATGCCCGATGACAGCGACCGCAGGCTGATGAACGTCTGCCAGGCGGTGATGATCGAGCCTTCCATCGACGTGTCGTTCGAACAGCACGCCGAAAACGCCGGTGCCAGTGTGCGGACGCTGTCCCGGCTGTTTCAGGCGGTGCTCGGCATGGGTTTCGCCGAATGGCGGCGACAGGTGCAACTGGCGACCTCGGTGGCGGAGATCATCCAGGGCGTGCCGGTCAACGCCATCGCCCGTTCAATGGGGTATTCGCCGAGCAGTTTCAGCGACATGTTTCGCCGCGAACTGGGCATGGCGCCTTCTCAGTACCCGGTCGCTGACACATCTGTCTAACTAGCGCGTGCGCTGCTTCTGTCCGAAATTCAGAAGCACTTGGCCGGTAGCGCCTGCCGACCCTCCTTACACTCTGGTCATCGCTTAACGCAGTCGCGCCGCCATCGAGTCGCGCGTCCCTCGCACCGGAGTTTGTCATGAGCTACGTCATTTCCCTCGCCATCGGTATCGCCGTCGGTTTGCTGTACGGCCTGCTGGATTTCCGCTCACCTGCACCGCCTCTGGTCGCACTGGTTGGCCTGCTCGGCATGCAGGCCGGTGAATGGCTGTGGCCCGTGGGCAAGCAGTTCCTGTCCAATCTGGCGTCCTGAATCGACGACTTCCCTTTCCCCACTCTGGATGAATCCATATGAAAGCTCTGCAATTCTCCCGCACCGGCAACCTGGCTGCGCTGGAAGTCGTCGATCTGCCCGCGCCTGTCCCGGCGGCTGGCGAAGTTCTGGTGCAGATCAAAGCCGCAGGCCTGAACCCCAGCGACGTCAAAAACGTCCTGGGCCGTTTCCCCTACACCACGATGCCTCGCATTCCGGGTCGTGACTTCGCGGGCGTTGTCGTCGAAGGCCCGCAGGAACTGGTCGGCAAAGAAGTGTGGGGCACTGGCAAGGAAATCGGCTTCGTCCGCGACGGCTCCCACGCGGGCTACATCACCCTGTCGGCCAAAGGCGTGGCGATCAAACCGGCGTCGCTGACTTTCAGCCAGGCCGCCAGCCTGGGGGTTCCGTACACCACAGCGTGGGACGCGCTCGAGCGCAGCCTCGTGCAGGCTGGCACTCGGTTGCTGGTCATCGGTGCCAATGGCGCAGTGGGGAGCGCCGCCATCGCACTGGCGAAGATACGCGGCGCCCAGGTGCTGGCAGCGGTGCGTAAACCGGACCAGCTGAAAGCGCTGCAAGAGCAAGGCTTCAACGCGATCCAGCTCGACAGGCCAGAAGACCTGGGCGCTCAAGTGAACGCGGTTTTTGCAGGCGGCGCCGACGTGATCTTCGACACCACCGGCTTCTGGCTGCCGGCTTCTGTGCCTGCGTTGGCTCAATTCGGTCGCATCGCAATTATTGCCGCGCCAACGGACGGTCACGTGCAACTACCGGCGCTGGCGCTGTACCGCAAGGGCGGTTCGGTGGTGGGGATCAACTCGCTGCTGTACGGCGTTGAAGCCTGCGCGCGGATGCTTGAGCAGTTCGGCAAACAGTTCGACGACGGCACCTTGCCGCTGCCGACCGGCCTGATTGAATCGCCGCTGGAAGAAGGCCTGGCGCGTTACGCCGATGTGAATCAAGGCGGCGCTGACAAGGTAATTTTGCTGCCGTGACAGGCGAGCATGGGCGTTAGAGCAGCGCTGACCCGATCACTGGACGGGCAGCCCTTTCAGATAGTCATGCTGGACGCGTTTGATCGACCCGTTTGACTGAAGCTTGCCGATCGCAGCCCTGAGCTTCTCGACCATCTGAGGGTCGCAATCCTTCGAGCACGCCAGATACAGGTCGGCGGTCATCAACGGCCTGCTCATCAACAGCGGCCGTTCGCTGATCTGCTTCCAGATGTAGAGCGTTTCCGGCACGCCGTTAAACCACGCGTCCACCCGGCCCTTGAGCAACATCAGCGCCGGGTTCTCGCCAATCTTCAACGGATAAATCTGAGCGGCTGAAAAACCTTCCTCACGTAACCGCGTCTCCTGTGCCGAGCCACTGCCGACGGCGATCATCTTGAAGGTCTGGCGCGCCTCTTCAAAACTCTCGACATTACGATCAAGGCTGAAAAACGCCCGGTCCATCGTCATCACCGGAGCGATCCAGGTGAAGCTGTCTTCACGACTTTGTGTGCGGGTCAGCGGCGCGATGAGCCTGTTGGTGCCCAGCATCACGTCCCGTTGCGCCCGTGGCCACGGAGGTGAGAGCAGGTGAGCGGAATACCCGGCCATTGCCATGGCCTGCAGGGTGATGTCGCCCGCTATCCCGTGCTGGTCACCCTGGCTGGCCATGGTCAGCGGCGGAGCCTCGGCCACGTACACGTCAACGAAAGGAAGTGCATACGCCATCGACGAGCACGCCAAGAGCGCACCGGCCGCGTAACGGATACAACAGGAAATCCATTTCATGGCAGTCATGCTCAAAGGGAATAGGGCGTCAAAACAGGTCTTGTGCCTGACTTGCTATCCAGTCTGGCATTGGTTAGTCGTCTCTGCCGGGCACAGCGCGCATCCTGCGTAAGTTTCGGGGAAAAATTCGAGCAAAGGCGGATCAGGTCTTGTTGTGCTCATTGGTGTAGCGGCCGCTCAGCACCCAGCCACACTCCAACAAGGTTTCGATCCAGTCCTCGTACGAGTCGTCCACGTCCAGCAAGTTCATGAACTGATCTTCGATATGGCACCGAAAGGTCTGCTCCTCTACGTTCCACTCCACATCCCGAATCCGCCAGACGCGCTGCATCGGCAACTGAATGTTCAATCCATGGAAGGGGACGAACGGCAGTTCCACTTCGTAAAGCAGCTTGGACCATTCAGACGAAATCTCCGGGGTCTGGTGGGTCCAGACGTACTTGATCAATCGGACTTTGTGCACGGTTGGGCCTTCTATCGTGTTTCTGATGGCGGGTCGCTGTCCTGACGCAGACGCGAGGGCCCGTTGGATGGGTATACGTTACTCGATGGGGGCGGGATGGGGGAGGGGGCGCTCTGAATCTTAGGGCGCCATTTGAACCTGACGGTTTGGTTCGCTCCGGGTGGCAGCCGTTTAGGAGCGATCCTGGTGAATGACTATGTTTAGCCCTTCTTCCTTATCTGGGGCTTGGAAGTAGCTGGTGATCAAATCGAATTCAGCGTCAGTTGCTGCGAAGTCATGCTCGCCGCGCTCGTTTCTAAGGTGCAGCCGGGCTCGGCAAGTGTCGTCGTCGACGTCGAGGAAGTGAAGGCTGTGAGAGGCTTGGGCGGTATCCGCCAGACTCCGTAACCAGTGGCGGTCTCCGGGAGTGTTGGCGGGGAAATCGAGAACCACATTGATCCCGGCCTTTAGCATGTCGATGACCAAGGGGCCTAGGACATCTCGGAGTCTTCTTGAGAGCGTTACGTAGTCGGCGACCGAGTGGATCTGGCCTGGGTAGAGTCTTGAGAGCCAATGGTCTTCGGTCAATAGGATCGCTGCTTGCTCAGTTTTTAGAGCGTTCGCCAGCGTAGATTTTCCGGATGCAATCTTTCCGCACATGAGATGCAGTGTAGGTTTGGCCATTTCAACCTCCTTGTCTGGGTCACAACGACGCCCATGGGTATGCCGGCGCTGGCGCCTGATGTCAGGCGTGGAGATTAACGATAACTGCTTCGGTGGCGCGGTTGATATCGGGAGCGCTCTACAAGGCCTGCAAAACTTCGCCTTCCCACGCGCCTCGCCGTCTGCGGGCCATAACCAGACAATCCCCCGCACCGGCCGCGCTCACGACGAGTTCTCCATCAGGCGACCAGAACGCGCTTCGACCTGCGCAGGCCCATCCTCCAGAGACGCCGCCGTGGTTGGCCATCAATACCCCAAAAGCATGTTGCCGCGCGTAGCCCTGTAGCAAGCCACTGTCATGGTCATAGCCGTTGTCGCTGATCAAGACGCTGGCGGCGTAGACACCGGCGCCTTCCTGCGCCGCAGCCTGTGCGTGACTGGCGTGACTGAAATCCGCGCAGACTGACAGCGCAATCTGCCCGGCATCGACGGTCACCAACGGGCCGCCTTGTCCCGGAGTGAAGACGACCTCTTCGCCCGGATGGAGGTGCTGCTTGGTGTAGGTGATCTGTGAGCCGTCAGCGCAAAAAACCAGTGCGCCGATGAAGACTGCTTCCGCCCCCGGCTGGCGTAGGGGCGCGCCGACCACAGTGGTCATCCCTGACTGTTTTGCCAGGTCCCGAAGCGGCTCCAGCAGTTGGGGGTCAGCGTTAAGGGCAAGATTGCTGGCGAGCGAAGGCTCGTAACCGGTCAAAGAAAGCTCCGGGAACAAGAGAAATTTAGCGCCGTGATGGGCGGCAAGTCGCATGACCTGAGCATGTCGGTCAAGATTGGCGTTGAGGTCGCCTGCCACTGAGCAATATTGGGCGGCACACAGGTCGAGGTCAGTCATAAGGTTTCCCGGCGTGAATGGGCCTTAGTAAAACACGGACTGCGCCGGTTTCGGCGGGCAACCCAACGCCATGCTCGAAACCCCAACGCGCCTGTGTTCAGGCGCGCGGGTGCGCGGCTTTATCCATGCTTGACCAAGTTCAGGCCTGGAAGCGGACCGCCTGGAAATTGCGCAGGTAGTCCTTGTTCAAGGCTGCCCAGGTCGACGCCATGAAAGCCCAGCTCATCAATGAGGCTCCCGACGCGCTGTTTGCTTGGGCCGTGCTCGCCCGAATAAAACAGCACGCGCTTTCCACCCTCAGCCGAAGGATGTGCGAGCAGCGCGGGCGTAAGGTGATTGAACGCCTTCACCAGATGTGCGCCTGGCAGCATCTGCGCGACAACCTGCGATGATGGCTTGCCGCCGAGGTCAAAGGCTTTGAACAATGGTGCTTCGATCGGATTGGTTGCGTCGATCACGATTCGACCATCCCAAGGCCCGACATTTTGAACCGCATCCGCAATCTTTGACCAGTTCACGGCGAGGAACACAATCTCCGCTTGACCGGCCTCCCGGACGTTTACAGCCTTGGCCAGTGGTCCGAGTTCAGCGGTAAGAGACGCGAGGGTTTGGGGGCCGCGACTGTTGGCGATGCTGACAGGCACGCCTGCGTTGACTAACAGCCGGGCGATAGCGGTGCCGATGGCCCCTGCTCCAATAATGCTGATGTTCATGGCAATCCCCCTTAGGCAGTGAAGCCGCCGTCGACCATTAATTCCGCCCCTGTTACGAACCCGGCGTCCGGGCTGGCCAGATACGCAACAGCGCCCGCGACGTCCTTGCCCTCGCCATACCGCCCAACGGCGATGTTCGGTCGAACAAAGTCAGCCACTGCGCCGTCGGCCGGGTTCATATCGCTGTCCGTCGGGCCAGGGTGCACAGTGTTGACCGTAATGCCTCGTGGGCCCAGATCCCTCACCAGCCCACGACTGAAGCCGGTCAGCGCACCTTTGGTTAGCGTGTAGGCAGATGCAGTGCCGAAGGCGGCGTGTTGCACCATCGAGCTCCCGATGTGGATTACTCGCCCGCCTTGACCCATGTGTTTGAGCGCTTGCTGAGTGGCGACAAAAACACCGGTCACGTTAACCGCGAGGATTCGCTCGAAGTCTTCGAACGCAATGTCCTCCGGTGCGCCAAGAACACTGATGCCCGCGTTGTTGACCAGAATGTCGATACGCCCAAAGCGTTGCGCGACGTCGTCGATGGCGGCCCGAACTGCCTGAGGATCGCCAGCGTCAGCCGCTAATGCGATGGCCTGGCCGCCGGACGCAATGATGTCGTTCACCACGGTGCTGGCGCGGTCCGGCGACGCGTTATAGGTGATGGCTACGGTGGCACCGTCTGCGGCCAGACGTTTGGCAATGGCCGCGCCGATGCTGCGTGAGCCACCGGTAACGACAGCGATTTTGCCAGAGAGGGGAAGAGTGGAAATGTTCATGTGTTGAGCCTCGATCAGTGAGTTGATGAGGCTATGAGACGCTTTTCAGCTGTTCGCCAGTAGTAGGTAATCGCTAGAATTACTTTCAACGAATGCTTGAAGGTTTAGACATGGAAACGATGGGTAATTTGCTGTCATTTGTGCGTAGCGCCGAGACCGGCAGTTTCTCCGCCGCTGCCCGTCGTCTGGGGCTAACCCCGGCTGCAGTCAGCCGCAACGTTGCCCAGCTGGAAGCCAACCTTGGCGTGAGATTGTTCCAGCGCAGCACGCGCAAGCTCACGTTGACCGAGGCGGGCGAGCGCTTCCTGAGCAATGTGGGGTCAGGTCTTGAAAGTGTTCAGGCTGCGATTGAAGACTTAGCCGGAAATGCTGGCCGGCCTTCGGGCGTCCTGCGGATCACCGCCGCCCCAGGATTCGGCAGGGATTTTCTGCTGCCCCTGATGCCTGAATTCCTGAAGCAGTACCCCGATGTGGTGCCCGAGTGGAGCCTGGAGAACCGTCAGGTGGACCTCGTTGCCGAAGGATTTGATGCCGCCATCGGCGGAGGGATCGAGCTGGCGCAGGGACTTGTCGCGAGAAACATAGCGCCCGCCCACCTGGTGCTCGTCGCGTCCCCCGAGTACTTGTCTGCCAAAAGAAGTGTTCGCCGACCAGAAGACTTGGCGACGCTGGCTCATCTCGCCATGCGTTCGGTGCAGACCGGCAAGATAAGAAGCTGGACGCTTCAGGGGCCTGAAGATGCGCAGATGCCATTGGAGTTGAAACCCCGGCTGTTGGCCAACGACCCCCAAGCTTTGTGTCAATGTGCGCGTCTGGGATTGGGCATCGCGTTGCTGGCTGTACCCGATGTGTTGCCTTACCTTGAGAATGGCAGCCTGGAACGGGTTCTGCCCGAGTGGTACGTGGATGCGGGGCAGATTTACCTGTACTTCTCCAGTCAGAAATTACTGCCTGCGAAAACGAGGGCGTTTGTGGATTTCCTGGTCCAGCACGCCCAGGCGCAACGATGGACTACGCGGCTCGATGCCCGGGAAGGGCGCTGAACCGCTCCGAATTTGCCAGCCGCCTAGATGTTGCGCAGCATCTCCCAGAACGACGCGCCCACGCCGGTGATGCTCTCACCAGCGATCAGGCCCGCAGCCGCAGTGATCGCAAAGCGCTCGGTGATGCGCGGCCATCCGCGGCTGACCAGCCAGGTCAGCACTGCTCCAAGACCCATCATCACCGAGGTGGAGGCCGGCAACACGAAGGCCAGCCCCAGCGCAGCGGTACTGGGTAACCAGCGGGCCGCGCGTTCCGGCAGCAGGCTGTCCAGTGCCCCGAGCAGCACGCCAAACCCGCTGCCGATTACGATCGCCCACCGCACCTCGGGTGACAGCGACGCAAGCCCGTGGGTCAGTGTTTGCGCCACTGCCTTCCAGGTTGCAACAGCCGGTGCCGGCCATTCCTCAGTGAGCAGCATCGTCTGTGGGTCCGGGATCAGCGCCAGATACACCAGAACGCCGACTACGCTGCCAATCGAAATGCCGATGCATTGGGCAATGAGCTGTTTATGCGGCGTTGCGCCAATCCCGAGGCCCACCTTGAAGTCGTTCATCAGATCAGTGGACTGGCCGGCAGCGCCGCCAGCCGTGTTGGCGCTCATCAGATTGATCGCTACCTGGCCGGGAGCAATCAAACCGAAGCTCAACTGCGACAGCTTGCCGATGGCGCCAATCGGCGCAATGCCGGTGGCGCCCACGACTCGCGCCGCGACCACGGCCAGGCAAATACCCAAGGGAATACTGAGCAGTGCCATCCACAGGTCAATCTCAAACAACTGCACCTGCAGCAACACAACCAGAGTGACCGCGAATAACATGCCCAGCGCGGGTATGGGCGAGAAGCGCACTTTGGCGCGCGGATACGGGTCAGCCGGCGTGCGCTTCGGCACTTGAAAGACCCGCACCGCCAATGACGTCAGGGTCGCGCACACCATCAAACTCACGCCCGGCCACAACAGCCATTCCACCAGCTTGGCAAATTGAGGACCGCTGGCATTCGGGGCGAGCACCACCAGCGCGTGGTCGATGAGAAACGGCGCCAGCCCGCCCCATGCCAGCGCTGCGCCGAGCATCAGCGTCAGGCCCACGCGTATGCCGATGATGCCGCCGAAGCCGATGAGCAACAGCGAAGGGTCCAACGTGAACGTCAGACGTTCCAGCCCGGGATTGGGAGCCCAGCGCGGGATTGCCCAGACAAACTCGTCGATCCACTTCAACCCGCCGGACAGCAACGCGGCCGCAGACAGCACCTTGATCCGCGCCACCGCTTCTTTGCCGTGATGGTAAATGTGCTGCAGCGTTTCGAGCGTCGCCATGCCCTCGGGGAATGTAAGGCCGTGGTCGTTCAGCAGGGTAGGGCGCAGATACCATGCGATCCAGACGCCCAGAAAGCTCACGGAAAATACCCACGCCATCATCGGCAATGGGTCCAGTTGATGCCCCGTCAGCAGCGTATACGCGGGAATCGGCGCAACCAAACCGCCGGAGATAATCGAGGCCGCCGCTGAGGCTACCGTCTGGTTGATATTGCTTTCGTGCAGGGACCACGAGGGGCCGTCCTGGCGGTTTCTGGCCAGGCCCTGCCACACGCCAAAGCCGATCAGCAAAGCGATGATCGACATGTTGAAGGACCAGCCGATCTTCAGCCCGGCGTAAACATTCGACGGCGTCAGCAAAACACCCAGCACCGCGCCAGTGAGCACCGCACGCGCACTCAGCTCACGCTGCGCACGAGGAGGAGGCAGGGTTGAAAGAGCAGGGTTTTCCATGACAGATCCTTCTTGGCGATCGCAAGAGTGACATCTGCACAACTGAGCCCCGACACCGCCGAAGGTTCACCGCCGCCCTTACGCCAGACGCTTTCACGCCTGCCTACCACGCACGGAACGCCGGAGATTTTCGGCGGATTTACTGCGCTGGCGGATCCAGCAAGACCCACAGCCGGACGATCTTGCCGTCGACGACTTCGGCCACATCCGCGCCCGTTACAACCACCGGACCTTCCTTCGGTCCCGCATGCCAGCGCAGGTAAGCCATCCCGTGATGCCCCACCGCCACGCCCTGGGCGACGAAGGAAAAGTCGGGACCGAACTGCTCAAGCAGTGCGCCTGCAACGTCGGAGATAGCGGCCTGTCCGGTGACGACGCCTTCTGGCTCGTACATCGTGGGTTCAGCGGAGAATAACTGTTGGATGGCAGCGATGCGTTTATTGGCATCTCGCTCGTTGAACACCTGTTCCAGATTCGCGCGCAGGAGTGCGTTGAAGTCCGGGGCCGGTCGGGGTGATGGAGCATTGTTTGGCTGAGGCATGGTAAGTCTCTCGTTCAGGGGTGCGGAAGAGACTAGACGCTAAAGAGGGGGCAGGCTTGGTGAGGAGCGGAGCAAATTGAGGTTGCCTGATGGATGTTTGCTAAACCGCTCAAACAAAAAAGGCCCACCTTTCGGTGAGCCTTTTTGCTAAATCTGGTGCCGGCACCAGGAGTCGAACCCGGGACCTACTGATTACAAGTCCAAAAAGGTCGCCCGGGCAGCACGGGTCACGGCCAGGCCCCCTATTTTCTGGGGAATATACGTGGAATAGGTGGCGAATATGTTTTCGCAGTGTGGACGTTTTGTGGACGCTTCAGAGTGAGCACTCACGTCGGTTACCGGATCACTGCGTTTATCAGAGGTCGTCGCTGGTATTGATGCGGCTTCCATACCTCAGACGATTTTGCTCAATTCTTTGCAAGTGATTTTGTAGGCCTTGCCGGGGATTATAGTGTTCTGGCCACTCTGGTGCAGGGATGCTATACAGCGCGCACAGAGACTCAATCTGTCCTATGGCTTTCAGGCCAAAAACAGACAGTTTTTCCGCCCGGGCAACGTAGTATTCCTCGAAATCTGGCGGGCTCGCGTACTCCGATTCCCATGACAACGACTCTTCGATTGCGACAAGCCGATTTGGCATCGACATGATGTCGTACATGATTTGCGTGGGAAGAGCACGATAATCGCCACCCTCAGGAAGGGCAAACTGTGGGTTGGGCACGGTGCTCACAGTAAGTCCATGCCTGTCCGTGGTAAGTGGGTCGTTAACCGCTGAATAGCAGTCGCCGACCAATTTATCCAGCGCAAGCACTAGTCGTATGCCGAGATGCTGAGCTTCCGTCATCTGTTTTTTTTGAGAGAACCGAGACTCTTTGATCCAGCCTAGGACAAACACAAGCAGCTGGCCGCTGATCGCTATGAGTCCACCTAGCGCTACTTTGCCTATATCCGATGCAAAAAACTCCAGCACATTGCCTCCTTGCTTCACTGTTGATTTGTGAATTGGCTACGACGCCGAACACGCCTATTTTCAAGGCTTTTGAGCGATTTCCATCATATTGCAGCTGGAGTTGGCGGGCCTCTTTTCTCGCGCGCTGCTGGAAAAAAATGACATAAACCGGTGTTTTTTCGTGGCGGCTGCCTGTAATGCCTGGCTTTGTCTGCTTGAAAGCAGCTGAGAAGTTTTCCCATGCCGACGTACGCACTCCTCATTACTTCGCAAAGTCTGTCAATTCGTGAAAAGCTTTGACCTCGCCTCAACGCCCTATACTGCCTGGGGGAGGTAGGGGTTTACACAGGGCTCGACTTTGCAAAAAAAACGAACGCAAACCCCGCCGGCGGGAGGGGGATAAGTGATTTTTCCGGAAGTTTTTTATTCCAAGTGCGGTTTTACCAGGCGTCGTCGTTCTGGGTCATAGGATCGATCAGCTGAGGTCCGTGGTTTCGCATGTCGCCTACAGCCATGCTTAGTGTGCACCCAAGTGAAGTCATCGGCTGGCTGGACGATCTCAACGCGGCTGGTCGGCGCGACGTTGTAGCGCTCGATGGGCCATAGGTAGCAGCCATTAATCACTAACTGCTCTGGCGCAAGCTTCTTCAGGTAGTGGTCCATCGGCGCGTAGACCGAGCAGCGTCCGCACATGCTGTCACCCGTCGAAATTTCCCACGTACAACATTGACCAAAGGCGAGTCAGAACGTTAACTGTATATGCGTACAGTTAATCCATCCATCGTAAGGCTTGCATCATGAGCGTCAACATCATCGGCCCGCTTTCGGCAGTCGGGGAGAGGCTGCCCCTTTACTCGTTCCTCGTGCCGGCGGGGTTTCCGTCGCCTGCAGCAGACCACATCGAAAAGCACATCTCCCTCGATGATCTGTTCGACATCCGCGCCCCGCATACGTACCTGGTCAAGATCGAAGGCGACAGCATGCAAGGGGCGGGGATCTTCTCCGGCGACCTAGTGATCGTGGACCGTAGCCTCGACGCAACTCATGGCGATATCGTGATCGCCGCCATCAACTCCGAACCTGTGTGCAAGCGCCTGTATAGGAGAAAGAACGATGTGATCCTGATGTCAGAGAACCCGAAGTATCCGCCGCGCTACGTGATGGAGGGCGACGAGTTGGTGATCTGGGGTGTCGTGAAATACAGCGTTCGCGATCATGACAAAGGATGAATCCGTTTTTGCGCTACTCGACCGCAACAGCCTTTACGTCAGATGCAAGCGCGAGTTCGATCCCAATAGCAGCGTAAAGTGCCTGTGCGGATAGTGACATCTGATATAAAGAGCGCCTCAATAAGAACTGAGTCTCATATAAAGAGAGTTAAATATGGCGAAAAAAAGTAAAACGCGATTTACCTATATGTACGACGGTGCGCGTTATGAGATTTTATCAGTTTGTGAAGATGGAGAGGGTGGGCTCTCTATTTATATAAAGCCGGACCAGAGGTTTGTGGACCTCACCACGCTTGAGGAAGAAGGAGTCAAAGAGGATCGGTTTTCAGTGCATGCAAGCTCTAAATCATCCGGTACTCTCATAAAGAAATCTATCGTGTATGAGAGTGGAAAAAAAGCAACGCTTGCTCAATTTATTCATAGTTCGAAAGAGATTCTTGTAGCTCCAGTATATGTAAAGTGCCACGCAAAGCCCACTATCCACCAGCTTTGTAAGCCTAAGGGCAAAGACGAACTAATAAGCGCAGGCGAATTTGGCTTGACTGACATGGCTACATTAGTGGTTGCTGTATTTGTAACAACTAGCAAGCAGTCCCTTCCATCATTTGATGGTTACACGAAGATTGAAAAGGCATTCTCAAACTATCGCGTATGGGTTTATACAAGCTACTTAAATGTCGGCGCACTAAATGATTCGGCAACTATCAGCCTAGGAACATCGCCACTGCAAATAGATGGGGTAATGGTTAATCCGTTTACGCCTGCACCCAAAGCATCGATCAACATTGATGACCTTGAAGCCACCATCCTAATGTACAAGCAGTGGTGTGCGGTCCACCTTATTACCGCACTAATTGATCGTGGAAAACTTCCTCAGGAATTTGAAAAAGTGCCATTGTGGTTCCATCCTAGTCCTCAGGACCTAAGTTTAGGGAGGAGAGAACGTGGCGAGCCTGTAATTGTAATGCCGGGGCATTTAATGTAGACCACTATTCGCCGGAAACCGTAATCGGCCAAGGCTGCTTGAAAAACCTCTTCGAGCGCGGAGGCGATCAAAAACTGACCTCCAAGCTGAGCTTGTACACGAAATTCGGTCGGTGGGGAGGCGGGACGTTACGATCTGCGAGCGCTCCAAGCGAGCCAGCGTGGGCTATGCTACGGGACCTGACGAGGCAGAGCTATACAACGGAAATTAATCAGCTATGGTGGCATCAGAGCCAATCGACAGCGGTACTTTTGGCGACGTATTTCGGGTAACTATAGCTGCCCGGTGGAGTTGGATCTTTGCAAAGGATGGAAAAGCATGGCTAGCGTAAATATTGTAGATATTTTCAACGGGTTGACCGTCCCTAAAGAGACCTATATCCCGCAAGAAAATGGGCGCTTCGAAAATCAGCTAAAGCGCGGGATAGTTGAAAAAGGGACACTTTGCTTAATTACTGGCTCATCTAAAACTGGAAAAACCTCCCTGTATGGGAAAGTTCTAAAAGCCATTGGAAAAGAGCCGTTAAGGGTGAGATGTAGTGATTCGCTTAAAGCAGACGAGTTCTGGGCGTATCCTCTTGAAAATCTTGATTTTTCGCGGTTAAAAGCTGTCGAAGATGGCTCTACTTTGACTGTCTCCGGGTCCGCAGCTTTGAGCGGTGCGATAGGTTGGGAGTGGCTTGCAAAGTTGACCGGGTCAATGACTGTGAGCGCCTCAAAGGCAAGTACAGATAAAGAGATTAAAGAAAATATTCTTAGTAAACCCTCGCCTTCTCACCTCATTCCCCTGCTCAAAAACTCGAATGCAGTTCTTGTTGTTGAAGATTTTCATTATCTAACAGCGGCTGTCCAGCGTGAAATCTTCCAGCAATGGAAAATTTTCACTGATAACGAGGTTTCCGTTCTTGTTGTTGGTACGACTCACCATGGGGTAGATCTCGCAACCGCAAATCCTGATCTAATCGGTCGTATTAGCCACATAGATATTGGTCGTTGGTCCGACGACGATTTGCAACGTATTGCAAAAAAAGGACTTCATAAGCTTAATGTACTCAAGGCAGATACTATCAGTCGCCTTTTGGCCAAGGAGAGTGCTGGACTTCCGATCCTAGTTCAGCAGGCGTGCGCTCAGATGTTTTACGATAGAGGGATTGATGAGCACGATACTGCTCAGTCCATTACTTTTTCAGATCATGCGGTTCAGACTGCCCTTCATAATGTAGCGATAACTCGATACGCCCATTTCGAAGCTTGGTATAACAAGCTGATATTCGGGCCGCGAAAACGAGCCAGGCGTTATGATACATATGAAATTATTCTTGCGCTTTTTACTCAGGATCCTCCGACCTTTAGCTTGCCTAGACACGAAATTGACCATCGCCTCAAGTCTGCTCCTATCCCTCAAGACAAGAAGCCGCCAGCAGCTTCTATCAAAAGCACTTTAGCGGCACTCGATAACTTCCAAAAAACACACAATTTTGAACTGTTAGAGTGGAGCAAGTCTGATAACACTGTGTATATCGTAGTTCCCAGCTTTTTGTTCTATCTCCGTTGGCGTGAACCTAAGCCCTCCGAAACAATGGCCAGCGTACTAGATCTAATCATGAACGCATGGATGGCGCAAAAATTTAAAATAGGTATAGCTGGAGATCTGGCCAAGCTGGAACTAAAACGCTCGATAAAAGGCACGCAATGATTACTCAATAGACAATGGGTTTCAAAGCTGCGTTTAAAGATGCTGCAGTGGCGCCGTCAGCTATAAAAGCAGCTGCCGTCGCCGGTGCGGGACTCGGCCCATGCACATGTGCCGCGATCTGCTGAGCCATCCGCTCAACCAGATCCAAGGTGTCACACAAGACCTGCAGCACGTTCACGCTCTCAGACCCCACCCACGTCTTGATCGCCACACTCCGGCGCTCGCCGAGCACGCGCTCCTGCAGCTCACCCAGCGTCGCACTGAGCTTCTGAGCCACGACCAGGTTCATATCACGCGCAGTGGCGACGTTCATGTCACCAACGCACGCAGAGTTCATCCCGCCCCCTGACAACAGGTGAATCGCGCCGACGGCGGCGACAGACTTCACGCCGCCGATCGTCTCGCTCGAATGGTCCGCCACTGCCTGGGAATGGCTACCGAACCGCTCGCTGTTTTCCAAGGAGCTGATCTCACGATCCATCGAGCTGTCGGTGATCTTCGCGTGCGTCTGCCGCGACCAGCTGCCTTCCACGTCCACCCGCTGCTGACTGGTCGCGCTGTGTTGCCAGATTGAGTCCCCTTTCGGGACGTTGGGCAGGCTGATGCCGTGGGGCAGGATCGCGGAGATAAAGGGCTTGTTGGGCAGGCCATAGCCGAAGCACAGCACCACCTTCGTGCCTTCACCAGGGAAAGCATAAAAGCCCATCTCGTCGCCGCCCGTGGGCAGCGGAAGCGGGACGCTGTACAGCGTCGGGATGTCCGGATCTGGCTCGTCGTCGGGGCCGAGTACTTCGATATCGGCGGCAAAGCGCGGGCGGAAGTCGTCGCACATGCCGGCATCGGCCGGCGCGTCGGAGACGGCGAGGATGCGAGCAAAGCGCGGGACGTGATACCCGCCGGCAATTTCTGGAAACTCGCGCTCTACGCTGCGGCGGATGGCACTGTCCATTTGATCCCCATTGATTGGTCTGAAAGAGAGACGCTGGTGATGCGCCGGCCGTCGTTGAACGTGGCGCCCGGGCGAATGCCTGGTAAGGCCGCGATCGTCGCGCTTTGATTGCCCTGGTACCCGTCGAAGAGCTCAACCGGCAATTGCACGGCGGGTCGTTGCCCAAAAAAACTGTCCGCCCAGCTACCCACGAAGATCTCCCCGTTGCCCTGCTGATGCCAGATGTAGTCGGGGATGTTGAACACGCGGCTCATGCTGTCGAGGGCGAGGTAGCCCGTTGAAAGGTTGTAGAAATAAGGCGTCTTGCTGCGAGCGTACGATTGGTCAGGATGCCGAAAGCTGAGCCCGGTCTGCTCGCTGATCTCGCTTAATACGGCCCTCAGGTCGACGTGTCGTAGATTAAGGGGCAATCGTTGAGCCAGCACCGCGCTCATCTCGCGGCAGTACAAGACCTGCTGAGTACCGCTTGAAGGCGTGCTGCGCTCAACGTAGCCGATGAAGTGTCGCTGAAGGGCGCGTTCGTTGTAGCCGATATCGAGGGTCACCAAACCTTTAAGTGGCGCCTCTGAAAGCACTATGAATATGGCGCGGCCCGGGCTCTTGAGATCCAGCCGCACGTCATCGGTGACGAGATTTACCGGCGCCTGGTCCACCGTCAGAACCTTGTTCAGCTTCATGCCGGCTTACTCCAGCCACTTGTCAATTTTGGAGAGCGCCTTTTCGAAGCCAGTAAGGCCCGGGGTCGCCGGCGCTTCAGGAGTCTCACCAATCACCGCGCCGGGTGCGCTCTGCGCCTTGACGGGGCCGGCCGGGCGTCTGCCCTCGACCTTTTCCGGATTGGATTGCCGCTCGCTCAGGGTGAACTGGATCTGCCACTGGCTCAGCGAGTCGTGTTCCCTGACGCTTACGCCGTCGCTGAACTCGACCTGGCGCACACCGAAAGCATCGGCGGTGTCGTTGACGACGCGGTACAGGTGAAGCTGCCCACCGCTGGAAGTGGCCTCCGCCAGCCGCATCAGCTCGCGTAATTGCTCGGGCAGGTTGAACGGAATGGTCATCGTCACGGCCAGTGTTTTTGGCTTAAAACCCTTGTGGGCCTTCTCGGTGTTGCTCGTCTGCCCTGAGAGATCCCCGCTCTCGATGCGCAGGTTGGCAACGACCTTCAGATTTTTGCCTTGGATCTTCTGGCCATCAAGCAGCAGCGTCATAGGCCAATCAGCTCCTGCACGAAACTCAACCCGTCCAGGTTGCCGACGAGCAACACGCCGGCGCACAAAACCCACTCATGGCCAGGCTGCTCGCCGGCCAGCAGCTGGCGCTGCAGATCTGTGCCCGGGCCGATGAGTCGAGCCCGCATGTTCGCGTCCGGGACGCTGTTCATCAGCGACGCCTTGAGGTCAGCCAGTTGGCGATCGCGATCCAGCTGCTGCGCGGCCTTTTGCGCAGAAAGCTTTGCAAGTTCATCCAGGGGAGAACTGTCGGCATAGCTCTCAAGCATCGACAGTTGCCCGGACATCGACTGTTTGGCGGCTTTGAGCAAAGTGCAGCTGGCCAGCGGAAGGGCCTGCCAAGGTGGGGTGGTGCTGGCGACCGGGATCTCCGTCTTTTCTTCCTCGAGCTTGTGAAGGTAACGAGCCCGTCGCTCGGCGCGTTCAAGCTCGCGCATGGGCATCAGCGCGTTGAAGCGACCGAGCGCGTCGGCGAACTGATCCAGCCGCGTGGCCAGAAACAGAATGGAGAGCGCGTATTGCTCACCTGCAGGGCGTGTTGCACGATCCATGTGTCCCAGCTTGCGAGCCATCTGCTCCAGCAAATTTGGCGCGGATAGGAATCGGGAATAGCCGGTGCCTTGTCCTATCCCGCTTTGATACGGGGTCAGCACGACACAACTTGGGGCCTGTCCCAGCTGGCGCGCCAGTGCTTCGCGCCCAATCTCTACCCCCTGCTTGGCAGCAGCGCCAACGGGGCCGGGGTTTGTCGTCACCAGACCTTCCAGCGCTTTCAAGCGCTCCGCCGAGCTGGCCATCTCACCGTTGGCCAGCGCCTTGGCCTCGTCGAGCCCCGACATCCAGGCGGTGGATTTTTCCGGCCAGCGCATCGTCACCGGCGCCCAGCTCATGCCGGCGCTACCCAGTCGATGGCCTTCAGCGCCGAGATGCTGTTTTGCGACCGGGCGGCCTCTAAGTTGGTCTTGAGCGCATCCGCCTGCAGCAGCGCGGCGTGTTTGAATCGCACCAGGTCTTCACCAACTTCGCGCAATTGCTCGGCGGTATGCGCTCGGAATGCTTTAACTCCTGCCTCGTCGTAGCAGGCGAAGTCACCACCGTTACCGCACAGGATCATTCCGGTCAGGTTGATCTGATCGTCCAGCTCGCTGGCGTACGTGAACACCCAACCCAGCGCCTGGGAAGTAAAGCCGGATTCGATGTAGCGGCTGCATTCACGGTTGATCAAGGCGAGGCGATCGGCGTACAGGTTCGCCAGGATGGTAGGCACATCGTCCACCCAATCCCCATTTTTCCAGACTTGGCCTTCTGCCGGTTTTTTCAGCGTGTAGCCAGAGGGCACCGGGCGATGACCGTCGAGCTCCAGCGGTTCGCCCGTCACAATGCTGTAAGCCGTAACGCCGTCGAGGTAGTCGATCAATTCCCAGGCTTTGCCATTCCACCGGGCTGCCTTGTGCTCGGGCGCATCGGGTGGGGCAAGTTCCACGCACCCGCCGGGGATTAGGTATACCTCGGGTTCAAGTGGCGACAGATCGGCCTCGACGGTACCAACGTACAGCCCGAATGCGTTGGTTTGAAATACGGTTTTGGTTGTCATGGGCAGGCTCAATATTTGATACAGCAGAGGAAGGCGATGTTGCGGGGCCGGGTCTCAGCTCCGCCGGCTGCATGCACGCGGATAACGTGGCTGTGGCTACCAGCGCCGTGAATGCCGATGTTGTGCGCGTGGTTTCCGGCTTCGCCGATGCCTACGTTGTGAGCGTGCTCACCTGCATAGCCGAGTTGGGCCGGGTTAATGACTAGACCCTCGTCTATCCCTTGCGTAGCGCCCATGGTCAGGAGATTTTGATTGCCGCTCATATCAGCAGCAATTGGGTGCGTATGGTTGCCCTGGACATCGGTCCAGGCAGCGTGTGTATGGATGCCCTGCGCATCAGACCAGGCAGCGTGCGCGTGGTCGCCCACTGGATCCGCCGAAGCGGCGTGATCATGCGACGCCGTCATGTGGCCTTGTTCAGTTCCGAACACTCGGCCCGGGTCAACGCCGCGACCGTCGTCCCAAGCCCTGATGAAATCCCCTCGCGCGTCCGGGACGTTGAAGGTGGTTGAGCCATCGCCCGGCCCATAGGTGGTGCCTATCCGGTTGAACAGCGCGGCGTAGGTGGTACGCGACAGCGCAGCGAAGTTGCACTTGATCCAACCAGGTGGCGGGCTGGTCATGGCAAAGAAACTGATCATCCCTGTCATGGGATCGAGCACTTTGGCGGCCATCCGAGTCAGCGCGGCGGTTGTGGCCAGGATCTCGCTGCTGTTGCTGTCGGGATCGTCGCTCTTTGCGTTGGGGAGCTGATCGAGCCCGACGTCCGCTTTCGTAGTCGCCCGTGCTCGCAGATGCTCATAGTCCCCATTCTGTGCCGCCCAGAAATCCACGAGTGGCCCTACGATCGGTCGCGTAGTTCGCAGGTCGGTGATTTTGTTGGTGGACTCGATGGAGGCGATGGGCACGCAATAATGGGCACGGCCGGCAGTGTCGACGTAGTCCTCGTGTGACCCGCTATAGGCCATTTCGAAGCTGGCCACGACGTCGCTACCTTCGCGGTGCAGGCAAACATCAATCCACACTTTGCTTGGCACTGCCGTGGGGTTGAGGACTAAGGGCTGCCCAGTCTCAAGCCGGACGCCCTCGATGTACGCCCTGCCCGGGGCGAGCGAATAGCCGCCCCCAGATTGAACAACCTTCATCGCATTGCCAAAGAAGCAGGCTCGGCCGAACAGATCCCGGTTGCTCAGCCGCTCTCGCTCATCAATGCCTGCCAGGCGCACCGTGAAGTCGTGCTGCCAGGTGCTGGCCTCAATGGTGATGCGCGTCAGTTCCTGTGCTCCGTCGAACGCCACCAGAAAGTTGCGTGTGATGTTGTTGCCCAATTGCAGGGGCTCGACGTTCTTGCGCTTCTGCTGCAGCGGCACATAGGAGACCGCGAACAGCTCACCGTCGGCATCCTCTAGCCCGACATAGTTGAAGTCCCAGTCGCCAATGTTCGAACCGAGTTGGGCGCTATAGACCACCTGATTGGGCGTGACGAAGCCCGCGTTGTCCTGGGGCATGTCGTAGACATAGGCGATATGTTCCTGGGCCGGTTTGCCGGCGGCACGATCTACCGGCGCCGCCGGGTCCAGGCCCGGCACATTGGCGAAAATAAACCGGTTGATGATGAGAGGCTTTTCCTCGCCCTGTTTGCGGGCGATCTGCGCCTCTCCCGCCAAGGTGATGCTGGCGCTCATTCATGCTCCTTTAGGGTGGCGATCAACGTCTGTTGATCGTCGTTGAAGTCCACCAGCACGGCTCGCGCCGCGACCGGTGTGATGGTCACAAACTCATACCGGCGGCAGGTTCGGCCGTACTGCTGCACCAGGACGCGCAACAGTTCGGGGTTGAGGGAAAGCTGTGCATTGCTGAACTTGAGCTGGATAACGTCCCAGTCGCGCTCCGGCTGTCGTTCCTCGATCTCGACGTACCCGACGCCCAACCGCACGAAGATGCGCTTCATGCCGGCAGTGCTGCCGGCGTCGACCGAGTTGATGAACGCGTACCGCACTCGAGTCCGGAACAGTGCCTCCGGCTCGCCGGTGAAGCGCGTCACGTCACGCTGCCAGGCCCACAGCTCCAATACGCTGGGATGGCATGTTTCGGGATCAAGCTGGTGATAGGGCCAGTCCAGCCAGCCGCTGACCGCCGCCCACCAGGACTGCGCCGCCGCTCGGAGTTTCGAAAGCTCGGCGCCTGCCAGCCAGAAAGGAAGCTTCAGCCTGATCATGCGGGCACTACCTTCAGGCTTTCGATCCGGGGGATGTCGAGCCCTGAGATGATGTCCGGACTGTCGATGTGCAGTGACTGGATTTGCGGGAATTGCCCGTGCAGCTCCTCCATCAAACGGCTGAAGCTGAAACGTGATTGCGGGTAGGTGAGCGTCGGCTGATAGTCGCGCGGGGTGCTCTCGCGGAAGGCGGCGCGCACGTACAACTCAATCTCGCCGATCAGAGCCTCGACGCCTGGCTTGTCGAGGTGGGGGTCAGGCCAGACCTGTACCTCAAACGTTACCTGCACCTCTGGCATCAGAAACGCCAACAGGTCGTCGCCGTGGCCATGGTTGCCTAGGTCGCGAATGTGCTCATTGATCTGCACCAGGTAGCCCTCTGCCGGCACGCCGGCGTCGAACAACACAAAGGCGTTCGCGCTGCCCGGGCCACGGGGCGCGCCATGCTCGAAGTACACGCCGTCCGGCCGCACGCCTGGGAAGGCCGAGATCATGGCGCGGTATACCGCGTCGGTGTGCCATTGGTTGACGGCGGAGAACTGGTTGCGCACCCGCAGGCGCAACTGATCATTGGGCTCCGGATCTGCGCCTGGCGACTGCAGCCAGCCGTCCGCGTTGGCGACCTGCACGATTCCCGCTATGGGCACGGGCAGAATCGCGTAGTAACCCGGGGCCAGGTTGTAACCGCTGCCCGGTTCTACAGCCTGAACCGGCACCTCGGCCTGCAGTTGCCCGTCGAGGAAGCGCGCATTGGCAGTGGTAATCAGCTTGTACACGTTGCCGTTGATCGCAGGGCTCTGAATCACGATGCCGGCATCAAGCTCAAGCACGCCTTCTGCAGCCGCTCGCGTGAACAGCACCGCGCCGACGGCTCGGGTGGCGCCCTTGCGCTCGACGTTCACGGCCCAGGCCAGCATGTCCAGCCAGGCATCAACGGCGGTCTTCACAAAGAAGTTGGGTAGGATGCTGACGCACAGGTAATCCAGCAGCCAAAGCACAGGCTTGGTCACCAGTGCGGTGATGACGCGCCAAAAAGGAGAGTAGCTGCTAGTGTTGGCCACCTTCGCGCCCTGGGCTGCGACCTCCTTTTCCCAAGCGGTTTTCAGGCCTGCTTCGGTGGTCGGGATGCCGGCATTGGCCATGACTGCCTTGAAGTCGACATCACTCACAGGCTTATCTCCACGGCGCCGAACTTCAGCGTTTTCGCGGTGACCAGGTACACGCCAGATTCAAGCGTCCTGATCTTTGCCGTGCCCGGTACCAGACGCTCATCGGCTTCCACCAGCAATTCGAGCTGCTGGATGCAGTCGCGCTGACGCAGACGATCGCGCTCGGCCACCAGCGTCACCAGCAGGCCGCTGTCGCGGATCATGTGCGCAATGTCCTGAGCAATGCAGCCGCGGTCATCGATGAGCCTGGGTTGATGGGACGGATCCAGCGCCAGGTCGTTGTGCTCAATCAGCAGGTCGACGTATTCGCTCATCCGCCCACCGCCATCGCCATCATGCTTTCCATCTCCAACGGGCTCATGGCCTTGCCGGTATGAATATTCACGTTCTCCACATGGGTGCCCTTGTTCTGGCTGGTGCTGTTGTTCTGGATTTTGGTCAGCAGCCCGCCTGCCGGCACCGCCGAAGGGCGGGCCGGTGACAGGCTGGGGATTGCTGAATTGAGGGTTTGCCGGGCGTTCTCGCCGGCGTTTGCGTTGTCGAGCCCTTGGGTCGCAGCGTCCAGCCCGGGCACGTCAGGCATGCCGCCAAATCGCGCTTCGATGTTGACGCCCGGAATGCTGTTGATCATCTCGATAAGGCTGTTGATCGCGACGTAAAAGACGCTGACGATGCTGTCCCAGGCGCCTTTCGCCATGGCGGACCAGCCGCCCATGGAGTTGAACCAGTCAGAAAGCGCTTGCAGCTTGGCGCTCACCCAGGCGAACCCTTCACTGTTCAACAGCGCCGAGGTCCACTCGTCCCAGTAGTACACCGCCGCGACCACGATCGCGATCAGCGCGACAATGCCAATGATGATCCACACCACCGGATTGGCCAGCATCGCGGCGTTGACGAGCCAGATCGCACCCTGCCAGAGCAGCATGCCGGTGCGCACCAGCACCATCCAGGTGTACATCACAGCGAGGCTCGCGATGAAGAGTACGACCATGGCGGTGTGGTAGAGGAACATCGCGACGCTGCGCATGCCGGCCATGTGCAGCAGCTTCCAGACCGTGAGCAGTCCCAATTTCGTCATACGTGCAACGCCGACAGTCAAAGTAAGCAGCGACAGCGCCGCCACGATGCCCATGATGGTTAGCGTGGCGATACCGATGATGCGGGTGATATTGGGAAACAGCTGGATCCAGCGAAGCAGGGAGGCCCCGCACCCGGCAAGTCCTTCCATGATCGGGTTGAGCACGGGCAACAGCGTCATGCCGAACGCAATCCGCACCGCCTGTATCGCGCTGCCGAACCTCTCCCAAGGATCGGCGATGGCCTGGGCCATTTTCTCGGCCTGCTCTAGGCCCTTGACCTTGCCCAGTTTGTCGATGCCGGCGGCCAGGTCATTGGTCTTGGGAAGCAACTGGGAGATCAGGCCCATTGCTTCCTTGCCGCCAAATGCTCTGCTGATCTGGTCGGCCTCAGCCGCATCCAGCTCGCCGTATTTGCCCTTCAGCTTGCCCAGGATATCCAGCATTGGCAGCAGCCGACCCTGACTGTCGGTGAACGACAGCCCCAGCTTCTGCTGCGCGCCGTAGGCTCCGGCCAAAAACGCCTTGTATTTGGTGCCTGCCTCGCCGCCGCTCATGGTCGCCTGCAGCGTTCCGAGGATCGCGATCTGCTCGGCGGCGTTAACGCCTGCCGAGGTCGCGCTTGCGCCCAGGGCGGTGAAAGCGTTGCTCATGCCTTGGCCCGTGGTTTTGTACATCTGCACGGCGGTCGCGGTTTGCCCGGTGAGCTGCTCGACCCAAGCGGCTTTGCCCATCGCATCGGCCTGATCCTGAAAGATCCCGTACATGGTGCCGACGTAATTGGTGATCGTGCTGGCATCGGCTTTGGTGGCCTTGGCCAGCAGGTTCGATGACGCGGTGAAGGTTGCCAACTGACTGCCAGTGAGCCCCGCGATCGCGCTCTGAATGTCGTAGGCCGATCTGACGAACGCCGTGGCGTTCTCGCCGTAAGCGATGCTGAACTCCAGAGACTTTTTGCTCAGCAGATCCAGCCCTTCGGCGGCCACACCCAGACTCTGAACCTCGCCCAGCGCGGCATTCTGTTCGAGCGCCGGCGCCATGGCGGACTTGAGGGCATAGGCGCTGCCGACCAAGCCACCGATCCCAAGGCCCATCGTGCGTGTGTGCTTTTCGCTTTGGTTGGCCAAGTCGGAAAAGCCCATCTTCACCTTGGCCAGTGGCGCGGTGATCCGGTCGGTCATGCTCAAAATGAAAGCCAGGCTTGCGCTGCGATCTGCCACTGCTTTTATCCGTTCAAGGCCATGGCGATGCCGTTAGCCACGGCGATCTCCATGCGTTTCCAGTGCTCATCTTCAAGCCACTTGGCGGTGCCCATCGCCTCTGGCGTGGGCTCTGCACCGGGTAGCCACCGGTTCATCAACGCCATCAACTGCCCCAGCCCGTTCTCGGTCAGGCGCTCAGCGTGCTCAATCGCTTTTTTACGACCACCTCAACGTCCGGGCCGTACTCTTCCAGCAGCGTGCCGGCGAGCTGCATGACCATCACCGGGTTGCCCAGCAGCGGCCTCAGCGAGGCGCGACGGGATTGCTCGACAGTCGTCATCAGCAGGTTATGGCCGGGGGCGACCTTGTTGTTTTGGGTAATCGCGTTGAAGTACTTGGTCACGTCCTGGGGAGTCAGCTGGAAAGTGAATTCCTCTTCGCCAATTTCCAGGGTGATGTCTGCGTTTTGATCGCTCATGGTGCTGCTCGCTTGTTGAGGTTGTTGAAATAGCTGTCGAGGTGATTTTCCAGCCGGGTTTCCAGCCGGCTGATCACCTTGTCGAACTGGTCGTTGCGCACGTAGTTCTGCGCCAGGTGAATGCGCAGCTCCAGGTGCTCGCGGCGCGCCGCGCTGATCTGCCTGAACAGGTACACCTGAAAGCCCGCGACGCCGGTTAAGGAGAGTTCAGTCAGCATCAGCAGGATGCTGATGGTCAGTGGATTCAATTCCATGTCATGCGCTCCAGGTGCCACGCCCGCCCAGGCGCACGGCTTTCCACATCAGCCAGGCCAGCGCTGTATTCATGCCTTCTTCGCGCAGGGCGTCGTAAAGGATCCGGTCTGCCTCGGCCTTGCTGAAACGGTGCGTCAGATGGGTGTAGATGTAGTCATGCACCACCGACGGCCGTCGCGCCTGAGGCGTCTGCGGATCAACGATGCGCCGCGCGAGTTGCGGGACGCTGGCCAGGTCCGACAAATAGCCTGCCGGCACCTCAACCACACGGCCGTCTGCAGCGCGGTACGTCAGTGGCTGAATCACTTCCCAACGCACATGGCCAGGCCGGTGGCGCAGTTCCAGGTCAGTTTCGAAAGGCACTCAATAACTCCAGATGGTCGGACTGGGGAGGCGGCCGCCGATCGGAGCCATTCCCAGGTGAATAAATCGCGCAGCACCGCGCTGGCTCACGCCGAATCGGGTGAATTTGAGATTCATTGCCAGGCGCAGGATCTGCACCGCCTCGGCGCCGCTGCAGCGCACGTCGACGGCGAGGCCTGTTGCGTGTTCGCCAGGATTTGCCTTGCCCGCTTCAACGGGATGCCGGGCGCAGCGGAATGCGCTGCTCAGTGCGATGGGATGACCGAACTGCTCGCGCAGCGTCTCCAGTTCCGCCATGAACTCGGCGCTCATCTCAGAGCCGTCGCTGCTGCACTGACCGCATTTGCAACGCAGCTCGGCAGGGGCGAAATGCAGCCAGGTGCGCTCGGCCATCAAACCTGCCCTCGTTCAGTGCTCGCCTGACAGGGCGTGCAACGCACCATTCCACCCAATGCGCGTCTCGCTTCGGGGATGGGCTGTTCGCAGTCCATGCAGTGCGTACGGCTCAAACCTGTGGGGATCGGACGCGCACGCTGTGCGCTGATAGCGTGGTCGCGCTCCAGTTGTTCGAGCGTCTGCACTCGATCCAGCCAGTCGCCCATCAGCGCAGGCCCTCGATCTCTTTGGCGTCCAGGTACGGCACGCCGTTGATGCGGATAAAGTCAGGGCTGGTGACGTCGAACGGCACTTTGTGTTTGCTCTTCTCGCCGCCCTTGCTGTCGATGCCCAGCAGGCTGGAGATCTTCACCTTGCAACCGAACGCCTCCACGCGCAGCACGTCATCAACACCCGCCTGGGCGAAGAAAACCGTGTCGAACGGCTGCAGCGCGCGAAAGCTGCCGGCCGTGCGCGCTGCGTCGATCAACAGGTTGAAATTGGTGGTGTCCAGCTCGAATTCACCGCTAGCCGCCACGTCGCCCTCTACGTAGCCATCGGGGACGCCACGGGTTTGGGCGACCGCCGAGTTATCGGTGATGTCCAGGTTGCAGTTCTCGACGTGCAGCGACAGGTCGCCCAGGTTCACGTCGAAGTTTTTGCCGCCGATCTTCGCCATCTGGCGTTACTCCGCTGTATCAACCGAAAGATCGAGGGCGATGTTGGCCGTCAGGTCTTTCGGACAGTTGAAGGGTTTGAGCTTGATGTAAGCGGTGACCTTGGTTTTGCTGAGCCACGTCAGCACCAGGTCGCCGTCCTTGGGGGGTTCGATGTCGCCCGGAAAGGTTTCGCCGTTGAAGGTCACTGACTTGGCCATCGCCCGCAGCGGCGCCATCAGTTGGCTGGTGTTGACCGCCATGCTGTTGGGCGTGTTGTTGAGTCGGCGATCGCCAACGCGACGGATCAACAAGGGGCGGATCAGACGCGCCGCCTTGTCCGTGATGCGCAGATACTCGACGACCTGAAAGTCGCTGCCGGGGGTGTCCAGCATGTTGCCATCGGCCCAGTACACGCCCGGGTAATCGGAGTAGGTCTGGGAAACCGAGAAGCGCGCTCCGTCCAGCTCAGAACGTACGGCGCCGGGCAGCGGGATACCGTCGGAATCCTCTGGCACAGGGCCGAGCCCCAGCAGCGGGCCTGTTGCCACGCGCATTGGGCTGTCTGCGATGCTGACGGATGAATGCGCCAGACGGCCCGCCAAAACCCCCAGGTCGTTGCCATGCAGCTGCGGCACAACCATGACACGCGGCGCGGCCACACCAGCGAGCAGAGCCTTCTGCTCGGTCGAGTACTCCGCCCAGGTCTGCACAGGCAAGATGCCGGCGGTTGAGGCCATGAAGAACACACGGCGGCCATATTGGTTGTTCAAAGCAATAGCTGCGTCGTGCATCGCGGTGATTTCGCCAGCGGTGGCCACCGGCTTTGTGACCACCACGGCTTCGACAGAAACGCCCTGTTGCTGGGACTTTTCCAGCGCCTCGGCCCAGTTGCCCTCCGTGCCGATCGGCGCCGCCATGCAGGCCCAGCGCTGACCGCCATTGAGGCGAGCCGCCTCAATCTGGGATTTCAGATCGCTGGCCTCGTCGCCTAGCTCCGCATCTAGATTACTGTCGGTGTTGAGCGCCAGAAACTGGCCCACGTTTTTGGCCGCCGGCCCGATGAAGAGAAAGTAGCGCTCTATCTCTTTTACGCCGCCCTGGCCGAGATTGAGGTTGTCGACGGTGACTTGTCCGAGTGCCATTGAGCTGCCTCGTTAACGGGGTGAATTGAGGATTTGTTTAAGCACCTGGTTCACCAGCAACGCGGTGTCGCGATCAGTGCTCACGCCGAGGAACTGGCGTTTGGGCAGGGTGATCTCCCAGCTTTGCGCGCCTGTCGACTCGGCCTTTTCGTCATCCAGGATGCGGATCAGCAGACCGGCCTTGGCGTAATTGACGTGCTCTTGAATCCACGCCACGGAGGGGCGCGTCAGGCTTTGCCTCCCGGGCTGCGGGACCTTGAAGCCCAGGCGGCGCAGTCGCTTTGCCTGCTTCGGGGTCGCCGCCAGGCCTGGCGGTGTCTTGTTCCACTTGCGCATCTGCGCGGCAGTACGGCGTTCAGAGACCCCCTTGTGTTGCTGGTTCGCGACCCAGCGGGTCAATGCGTTACGCCATCCCAGCTCCGCCTCGTCCGGGCTCAGCCGGGTGACCATCAGCAACTTGCCGAGGCCGGCCTCCATTTTCTTTTTGCCTTTGCCGCTGCTTTTGCGGGGCGCGAAGGGAGTGCCGTCGAGGTTCTGCTGCTGGCGGATGCGCTGCCGGCTCATGCTGCGCACGCGTTTGGTGGCGGTGTTGAGCAGGCGCCGGCGAAGCTTGGGCGTCAGCCGAAGCAGTGCCAGTTGCTCCTGAACGCCCAAGTAGCCGCGCACGTCGACGTCGAAGTTTCTACGCGCCACCGCTGGCCACCTCCCCGTTCTCAGCCACCCACAAATCAAAGGGAATGAAAGACCAGGTGCGGCCGTACGCGGCGACCTCGCCGTCCGGGTCCTCCGCCAGGTACTGGGGCTCGACGAACTCCAGATTGATGTCCACGTCCGCCAGATCGTCATCGACCATGGTGATGTCGAACACGACTGGCGGTAGGTCGTCGCGGTCGTTGTCGTGGGTTTCCAGCCAGCTCCCCACCAGCGCCATTAATCGGCCTGGATGATCGTCAAAACGCTCAAGCGCGACCGTCGCGGTGTACTTCATGTCCCCCATGCGCATGCCCTGTAGGTCAGGCTTCCAGATCAGCGCCAGGTGAACCTGTTCGGTCCAGCTGTCCAACTGCTCGGGAGCCACCAACTGGCACCCGATGAGGTAAGCGGTGAGGGCTTTGAGCTTGGTCATAACAGCGCCGCCGTAATCCGGCCGCGCCCCTGCAGCGAGCGCACGGCCTGCTGGCTGAAAGCGAGAAAAGTTTCCGATCGCTCTGGCTGCTCCTTGCCCGTGTTTTCTGCGCTTTCGCGTCGGGTAACGGTCGCAAATTGAGTCAGCAGGCTGGCCTTCGCCCTGCAGTAGACGGCGCGCTTGTACGTCGCGGCCTGGAAGGTGCGCTCTGGCAGCACCGTGCTGTCAGCAGTTTCCAGGGACTTGATGCCTGCGCTGGTCCAGCGAGTCCTCAGCATGGCCAGATCGGTGTTGACCTCGACCATCGCCGTGGTCAGGTCGGCGCTCAGCATCTCGCTCAGGTACTCCGCCGGCAGGCGGTAACTTTTCTGAAACTCAGACACGGAGAGGTCCGGCCAGAAGCCGTCGTTCTTGATCGTCTGTTCCACAAAAGTGGTGGGTTTGCCTGAAAAGCTCATTGCTGGGCGCTCAAATAGGGCGGGAAGACGGCGTCGACGGCATCACCAGGTCACAAGTGAACTGGATGACCTCAGCCGTTCCCCGCTGGGGGGTAAGTCAGTCTGTTGATTGGTTTGCGGCTGCTGCTGCGGCCAGCTTGTTCAAGGCACCGACGCACCCATTCAGCCGGGTAAGCACGCCGATCTTGTCGTCCAGATCCATTGCGCGATTGAAATGCTCGATCGCTTTCGCCCAGTTCTTCTGGTCCATCGCCAGGATGCCGAGCAGCTTGTGGTAGCGGGCCGGGATCTTCTCGAACAGCTTCCATTCGCCGTCCACCCAGGGCAGCAGATTGCTGACGTAGGGTTCCGGGCTGCGACCGGCCTTGTATTCGATCTCGGCCCAGTCGATCAGCTCGTCCGCCAAGAAAGTGGGGATGTCTCGCTTGAACGGTGCCGGCAAAACCTGCCCTTGGGACATGGCGAAGTCTGCGAGCTCAAACGCCTGGTCAAACTCGGCGGTGTCGAACAGCCAGATGAGGACGTACATCAGCACCGGGTTCGGGAAACTCAATCCGGATTCGCGGTACCGCTGGACGTACGTCTGGTACTTGGGCAGCAGCTCCTCACGCTTAAGTTGCCGGCGCAGCTCGTGACTGTTGATTGAGCTGATCCGGTCCAGATCCACTGCCAGTGCGTCCTCCATCAACCGGAGGTGTTTGCGGGCATTGGCGGGGCTGGACATCGCCGTCTCCGCCGAATACGCCGGCGGTTTGGCACCGGCGCCCGCCGTCACAGGGCCGTCAGCGATCACGCGACGTTTGTGCGCCAGTGCCAGGCTCACGGAGCCACCTTCTTGGGTGGTGTAGGGGCAGGAGCTGCTGGCTGCGCAGGCTTAGGCTTAACGGGGGCTGCTGGTGCCGGAGCTTGAGCGGCTCGGACGGGAGCTGCCGGTGGTGGGGCTTTATAGGCCTCCACATTTTCCGTGAGCGCGAATTTTTCCAGCTGCTCGATCACGTAGCCCTCGTTGCGGCTGTTGTAATCCTCAACGCGGGAGCGCCGTGGGTTGTCGATTGTTTGCTTGCGCCAGCTGGAGTCCTGAAAGTAAATCGAAAGGTTGTCGAAGCTGGTGACCATCACCGCATTGACCGGGAAAAAGGGCACGCTGAAGCTCGGCAGGCCGCCGTAGGTTGCGATGACCTGGGCGTCTTCGATGCGTTCTTTTTCGGTCGGCGTGCTGCCCTGTTTGGCGTACAGCTTGGCCTTGTCTGCTGCCAGCAGATCACTGCCGATGATGGCGACCAGATCGCCGCCGTCGCGCAAGCGCTCGTCGACCAGTTGCTTGGTGTCATGTACCAAGGCATCAAGGTTGGCATAGTCGCCGCCCTCGCCAATGGTGACCTTGCCGTCCTCTTTGCCGTGGGTCAGTACCTGCTGCGGGATCTGCTCACGGGCAATTTGCAGCCAGCCTTTGTTGACGTCCTGCAGCATTGGGTTGGCCACCAGATCCGTCTGCGCCTCAGCACTGGCGCCGTGGAAGCCGACCATGATTCGGTCCAGCGCGATCTGCTTCTGCACGGCGGCGGAATACTTCTGCGCAAAGTCGGGAAATTTGGCCCAAGCGTCGATTTTCGCGTAGGGCAGGCAGACGTCCGACTCGGTGGAGAACAGCTCGTAGGTGCTGTCATCGAGAGCTGATCCATCCTTCGCTTCGCGATCTTTGGTTTTGGTGTCGGTGCGGCCAGTCACTGGCCCTGACACACCCAGGAAAACCTTCTGCCCTTTGACCTCACCCACGGGGATGATGTTGATGCGTTGCAGGAAATCCGACTTGGCGGTGATTGCGTCGTTCAGCTCCTGAGCGATTGTCGGCTCAACGCTGAACATTTTGGTGGCCAGCTCGACGCCGTAGGTTTCAGCGATGTCGAGCTGCATCTGGGCATAAAGTCTGGCGCCCAGGGTGCTTAGATTTTGAGCCATGTCAGAGCACCCGCGCTTTTTGTGGATCGGCGGCACCGGTGGTGCGCGGCAGATGACGGCCTTTGGGGCTGTCGAGCAGGCTGTTGAATTTGGCATCGAGCTTGGCGACGGCGGCCAATACGGCTTTATTGCTCGCGCCCTGTTGGCTTAGCTGCTTGTCGTCTTCAGCGTTGGCTAACACTTCATCAACTGCGGTCTGCACGTCGGCGACCTGATCTGCGTCGGCGTCGATGTTGCCTTCGATCATCGCTTGAATGCCGGCAGTGACGGCCTGCTGTTGTTCAACCAGGCTCTTGAGTGCCTTAGCTGTGGCTTCATCCATCGGGGATTTGCTCTCGGTAGGGGATTCGTTTGCGGCGGGGGCTGGCTGATCGCTGCTGAAGCGCTTGAACAGGCTGGCCAACATCGCAGTCAGCTTGCCCATCTCGCCCTGAGGCGGGTCATCGTTCAGCGGGCCGATCTCGACAGAGGCTCCGTAATAGGCGTCTTTGCCGGTTTTCCTCGCAAAGTAGAGTTCTTGTGTGCCCAGGCTGGCGGGGGAGTCGGTGACGGCAAGGCCTGTCAGGTAGGCTTTGCCGGTGCCAGCGAAGTTGGGCGTGATCTCGATGCTGGAGAACAGCTTTTCGCCCTGGTCATTCAACGACAGCAGTCGGTCATTCGGCTTGAGTTGGGCCTCAAGTGCGACTTGGCCGGCGTCCAGGTCTTCACCTTCCTCGATCAGGCGTACGGCAAACACGGTTCCGTGGGAGCCGAACCAGCGCTCATGCTCGCACCAGATGACGGCGGTGAATTTCGACGGCGCGTAGGTCTCGGCGATGTCCCGCAGTTCCTGGGGAAGGATCTCGCGACCGTCGACGGTAGGGCCGCTGGTGGCAACGCGTTTCCAATACGAAACAAGTGAACGGGGCATGGACGTGAATAGCGCTCATCGGTGGTCTGAGCCGCCAAGATAGGCACGCGCAGGCCGTCAAACAAACGGTTGCCTTGCGCGCTCCTCCTACATGCGCGATGTAGGTCATTTGCAGAAATTAACCCCGCGTTCGGCCTAATTTCGCCGCATAGACTGCAGTCCATGTACTACGCCAACGAAGTTAAAGAAGCCGCCAAACGCCTGTTCCTGCGCCGCCACAAGGCGAAGGAAATCCAGGCGCACCTCAACCTGCCGAACATCCGCATCGTCTATTACTGGATCCGCCAGGGCGGCTGGGAAAACATGCTGTGCGATGAAGAGCCACTGACTGCAGTCAGCCGACGCATCACGCTGCTGCTGGAAAAGCACACGCCGTTGACCAAAGGCGAGCTGGACGAGCTCGACCGTCTGACGACCGTGCGCGAACGGCTCGTTAAACAGTGCGCTAAACCCGCCGCCACGGCCGTTGCCGAGAACACAGATGAGCCAGGCCAGCGACGAGGTGATGAAAGGGGCAACCGTCGGGAGCGGGCGGACCGTGGCAGCAAGGGTGGGAGCAAGCGGGAAAAGAAGGTCAAGAACGACGTCAGCGAGCTGACCGAAGTCGACTTTCTCGACAAGTTCATCAGCAAGATGTACGCCTATCAGAAGGAGCTGTTCGCCGCGAAGCAGAACCCCCTGACGGCGCGGATCCGCAACATCCTGAAAAGTCGGCAGGTCGGCCTGACCTACTATTTCGCCGGCGAAGCGTTCATGGATGCGGTGCTGACTGGCGAAAACCAGATTTTCCTCTCGGCCAGCCGAGCTCAGTCGGAGATCTTCCGCAGCTACATCATCTCCTTTGCCCAGGAATGGTTTGGCCTGGAGTTGACCGGCAACCCGATCGTGCTCAGCAAAGACGGCAAGCCGTGGGCTGAGCTGCGCTTTTTGAGCACCAACAGCAGTACCGCCCAGGGCCATCATGGGCACGTCTACGTCGACGAATATTTCTGGATTCAGAATTTCGAGAAGCTAAACACCGTCGCCTCGGCGATGGCGACCCACAAGAAGTGGCGCAAAACCTACTTCTCGACACCCAGCGCGGTGTCGCACCAGGCCTATCCGTTCTGGAGTGGCGAGAAATTCCGCAACAGCAAGCGCAAGAAAGCCAAAGACCCATGGCCGGGTGCACAGCAGATCGCCGGCGGCGCGCTGTGCCCGGACGGCCAGTGGCGCAAGGTCATTACCATCCTCGACGCAATCGCTGGGGGCTGTGATCTGTTCGACCTCGAGCAACTCCAGCTGGAGTACGACGAGGACACGTTCGAGCAGCTGTTCATGTGCAAATTCATCGACAGCACGCAGAGCGCGTTCAGCTTGGCGGATCTGGAGCGATGCTATTCGGATCTGTCGTTGTGGACGGACTACGACCCTGACGACCCACGGCCATTTGGCAATAGCCCGGTCTGGATCGGCTACGACCCGAGCCGAACCCGGGACGACGCCACATGCGTGGTCATCGCGCCGCCGCTGGAAACAGGCGGCAAGTTCCGGATCCTGGAGAAACACAGCTGGCGTGGTCAGTCCTTCAAGTACCAGGCCGAGCAGGTCAAGAAGCTGACCGAGCGCTTCAACGTTCAGCACATCGGCATCGACACCACCGGGATAGGCTACGGCGTGTTCGACCTGGTGCGCGACTTCTACCCGCGCGCTACCTCAATCCACTACAGCCTTGAAACCAAAAACACCTTGGTGCTCAAAGCGCAGGACACGATTCAGGGCAGCCGCATCGAGTGGGACGCTGGCTGGAGCGATATTGCCCAGGCATTCCTGACGATCAAGCGCGGCACCACTGGTAGTGGCCAAGTGACCTACAGCGCCTCGCGCACCGACGCCACAGGCCATGCGGACATCGCCTGGGCCGTCATGCATGCGCTGGCCAACGAACCCCTCAACACCAACAAGCAGCGGCGCAGCCGCTATGCCCTCACCGGATCAACACACAATGGATCAACGCAACACTCAGCCGGCACCGCCAGCGGCGTCCGCGCCCATGCGGGCGTTCTCGTTCGGGGCCCCGGAGCAAGTGCTTACCGGGAACATCGGCCAGTACCTGGGCGTGTTCGCCAGCAACGACGGGCGCCTGTACACGCCGCCGGTGTCCCGCCCCGGGCTGGCCAAGCTGCTCAAGGCCAATGCACACCACGGCGCCATCCCGGGTTTCAAGCGCAACCTCTTGCTGCGTGAGTTCATGCCATCAGTGGGCTTCACCTTCGCGACGATGAGTCGCGCAGCGCTCGACTTCAACGTGTTCGGCGAGGCCTATCTCTACCGCAAGCCCAATGCGTTTGGCCAGGTGCTGGAGATGGAACACCTGCCGGCCATCAACATGCGCGTGAAGATTGGCGGCGGCTTCGTCCAGTTGCTGGCCGGCGGCAAAGAAGTGGAGTTCGACCAGGACGAGGTGGAGCACATCCTCAACTACGACGTGGAACAGAACATCTACGGCGTGCCCGACTACTTGGGCGGCCTGCAGGCGCTTTTGCTCAACGAAGCGGCGACCCTCTTCCGCCGGCGCTACTACAGCAACGGCGCGCATGCGGGGTACATCTTCTATACCAACGATCCGGACTTGTCTGAAGACGACGAAAACGAGTTGAGAGCCCAGATCAGTGCGAGCAAAGGGGTTGGGAATTTCCGATCGCTGTTCGTCAACATCCCGGGTGGCTCTGAGAAAGCCATTCAGATCATCCCTGTCGGCGACTTCCAAGCAAAGGACGAATTGGAGAAGGTCAAGAACATCACCCGCAACGATATCATCGCCGCGTGGCGTATGAACCCAGCACTGGCGGGAATCATCCCGGAGAACAACGCGGGATTTGGAGACATCGAGAAGATTGACCGGGTGTATACCAGCAACGAGATACGGCCGATTTGCCAGTTGTTCAATCAGGTGAATGACAGTCTTCGAGCTGATCGCCGGATCAACTGGCGAGATGTTGAGGCAGAACCGAAGGAATAGCGCGTCACTTAGATTGGGTCTCAGTTATGGCAAAATAGTGCCTTATCAGGAACTTCGGAGGCTTACGTGCGGGTGAATTGCAGAGAGTGTGGGGGGAAGGGGCGGATCGGATCGCGTGATGAACAGTCGATTGATTTCGCCAAGCTCTATTGCCAGTGCTTGGCGCCTACCTGCGGGCACACGTGGGTGGCGCATTTAACGTTCGACCATACGTTAAGTCCTTCAGCACAAGCGGTCGACCGGTTGATATTCGACCGCTTGCGTGAAATGCCGAAGGCTTTGCAGCGGGACCTGTTTAATCAGTTGGGTATACAAGAACTTCGGTAGTTCAGCAGCTCTTTTTCAAGCTTGGCGAAGCGTCGAAGACTGTACATTCCATATTCAGTTAATCCTAACTTACCTCTCTCGGAAAGCTGGGTTCCGGATGTTGCGATATCAATTACCAGCGCAAAGTGGTGTCCGCATTCCTCAACTTCTTCGCATAGCTCGTTCAATTTGGAAACTGCTGGGCTCATAACTGCGCTCCGGTTTTCATTCAGTTAACCCTGCCGAGTCTAGGTACTGAATTTTTGTCGCGTCAAGATTTTTGTCTGATTGACTGGGCGGGAAGGTTCAGATTAAAGCCCTGATTTCCCGCTGCGTGCAGGCCGTCGCATAGGGAATTTGCAGATATTTCTTAACTGGCTGTAAGAATTGAGAGGGATTATTAAAAGTAAAGGATGCCGAAGCATCCTTACTTTTAATAGAGTTGGTGAAGTGTTGCTTCCCAGGGTGCCTCAAGAACTTGCACTTGATTCACTCGCTCGCTTCTATGCTTCAATTCCTTCGCTAACATGTATTCACTTGCGGGTATGCGAGGCGCCATTTCGTGCTGTCGGCGCTGGCAACCATCTGGCAATGTCGATTCTTGATGTTTCGAATGCTCAATGAACTATGCAGTCTTTGCAGCCGCATTCGGATCGGGGTCGCCCCATCGATTTGCACCAGTCGTGGCCGGCGGGGGTGGCCATTATCGGGGTGCCGCAGGAAATACATTCGAACAGGCGGTGCTCCAAGCGGGGCTTGATTATGCTTCTTGCGACTCCCCTGAACTTAATCGAGCAGCCGGGCATAAAAGGACAGAGGGTGCTCGCGTCTACCTCGCAGCCTGGTGATTCGATGTGTTGAGCGTGGTTTGAATCAAAAG
Source organism: Pseudomonas sp. 1L-C-7-B-C1 (assembly GCF_057291635.1). NCBI lineage: Bacteria > Pseudomonadati > Pseudomonadota > Gammaproteobacteria > Pseudomonadales > Pseudomonadaceae > Pseudomonas > Pseudomonas sp. 1L-C-7-B-C1. Next base: position 53,638 of record NZ_JBXAWH010000013.1, on the reverse strand, counting down.
ACATAACGTTGCTCCTCGTTGAATGGGGTAGTCGCTGCTGGCTGCCCCAGCAGATCCGCGACAATGGCGACGTCGCGACTGCTGAGGTCACCCATCCGGTGTGCCTGATCGGCGAGGCATTCCAGCCGCTGCCGGGCGTCCGGTGTTTTGTGGATCTGGTAGGCGATCAATGCCGCGCCTACGACCGCGATCGCCACAAACGGGCGAGGTGGCTTGGTTGTCGTGGATGTTTCTGACTTCAGCAGGGTGCTATTCTTGCCGCCGCTGCCGCTCGGGTACTGTGCTTTCATCCGGTATTGCTCCTTGGTGGTAGTAGGTGTCGAGGAGCGCCAACTCCTCGACACCGGTTTCATTCAGGCTTCCCGCAATGGGCTGGCCGTGAATATCGGGCGCATGTCGCGCTGTACTTCAAAAATCCCCAAGTCCTGCCCGTCCACATCTGCTAAATGCACCAGGCTCATTGCTGTGGGTGCTTCGGTGGGGCGGTTGCGCCAGAAATCGCTTGCTATCAATTCAGCCAGACTTGCTGGGGTGCATTCGTCGACGTATCGAGCCGGCAATATCAGCAGGCTGGAAACGCCGTTCACGCTGTAATGAATGTCCACTACGGCAGCACTCCCTCAGCCCACTGCTGCACCAGCCTGTTCCAGATGGCCGGGCCATCGGCGACCCTCATGTGCACCTCCATTTCGGGCTGATAGTCGAGCTCGAGCACGTCCAGGCAATCCCGGAAAACTGAAAGGTCCAAGGCGCGCAGCTCGGTCAGGTCAAATGGATAGTCCTGACCGTTGTAAAGGCCGAGCAGAAATACCCCGATGATCCGGCCTTGCCCTGTACCGCTGCTGGCGATCTCGACCAGACGCTGCAGCGCGGCTTCGCCGGTTTGAATAATCAACGGGCGCGCCTGCTGGTATCTCATCGCTTCGGCCAGCGCGGTAGGTAGGGCCTTGATGTTTGGCTTCATGGTGTTGCTCCTTCAAAGATGGTTTCGGAATCAGGCTTGGCGCACCAGGTGGACGATAAGGTCGTCCGGGAACTGGACGTTATCGTTGTCTCGCAACTCCATCACTGCCTGGATCTGCAGGCGCGTGCAGTCGTCGGCCAGAAAGTGGCGATCGCCGGACTCCGCACAGCGCTGCAGCTGCATCACGAAGTAAGGCGTCGTGCAGCAATTGCCGACGATGATCGGGGCGGTGACGCCCTGCTGTTTCAGCTCGGCCTGGATGCTTTGCAGCTGGGTGGTTTTGCCGGATCCGGACTGGCCGGTGATGACTTCGACTTGCATGGTGTGGCTCCTTTGTTGGTGGTGTCCTGGTGTTGCTGGGGGTTCATCGGTGCGGGCGTGTCAGACAATTGCATCCAGCCGACCCGATTCCGCGTGAGGGGGTAAGCAGATGTGGAATTTCTGAACTATTGCCGGAGCAGCTAGGCTTAGGCCCCCGATTTTGCTGGGGCGAACCGGTCGGAAAAGTAGTTCAGTGCTGCTGAACTGTTCTGAACTATTAGGTTGTGGATAGATTGCTGCAGGACACGCCAGCTCTGGCCTGCAGCTGATCTGTGCGGAAAGACGAAAAATGAACTGTTCGTGAACTACAAAGTAGTTCGGCGCCTTCCAGCAACATTCCAGTAGGGAAAAACTGTAACTAACTGAAATCATTGATAAATACTCCAATAGTTCAAAAATTACAGACAGCCTATGGTTCAGCACGCAAAACCTCTCCTCCAAAGCCTCACGGAACACCGATTCGATGAAAGGCTATAAAAATCAGACGGTTATGATGATTTTTTAAATATCCAGCAGTTGATGGTGCGGCGCTCCAGCCGTGAATAAGCCTTTCGGGTTTCCACGAACTGAAAAGAGGTGCTTTGTGGCAGTGCCCGATGCAGCTGCGTCCGGGTAAGGACCTCCTGGCCCGCTTTGCGACATGCGTCCTGGAAGTGCTCGATGTTTATCGCGATCACTCCCCGTTCGTTGCTGTGGTTGAGGGTTTCGTGCGTCTCTTCCCGTTCGCCCTTTTCATCGATGGTCTTCACGACCCTCTCATTCAGGTAGTGGTAGATCTGCCAGAACGCTGCAGCATCCGGGTGCTCCGATCGGCATCGTTGTTGGCGGGCGATCGCACGCACTTCCAAATGGGTCGTCAGCGTCTCCGTTACAGCATCCGTCCAGTCTGGAAAAAGCGCCTGAGTGGCGTACGCCGCTGCCAACACCTGGGCGTGACACAGAACGATTCGAGCCTCGTTGACCCCGCCGACGGCCTGCAGGCGCTGTTCGAAGCGGGGGAACGCGTCGAAGTAGCGAGCCAGCCATTCCTTTTCGAACGCCAGGCACTTGCGCAGGTAGCCACCCAGATAGCTGGCATCCAGGCTTTTCAGGCGATCCGCTTGCGGCTTGAGGGCCAGTGAGTGATGTTCTTTGGTGGCATGCAGGTGGACGATCCTGGAAAGAAACGCCTCTGAGCTGTCTACGCTCATGTTCTGAGAGATCATCAGTGCCCCTCGCCACAGGTTGACCCGAGTCTCGTTACCGGCGGTTTTCGCACCAGTCACACGCAGCTTGGCGTGATGATCAAACAGGGTTTTCAGCTCGTCCCAGTTGAACTGCACAGCGACCTTGCGCCCTTGGCTGTCGGTGTATTCCTTGTCCGACTCGATTAGCACCACAGGCATGTTGCTGACCTCGGCGAACGAGCGCGACAGGCCGACCGCACTAGCGCCAGTACCGCTGGGCCGAATGCCTTCCTCGTTGTCGCGGCCGCACAATTGCCACAGGAAGCGCAGCAGTGTGGATTTGCCCGCACCTGGTTCGCCGGTGAGCTCACAGAATGTGAACGAGCCCTGCTTGGCGCTGATCTGCTGCACGAACAGCGATGCGGTCCACCAGGACAATGCGGCCAGGCCGTTGAGGTTGTGTACGGCATAGAAGTCTTCGAACCATTCCGGATCGAAGTCGGCGCCGCGCTCCATTTTGAAGTTGCCCAGCGCAGTCTTGATGCCGTTGCCACCCAGCTCGATGAAACCGTGGCTGTTGACCGGCACCTCAATGCCTTTGCTGTAGCCGAAGGTTGGGTAGCAGTAGAGACCTGAATCCTCGTCATACCCCACGAAGGGCAGGCTGCGCACCGTGCGGATGGCGCGGGTCTGGTCGTTGAGCCATTTCGCCTTGAGCATGGCCAGCACGCGCTCGCCGCCTTCGAAGTTGCCACCCGGCGTGTGCTCGAGCAGCGATCGAGCGAAGCCACGAGGATCGGTAATCGAGTTCGGAGCGAGGGGGGCCTTGCAGCTGCGGCTCTTGTCCGGAAATTTGAAGTCGAAAAAGTAACGCTGCTCGCCGGTGACGATGTCCTTCTCCAGGTACTCCAGATTCGGCACGCAGTTGGCCACGCTTTTGATCTTGACGTGCTTGAGGAAGATCTCGCGATTGCCGTCGACCTTTTCCTCCCCCAGATCCATGCTCAGTTCGGCCTGGTTAACACTGGCGGAATACAGGCAGCTGCGAAACTCCATCAAGTAGAAGCCGGCCGGGCGCTTCAGGTAAAGCAGGTAGGCGAGCTTGCTGGTGCTCTCGGCCGTGAACAGTCGGCCCTGGTAGTACGCCTCCTTCAAGAAGGCCTCGTCCAAATCGCCGTCGCGGTAGACGTCGTCCCAATCCCGATGGTCGCTCAGGGCCACGCAGCACAGCTCGCGCCGTTCGCGGATCTTGCCGAGGTATTTGGGGATAACGGCGTGCGCTGCAGGGTCATTGTCCAGGGCGACAACCCAGGTGATCAGCTTCTCCTTGTTCGCGTCGATGATGTTCCAGGGGAAGTTGTTCGCACTGATCGAGGCGATCGCCTTGAATCCAGCCAGATGCAAAGCGATGGCGTGGAAGATGCCTTCGACCACGTACACCCGATCGTTTTTCTCCAGCGTCTGCCCTGGCGGTACCCAGCCATCGCCCTTGTAGGTCATGCCCTTTTTGATGCCGGCCTTGTCTCCGTCATTGGCCTTGACCGCCGTGGCGTCGATGATCCGCTCCCAATAGCCATTGGACAGAGGGAAGCGCACGGTGTCGCCCCAACTGCCGTCGGCCAAGTGTCGACGTGCCTGTTCGTACCAGCCCTTCATCTTTGCGATATCGAAGCCGCGGTTGCGCTGCAGGTAGGCATCGGCCGTCGCGTTGGGGTTCGCCTCGGTACGCGGAAAGCGCTGGCTCAGGTTTTCGAACAGATAGCTGTAGCGCTCCCGGGTTTTTTCCTCGTAGCGGCATTGGTTCAAGCGGTTGCATTTCAGCTGGAACGGCTGCTTGCGAGCGATGAACAGCGTGCGCTGGCCACACCCCGGGCAGACGCCCTTCTGCAGATAGGTACCGTCGACCTTTTTGAAGTCCAGCTGCGGGTCGTGCTCCAGCGCGCTGACGACTTCCAGGCGGTAGATATCTTCGAATTGCATCAACCGTCCCCTCACAGTTCGACGCGGATCTTGGCGGACGGACCGAGGACGCGCTCGGCTTGTTCTGCGGCTTCCACTGCCATGTGAACCATGTTGATGAGTACCGCTGATTTGGACCCTTCGGTTTTCGGGCGGATGAGATAGCGGCCGAGCTCGATCTCACGGCGTATGGCGCTGGCTGATTGTCCTGAGCGGCGTGCGTACTCGCCGACGGTTACGTATGGCGTGTCGATGCTGATCTTCATTCTGGTAATCTCTATAAGTGGATATTGGTCACTAAAGTACCCATACGGAACCTAAGAATAGGTACACATACGGAACTCTGTCAATAGGAATATTGCGTTGGAGCTCGCAGACAAGCTGAAAGCAATTCGGCAGAAGGAAGGGCTGACGCAGTCGCAGTTTTGCGATGCGACGGGCATTAGCCTAAGCAGCTACAAAAAATACGAGCTCGGGCTGCGCCTTGAAATCAGCTCCATAGCGCTGATGAAAATAACCACGCACCCTCGCTTCACGAAGTACACGCTCTGGCTGATGACCGGACATACCGCGCTGGAGTCCGGACAGATCAGCCCGATTGAGTAAGTGACATGAATCGCATGGACGCGGATATGAGCAGGCAAGCTCGAGGTGGTAGATGTCGATCAAAAAGCTTGAGGACGGACGGTACGAAGTTGACTGCCGGCCGGAGGGTCGTAACGGGCCCAGGATCAGGAAGAAGTTTCGTGCGAAGAATGAGGCGCTTGTCTATCACAACCGAACGATGGGCGAGGGGGCAAAGGGCGAGTTCGTCCACCGCCCCAAGCGTGATGAAAGGCGTTTAACGGATTTGGTGACGCTCTGGTTCAACAGCCATGGGCGGGTCTTGAAACGGGGCGAGGAGAGGCAGCGGGCGCTGAACTCGATGGCGGAGCGCATGGGCAATCCGCGCGCTACGGAATTCACGACTGCCCACTTTACGCAGTACCGCTCCGATCGCCTGGCTGGGAAGTATTCCAGGACAACCATTGGCAGCGGCAGAAAAAAAGGCGATGAGGCGCGGCCGGTGAGCCCGAACACGCTGAACCATGAACTCGCCTACCTTCGGGCCGTGTTTAACGAGCTGGAGAGGCTGGGGGAGTGGGTAGGCGACAACCCGCTTGGCCGCGTTCGCGCCTTGAAATTCGACGAAACCGAGATGGCGTACCTGACGGCGGAGCAGATCCCCGCGCTCCTAGACGAGCTGGACTACCGATCGCCGGCTGCAGGGATGGTCGCCCGCATATGTCTCTCGACGGGCGCGCGGTGGTCTGAGGCGGAAGGGTTGGCTGCGCGCCAGGTGCGGGAGTGCAAGATCCACTTTGTCCGCACCAAATCATCCAAAAACCGAGCGGTACCGATCACTGAGGCGCTGCAGACGCATATCAAAAGCGCGCTGCCGTTTGGCGACTGCTACAAGAAATTCGGCGAGGCCGTCGACGCGCTGCAGTTGGAGCTGCCGGCAGGCCAACTGACGCATGTGCTGCGGCACACCTTCGCCAGTCACTACATGATGAGAGGGGGAGATATTCTTACCCTGCAGCGTGTACTCGGTCACGCCTCGCTGGCGATGACCATGAAGTATGCTCACTTCAGTCCAGGGCATCTGGCTGAGGTGGTGCATTTGAACCCACTAGCGGCGTGTAAGAATTCAAAGAAAAGGGAAACTCGATGAGCAAGTTTGTTGTAGTGAAAAATATTAAGGGCAAGGAGGTTGTGCTGAATATGGACCACATCGTGGCGATGTATGGTGTTGAAGATGATTGGTCCAAAGGCGCAGTGGTGGTGGTATCAGTCGGTGCGAAAAATGGGTCAAATCTCCTCAAGCTCAAACCCGCAGAAGCAAGGGATTTGCGAAAAAAACTGATCGGGGCATGACCGTGGACGTTTTGTGGACGTTATCGTTTAAGGCAGGGCATCAGAGCTGATACCCCAGAAACGCCAAAGCCCCGCGATTGCGGGGCTTTGATGTTTGGTGCCGGCACCAGGAGTCGAACCCGGGACCTACTGATTACAAGTCAGTTGCTCTACCAACTGAGCTATACCGGCGTTGTGGGCGCTGATTATAGGGATTTGATCTGGCGAGTAAAGCCCTAATTTCAGTTTTTTCGCCGCCCTTATGCCGGAAGGTGATTACCGTTATTCACAATCGCACAAACCGAAGGCGACGATCGGTCAGATTCAGGAACCATTCTCAATCGTTCGCAAGCTACTGTTTTAGCGCCAATTTTACGCTGACTAAAAAATGAACAAATGGTTACATCCCCCTCATTGCAGGAATTCCGGGTGTTCGCTGGAATTTCATCAACAGACTTATCCACAGGCGTGCGCGTCAAAAAACGCTCATGGTCGTTCTGCAAGAATGAGCAGATTCCGCGGAGTGACTTGGCTGTCGCAGAAGGGGCCGATGTGCACGTCGTAGCCGCACTCAGTCAGATAAAGCGCGCGGTCTAGGATGAGCCACATTTCCAGCGGCCGGCGGAAGAGATTGCGCAGCAGCTCGAGGTTGCGCACTTCGGCTAAACGCCTCCAGCCCGCCGCCTCAAGTGCCGTCCAGTCCTGAATGCCGGGGGAGGGGAGTTGTTTGAGTTCAGCCAGGTCCCGGCAGTAGTCGGCGAAGGGTTTGTCGAGCCAGGCGCCGGGCAGCGACGGCGTTGGCAGGTAGTCGTCGACGCTTCGCAGCTCTCGCTGCAGCAGGTCGAAGCCGAGGCGGCGAGCCATGGAGATGTCGCGCTGGCGGCGTACACGGGCGCCGGCGGTGACGGTTTCGCTGAGGGGCAGGCCGAGGTCGTCGATGGAGAGCGTAAGCGCGGACGCTTTGCCCCGCAGGGAGATCGGCAGGTAGTGCTCGCCAACGATGCGGTTGTAGCAGCAGGGCGCGATGGCCAGTTGTCGGCAGCGTGCGTCGCTGGCGAGGTGCATGAGGCGCACATGAAGGTCGCCGCAGGCGTGCAAAGCGACGGGCGTGTGATGCGTTCCCAGACGCCCGGCTGCATCGTCGGCCATGACGTCTTGGTGCAGATGGTCGGCGGTGATGCCCAGTTTTTCGCTGAGTTGCCTTCCTGATTCAACCAGGTCCGCATCGTATTCCAGACAGGTCAGCGATTGACCGCCATGGGCGAGGCGTCGACCGAGATGGCCTTTGCCCGAACACCAATCCAGCCAGTGGGTTGGCTGCTGTTGAAAGCTCAAGCGGCTGGCGAAGGCTTCGATCTGCTGCCATTTGCGGCCGGGGACATCGACGCTCATGCGCGATGACACAGGCGCCAGACTAACGGGCGGCAGCGCGTCGATCTCGCTCAACGCCTTCGACTGTAAGGCCAGCTGAGCAAAGGGCTGAGGCGCATCGAGAAGTTCGGGGTGGTTGTGTGCAGCTTCTGCTTCTTCGAGCGAACGTTGCCGCAGCCAGCGGGACAGCTCCGGGTGCTGCGATTCCCACGCTAGATGGCGATGGGTGAAGGGGCGCGGGCGCCACAGGGCCTGATGCTCCAGGAGGAAGGCATCGAGCGCTGCGAATCGGGATTGGAGTTGCGTGGGTGTGAGTGGCATTGGATTAAGGCAGCCGGGATGTGCGTTGCAGCATACGGTGAATTTTGGGCAGGGAGCGCTCTTCAGCCACGGTGATCTTTGGCGGCTGAAGTGACGCTTTCGCGAGCAAGCTCGCTCCCACATGGACCGCGTTCTCTGCGCGAGCAAGCTTGCTCCCACAGGTTTCCCGCTAGAGCGCGCATCAGGCTTCACCGCCCTTGGCTGGCGTCCACCCGCAAGTACCGCTCCAGCAGCTTGAAGCCTTGCACCAGCACGAACGACATCACCAGATAGATCAACCCGGCGATGAGGAAGGTCTGCTCCGGCATGTAGGTCCGCGCGTTGATGGTGCGGGCCATGCCGGTGATGTCGAGCAGGGTCACGGTGCTCGCCAGTGCGCTGGCCTTGAGCATCAAAATGACTTCGTTGCTGTAGGCGGGCAGGCCAATGCGTGCGGCGCGGGGCAGGATGATGTACAGCAGCGCTTTGCCTTTGGACATCCCGAGTGCGCGAGCCGCTTCGATTTCACCGGGCGGCACCGCCTGAATGGCGCCGCGCAGGATCTCCGCGATGTAGGCGGTGGTGTGCAGCGTCATGGTCAGCGCCGCGCAGAAGAACGGATCACGCAGGTAAGGCCACAGCGGACCCTTGGTGACGACGTCGAACTGCGCCAAGCCGTAATAAACCAGAAACAGCTGCACCAGCAGCGGCGTGCCGCGGAAAAAGAAGATGTAAGCGTAGGGCAGCGCCCGGACATAGGCGTTACGCGAAGCGCGGGCGATGCCCAGCGGTATGGCGAGAATGAGGCCCGCGATCACTGCGACGGCGACCAATTCCAGCGTCACGGTGGCGCCGTGCAGCAGTTTTGGCAGCCATTTGAGGACGAATTCCCAACTCATGACGCGCTCCTCACAAAGCCCACGGACGCGCGTTTTTCCAGCCACGCCAAGCCGATCATCGACAGCGCGGTCATGCACAGGTACATCAGCGCCGCGACCATATAGAAGGTAAAGGGCTGCTTGGTGGACGTGACAGCGATCTGCGCGTGGCGCATGACCTCCTCAAGGCCGATGACCGACACCAGCGCGGTGTCCTTCATCAGGATCATGAACAGGTTGCCCAGCCCCGGCAGCGCGATGCGCCACATCTGCGGCATCACCAGCTTGAAGAAGATGCGCGAGCGCGACATGCCCAGCGCAAGCCCCGCCTCGCGATGACCCTTCGGGATCGACAGCATGGCGCCGCGAAACACCTCGGTGGCGTACGCGCCGAAGCACAGGCCCAGGGCAATGACGCCAGCCGCGAACGCACTCAGCGACAGATTGGGAATATCGAACAGCTTGCCGATCGCCCGCATCGAGCTGACCGTGCCGAAGTAAATCAGCAAGACCCACAGCAATTCGGGGATGCCGCGCACCAGCGTGGAGTAAGTGCCGCCCAGCCACTGCAAGGCCCGATTCGGCGAAGTCTTCGCCAGCGCCCCGAGCAGGCCGAGGACCAATCCCAGGCAGAGGGCCGACAGCGCAAGTTGAAGTGTCATCAGCATGCCGGCGGCCAGGGCCGGGCCGAATCCATAGAGATCGAAGTTCATGGCGTTGTTTGTCTAGAGGGCAGGCGCCGCTGCCTGTAAAGGCAGGCAGTAGCGCGAGTCAGGCAGGTCAGAGGATGCTGAACGGGAAGTACTTGTCGTTGATCTTCTTGTAGGTGCCGTCGGCGATGATTTCTTTCAGTGCTTCGCTCAGCTTGTCGCGCAGCGGGTCGTCTTTGCGCACCGCGATGCCGATCTTGTCGTCAACCGGAAGCGCATCACCTTTGAACTCGAAGCTCTGGCCTTCCTTGCCTTTCAGCCACTCGTAGCTGGCGTATTTGTCGCCGAGCAGTGCGTCGAGGCGGCCCGAGGCCAGGTCGAGAAAGGCGTTTTCCTGGGAGTCGTACAGCTTGACGGTCACGTCGTCGCCCCAGTTGTCTTCCAGCCACGAGCCGGAAAGCGTCGCACGCTGTGCGCCGATGGTCTTGCCCTTCAGCGTTTCCTTGATGGCGGCCAGGTCGCCGCTGAGGTTGGTGGTTTTTGGAGCGACGAATTGCAGCTTGTTGGAGTAGTACGGAATAGTGAAGTCCACGGCCTGCTGGCGTTCTTCGGTGATCGACATCGACGAGATCAGGAAGTCGAACTTCTGTGCGTTGAGCGCTGGAATGATGCCGTCCCAATCGGAGGTGACGGTTTCACAGGTCACTTTCATCTTGGCGCACAGGGCGTTGCCGATCTCCACGTCAAAGCCCACCACCTGACCGCTGGCGTCCTTGTTGTTGAACGGCGGATAGGCGCCCTCGATGCCCATTTTCAGGGTCTCGGCAGCAAAGGCGCTGGAGACCATTGCCAGGGTGGCGGCAGCGGCCAACAGAATAGTTCTCAGGGTCTGCATCGATGTTGCTCCGTTAGCGATTGCTGGACATGAATTGTTTGCAGCGCGCCGACCGCGGGTCATCGAAGACCTGGTCTGGCGATCCTTGTTCTTCTACCAGCCCTTGGTGCAGGAAAACCACTTCGCTGGACACCTGCCGGGCGAAATTCATTTCGTGGGTCACCATCAGCATGGTCCGGCCTTCTTCGGCCAGGCCACGAATAACGCTAAGCACTTCCTGCACCATCTCGGGATCGAGGGCAGAGGTAGGTTCATCGAACAGAATGACCTTGGGCTGCATCGCCAGCGTGCGCGCAATGGCGGCACGTTGCTGCTGACCGCCCGACAATTGTGCCGGATAGGCATGACGCTTGTCGGCGATCCCCACTTTGGCCAACAGCGCTTCCGCGACTTCGGTGGCCTCGGCTTTGCTCTGCCCCAGCACACGACGCGGCGCCTCGGTGATGTTATCGAGGACGGTCATGTGCGGCCAGAGATTGAAATTCTGAAAGACAAAGCCGATCTCGCTGCGCAGGCGGTTGATCTGACGGTTGTCGGCGGCGATCAGTTCACCTTTGCGGGTAGCTTTGAGCTTGAGCTCTTCCCCGGCAATGAGAATCTGCCCCTGATGGGGGTTCTCCAGCAAATTGATGCAGCGCAGCAGCGTCGACTTGCCTGAGCCGGAGGAACCCAGAATCGAAATCACGTCGCCATCGCGCGCGCTCAGCGAGATGCCCTTGAGCACGTCGAGTTGGCCGTAGCGTTTGTGCAGATTGCGGATTTCCAGGGCGGGCGTGGCCTCGGCCATGTTCAGTCCTCGTGTGTTCGGTGGGCTCATCGGGTTGGCCAGTTGGGCACAACCTGGCGGTCGCACGGTCGTGCGGCGCGAGCTTCATAAGGATGAGCTTGATGAGCGCTGGCATTGAATGCCGTTGCGCAAAAAGGGCGCGATGGTGCCAGCTTTAACCGCCGTGGGGAAGGGTGTTTCGGCCATGAGCGCAATCGACGGCCATTCTTGTGCGCTTGTTTGGTGCCGTTTCGTATTTAGTGTGTATTTTCGGTGCGGCTAATCGTCACCCTCCTGTTGCTCCAAGTAACGTTTCCTACACGAGTGGCGAATTGCTATTGCATTCATGGACTTGCGGAAATCGTCTGGAGTGGGCGTATCCCGCTGCGACGTCGTATTTGAAACATCTTGGCGTAATTCTTGCGTAAAAAATAAATAACAGAGCTGTTGTGTTCTCTTTACGAAGAGCCTCTACACGTCCTGATCCGTACAAAATCCTTCTAAGGTTGGTTCCATGAGCAGTACACCCAACGCTTCAAACCTTGAACAAGGGCTCAAACCGCGGCACATCACGATGCTCTCTATCGCGGGCGTCATCGGCGCCGGCCTCTTCGTCGGCTCCGGCCACGCGATCGCCGAAGCAGGGCCGGCCGTGCTTCTGGCGTACGGCGCCGCAGGCACACTGGTGGTACTTGTGATGCGCATGCTGGCGGAAATGGCTGTCGCTTCGCCTGACACCGGTTCTTTTTCGACCTACGCCGACCGCGCGATCGGGCACTGGGCCGGCTTCACCATCGGTTGGTTGTACTGGTGGTTCTGGGTGCTGGTCATTCCGCTGGAAGCCAACGCCGCCGCGACGATTCTGCACGCGTGGTTCCCGAACGTGGCCATCTGGGCGTTCACACTGGTGATCACTCTGCTGCTGACCGCGACCAACCTGTTCAGCGTGAAGAACTACGGAGAGTTCGAGTTCTGGTTCGCACTGATCAAGGTCATTGCGATCATTGGCTTCGTGCTGCTGGGCATTGCGGCGGTGTTGGGTCTGCTGCCGAACAGCCAGGTCAGCGGCGTCAGTCACTTGTATGACACGCAGGGCTTCCTGCCTAACGGCATGGGTGCGGTGCTGGCGGCGATGCTAACCACCATGTTCTCGTTCATGGGGACGGAGATTGTCACCATCGCGGCGGCAGAGTCGAAGAATCCTGGCCAGCAAATTACCAAGGCCACCAACTCGGTGATCTGGCGGATCTGCCTGTTCTACCTGCTCTCGATCCTCCTAGTCGTCGCGCTGGTGCCGTGGAACGACAGCCGTCTGGCTGAAGTGGGCTCGTACCAGACCGTGCTCGATCTGATGGGCATTCCGAACGCCAAGCTGATCGTCGACATCGTCGTGCTGGTCGCAGTGACCAGTTGCCTGAACTCGGCGCTGTACACGGCTTCACGCATGCTGTTTTCCCTCGGCAAACGTGGTGACGCCCCTGCTGTTTCCCAGCGCACCACCAAGGCCGGCACGCCTTACTGGGCGGTGCTGCTGTCGACCGGTGCTGCGTTTGCTGCCGTGTTCGCCAACTACGTTGCGCCCGCGGCGGTCTTCGACTTCCTGCTGGCAAGCTCGGGCGCCATCGCGCTGTTGGTGTACCTGGTGATCGCCGTCTCCCAGCTGCGTATGCGCCGCAAGCGTGAAGCAGAAGGCCAGGCGGTGGACTTCCGCATGTGGCTGTTCCCCGGCCTGACCTGGGCGGTGATCGTGTTCATTGTCGCCGTGCTGACCATCATGCTGTTCCAGGAAGGCCACCGTATGGAAATCATTGCCACCGGGCTGCTGAGCCTGATGGTCGTGGCAGCAGGCCTGATCGTTTCAAGCCGTCGCAAGGCGGGGAAGGCAGGGAAGGTTGTGTTGAATTGATGGGGAAGTGAGTCGGTTGTGGCCGACCGCTGTCGAGAAGCCGCTATCAGGGATGATGGCGGTTTTTTTTTGCTCGACGATTGGGTTGCGGTGAGGAGATTCAGCGCCTTAGCTCATCCTGCTCAGCACTGATTTTCCGCGTACCTGATGCAGTACCACCGCCGCCAGATGCAGCGCCACCAACCCTGCCAATACCGCGCACAGGACGTGGTGCAGCTGATGCAGCTCCAGCAGCGCGATCTTTGAGTGAATGAGCTGTGGCAGCGGCACCAGCGCCAGCAGCATGACCGGATGGCTCATCATCAGCACCCCAGTAATCAGCACGCCCGCCACCGTCCCGTAGATCGCCTTGTGCGCAGCGCTCGCCAGTCGCGCCTGGACGTTTTTAGCGGAGTGCCGCGCAGGGGCTTTGATTGCCAGCCACAACCGCCACGCGAAGAACGGAATAAACAGACTGGTCAGCTGTGGGTTGAACGACTCAACCCACTGCCGAAATGGGTCGTTCTGATCCAGCAATGCCACGCCGAAGCCGCTGAAGGTGGCCCATAGGATGACGGCAGCAGACAACCAATGCAGGACAATTCGCGTTCGGGAGTAAGCGCTCGTTTCGCCTGGGATGGGTTCAGGCAAAGGAGTGTTTGGGAGTGTCAAAACGGCCAGCCTTTAGTTGAGAAGGAGTTGCATTCTCGTAATGGCGTAAAGCTACCGTTTTGACCGGGGTCATGTAAATCAAAAACGTTTTAAGAACGCCCGCCTGCACCTTTCGCGTTCTTTTTCTGCAGGATAACGGACGCTTCGTTGTAGGCAGTCTGGAAGGCATCGCTGCCGATCCATTCAACGGCCGCGTCTTCATCTTCCTCGTGGAAGAGCCCGCGGTAGGTAATCAGCAGGCCCATCATGAAGTCGGTCGCCGGCTCTTCGTCTTCTTCAGCAATCACCAGCTCCAGCACCGGGTATTGCAGGAAGACCACGCACAGCGCCAGCAGGCTTATCGATTCCGCCTGCTTCATTGCTTCGAACAGGTCGTCGAAATCCGCCGGGTCGAAACCGTTCTCTTCGATGTCTTTGAAATCGAATGTGCTCAGATCGATTTCGACGTCATCGAAAGGCTCGTTTACGAAGGCGTGGTTGAGCACTGGGTGAATGACGCTCGGCCGGGCCTTGCCGGAGCGGTTCTGCTTGGCCTTGGCCTTTGCACGCTGGGCGCGTTTTTGCTGTTTGTCGGGGGAGGCCATGACGGCGGTTCCTTGTGCGGTGCAGCCATTCGCATGGCCCAGGATCATCGGGCGCGTATTGTATTCAGTCTTGAGCTGGTTCGTCGTGCTTGTTGCGGTCGATCCCCAGCATCTCCATCGTGGATTCCATCTCGATCTCGCTGAGAATGGCGCGGAACGCCTCATAGAAATCATCGTCGTGGATGCGCGCCCTGACGGTCGCCTTATCCAGTCCGTGGGCCCACATCATGTAGGCGCCCAGCGTGTTCACCAGAACGTCGAGGTAGTCGTCGAAATCGAAGTCGTAGAAGGCGTGTGCGGCTATCGGACCTTTGGCAAAGGCATCGAGCAAATCCAGGAACCCTTTCTGCTCGGCAACCTTGAGCACTTCGTAATGCGCGAGGCGTTGCTCCTGAGACGGCTCTGGCGCAGGGGACTGGTAAACCTCCATCAGTAGCATTTCGTCTTCAGTGAGCGACATCCCGATGTCCTCGCCCCTGATCACCGCCGCCATCGCTTCCCGCTCTTCTTCGTCCATGGTTTCGAGGATGTCGGGCTCTACGAAATTCTTTAGCAGGGTATCGTCGTCCAGCTCTGCGTCGTCCTCCGAGAAGAAATCAGGCATGAAGTAATCCGGGACGATCGGGTCGGGAGTCTGCGGATGCTGGCGGGCGACTCGCTGCTCCTTGGCTTTGGTCTTGGCGCGTTTGGCCCGTTTCTGTTGCTTGCTGACAGATGCCATCACGAAGCTTCCTTGGTTGGCTCAAGCCTGCGATGTTAATAAATCACGCCCAATAAAAAACCCCTGAATCTTTCGATGCAGGGGTTTTTCGGTATTTATGGTGCCCAGAGACAGAATCGCAAGGGTAGGTCTGATGCGAGGGTTACATTTTTAACTGCTCAAACTTCCCGGGTGCTGAAAATCTCCAGACAACCTTGAATGCCGCCCCGCCGGATATCAGTTCCGCCTGCCGAATGATGGCAGGCCACCATCGGACAAGATTTTCGGCCTTACTCCAGTAGGTTGTCTGGCCCCATTGCTTGGCAAGACAGAAAACCGGCAGGCCGCATTCTCTGAAGGCCTGCCGCTCGGCGTTTCCTTTGGAGAACTTGTCTTGTGACACCACAGCCCAACCGCCTTCGGCAGTGAGCTCGGTAATCCAGTGAATATCACTTGTGTCGGCGGGGAATCTGTCCCTGAGCGGGATTACGAGATGGCCTTCGCCTTTGCACAGTTCGTGCAAGGCTCTGGCAATGGACGGTGGAAGATTGTTATCGATCAGAAAATTCAAGCAGCAATCCTGCGCTCGTAGGTCACCGCAGCGTCCACTGCCGCAGTCGGAATTTCGAAAATCACAGACACACGTTTTGCATCCTGGCCTTCAGCCAGGTAAGCCTGATAAATCGACGCGGTATCGACACCAGTGGAGGAGAGCACCGGTTTTCCAAAGTTACGGTTCGGGTCGAGCACAATTGCCTTGCTGCGCTTGACCGGATACCAACGCTGCGCCTTTCCCTCACCCGTATAGTCAATGCCTTCATACAGCGCAGGCGCGATGACCTGCCTGAATGCGTACTGACGTTTCGCAAGATCCAGGATCGCCTCATCGCCAGTCTCATCAAACACAGTGGCGAATATGCTCCTGCCGTCAGTCTGGAATCTTCTGCAGGTGAACGGATAGTGCTGGTTAAAAATTTCCTTGGCTTGCCTGGATGCTGCGCGAATAGCTTGAAGGCTTACGCCGTGCTTTCGGAAGGCATGGACAAATCTGATCTCAAGCAGGTCGTGGAAGCCAAGCAGCTTCTCGTCGTTGACCCCTAGCTCAGGTAGCCACAGGCCAGAGTGATCCACACCATCTGCCTTGTATCCGAAGAGCCATCGGCGGATGTCTTTGGCGGCAATACCCGTATAGAGGGCTGCTTCTGAAGGCGTGTATACGCCGACACCAATGAGGTGGCTGGACGTTTCGATAGTCTTCATGCACACCTCCCGTGTCCGTGGTTGCTCAAAAAAATGCATTCTGAGGTTGATCAGAGTCTCGTTCAACTGATCCTGGGCGAGCGCTCAGGGGAAAATTGTAAAAAACCGGTGCGTGGCGAATAGTAATCCCTTGTGGCTTTTCATCCCGGCGCCGGCCACCCGCCAGTAGTTCTACCTCATCAAGATTTATCCACAGCAGCCGATGTGTGGGTATGAGCATCCCGCTGGACATACTCTGAGTTGAATCTCCCTAGCCCAGTCCAGCACCATTGTTTTAGTCCTGCTCGATGTTCCTCCGAGGGACTACTTCACCCACGTGAGATTGAATCCATGCGAATCACTGTATCGGTACTGCTTTTAGGAATGCTTGGCACTCAATGCGCGCTGGCGGCTGGGGATGGAACATCCGCAGTGGGCGGAGGCATAGGCGGCGCGCTTGGGAATGTCATTGGACAGCAAATGGGTGGAAGCACCGGCGCGGCGGTTGGTGCGGGTGTCGGAGGAGCCGCTGGCGGAGCTTTGGGTGCCAAAAGAGGAAGCAAGACCGAAGCGGCTATCGGCGGGGGGCTGGGATCAGCGGGTGGGTCTGTCATTGGTAACCAGTTGGGTGGCTCAACAGGGTCAACCATAGGTGCCGGCTTAGGCGGCGCTGCCGGAGGCGCAGTGGGTAGCAACATGGCAGATGACGGCGGCAACAACCGCTCTCACGGCAAGCGACATGGACACAAGAAAAATAAGCATGATTGATAGCCCGGCGATCTGCTCCCACACCTCCAATCGAGTGATTTGAGCGACGACACGCGCGTTTGTCGGAGACGTCGGCCACCACCTAGGCGTCTTCACACATATCCGGCCCTGAGCTTACGAATCCATTCACATCTATCCAGGCTTCCAAGGAAACAGTTGGGAACCGTGAAAAGCAAAAAGCCCGCACGAGGCGGGCTTCTTGTGTGTTTTCAGCTGTGCTTGGCATCACCTGAAAACGAAAGGTGGTGCCCAGAGACGGAATCGAACCGCCGACACGGGGATTTTCAATCCCCTGCTCTACCGACTGAGCTATCTGGGCAACGGGGCGCATTAAACGTGTTTTTCAGGAGGCCGTCAAGCATGGTGTCGAAAAAAATCTGAATTATTTCCTCCGCTTACGACGACACTGTCTCCGATGGGTTATTCGGCAGGGGGAACGTAGCCGTCGGCCTTGGCGTATTCCTCGCCGGACAGGTATTTGTCCATCTCGGTCTGCAGGAATTTGCGATCTTCGGCATTCATCATGTTCAGGCGGCGCTCGTTGATCAGCAGGGTCTGGTGTTTCTGCCAGTCGCCCCAGGCTTTCTGCGAGACGTTGTTGTAGATGTCTTCACCTTTGGCGCCCGGATACGGCGGACGGTCCAGGCCAGGCAATTCTTCTTTGTATTTGCGGCACATCACGGTGCGGGTCATGAGGACTCTCCTGCATTCAATACGTCGGCTGCGTGTTTCAGCAGTTTCTTCACCGGGGCGGCAAGGCCCAGGCGCGGCGGGGTGGCGAGGTTATACCAGAGCCAGTCGTCCTCGGCCACGTGATGGGCGGACTCACGGACCCGGACCAGCCAGGGCTCGATGCTCAGCTGAAAGTGGCTGAACGTGTGGATCAGGCCCGGCAAGGCTTGATGCTCGCCCAGCTCAAGGGCGTGCTGGTTGGCCAGATGCTGCATGTCATTGAAGTCGTCCAGTTCCGGCAGGCTCCACAGTCCGCCCCAAAGCCCGGTCGACGGGCGGCGATAGAGCAGAATCTCGCCTTCGTCGTTGGCAAAGATCGGCATCAAGGTGCGCTTTTGCGGCACTACCTTGCGCGGTTTCGGTATTGGATAGCGGGTTTCCAGACCGAGCATGTGCGCTTCGCACCCACGTTCCAGGGGGCAGAGCAGGCAGCTGGGTTTGGTCCGGGTGCAAAGTGTGGCGCCCAGATCCATCATTGCCTGGGTGTAGTGATTGACCCGGCTGTGCGGCGTGTAGCGCTCTGCCGTGGCCCACATCTGCTTCGCCACCTTGGGCTCACCCGGATAGCCTTCCTGAGCGGTAAAGCGGGCGAGTACGCGCTTGACGTTGCCGTCGAGGATCGGCGCGCGCAGGCCCATGCTGATGCTGGCAATCGCGCCCGCCGTGGAGAGGCCGATACCGGGCAGCTCGACGAGCTTTTCCACGTCGCGGGGGAATTCACCGCCGTGCTCGGCCACCACGATTTTCGCGGCTTTCTGCAGGTTGCGCGCGCGGGTGTAGTAACCCAGCCCGGTCCACAGATGCAGGACCTCATCTTCCGGTGCTTCGGCCAACGCCTGCACGGTCGGGAGCGAGTCCATGAATTTATCGAAATAGCCAAGCACCGTGCTGACCTGGGTTTGCTGCAGCATGATTTCCGACACCCATACACGGTAGGGGGTGATGTCGTGTTGCCAGGGAAGATCGTGACGGCCGTGGCGGTCGTACCAATCGAGAACGGCGGAAGAGAACTGCTCGGGTTGCATCAAGGGTTCCGGTGATTAGAGAGAGTCGGGTTGCATCGCCATGTCTGCATTAACGCTTGCCCGCGAGTGCGTTGGGTCAGCCACCACCATGGTGCATGACCCGACGCCTTCGCGAGCAAGCTCGCTCCCACAATTTGGAGGCGCAGCGGCTGCTGGACGGGGTTAACGCTTGAACAATCCCTTGATCGCGTCCTTGAGCTCGGGACTCACCTTGTCCCCCAGCTTTTCATCGATCTTGTCGCCGATCCGGTCCCCTGCCAGCTTGGCAGCGACCTTGCCCAGGCCGTCGTTATCCAGACGGCAGGCCTTGGCGCCCATTTCCAGCGGGCCGCGGCAGAGCACCGGCCATTCGATGCCGACAAAGCGCGGATTCACTTCGCAGGCAGGGTCCGGCATGTCGCTCTTGTCGCCTTCGATGATCACGCCGACGCGGTAGTTCATGCCCATGACGCGCAGGTCGATGTCGCCATCGCCGTTGACCGTCAGGCCCGGGGTGCGGACTTTCAGGTCCGGGTTGCTGGCCACGCCGTTGCGGAACACCAGATTGCCATTCAACTGCTGGAACGGCGTGTCCTTGCCGCGCGGTTCGCCGCTCAAGCTCTTGCGATTGAGCGTCGAGATGCCGCGGCAGAGCTGCTGCTCAAGGTTGGCATTGACCAGCACGCCATCGTTCAGCGCAAAACTCGCGGTACCGTTGAGGCTCTCGACCAGCGCCTTCTCGCTGTTGCCTTTGGCGGTCACATCGCTGGTGAGGTTAAGCAAACCGCGCAACGGCGGCGTGGTGCCCTGGCTCTGAATGAAATGTTCCACCGGCACCTTGGCAATGCGCGTCTGAATACTTGCCAATGGCACCTCAGGGCGCGCATCCAGGTCGCCTTTGACTTCGAAGTTACCGTTGTACAGATCGCCGCGCAGGCTGCTGACCGTGATCACGCCATCAAGCGCCGAGGTTTTCAGCACCGCGTTCTGGATCGGCAGTTTCTCCAGGGTCAGCTTGCCGAAGCTCAGGTCGGCGTCGACGTCCAGTTTGCGCAGGCGCTCGAGGGGCAGCAGTTTCGCGTCGCTCCAGGCGCCTTGAGTCGGCTGATTCGGCAGAGGCGAGGTGCCCGACGCCACCATGGCTTCGGCTTCCGCGCCCTGAACTTCGACTCTGCGCGCGGCCCCGGCGCTCTTCGCCTGCTCGCCTTCGGGTTTGCGATATCGGTCGGCGTCGAACGCATCGGCCTTGAGTTGCAGGCGCAGAGATTGTTTAGCGAAGTCTTCCACGCCGACATGACCGGTGATGGTGCTGTCGTCGAGTTTCACCCTGAGGTCATCCAGCGAAACGCTATTGGGTGTTGCCGCGATGCGGGTGACCAACTCCAGTTTGTTCAGGCTGCCGTCGCCAAGGGGGGGCGCCGGTTGACCAACACCGTCGAGGAAGTCGCGCAGGTTGAACTGGGCAATCGAGATACCGCCTGTAAGCTGCGGCGTCTTGTCCAGATCACGCACATGCAACTCGCCGAGAGCCCGCAGTTGATTCGCGGACAGCTTCAGATTGGTCCATTCCGCGACGTTGGCGGACATGTCTGCCAGCAATTGGCCCTGGGCCGAGAACGTCAGCGTCTTGCCCTGCAGGGGATCGCCCGCCGCTTCCCCGGAAAACCGCATGTCATCAAGCTGATAACGCTTGAGCGCGCGATCAAAGCGCAGCTTGCCGGTCAGTTCGGTTTTGGTGCGCACAACGGGTTGGTTGGTGCTGAGGAACGCGGTCAGTTTCAGCGGGATATCGGTCGCGTTGTGGATCGGGCCGGTGCTCAGCTGGATGCTCTCGGCGGTGAACTGCCGGGCCTTGGGAATATCGTTGAAATCGATCCGCGCGTTGTTCACGGTCAGGCTGTCAATGTCCAGCTTGAGCGGCTGCCACTGCTTGTCGGGTTTAGCCGGCGCTGTATTGGCCGGCGCATCCGGCGTGGCGGGCGGCTGGGCTGGATTGGCCGCAGTGGCGGGGACTTTGCCGATGTCTTCCCAGTTGCCATGGCCGTTTTCGTCACGGGTCAGCGTCAGGTTCAGGCCCTCGACACGTACATCGCTCATCTGCACTTCCTTGCGCAGCAGCGGCAGAACGCGCACGGACAACCCGAGCATCTGCAGGTCGGCGAAGGGTTTGGACGGCTCGCTCAAGGTGGCAACGCTGGCATCGTGCAGCTCCAGGCCCAGCCACGGAAACAGGCTCCAGCCAATATCGCCATTGAGCGTGAGCTCGACGTGGGCGCGATCGCGAACCAGTTTTCGAATCTCGTCTTTGTAGTCGTTGGGATCAAAAAAGTGGGTCAGGGCAAAGCCGAGAGCCACGATGATCAGCAACAGCCCGAGAAGGGTGAGCCCCAGGATTTTGCCGAACGCTTTCATGGGCGAGTCCTTGTGTCGAGTCGTTCAAAATTTAGCCCGCGAGTATAGCGTCCTCACGCAGGCATCGGGTTTTGGATCGCCACAGACACCTCCGATCGAAATGTCAGCGCCTCGCACAATGACAAACGGCACGAAAAAGGTAGTAGCAGAATGCTTTCTTTTCTGTCGCAAATGGTAATCTCGCGCCGTTCGCCAGCTTTGCTGCGTCGAATTGTCACGTAAAGAGACGGTCTGCCGATAAACCACCGAGGCCTGCGTGCTTGAAGAGTGGTGGCAGAGCGATGTCGCTGTTCTTGCGGGATATAACTAAAAATTGGGGGCAACAATAAATGACTACGAGCACTGCTCTGGGCGGTACGGCCGCTCAGCCTGCGTTCTTGTCCAAAGAGCGCATTATCGCCAAACGCGGTTTCAACCGTTGGCTGGTTCCGCCAGCTGCATTGGCAATCCACCTGTGTATCGGCATGGCCTACGGCTTCTCGGTGTTCTGGCTGCCGTTGTCCAAGGCAATCGGCATCAAGACTGCTGTCGCCTGCCCGGCTGACATGGGTTTCTTCGAGCAAGTCATTTCGTCCAGTTGTGACTGGCCGATCTCCATGCTCGGCTGGATCTACACCCTGTTCTTCATTTTCCTGGGTTGCTCCGCAGCGATCTGGGGTGGCTGGCTGGAACACGCGGGCCCGCGCAAGGCCGGTGTTGTATCGGCACTGTGCTGGTGTGGCGGTCTGCTGATCTCGGCGCTGGGCGTATACACGCACCAGATCTGGCTGATGTGGATCGGCTCGGGCGTGATCGGCGGTATCGGTCTTGGCCTGGGTTATATCTCGCCGGTTTCGACGCTGATCAAGTGGTTCCCGGACAAGCGCGGCATGGCGACCGGTATGGCGATCATGGGTTTCGGCGGTGGCGCGATGGTGGGTGCTCCGCTGGCAACCGCACTGATGAGCCACTTCGCCACGCCTGACAGCGTTGGCGTATGGCAGAGCTTCGCGGTGATGGCGGTGATTTACTTCATCTTCATGATCGGCGGCGCACTGTCGTACCGCGTTCCGCCTACCGGCTGGAAACCTGAAGGCTGGACCGCTCCGGCGAAGAAAGCCAACAGCGCGATGATCACTAACCGCCACGTGCACGTCAGCGTTGCATGGAAGACGCCTCAGTTCCGTCTGGTCTGGCTGGTGCTGTGCCTGAACGTTTCGGCAGGCATCGGCATCCTCGGCATGGCTTCGCCCCTGCTGCAGGAAGTGTTCGGCGGCAAGCTGCTGGGCACCGACCAGCCGTTCGGGCAGCTGGATGCTTCGCAACTGGCGGCCATCGCGGCCATTGCGGCCGGCTTCACCGGTCTGCTGAGCCTGTTCAACATCGGCGGCCGTTTCTT
Source organism: Pseudomonas sp. 1L-C-7-B-C1 (assembly GCF_057291635.1). NCBI lineage: Bacteria > Pseudomonadati > Pseudomonadota > Gammaproteobacteria > Pseudomonadales > Pseudomonadaceae > Pseudomonas > Pseudomonas sp. 1L-C-7-B-C1. The sequence goes on along the minus strand of NZ_JBXAWH010000013.1, from coordinate 31,098 downwards.
CTGGGCCTCGTTCTCGGACTACATCGGCCGTAAAGCCACCTACTTCGTGTTCTTCGCGCTGGGCTTCCTGCTCTACGCGTCGGTACCGACCCTGGGTCACTTGGGCAGCGTTGCGCTGTTCGTGGCGGCGTTCTGCGTCGTGCTGTCGATGTACGGCGGCGGTTTCGCCACCGTTCCGGCTTACCTGGCTGACCTGTTTGGTACGCAAATGGTCGGCGCGATTCACGGTCGCTTGCTGACTGCATGGGCTGCCGCTGGTGTGCTTGGCCCGGTATTGGTGAACTACCTGCGTGAGTACCAGCTGAGCCACGGCGTTGCTCGTGCCGATGCCTACGACATCACCTTGTACATCCTCGCGGGTCTGCTGGTGTTGGGCTTCATCTGCAACCTGCTGGTGCGTCCGGTGGCCGACAAATACTTCATGACCGACGAGCAGCTGAAGGCTGAACAAGCCATCGGTCACGATGCCGGCGCCGATCACAGCACTTCGCTGGAATGGAAAGCGGACCCGAGCACCAAGCCTTTGGCGATTCTGGCCTGGCTGGCAGTGGGCATTCCGTTGGCATGGGGCGTGTGGATCACTCTGCAGAAAACTGCGGTGTTGTTTCACTAAAAGCTGATCTGGTTAGCCTGAGATGCTTCAGGCTAACCAGAACCTGTGGGAGTGAGCGTGCTCGCGAAGGCGGTCTAACGGTCGGCAGAGATGTCGAATGTGAGGGCCTATTCGCGAGCAAGCCCGCTCCCACATTTTTTTGGCTGTACGTATTCGCTTGTACACACATGTCTATCCCATGCAGCCCGCATTCCCCCCGGTCCGGCATTGCTCGCTTCATGTTTCTGTTTCCCTGCCACACGCCTATAATGGCCGCCTTTTCGCCCAATGATTTTGCGGAGCTGGTGATGGCCGAACGTATGGTGTTCGTCGAGCGCGACACTCTGGAAACCCAGATCAAAGCCTCGATCAACCTGGATGGCACAGGAAAGTCCCGATTCGACATCGGCGTTCCTTTTCTTGAACACATGCTCGACCAGATCGCCCGTCACGGGCTGATCGATCTGGACATCGAATGCAAAGGCGACCTGCATATCGACGATCACCACACCGTGGAAGATGTCGGCATCACGCTGGGCCAGGCGTTCAGCAAAGCCATCGGCGACAAAAAAGGCATCCGTCGCTACGGCCACGCCTATGTCCCGCTGGATGAAGCGCTGTCGCGCGTGGTCATCGACTTCTCCGGTCGGCCTGGCCTGCAAATGCATGTGCCGTACACCCGCGCCACCGTCGGCGGCTTTGATGTGGACCTGTTCCAGGAATTCTTCCAGGGGTTCGTCAACCACGCCAACGTCACGCTGCACATCGACAATCTGCGCGGCCACAACACTCACCACCAGATCGAAACCGTCTTCAAGGCGTTCGGCCGTGCACTGCGCATGGCGGTAGAACTGGACGACCGCATGGCCGGCCAGATGCCTTCGACCAAAGGCGTGCTGTAATGCAGACCGTTGCCGTTATCGACTATGGCATGGGCAATCTGCACTCGGTGGCCAAGGCGCTGGAGCACGTCGGCGCCGGTCGCGTGCTGATTACCAGCGACGCCGACGTCATCCGTGAAGCTGACCGTGTCGTGTTTCCGGGTGTCGGTGCCATTCGCGACTGCATGGCGGAAATTCGTCGTCTGGGCTTCGATGCCCTTGTGCGTGAAGTCAGTCAGGACCGTCCGTTTCTCGGGATCTGCGTGGGCATGCAGGCGCTGATGGAGCGCAGCGAAGAGAGCGGCGGTGTTGATTGCATCGGCACTTTCCCCGGTCAGGTACGCTTTTTCGGCAAGGACCTTCACGAAGATGGTCAGCACCTGAAAGTCCCGCACATGGGCTGGAACGAAGTGGCGCAGGCCGTGGATCACCCGCTCTGGGCCAACATTCCGGACATGGCGCGGTTCTACTTCGTGCACAGCTATTACATCGAATCGCCCAACCCGCAGCAGATCGTCGGCCGTGGCCATTACGGTCATGATTTCGCCGCTGCATTGGCCGATGGCTCGCGCTTCGCCGTGCAGTTCCACCCCGAGAAGAGCCACACCCATGGCCTGCAGTTGCTGCAGAACTTCGCGGCGTGGAACGGCCGCTGGTAATGAGCAAGAAGACCAAACCGCCGATTCTGACCCTCACTCCCGAGCAGGAGAGTGAGGCGTGCCACAGGATCAAGCGGTTCATGGAAGACCGTTTCGAGCTGGACCTGGGTTCGTTCGAAGCGGCTGAAATCCTGGAATTGTTCACCCGCGAGATCGCGCCGCATTACTACAACCGGGCGATCTTCGATGTTCAGACGCACCTCAAGGAGCGTTTCGAAAGCATCGAGAGCGACCTGTGGGCGTTGGAGAAGAGCAGCTAGAGGCGGCAACTTTCAAGCTGCAAGAATGGTTAGGTGCGCAGACTTGCAGCTTACAGCTCGCGGCGCGCAGCTCTTTTGACGAAGGAAAAAGAATGCTCATTATTCCCGCGATCGACCTTAAAGACGGCGCATGTGTACGACTGCGCCAGGGTCGGATGGAAGATTCCACGGTGTTCTCCGATGATCCGGTGAGCATGGCTGCCAAATGGGTCGAGGGCGGCTGCCGTCGCTTGCATCTGGTTGACCTGAACGGTGCGTTCGAAGGCCAGCCGGTCAATGGCGAAGTCGTGACAGCGATTGCGCGTCGTTACCCGAACCTGCCGATCCAGATCGGCGGCGGCATCCGCTCGCTGGAAACCATTGAGCACTACGTCAAAGCCGGCGTGAGTTACGTGATCATCGGTACCAAGGCGGTCAAGGACCCTGACTTCGTCGCCGAAGCCTGCCGCGCGTTCCCTGGCAAAGTGATTGTGGGCCTGGATGCCAAAGACGGCTTCGTCGCCACCGACGGCTGGGCTGAGGTCAGCACGGTGCAGGTGATCGACCTGGCCAAGCGCTTTGAAGCCGACGGCGTCTCGGCCATCGTTTATACCGACATCGCCAAAGACGGCATGATGCAGGGCTGCAACGTCCCGTTCACCGCCGCGCTGGCCGCTGCCACCCGCATTCCGGTGATCGCGTCGGGCGGCATTCATAACCTGGGCGACATCAAAGCGCTGCTCGACGCCAAGGCACCGGGCATCATCGGCGCAATCACCGGCCGTGCGATCTATGAAGGCACACTGGATGTGGCTGAAGCACAGGCGTTTTGTGATTCGTACAAAGGCTGACTGGCACGCCCCCGTGTAGGAGTGAGCTTGCTCGCGATAGCAGTGTGTCAGAAGTATGTTTGCTGACTGACCCGGCGCATCGCGAGCAAGCTCACTCCTACAGGGGCGTGCTTCAAATCAGAATGTTGTGATGTTGGGCAGATTCCCAACCGTTTTCGGAGAACCGGCCCATGGCCCTCGCCAAACGCATCATCCCTTGCCTCGACGTCGACAACGGCCGTGTGGTCAAGGGCGTGAAGTTCGAGAACATCCGCGACGCCGGTGATCCGGTCGAGATCGCCCGTCGTTATGACGAGCAGGGTGCCGACGAGATTACCTTCCTCGACATCACCGCCAGCGTCGATGGCCGCGACACTACGCTGCACACCGTCGAGCGCATGGCCAGTCAGGTGTTCATCCCGTTGACTGTTGGCGGCGGCGTGCGCACGGTGCAGGACATTCGCAATCTGCTCAACGCCGGTGCCGACAAGGTGTCGATCAACACCGCTGCGGTGTTCAATCCCGAGTTCGTTGGTGAAGCCGCTGCCCGTTTCGGTTCGCAGTGCATCGTCGTGGCCATCGATGCCAAACGGGTTTCGCTGCCCGGCGAAGCGCCACGCTGGGAAATCTTCACCCATGGCGGTCGCAAGCCAACCGGCCTGGACGCGGTGATGTGGGCCAAAAAGATGGAAGACCTTGGCGCCGGCGAGATCCTGCTCACCAGCATGGATCAGGACGGGATGAAAAACGGCTTCGATCTCGGCGTGACCCGTGCCATCAGTGATGCGCTGGGCATCCCGGTGATTGCTTCAGGCGGCGTCGGCAATCTTGAGCACCTGGCGGCCGGCGTGCTGGAAGGCCACGCCAGTGCCGTGCTTGCGGCGAGTATTTTCCACTTTGGCGAGTACACCGTGCCTGAGGCCAAGGCGTACATGGCGGCGCAAGGGATCGTGGTTCGCTGAGCCTGGGGCCGCGCTCAGTCCTTGATGCTTGAGGGCTGAGTCTCCGTAAGCAGGCTCACTCCCGCACGGCGGTGCTCGCATTGCGCCGAAGTGTTCTGGCGCGTCGTGGCGAACCTGCTCTGAAGACGAGCGTGCCGGTCGTCGAACTGGACTTTGCTGATCGTTAGCGGCACTCTCTTGCCGTCGTCAGGATCAGGGGCCAGGGATATGTTCAAAGGTGTTTTTCTTGCACTGATCAGCGTCGCGATAATGCTGTCAGGAGCGGCCCGGGCCGACGATACGCCGGCCTATTCAATGGTCCTGCTGACCGAAAACTTCCCGCCTTACAACATGGCTACCGACGGCAAGAATTTCGCCCAGGAAGCCAACATCAAGGGCATCGCCGTCGAAGTAGTGCGCGAGACCTTCAAGCGCGCCGGTGTCGGCTACAACATGACCTTGCGCTTTCCCTGGGATCGCATCTACAAACTGGCGCTGGAAAATCCCGGTTACGGCGTGTTCGTGACTGCGCGGTTGCCCGAGCGCGAAAAACGCTTCAAGTGGGTCGGACCGATCGGCCCGGACGACTGGATTCTGCTGGCGCGCGCTGACAGCCCGATCCAGCTAAGCACTCTTGAGGCTGCACGGTCTTACCGAATCGGTGCCTACAAGGGCGACGCTATTGCCGTGGAGCTGGCGCGTCAGGGTATGAACCCGATCACGGTGCTCAGCGATAAAGACAACGCCAGGAAGCTGGTCGATGGCCAGCTCGATCTGTGGGCCACGGGTGATCCGGCGGGTCGCTATCTGGCGCGGCAGGAGGGCATCACAGGGTTGAAAACCGTGCTGCGTTTCAACAGCGCCGAACTGTTTCTGGCATTGAACAAAGACACCCCGGACGCCGTGGTCCAACGGCTGCAGCGCGCGCTCGATCAGCTGCGCAAAGAAGGCGTGGTCGATTCGATTTTCGCCAAATATCTCTAGCGAAGCATTGTCGGCCTAGCGATAACGCCCGTTCTTGCCATGGCCGGCCATCGCCTCATTTCCGCGCTCAGTGACCATGTGGCGGATCTCGATCAGCTCTATACCTTGGGATTTAAGCTTGGGCAGCTCGCGCTCCAGGACATCGAGCGTCACCGGATAGGGATGGCCGATCATCACGGCCGAGCCTTGCTTGTGAGCGAGCTTGATCGCTGTCTGCAACTGGCCGCTGATGGCCTCGGCGGTGCGCTCGTCGTCGAGAAAAACATCGCGGGACACACTGGCCAGCCCAATCTTCTGCGCTTCAGCCGCCGCAACGGTTTTGGCGCTGGTGCGGCTGTCGACCAGAAACAAATGACGGCGCTGCAACTCGCCCACCAACCAACCCATGGCCACCGGCTCGGCCGTCATGCGGCTGCCCATGTGGTTGTTGATGCCAGCGGCGTAGGGGACTTTTAGCAGCGCGGCGTTCAGACGCGATTCGAGTTCGGGCAGCGGCAGTTCCGGGTGCCAGGCGTACGGCCCGGTCGCCGGGTCCATGGGCATGTGCAGCATGACCGTCTTGCCAGCCTTGTGCGCCTGACGGGCAAAGTCCGTTGCGTGGGGCGTGTCAGGCATGATCGCCAGCGTCACGGGGCCGGGAAGGGCCAGCGCGCGGCTGTCCCGTTCAGGGTTTTGTCCGAGATCGTCGATGATCAGGCTGAGATAGGCGACCTTCGGCGCTTTGCCTGCGGTCGCCGAGGAGTCAGCGGGCGCTGCACGTGCAGCTCCCGTGGAGACGGCAAGGGCGCAAATGAGCCCGGTCAACCAGACGCGCATCTCAATTGCCGCGCGTGACGCTCAAACCCTTGAGCAAGCTGAGGGCCTGGTTCATCTGGTAGTCATCGTCCTGCGGACGCGCCTTGCCAGCCTTGGCCTTGGTGGTCGGTTTGTCCGCGCCGCCGTTGCCGTTGCCCAAGTGACCGAGCAGATCGGCCTCTTTGTAGTTGTCGCCATCGGCTTCGGCCGTGAGCTTGGCGCGTTTCACTTCGATGTCCGGATTGATGCCCTGGGCCTGAATCGAGCGGCCGTTCGGCGTGTAATACAGCGCCGTGGTGATCTTCAGCGCGCGGTCGTTGGCCAGCGGCAGAACGGTCTGCACCGAGCCTTTGCCGAACGTATCGGTGCCCATCAGGATGCCGCGCTTCTGGTCTTGCAATGCACCGGCGACGATCTCCGACGCCGAGGCGCTGCCGCCGTTGATCAGCACCACCAGAGGCACACCTTCGCTGGCGTCAGCCGGGTCTGCCGAGAAGCGCAGTTCCGAGTTGGCAATGCGGCCTTTGGTGTAAACGATCAGGCCCTTGGTCAGGAAGTGGTCAGCCACCTCGACCGCCGCCTGCAACACACCGCCCGGGTTGTTGCGCAGGTCGAGGATCAGGCCGCTCATCTTCTTGCCGTTGTCCTTGCGGAGCTTGGCCAGCGCCTTGCCGACTTCCTCACCGGTCTTGACCTGGAATTGGGTGATGCGGATGTAACCGTAACCCGGCTCCAGCATCTGCGCCTTCACGCTTTTGACCTGGATGGTTGCGCGGGCCAGCGTCACATCGAATGGAGTGCCGCCGTCACGCACCAGCGTCAGGGTGATTTTTTCGCCGATCTTGCCGCGCATTTTGTCCACGGCTTCCTGCATCGTCTGGCCCTGGGTTGGCGTGCCGTTGATTTTGACGATCAGGTCACCCGCTTCGATGCCAGCTTTGGACGCAGGGGTGTCATCGATGGGGGAGACGACTTTTACAAAGCCGTCTTCGACGCCCACTTCGATACCCAGCCCGCCGAACTCGCCACTGGTGCTTTCCTGCAGCTCCTGGAAATCTTCCGGGCCCAGGTAAGCGGAGTGGGGATCAAGGTTGCTGAGCATGCCTTTGATGGCGTTTTCCAGCAGGGTCTTGTCATCCACGGGCTCGACGTACGCGGCTTTGATCCGGTCCATGACCTCGGCGAAGGTGCGCAGCTCGTCGAGCGGCAGCGGCGCCTTGATGTTCGCGGCGTTGGCGGGCGCAGTGGCTGCAGGCGCAGCAGGGGCGGCGCCGGCAGCCTGGGCCAGAGGAGCGCCGATAACCACGGCGATAGTCAGGGCCAGCGAGGTGAGGCGGGACGAAAACAGCATGTCTTACGAACTCCTGAGTGAGGTGTCGACTTATCCTTGAGTACGACACCATTGGGCCGGATCACTAGGGCGACCCTGCTGACGAATAGCGAAATACAACGCCGGAGTGTCCTGACCACCACCGCTGTTACCAACAGTAGAGATCGCGTCTCCGGCTTTTACGACGTCCCCGGCCTCTTTCAACAGGCTCTGGTTGTGACCGTACAGACTCAAATAACCATTGCCGTGGTCGAGAATGACCAGAAGCCCGGCGCCGCGCAACCAGTCGGCGAAGACCACCCGACCACCGTGCACCGCGCGGACCTGGCTGCCTGCAGCTGCACTGATCATCACGCCATCCCACTTGGTGCGCTCGTCATCGCCACGGCTTTCACCGAATCGCGCCAACAATCGACCATCGACGGGCCAAGGAAGTTTTCCCCTTGCTTGCTCAAAAGCGCCGCCGTACGACTGACCGGCACTGGAAACTATCGCGCCGGGCGCTTTGATCGGACGACGCGGGGCCACATCGCTGTCGTCCTTCGCATCGTCTTTGGCCCGGTTCTTCGCCAGCGCTTCTTGCTCGCGCTGACGTTTTTCGGCTTCCTGCTGCGCGAGCAATGCCTTCTGGCGAGCCTCTTCGGCTTCGCGAGCCTGGCGGGCGAGGGTTTCTTCGATGGTCTTGAGAACCTTGGTCAGGTCGGCCTGATCCTGCTGCCGCGACTGAAGCTTCTGGTCGCGAACCTTGTAATCCTGATTCAGCTTGGCCAGTGCCACCTGACGTTCCTGGCGCACGGTATCGAGCTGGGCTTTCTGGTCATCCAGCGAACTCTTCTGCACCAGCAGCTGCGCTTGCTGCAGGTCGATGTCTTTCTCGACGCCGGCCAGCTGGTGCAAGGTTTCATTGAAGTTGCGCAACTGCTCCAGGCGGGCCTGGCTCAGGTAATCGTAATAGGTGAGGGTGCGGGCGAATTTTTCGGGGTTCTGCTGATTGAGCAGCAGTTTGAGGTATTCCTGGCGGCCGCTCTGGTAGGCAGCGCGGGCTTGAATCGCGATCAGTCGTTGCTGTTCAACGCGTGCGCTCTGGAGTTTTTTTTTCTCCTGGTCGAGCCGTTGCAGCTCGCTTTCAGTCTTTTTTAGTTCTTTTTGCAGGGCCTCCACCTGCTTTTCCAGCTTGCCCATCTGAGTTTCAGTGGAGCGCAGGTCTTTCTGGACGCCGGATTTTTCTTCCTGCAACTGGCTTAGCGCTTTTTTCAGTTCGGTGATGTCCTGACGCGTGGCATCCAGCTGTTTCTGCGTCTGTGCGCGATCATCGTCGGCGAAGGCCGGATTGAGCAGACAAATCAAGGCGAGGGTGATCAGGGCGCGAAGCATGAGGTTGGGCGACACCAGGAGTAAAGACCGGCCTAGTATGCCCGGCGGTGGCTGCAAAAAAAACGCTCGGACGACGTGGCCGTCAGACATTTCATACAAAACCGGCCCGTCAGCGACTGGCGGACCGGTTCGAGAGGCTTACTTGGCGACCAGAATCGGCGTACCGGTCATTTCGGTCGGGATTTCCATGCCGAGCAGCATCAGCATGGTCGGTGCCACGTCGGCCAACACGCCGCCTTCGCGCACCTTCAGATCACGCTTGCCGACATAAACGAAAGGCACCGGCTCAGTGGTGTGGGCAGTGTGAGGCTGGTGGGTCTCCTCGTTGGTCATCTGTTCGACGTTGCCGTGGTCGGCGGTGATCAGCGCTTCGCCGCCGACTTTTTCCAGCGCCTGAGTGATGCGGCCGACGCAGATGTCCAGGCACTCAACGGCCTTGACCGCTGCTTCCATGATCCCGCTATGGCCGACCATGTCGCCGTTGGCGTAATTAACCACGATCACGTCATAACGCTGATGCTCGATGGCGTCGACGATTCGGTCGGTGACTTCAGGCGCGCTCATTTCCGGCTGCAGGTCGTAGGTCGCGACTTTAGGGGACGGGATCAGGATGCGCTCTTCGCCGGGGAAGGGTTCTTCACGGCCGCCCGAGAAGAAGAACGTCACGTGGGCGTACTTCTCGGTTTCGGCGATGCGCAGCTGCGTCTTGCCGTTGTTCGAGAGGTATTCACCCAGCACGTTGTGCAGGCCGGCTTTTTCGAACGCCGCCGGCGCGTCGATGGTGGCTGCGTACTTGGTCAGCGTGACGAAGCCGGCCAGTCTGGCCTGACGCCGACGGGCGAAGTCCGCGAAATCGTCTTCGACGAATACGCGGGTCAGTTCGCGGGCACGGTCGGAGCGGAAGTTCATGAACACCACCGCGTCGCCGTCTTCGACTGTCACCGGCGCGCCGATGCGGGTGGCTTTGACGAACTCGTCGTTCTCGCCGCGCTCATAAGCGGCGTCCAGCGCGGCCTTGGCGTTGTCGGCGTGGAATTCCGAGGTGCCGTCAACGATCAGGTTGTAGGCGGATTCGACACGGTCCCAGCGATTGTCGCGGTCCATGGCGAAGTAACGGCCGATGATCGTGGCGGTGCGCCCTTTGCCCAGGCGCGCATAGGCGGTTTCCATGGTCTGCAGGTATTGATGGGCACTGCGCGGTGGCGTGTCGCGGCCATCGAGGAAGGCATGCAGGTAAATCTTGTCGGCGCCACGCTTGGCGGCCAGCTCGACCATCGCCACCAGGTGATCTTCATGGCTGTGAACACCGCCGTCGGACAGCAGGCCAAGGATGTGCACGGCTTTGCCAGCGCCTACGGCCTTGTCGACCGCTGTACAGATAGCCGGGTTCTCGAAGAACTCACCGTCGCGGATCGCTTTGGTCACGCGGGTGAAATCCTGATACACCACGCGGCCGGCGCCCAGGTTCATGTGGCCGACTTCGGAGTTGCCCATCTGCCCGTCAGGCAGACCGACATCCATGCCGGACCCGGAGATCAGGCCGTTTGGCATGGTCTGGTACAAGCGATCGAAGACCGGCATCTTCGCTGCGTAGACCGCATTGCCGTGGTGGCTGTCGCTGTGACCGAAGCCGTCAAGGATGATCAGAACCAGAGGTTTAGGCGTGGTAGTCATGAATCCCACTCTTGGCTAATAGGTGAAGTAGAAAAAAGATCGACAGTTTAGGGACAAGTTCAAATCAGCAACAAGCTAAACGACGTCACTGCCGTACGGGCTTTGGCCCACCTTGGGGGCTGTGTATACTGGCCGACATTTTAACGCCCTGGAACCCGATGATGGTTGCTCACCTGATTGAATTTGCCACGAATCACTATTTGCTGACGGGTGCTTTCGTCATCCTGCTGGGCCTGCTGATCGCAACCGAGCTTAGCAAAGGCGGCCGCAGCCTGAGCACTGGCGAATTGACCGCTTTGGTTAACCGCGATGAAGCCGTTGTCATCGATGTCCGCGCCAAGAAAGACTTCACCGCCGGCCACATCGTCGGCGCCGTGAATTTCCCCCAGGACAAAATCCTGACCCGCACGGCGGAGCTCGAGAAATTCAAGCCTAAAACCCTGATCATCGTCGACGCCGCTGGCCAGCACGCCGGCCATACCGCCCGCGAACTGCTGAAGGTGGGCTTCAATGCCGCCAAGCTGTCCGGTGGTATCTCGTCGTGGCGCGGTGACAACCTGCCGCTGGTGAAGTGAAATGACCGACGTCGTCGTCTACTCCAGCGATTATTGCCCTTATTGCTCCCGCGCCAAGTCGCTGCTGGCGGGCAAGGGTGTCGGCTTCCAAGAGATCAAGGTCGACGGCAAGCCACAGGTTCGTGCTGAAATGACCAAGAAATCCGGGCGTACCTCGGTTCCGCAGATATGGATCGGCTCGGTCCATGTGGGCGGTTGCGATGACCTGTTCGCGCTGGAGCGCGCCGGCAAGCTGGATAAGCTGCTGAGCGCCTGAATTCGAACCGGAATGTGGAAACGATGGTTTTTTGCACAGCCCGGAAGCCTACAAGACCTCAATGTAAGGATTTGAGATGACTGATCAACCGAATAACGGCGCCATTTCCAACGAAGAAGAAGCACCGCAGTTTTCCCTGCAACGCATCTACGTCCGCGACCTGTCGTTCGAAGCGCCAAAAAGCCCGGCGATCTTCCGTCAGGAATGGACCCCGAGCGTCAGCCTGGACCTGAACACCCGCCAGAAGCAGCTGGAAAATGACTTCTACGAAGTCGTGCTGACCCTGTCGGTCGAAGTGAAGAACGGCGAAGAAATCGCCTTCATCGCTGAAGTGCAGCAAGCCGGTATCTTCCTGATCAAGGGCCTGGATGCCAGCTCGATGAGTCATACCCTGGGCGCGTTCTGCCCGAACATCCTTTTCCCGTACGCTCGCGAAACCATCGACAGCCTGGTTGTCCGTGGTTCGTTCCCTGCGCTGATGCTGGCCCCGGTGAACTTCGACGCCCTGTACGCGCAAGAACTGCAACGCATGCAGGAAAGCGGCGAAACGCCAACGCCTACCGTTCAGTAAGCGCTGTCGCTGCAATAAAAAAGCGCCCGTGATGGGCGCTTTTTTGTGGGCGGCATTCGACGGTGCTGCGGGTTGGCTACTTGAACCCCAACTGCCGCCAGCCCTCATACACTGCCACTGCGACAGTATTCGAGAGATTCAGGCTGCGGCAGCCTTCGCGCATGGGCAGGCGCAGGCGTTGGTCGCTCGACAGCAGGTCCAGCACCTCCGGTGGCAGGCCCCGGCTTTCCGGGCCGAAGAGGAAGGCATCACCCTCCTCGAATTGCGCATCGTGAAAAACCCGCGAGCCCTTTGTGGTAAAAGCAAACAGCCGAGGCTGGCCGATGGTTTCAAGGCAACTTGGCAGGTCGGCGTGACGATGCAGCGTGGCGTATTCGTGGTAATCAAGGCCGGCTCGACGCAGGCGCTTGTCATCCAGCTCGAAACCCAGCGGCTCGATCAAATGCAGGCTGCAGCCGCTGTTGGCGCAGAGCCTGATGATGTTGCCGGTATTCGGCGGAATTTCTGGTTGAAAAAGGATCACGTGAAACATGCACGGCTCCGAACGAAAGGACGGGATGCATTCTACCCCTGAAGAAGACCCCAGACCGAAGCTGTGGCCCAAGTTTCTGGGCTCGGTGGCGATTGTTGGTGTGATGGTCGGTCTGATGATCGGCCGCGTGACAACCCCGGATCCTGTCCAGCTGCAAACCATTGAGGTGCTGCCGGATGGCGTTGCCGTGTGGTTTAACCGTGAGCCGCAGCTCCATGGCGAACACATCGATGGCGCGGTGGCGTTGCTGTTTAACGCCCAGGGTCAGGCGCAGAAAGGCGAGCTGAAGCTCAACGGCAAAGATGTGCGCTGGAGGGTGCAACGGAGTGACAAGGGGTTGTTGCTGAACTTGCTGGCGGCCCGTCCTCTGCACGGCGACTGGCGCGGTGCAACCCAGGACGGGCGCTGGAGACTGGAGGTCAGTCTCCGGGAGGAATAAAAGAGGGGAATCCCCGGCCTGCCTGTACCAAGGTCCCCAAAACTGGTGATGTATAACGTATTGCAGCGTGCGTGCCAGTTTTGGGAAATGTCTGTAGGAATATTCGTAATGTCCTGCAGGAGACGGGTTTAGGGCCTTGTAGACCGAGCGACTTCACTGCTTACATCGAGCTGAGATTCAACTCGGCTTTCGGACTTGGCCGTTTAGTGAGCGTTTTTGCACGCTATTCGCGCATTTACCCGTGCTGAGTAACCAAAGTGATGCACGCCCTAAAGCGGCGACAAGTCTACAGCACACCTACCGGCTTCTTCCCGGCTGAAGCCGGTCCTACTGAAAGCGTTGCGTGCATGCAATGGGCTCGCTGACCCTCAAATTTGTGGGACCGGCTTTAGCCGGGAAGGCGTCAGGTGTCACGCCGCAAATCTACAGCGCATCTAGCGGCCTCTTCCCGGCTGAAGCCGGTCCCACTGAAAACATTGCGTGCCATGGGTGAACAGCAATTTCAAAATGGCCTCACTCTCGGCAGCTTCCAGTTCATTGATCCGCGTGGTGAACCCTCGTTGACGAACAACGCCTTGCGGCCGCTGACCGGGTGCGTACGAATGACTGGATGCGACAGCGGCGGGTTCTTCCGGCGGGTCTCCTCCCAGTGCGCGAGGTCTTCAGTGGTGTTGCCAAACCGCTCCAAGGTCCATGTGTGCTCGACAGCTCCAAAAGCCCAGAACAAAAAGCACTGTTCCGCTAGACAGTTCATCTAAACGTCACAATTTGTAAATACGATCGCGACGCCCGCTAAACGATGTCTCCGCAGGGATGGCGCATTTTTAACAGGCTGATGTGGGATGACTGCACGGTTGAGGCGACGAGTTTAACGGGGGCTGTGTCGCGAATGAGCTTTTCGCCCTGCGTCGTTCGGAAACAGACGAAAGGCAGGGTGACAACTGCAATGAATGCGGCTAGCGGCGAAGAAATCTCATGTATTTCAGCAGGTTGGAGCGACAATTCTCACCTGGTTTCGCAGGCCGACCGTGACTTGCCGGTCAAGTTCCTGTTGTACGACCCGCCCAAACCTATCGATCTGACGAACGGCACTGAAATATGTTTTGGGAATTAGGGATTAGGGCCGATACACTCCGCAACGGACGGCTGAAACGGCTTGTGACATATAACTGCTTGGCATAAAAGCAGGTCTAACAAGTCTTTTTAGGTTTAAAGGATCTACCTTACCTTGCAGCCAGCTGTAACGCGGTCTAGTCAATTAGTCTTGGGGCCATTGACTCGCCGAGTCAGGTCCGGCGCTAATCGCGCATCCTCGGTTTTGAGCCTTAGGCTCGGGCCCGGGAACTACAAAAATTAGATTCACGAGGAGCGATACACAATGAAGAAGTCCACCCTGGCCTTGGCCGTATACGCAGGTGTCTTGGCTACTCAGGCTGGTGCAGCCGGTTTCCTGGATGACAGCAAAGCGACACTCAGTTCCCGTACGTTGTACTTCGAACAAGATCCGCGTGAGAACCGTAACGCTAGCGGTACTCTCAAAGGTCAGGATCAGCGTCAGACCACCCAGGGTTTCCTGTTCAACTTCATCTCGGGCTACACCCCGGGTACCGTTGGTTTCGGTCTCGACGTTCAAGGCATGTACGGCATCAACTTGAGCGGTGGTATCGACAACCGTGCCGCCGACGGCAGCACTGCGAACACCGTCTCTCCGACATCCACTGACGGTACGCCGGTGGCTGACTGGGCGCGTGCAGGTGCGAACGCCAAGGTCAAGCTGTCCAAGACCGAGCTTAAAGTCGGTAACGCCCTACAGCCTAACCTGCCAATCCTCGTATCGAACGACGGTCGTCTGCTGCCGCAAACCTTCGAAGGTGGCATCGTCACGTCCAAGGAAATCGACGGCCTGACGCTGACAGCGGGTAAATTGACCAAGGCTGCCGGTCGTGCGTCCACCAACTATGATGACCTGTCTCTGGGTGGTGGCACCAAAGGTTCCAATAACTTCCAGTTCGCTGGCGGCGATTACAAGGTCACCAAAGACCTGACCGTTCAGTACTACTACGCCAACCTGGAAGATTATTACAAGCAACAGTTCCTCGGCCTGGTACACGTCCTGCCGATCGCTGAAGACCAGTCGTTCAAGACTGACTTGCGCTACTTCCACAGCACCTCCGATGGCAAGAACGGCCAAACCGCCAACACCGGTTACAAGTTCAACAACAACGGCTACAGCGACAACGGTGAAGTCGACAACAACACCTGGACCGCGATGTTCACCTACACCCTGGGTGGCAACGCATTCCTGTTGGGCTACCAGTCTGTCAGTGACGACGGCGCCATGCCGATCATCAACAACGGCAGCGTCGTCGATAGCCGCGGTCGCAACGAAGGCGAAGGCGGTAACAGCGTTTACCTGTTCACCGACAGCATGATCACCAACTTCACCCGCACCGGTGAGAAGACCAAGTTCGGTCAGTACTCGTACGACTTTGCACGCCTGGGCGTTCCAGGTTTGAAAGCGGCCGTTGCTTACCTGAAGGGCGACCAGATTCGCCTGCAGAATGCTGCGCTGGGTCGTGGTTCGGAGTGGGAACGTGACATGCGTATCGACTACGTGTTCCAGGACGGCTTCATGAAAGGCTTCGGCGTGACCCTCCGTCGTGCCAGCCTGCGTTCTGATTCCGATCTGTACGCTAGCCAGCAAGACACCGACCAGACCCGTCTGGTCCTCAACTACACCTACGCCTTCAAATAAGCGTGATGTGTTGAAAAGAGCCCCGCTTCGGCGGGGCTTTTTTATGCCTGAATCAATGCCATTCAGCACGAATCGTTCCTTTTGCTTTCAGATGCTGGAATGCACAGTAAACCGATGAATCATCACCAAGGAGCACCAACGTATGGGCCTTAAACTCGGCGACATCGCACCCGACTTCGAACAGGACTCCAGCGAAGGACCGATCAGGTTTCACGAATGGCTGGATGGCAAATGGGCGGTGTTGTTTTCGCACCCCGCCGACTTCACGCCTGTCTGCACCACCGAGCTGGGCTTCACCGCAAAACTGAAAGACGAATTCGACAAGCGCAACGTCAAGGCGATTGCCCTGTCCGTGGACTCGGCCGAATCCCACACCAAGTGGATCGGCGACATCAACACCACACAGAACACCCTTGTGAACTTCCCGATCCTGGCAGACGAAGATCGCAAGGTTTCCGAGCTCTATGACCTGATTCACCCCAATGCCAGCGAAACCCTGACGGTCCGCTCGCTGTTCGTGATCGATCCGAACAAGAAGGTCCGCCTGACGATCACCTACCCGGCCAGCACTGGGCGTAACTTCCACGAGATCCTCCGGGTGATCGATTCCTTGCAGCTGACCGACAACTATAAAGTCGCGACGCCGGCGAACTGGAAGGATGGCGAAGACGTCGTCATCGTGCCGTCTATCAAGGATGAAGCGGAGATCAAGGAACGCTTCCCTAAAGGCTATACAGCCGTCACGCCGTACCTGCGCCTGACGCCACAGCCGAACCGCTGATATACCCGTTTCAACCATGACATTCGGGCCGATTTATCGGCCTTTTTTTTGTGCTGTAAACGCCATCCACGAAGGAATTCCCACCTATGTGGGAGTGAGCTTGCTCACGAAGGGGCCGGGGCATGCAGCCACTTTCTCTGGAGAATGAAAGCCAGTCTTCGCGAGCAAGCTCGCTCCCACAATTCCATTTGCACTCAGAGTACAAGCTACCTACGCATATTCCTTTTGGTGCTAACCAAATGAATAAATATGATTTTAGAGAATAACTATCCCCTGTTATGGTCTCTCCGTCCTGGCGAGATCGCCGGCCATGAATCCCTTTCTGCCTTACTGGTCCGCCATCGGACGAGCAGGTGCCACCTCTTAGCTACACACCAAAGGAGCGTGCCATGGGCACCGTTATTTTGCGTCGAGGCCTGGTCGCTCTGTTTGCTGCGGCGGTTTCCTTCGGCGCCCTTACTCAGGCCCAGGCCGATACATTGCGCATCGGTTACCAGAAATACGGCACGCTGGTGCTGCTCAAGGCAAAAGGCTCGCTCGAGAAGAAGCTCGCCGATCAAGGCGTGCAGGTCCAGTGGACCGAATTTCCCGGTGGCCCGCAGTTGCTTGAAGGCCTGAACGTGGGCTCGATCGACTTCGGTGTGACGGGCGAAACCCCGCCTGTGTTTGCCCAGGCCGCTGGCGCTGATCTGCTGTACGTCGCCTCCGAACCGCCTGCGCCCACCAGCGAAGCGATTCTGGTGCCCAAGGATTCGCCGATTAGTTCGGTCAAAGACCTCAAAGGCAAGAAAGTCGTCCTTAACAAAGGCTCCAACGTGCACTACCTGTTGGTGCGGGCACTGGAAGATGCTGGCCTGAAGTACACCGACATCCAGACTGTATTTCTGCCGCCCGCCGATGCCCGTGCAGCCTTTGAGCGCGGCAGCGTCGATGCCTGGGTGATCTGGGATCCGTACCAGGCCGCCGCCGAGCAGCAGCTGCAGGCCAAAACCCTGCGCGACGGCACAGGCATCGTCGACAACAATCAGTTCTACCTGGCGACCAAACCCTATGCGCAGCAGCATCCCAAGGTGATCCAGACCCTGGTTGAAGAAGTGCGCGCCGTCGGCGAATGGTCCAAGGCCAACCCGGAGGAAGTGACCAAACAGGTCGCGCCGCTGCTCGGCCTGCCCGAAGACATCACGCGCACGGCGGTGAAACGTCAGGGCTACGGCGCCTCGTTCATCACGCCCGAAACCGTCACCGCGCAGCAGAAAATCGCCGACACCTTCTACCAGCTCAAGCTGATCCCTAAACCGTTGCGCATCGCTGATGTGATCTGGACGCCACCCGCTGCTGTCGCGAAAGCCCAGTAAGCCCGGCATTGGAAGGAGACAACTCCATGAGCGTGGAAAGAATTACCCACAGACTGGCGCCTTGGTTGCTACCGGTCCTGCTGCTGGCGATATGGCAACTGGCGGTCAGCGCAGGCTGGCTGTCTACCCGCATTCTGCCAGCCCCGAGCGCAGTGATTGAGGCCGGCGTCACGCTGGTGCGCAGCGGCGAAATCTGGACCCATCTGGCAATCAGTGGCTGGCGTGCCGGGATCGGCTTCGCCATCGGTGGAGGGATCGGCCTGGCGCTCGGCTTCATCACCGGGCTGTCGAAATGGGGCGAACGCCTGCTCGACAGCTCTGTGCAGATGATCCGCAACGTGCCGCACCTGGCGCTGATTCCGCTGGTCATCCTGTGGTTCGGCATCGACGAGACCGCGAAGATATTTCTGGTCGCGCTGGGCACGCTGTTCCCGATTTACCTGAACACGTATCACGGCATTCGCAATATCGATCCGGCGCTGGTGGAAATGTCCCGCAGCTACGGCTTGAGCGGCTTCGGACTGTTCCGCCACGTGATTCTGCCGGGCGCGATGCCTTCGATTCTGGTCGGCGTGCGGTTTGCGCTGGGCTTCATGTGGTTGACGCTGATCGTTGCGGAAACCATCTCGGCCAGCTCCGGCATCGGGTATCTGGCGATGAATGCTCGAGAATTTCTGCAGACCGATGTCGTGGTACTGGCGATCGTCCTATACGCCGTACTCGGTAAACTGGCAGACCTCGCGGCGCGTGGTCTGGAACGGGTCTGCCTGCGTTGGCACCCGGCGTATCAAGTGGCTAAAGGTGGCGCGCAATGAGCAATCTTCAACAACCGGCAAACCTCTTGCGCGGGATCCCCTTGCAGGTCCGCAAGCTGAAGAAGACCTTCGGCTCGCGGGAAGTCTTGAAAGATATCGATCTGCACATCCCGGCCGGCCAGTTCGTGGCGGTCGTGGGCCGAAGCGGCTGCGGCAAGAGCACGTTACTGCGCCTGCTGGCGGGCCTTGATCAACCGTCGAGCGGCCAACTGCTCGCCGGTAACGGCTCGCTGGCGGATGCGCGCGAAGACACGCGACTGATGTTCCAGGAAGCGCGTTTGCTGCCCTGGAAAAAGATCATCGACAACGTCGGCCTTGGCCTCAGCGGCGACTGGCGTGGCAAAGCGCTGGAAGCGCTGGAATCCGTGGGCCTGGCCGAGCGCGCCAATGAATGGCCGGCGGCATTGTCAGGTGGTCAGAAACAACGTGTGGCGCTGGCGCGTGCGCTGATTCACCAGCCGCGCCTGTTGCTGCTCGACGAGCCCCTTGGCGCGCTGGATGCCTTGACCCGAATCGAGATGCAGCAGCTGATTGAGAACCTGTGGAAGAAGCACGGCTTCACCGTATTGCTGGTAACCCACGACGTCAGCGAGGCAGTCGCTATTGCCGACCGGGTCTTGCTGATCGAAGAGGGCCGTATCGGGCTTGATTTACAGGTGGATCTGGCCCGTCCGAGGGCGCGGGGCTCCTACCAACTCGCCGCGCTGGAAACCGAAGTGCTCAACCGCGTGTTGTCGCTGCCAGGCAACCCGCCCGAACCCGAACCGACTTCACCGCTGCCCACGCAACTGCGCTGGGCCAACTAACTCCAGAGGCAATCTTGCCCCGGAGCTGATCTCACTAAGGAAGCCTTACCATGACTATCAAAGCCATCAACGTGCGTAACCAGTTCAAAGGCACCATCAAGGAAATCGTCACCGGCGACGTGCTGTCCGAGATCGACGTGCAGACCGCGTCGGGCGTCGTCACTTCCGTTATCACCACTCGCTCCGTCAAAGAGCTGGAACTGGTGGTTGGCAGCGAAGTGATCGCCTTCGTGAAATCTACCGAGGTGTCGATCGCCAAGTTGTGATCGATGCTGAATCGCAAGCGATCTCCCACAACGCCAGCGTCTGACTCGGACTTCGGGCTGATTGAGGACCTGTGGGAGAGAGCTTGCTCACGAATGCGGTGGGTCAGTAAGAGTCAGGCTGTCTGACAGAATGCTTTCGCGAGCAAGCTCGCTCCCACAGGTTTAGCGTCTGACTCGGGCTTCGGGCTGGTCGAGGACTTGTGGGAGTGACCGGGGTGGCGCCCCCACAACTGACCTGCGTTATTGCTCGATCGCGCGCTTCGGCAAATACGGCGGCAGGTACAACCCAAGATACGCATCAAACACACGCAACCCTTCCTCGGCCATGCGCGGGGTAATCGCGTGGTGCAATTGCACCGATCGCGCGTACACCCGATCCGCAAGTTCCAGCGCCAGGGCAAACACCTCAACATCATCGGGCAGCGTCGGCAGTTGGAAATGCCGGGCGAACAGCTCATGCATGAGGTTGCCCAGTTCAATGTCGTGTTGACGATCCGCCTGAGTGACTTCGGTCAAACCGTGTTGGGCGAGGATCAACTGCCGCGCGGCAGCGTCGTCGCTGTAGATCGCGAGCATGCGCGATTCCACTACGTGGGACAGGTCACGCCACTGATTTAACTGATCATGATCGATGGGCTGCTGCAGGCTTTCGCGAAAGGCTTCGTGAACATCGGCCGTGAGCGCTTCGAGCAGCGCGGGAACGCTGGCGAAGAAGTGATAGACCGAGGAAGGCGGGATCTCGGCCCGTTCGGCGACGCTGTAGATGGAGAGGCTAGCCACGCCGTCCGAGGCCAGCAGCGCACGTGCGGCATCAAGGATTGAGTCGATCCGCGCCTGGCTGCGTGCACGAGGTTTGCGGGGTGGGGCAAGGCGGGTCATCAGTGCTCTCTCGGTCGGGGCCGCCGGCATTCTACAGTGGCAGCCGCGAGATTGCCTTCGCGGCTGAAGCCGGTCCCACAGGGTGTCCGCGCAGCTCATGAATGAAAAAACGCCACCAATTCTCTCGAAAAGGTGGCGTTTTCTTGACCTTGCAGCCATCAAACCGTGTGCAGGTACCAGTTGTATTCAAGGTCGGAGATGGAGTGCTCGAACTCCTCCAGCTCACTTTCCTTGCACGCAACAAAGATATCGATGTACTTCGGATCGATGTACTTGGCCATGACTTCGCTGTCGTCCAGCTCGCGCAGTGCATCACGCAGGTTGTTCGGCAGGCTTTGCTCGTTCTGCTCGTAGGAGTTGCCTTCCACGGGCGGACCGGGCTCGATCTGGTTGGTCAGGCCGTGGTGAATGCCTGCCAGTACCGATGCCATCAGCAGATACGGATTGGCATCCGCACCGGCAACCCGGTGCTCGATACGCACCGAATCGGCGGTACCGGTCGGTACGCGTACGGCCACGGTCCGGTTATCCAGACCCCAGCACGGCGAGTTCGGAACGTAGAACTGAGCACCAAACCGACGGTACGAATTGACGTTCGGGCAAAGGAACGCCATCTGCGCGGGTAGGGTCTCGAGCACACCGCCGATCGCATGACGCAATGCGGCGTTCTGCTCGGGATCCTCACTGGTGAAGATGTTTTTGCCATCACGATCCAGGATCGAAATGTGCACGTGCAGACCGTTACCTGCCTGGCCCGGATAAGGCTTGGCCATGAAGGTGGTGTCCATCTCATGGTCGTAGGCGATGTTCTTGATCAGGCGTTTGAGCAGGACCGCGTAATCACAGGCTTTCAGCGCGTCGGCGGTGTGGTGCAGGTTCACTTCGAACTGCGCCGGGGCACTTTCCTTGACGATCGCGTCGGCGGGAATGCCTTGCTCTTTTGCACCTTCCAGAATGTCCTGGAGGCAGTCGACGTACTCGTCCAGATCGTCGATCAGGTAGACCTGTGTCGAATGTGGACGTTTGCCGGAGATCGGTGAGCGCGGCGGTTGCGGACGACCGTTCACGTTTTCCTGATCGATCAGGTAGAACTCAAGCTCGAATGCAGCGCAGATGGTCAGGCCCATCTCGTCGAACTTGCTGACAACCTGGCGCAGCACTTCACGCGGATCCGCGAAGAAAGGCGTGCCTTCCAGCTCGTGCATGGTCATCAGGAGTTGTGCGGTAGGACGCTTCTGCCAGGGCTCATTGCAGAGAGTGTCGGGGATTGGATAGCAGATTCGGTCAGCGTCACCGATGTCCAGACCCAGACCGGTGCTTTCCACCGTCGAGCCGTTGATATCCAGTGCGAATAGGGAAGCTGGGAGGTTGATGCCTTTCTCGTAAACCTTATGAAGGCTGGTGCGTTCGATGCGCTTGCCACGCACCACTCCATTCATATCTGCAATCAGAAGGTCAACGTATAGAACCTCAGGATGTTCCTTAAGGAACGCGTTCGCTTCGTTGAGCTGAACGGCACGCGGGGGTACCGACATGATGCAACACCTTTGTTGTTGAAAATATCAATCATCGAGCATTACGGGTTTCAGTCAATCCGAAAGGCCAGACGAAGTCAAGGGAGCCCTGTTTTGCCCTAAAAGGGCGCCAAAAAGCCATTTTCGCCGCACTTTAGGGCAAATGTTAGGCACCTAACGTAATGCAAACTGCGGGTTTGAGCAGGGCGTGTTTTATTTTTTACGGGCGTGTTGTGGAAAAAAATGAACAACGCTAAGCTCGATTGCAACCCATAACAGCAATAATACCGGGGGTCTCATGTTTCGCCTTCCGCTGATCGGCCTCACCGCCTGCACTCAGCCATTCGGGCACCTGCTTTTCATACCACACGCGTTAAGTGTAGCGGCCCAGCCAGGGCGCCGTGCACTGCCCATGCCTCTGCGTGGCACCTCGACACCTTACTCTTTATCCACGCAGCGGTTCCAGCGGGCGCGTCTTTTGCTTCGGCTGTCGTACCCGGCCCCGGCTGTCTGCGGCATCTTCCGCCGCGCGTTTCGCACAAGCACGACTATCTTTGAGTCTTCCCGCATTTGGCGATGCCTTGATTCAAAATGCGGCACCGTAACGCCAGCGCTTCAAAGAACGCCTGACCGCCATGACGGCGACCAGGAATTAAAACCCTGAGGTATTTATGAGTACCAACCTCGACCAGCTCACCGATTGGTTGAAAGAACACAGGATTACCGAAGTCGAATGCATGATCGCCGACCTCACCGGTATCACGCGGGGCAAGATTTCACCGACCAACAAGTTCATCGCTGAAAAAGGCATGCGCTTGCCGGAAAGCGTACTGCTCCAGACCGTGACGGGCGATTACGTCGAAGACGATATCTACTACGAATTGCTGGACCCTGCAGACATCGACATGTTCTGCCGTCCTGACCAGAGCGCGGTGTTTCTGGTGCCCTGGGCCATCGAGCCGACTGCGCAGGTGATTCACGACACCTACGACAAGCAAGGCAACCCCATCGAGCTGTCCCCGCGCAACGTCCTCAAGAAAGTCCTCAAGCTCTATGCCGATCAAGGCTGGCAACCGATTGTTGCGCCGGAGATGGAGTTCTATCTGACCAAGCGCAGCGACGATCCCGATTACCCGCTGCAGCCACCAGTGGGGCGCTCAGGGCGTCCGGAAACCGGTCGTCAGTCGTTCTCCATCGAAGCCGCCAACGAATTCGACCCGCTGTTCGAAGACGTCTACGACTGGTGCGAACTGCAGAACCTCGACCTGGACACGCTGATTCACGAAGACGGCACCGCGCAGATGGAGATCAACTTCCGTCACGGTGACGCGCTTTCGCTGGCGGATCAGATTCTGGTGTTCAAGCGCACCATGCGCGAAGCCGCCCTCAAGCACGATGTGGCCGCGACCTTCATGGCCAAGCCCATGACCGGCGAGCCCGGCAGCGCCATGCACCTGCACCAGAGCATCATCGACATCGAGACCGGCAAGAACATCTTCTCCAATGAAGACGGCACGATGAGCCAGCTGTTCCTGCAACACATCGGCGGCCTGCAAAAGCTGATCCCAGAGCTGTTGCCGCTGTTCGCGCCCAACGTCAACTCGTTCCGCCGCTTCCTTCCGGACACCTCGGCGCCGGTTAACGTGGAGTGGGGCGAAGAAAACCGCACCGTTGGCCTGCGCGTACCGGATGCCGGTCCGCAGAACCGCCGCGTGGAAAACCGCCTGCCTGGCGCCGATGCCAACCCGTATCTGGCCATCGCCGCCAGCCTGTTGTGCGGTTTCATTGGCATGGTCGAGGGCCTGAACCCCAGTGCCCCTGTGGTCGGCCGTGGTTACGAGCGTCGCAACCTGCGCCTGCCGTTGACCATCGAAGACGCGCTGGAACGCATGGAAAACAGCAAGACGGTCGAAAAATACCTCGGCAAGAAATTCATCACCGGCTACGTCGCGGTCAAGCGCGCCGAGCACGAAAACTTCAAGCGTGTGATCAGTTCCTGGGAGCGGGAATTCCTGCTCTTTGCCGTCTGACGTCACGGGGCGTCGCCGAATCCGAGCCAGATCCGAGTGGATCACGAGCGAATCACGAGCGAATCACGAGCGAATCGACGGCGCCCCACACGCGATACCACAATGGAGTGATTCATGAGTTCCAACAACCAGCAAACCCGCGAATGGCAAGCCCTCAGCAGTGATCATCACCTGGCGCCGTTCAGCGATTTCAAGCAGTTGAAAGAGAAAGGCCCGCGCATCATCACCCACGCCAAGGGCGTTTATCTCTGGGACAGCGAAGGCAACAAGATCCTCGACGGCATGGCCGGGCTCTGGTGCGTCGCCATCGGTTATGGTCGTGAAGAACTGGCCGACGCTGCCAGCAAGCAGATGCGCGAGCTGCCTTACTACAACCTGTTCTTCCAGACCGCTCACCCGCCGGCACTTCAACTGGCCAAGGCCATTTCCGACATTGCCCCCGAGGGCATGAACCACGTGTTCTTCACCGGTTCAGGCTCCGAAGGCAACGACACGGTGCTGCGCCTGGTTCGCCATTACTGGGCGATCAAAGGCCAGCCAAGCAAGAAAGTCATCATCAGCCGCGTCAACGGTTACCACGGTTCGACCGTCGCTGGCGCGAGCCTGGGCGGCATGACCTACATGCACGAGCAGGGCGATTTGCCGATTCCGGGCATCGTGCACATTCCGCAGCCGTACTGGTTTGGTGAAGGCGGGGACATGACCCCCGACGAGTTCGGCGTCTGGGCGGCCGAACAGCTGGAGAAGAAGATTCTCGAACTGGGCGTAGACAACGTCGGCGCGTTTATCGCCGAGCCGATCCAGGGTGCTGGCGGCGTGATCGTGCCGCCGGATACCTACTGGCCGAAGATCAAAGAGATCCTCGCCAAGTACGACATCCTCTTTGTGGCCGATGAAGTGATCTGTGGCTTTGGCCGTACCGGCGAATGGTTCGGCAGCGACTTCTACGACCTCAAGCCTGACCTCATGACCATTGCCAAGGGCCTGACCTCGGGCTACATACCCATGGGCGGCGTCATCGTGCGCGACGAGGTGGTCAGGGTGCTGAACGAGGGCGGCGACTTCAACCACGGCTTTACCTACTCCGGTCACCCGGTGGCGGCAGCAGTGGGTCTGGAGAACATTCGCATTCTGAGCGAAGAAAAAATCGTCGAACGGGTGAAGTCCGAAACGGCACCCTATTTGCAAAAGCGTCTGCGCGAGCTGAGCGATCACCCGCTGGTGGGTGAAGTGCGGGGCGTCGGCATGCTGGGCGCAATCGAACTGGTGAAAGACAAGGCCACTCGCGAGCGTTATGTCGGCAAAGGCGCAGGCATGATTTGCCGCACTTTTTGCTTTAACAATGGCCTGATCATGCGGGCCGTGGGCGACACCATGATCATCTCGCCGCCGCTGGTGATTACCTTCGCCGAGATCGACGAGTTGATTGAAAAGGCGCGCAAGTGCCTGGACCTGACGCTTGAGTCATTGCAGGGCTGAATTTTTACCGGGAAATTGCCAGACTGTCCGCCGTCTAGACGCCGCTTACATAAAAAACACTGGAGCCGTACGAATGAAGAAATTTGGCAAAACCCTCCTGGCCTTGTCCCTCATGGGCGCAGTGGCCGCCGCTGCACAGGCCGATGACAAAGTCCTCCACGTCTATAACTGGTCCGATTACATCGCACCAAACACCATCGCCGACTTCGAGAAAGAGTCGGGCATCAAAGTGGTCTACGACGTGTTCGACAGCAACGAGACCCTGGAAGCCAAGCTGCTGGCGGGGAAATCGGGTTACGACATCGTCGTTCCGTCGAACAACTTTTTGGCCAAGCAAATCAAAGCCGGCGTCTACCAGGAGCTGGACAAGTCCAAGCTGCCAAATTATAAAAACCTCGACCCTGCGCTGTTGAAAGCCGTGTCGATCAGCGACCCGGACAACAAGCACGCATTCCCGTACATGTGGGGCTCGATCGGCATCGGCTACAACGCTGAAAAAGTCAAAGCCGCTTTGGGCGCTGATGCACCGGTCAACTCGTGGGACCTGCTGTTCAAGCCGGAAAACGCTGCCAAGCTGAAAGGCTGCGGGATCAGCTTCCTCGACTCGCCAACCGAAATGCTGCCAGTGGCGCTGCATTACCTGGGCCTGCCGACCGACACCCAGAAGAAAGAGGACATCCAGAAGGCCGAGGATCTGTTCAAGAAGATTCGCCCTTCCATCACCTACTTCCACTCGTCCAAGTACATCTCGGACCTGGCCAACGGCAACATCTGCGTAGCCGTGGGTTACTCGGGTGACATCTATCAGGCCAAGGCGCGCGCTGAAGAAGCGGGCGGCAAAGTCAAAGTCAGCTACAACATTCCGAAAGAAGGTGCAGGCAGCTTCTACGACATGGTCGCCATCCCGAAAGATGCCGAGAACGTCGAAGGCGCTTACAAGTTCATGAACTTCCTCCTGCAACCGAAGGTGATGGCTGAAATCACCAACTCCGTTCACTTCCCGAACGGCAACAAGGCGGCAACCGAGTTCGTCGACAAGGACATTACCTCTGACCCGGGCGTATACCCGCCAGCAGACGTTCTGGCCAAGTTGTACGCGATCGCCGACTTGCCGGCAGCGACTCAGCGTTTGATGACCCGCAGCTGGACCAACATCAAATCGGGTAAATAAGCGTGACCGGGTGGGGCGCTTGCCCCACCCACGTCACCTGTCATGACACCCGCGTCACAAAAAGTTTTTTTGCGAGAAGGGTTTATCGAAGGTAAGTTGCGCGCCGGATGGGTCACAGGCAGTCGTTACTGTCATCGGTACGGGCAACAGCCCACCTACTAAAAAGGACGGCACACGTGTCTATTTCTTTATTTTCAAAAGGCTTGCTGCTCGGCGCCGGGCTCACACTCGCTGCCGGTGCCTACGCGGATTCCACCGTTCGCATTTATAACTGGTCCGATTACATCGGCACCACGACGCTGGAGGACTTCACGTCCAGCACCGGAATCAAGACCAAGTACGACGTCTTCGACTCCAACGAAACCCTTGAAGGCAAGCTGCTGGCCGGCCACACCGGGTATGACGTGGTCGTGCCGTCCAACCACTTCCTGGGCAAACAGATCAAGGCCGGGGCGTTTCAGAAGCTCGATAAATCCCAGCTGCCCAATTATTCCAACCTTGACCCCGAACTGCTCAAGCGTCTGGAAAAAAACGATCCGGGCAACCAGTACGCCGTGCCGTATCTGTGGGGCACCAACGGCATCGGCTACAACGTCGACAAGATCAAGGAAGTGCTGGGCGTCGACACCATCGACTCCTGGGCCACGCTGTTCGAGCCTGAAAACATCAAGAAGCTGCAGAAGTGCGGCGTCGCGTTCCTCGACTCGGCTGACGAAATGCTGCCCGCAGTCCTCAACTACATGGGCAAAAACCCGAACAGCACCGACGAGAAAGACTACAAAGCCGCTGAAGCCAAGCTGCTCAAAGTCCGTCCGTACGTGACCTATTTCAACTCGTCGAAGTACATCACTGACTTGGCCAACGGCGACATCTGCATCGCGGCCGGTTTCTCCGGTGACGTTTTCCAGGCCAAGGCCCGTGCCGCAGAAGCCGGCAAGGGCGTCAAGATTGCTTACTCGATCCCGAAAGAGGGCGGCAACCTGTGGTTCGACATGCTCGCGATCCCTTCGGATGCGCCGGACGTGAAGGCCGCTCACGCGTTCATCAACTACGTCCTCAAGCCCGACGTCATCGCCAAGGTCAGCGACCAGGTGGGTTACGCCAACCCGAACCCGGCTTCGGGCGAGCTGATGGATCAGGAGATTCGCAACGATGAGGCGGTTTATCCTTCCAAGGAGATACAGGCGCGCCTGTACGTCAACTCCGAGCTGCCGCCGAAGATCCAGCGTGTGATGACGCGCAGCTGGACGAAGATCAAAACCGGTAAATAAAGACCTTGGCGCCCGGCCACATTGGCCGGGCGCAAAAACAGTTGGGAGTTTCACCCATGGCAGTTGCCTCCGGCGCCTACAAGAAATCCCTTGAGGGTGGTCAGCAACCGAAACAGGTGCTGGTCAAAATCGATCGGGTCACGAAGAAGTTCGATGAGACGATTGCTGTGGACGACGTGTCTCTGCAGATCAACAAGGGTGAAATCTTTGCCCTGCTCGGCGGCTCCGGCTCGGGGAAGTCCACCCTGCTGCGCATGCTCGCCGGCTTTGAACGCCCGACCGAAGGCCGTATTTACCTCGACGGCGTCGACATCACCGACATGCCGCCGTATGAACGTCCGATCAACATGATGTTCCAGTCCTACGCGCTGTTTCCGCACATGACCGTGGCGGACAACATCGCCTTCGGCCTCAAGCAGGACAAATTGCCCAAGGCCGAAGTCGAAGCCCGCGTGGCCGAGATGCTCAAACTGGTGCAGATGACCCAGTACGCCAAGCGCAAGCCGCATCAGTTGTCCGGCGGTCAGCGTCAGCGTGTGGCCCTGGCGCGTTCGCTGGCGAAGAAACCGAAGCTGCTGCTGCTCGACGAACCCATGGGCGCACTGGATAAAAAGCTACGCTCGCAGATGCAGCTGGAACTGGTGGAGATCATCGAGCGCGTCGGCGTGACTTGCGTGATGGTGACCCACGACCAGGAAGAGGCCATGACCATGGCCGAGCGCATCGCGATCATGCACCTGGGCTGGATCGCGCAGATCGGCAGCCCGATCGATATCTACGAAACGCCCACCAGCCGTCTGGTCTGTGAATTCATCGGCAACGTCAACCTGTTCGACGGTGAGGTCATCGAAGACATGGAAGGCCACGCGCTGATCAGCAGCCCTGAGCTCGAACGCAAAATCTATGTCGGCCACGGCGTCACCACGTCGGTGGAAGACAAGCGGATTACCTATGCGCTGCGTCCTGAAAAGCTGCTGGTGACCAACGAGCAGCCTTCGTTCGAGCACAACTGGTCCCGGGGTAAGGTTCACGACATCGCCTATCTGGGCGGTCACTCGGTGTTCTACGTGAAGCTGCCGTCGGGCAAGCTGGTGCAGTCGTTTGTCGCTAACGCCGAACGCCAGGGCACGCGACCGACCTGGGACGACGAAGTGTTCGTCTGGTGGGAAGACGACAGCGGCGTGGTATTGCGCTCATGAAAATCCGAAAAATAAAACGGGCTTTCAATCGAATAAAACCCACCGGGCGTCAGGCCGTTATCGGCGTGCCGTTCCTGTGGCTGTTCCTGTTTTTCGCGCTGCCGTTTCTGATCGTCATCAAGATCAGCTTCGCTGAAGCCGATGTAGCGATTCCGCCGTATACCGAGATCTTCACCTACGTCGAGCAGAAGCTCGACATCGTGCTCAACTTCGCCAACTACGCGCTGCTGACCAGTGACGATCTGTACATCTCGGCGTATCTCGGCTCGTTGAAGATGGCGTTCATCAGCACTGTGCTGTGCCTGTTGATCGGCTATCCGATGGCGTATGGCATCTCGATCGCCCGCAAAGAGATGCAGACGGTGCTGTTGCTGCTGATCATGATGCCGACCTGGACCGCGATCCTGATCCGCGTCTACGCGTGGATGGGCATCCTCAGTAACAACGGCCTGCTCAACGCTTTCCTCATGTGGCTGGGCGTGATCAGCGAGCCGTTGCAGATCCTCAACACCAACCTTGCCGTGTACATCGGCGTGGTCTATTCGTATCTGCCGTTCATGATCCTGCCGCTGTACGCGAACCTGGTGAAGCACGATCAAAGTCTGCTGGAAGCCGCATCGGACCTGGGCTCGAGCACCTTCAACAGCTTCTGGAAAATCACCGTGCCGCTGTCCAAGAACGGCATCATCGCCGGCTGCATGCTGGTGTTCATTCCGGTGGTGGGCGAGTTCGTCATCCCGGAACTGCTCGGCGGCCCCGAGACGCTGATGATCGGTAAAGTGCTGTGGCAGGAATTCTTCAACAACCGTGACTGGCCGGTAGCGTCGTCGCTGGCGGTGGTGATGCTGTTGATCCTCATCGTGCCGATCATTCTGTTCAACCGCAGTCAGGCCAAAGAGCTGGAGGGCAAGGCATGAGAGGCTTCCGATTCTCGAACCTGATGTTGGTACTGGGCCTGATCTTCATTTACGCGCCCATGGTCATTCTGGTGATCTACTCGTTCAACGCCTCCAAGCTGGTGACGGTCTGGGGTGGCTGGTCGGTAAAGTGGTACGTCGGCCTGCTCGACAACACCCAACTGATGAGCGCGGTCATGCGCTCGCTGGAAATCGCGCTGTATACGTCGATTGCGGCGGTGGCGCTGGGCACCATGGCGGCGTTCGTGCTGACGCGCATCACCCGGTTCAAGGGCAAGACCTTCTTCGGCGGTCTGGTCACCGCGCCGCTGGTGATGCCGGAAGTGATCACCGGTCTGTCGCTGTTGCTGCTGTTCGTGGCGATGGCGCAGTTGCTCGGCTGGCCCGAGGAGCGCGGCATCGTCACCATCTGGATCGCTCACACGACGTTCTGTGCGGCGTATGTGGCGGTGGTGGTGTCGGCGCGTCTGCGTGAGCTGGACATGTCCATCGAAGAAGCAGCAATGGACCTCGGTGCCCGGCCGTGGAAGGTTTTCTTCCTGATTACCATCCCGATGATCGCGCCCTCGCTGGCGGCGGGGGCGATGATGTCCTTCGCACTGTCGCTGGACGACCTGGTGCTGGCGAGCTTCGTTTCCGGCCCGGGCTCGACGACCCTGCCGATGGAAGTGTTCTCGGCGGTGCGCCTGGGCGTGAAGCCTGAGATCAACGCGATTGCCAGTTTGATTCTGCTGGCGGTGTCGATTGCGACTTTCCTGGTCTGGTTCTTTAGCCGCCGCGCGGAAAACAACCGCAAGCGCGCGATCCAGCAAGCCATCGAAGAAGCTGCGGCAGACGGTTGGAAACAGCCGGACCTGCGCCGTGCGAAGGTGGTCGAATCGGTTTGATCTCGTAGGACTAGCTTCAGCCGGGAAGAGGCCGGTGTGTGCGCTACAGATTTGCGGCGTAACGCACTACGCCTTCCCGGCTAAAGCCGGTCCCACAGGTTGGGGCTCTAGCCGGTCTCACCGGATGCACGCGATGCTGTTAGTGGGACCGGCTTCAGCCGGGAATAGGCCGGTGTGTGCGCTATAGATTTTCGGTGTAACGCCCGACGCCTTCCCGGCTAAAGCCGGTCCCACAGGTTGGGGCTCTAGCCGGTCTCACCGGATGCACGCGATGCTGTTAGTGGGACCGGCTTCAGCCGGG